>JAFXEF010000059.1 GCA_017520935.1 Bacteroidaceae bacterium | reverse complement strand
CACCCTGCCACCTTAATCCGTAAAAGTGAATCAAGGTATAGGCGCGAAGATGCAGCAAAATTAGTGCAAACCGAACGAAAAAGCAAGTTTACTTGCATTTTTCTGAGGCGCAGCCTTTCTGTTTGCGCCAGCAGACTAAAGGTACAATATAATTCTGAATTGCAAATGAAGAATGCCTGATTATTTTCAAGTTTTAGAACAGAGAAATTTTACGCTTTGCGCCAGATGTTCTATATTCCAAGACTGGCAATATTCATTCCAAGACTGGCAATATATATTCCAAGTCTTGGAATATTACTTTTATCGAGGTTAGTCCAGCAAGCATTATGCCGCAAACGCGCCTGCCTGTTGCTGTAGGTGCGGCACGGCATTGGAGCTGGTGATCGGGAAGGTGCTCGCAGGCCTCATAATATACCGTAACAAGTCCGCCCCTATGATATCTTAAAAAAGGCAGGGTGCATCACTTCTGTGTGACACACCCTGCACTATAGAATCAGTTCTAAAATTATCGCCAATTAATCTATCCGGGATAATTACTTCAGTATTTCAGCTAACTTCTCCTGAATGGCATCGCCACGGAGGTTCTTTGCCAGGATGGTGCCATCCTTGGCCACAAGTACGGTAGCAGGGATTGAGTTGACACCATAGAGCTTGGCACCTTCGCAGCCCCAGCCCTTGAGGTCAGATATCTGAGGCCACTCTATGCCAAGGTCGGCAATGGCTTTCACCCATGCCTCCTTATTATTGTCGAGCGACACGCCTACAATGCCGAATCCCTTGTCCTTGTAAGCCTCGTATGCAGCCTTTACGGCAGGCATCTCCTGACGACAGGGACCGCACCAGCTTGCCCAGAAGTCTACGAGTGTCACCTCACCTGCAGCGATATATTCTGAGAGCTTGTGCATATTGCCATCCACATCGGGCATCTCGAAATCCTTGAACTGCTTGCCTACGGCAGTCTCCAAGGAGAGGTCGTTGTTGGCCTTGATACGCAACAGACGCGCATGGGTAGGGAAAGCAGCCAGATAACCCTCAAGCACAGGAGCAAGTTCCTCGGGGGAGTAGTAATAGTAGCTGTTGCAAAGGTTGTAGAGGCCAAAGTCGTTGCCAACATTGTCAGCAATGCTGTTCTTCACAGCCTGGTAGTACTTCTCCTCGAACTCACCCATCAACTTCTTGATATTGTCCTTCTCGGCCTCTGAGAGGTCGGGGTTCTGTGCACTCTTGGCAATCTCGGCATACTCGTCCTCGAGAGCCTTCATGTCAGACATATAGGCTTCGTAAGCATTGTTGTTCGGGGTACCGAGGGCAAATGCCATCTGATTGGCCTTGAGGTCTACCTGAATCTGACCGGGCTCCAGGAAGAGCTGGCAGAAGGCATCACCGATGCTCACGGCAGCTACCTGCACACTATCGGCCACACCCTGGAATTCAAACTTGCCATTCACTACAGGCACCTTCTGGAGATCCACCAACTTGCGACCCTCCATGAGCTGCAGGCTTGCCGAGTCGCCCTCGGCAGCGGCATCGTAGGTTCCCGAAATGGTATAAGCGTTCTTGTTGCCTTGGCAGGCTACCATCATCAGGGCAGCCATAGCCACTAATCCAAATTTCTTCATATCTCGTTTAAATAATGTATTGTGAACTGATTGACTCGTTTGACATCACACGACGAATAGTCTCGGCAAATATCGGGGCGATAGAGAGCTGCTTGAGCTTGTTGCAGTCTCTATTGAAGGGTATACTGTTGGTAAACACAATCTCCTCCAGTTTAGATACCTCAACACGGCCGGGAGCGGGTCCTGACATCACACAGTGCGATGCAATGGCGCGCACTGACTTGGCACCTGCCTCGAACATCACATCGGCAGCCTTGCAGATGGTGCCGGCAGTATCTACGATATCATCGATGAGCACCACGTTCTTGCCTGCCACATCGCCGATTATCTGAATAGACTCCACTTGGTTGGCCTTGGCACGCGTCTTGTGACAGAGCACGAGGGGCACATGCAGATACTTGGAGTAGCTGCTGGCACGCTTGCTGCCACCCACATCGGGGGTAGCAATCACGAGATCCTCGAGATTGAGCGACTGGATATAGGGTACAAACACGTTCGATGCGTAGAGGTGATCCACGGGCACATCGAAGAAGCCTTGAATCTGGTCGGCATGGAGATCCATGGTGATGATACGGTTCACACCCGCTACACTGAGCAGATCGGCCACTAACTTGGCACCGATAGATACGCGGGGCTTGTCCTTACGGTCCTGACGTGCCCAACCGAAATAAGGCATCACGGCGATGATGCTGTGAGCCGAGGCACGCTTGGCTGCATCAATCATCAGGAGCAACTCCATCAAGTTATCGGAATTGGGGAAGGTTGACTGCACTAAAAAGACATCGGCACCACGTACCGACTCTTCGTATGAAACAGCGAACTCGCCATCGGCAAAGTGCGTGATAATCATATTGCCCAACTTGCACCCCAACTCATCGCAAATCTGCTCTGCAAGGTATCTCGACTTTGTGCCTGAGAATACCATAAAAGGTCTATTCGTACTCATTATTATAGATGATAGTGTGATTATGTTTTTATTTAGTGGCAAAAGTAAGCAATAATGTTCAATTGGAGAAACTTTTCTTAAAAATTATGAACAAGAATCTGTTTTTTGATTTCTCCGAGATTCTTTTGGACACACATGCGTCTCGGCACCACTCAGACACTCATCAAGTAAGCCTTGAAGTCATCAAACTGTGCTGTCATGGGTACCGACAGCTTGGTGCCGCGCATGAAGGTCTGCAGCTTCTCAGGCACCACCACAGCATCGCCCGTGATGGCCTCTACCGTATCGCGGAACTTGGCCGGATGCGCTGTCTCAAGGAACAGACCCTGCTCCGTAGGTTGCAGCCCCTCGCGTAAGGCACGATAGCCGCAAGCTCCGTGAGGATCGAGCAGATAGCCCGTGCGATGATAGGTATCCTTCAGCGTCTCGGCAATCTGTTCGTCAGAGTAGGCCGCACCACTGATGAGACCGCTAATTTCGGCATGCGAATGCCCGTAGAGGTCGAGGATACGGGCAAAATTGCTCGGGTCGCCCACATCCATGGCATTGGCAATGGTCTGCACCGAGGGACGCGGCAGGTACTCGCCCGTCAGCAAGTACTGATAAAAGATGTCGTTGCTGTTGTTGGCAGCTATGAAGCGCTTGATGGGCAGCCCCATACGATGCGCAAAGAGTCCGGCACAGATATTACCGAAGTTTCCGCTGGGCACACAGATGACCAGTTCGCCCTCCTTGCCCTGACGCTTCATCTGTGCATAGGCATAGAAGTAGTAGAACGCCTGCGGGAGGAATCGCGCCACATTGATTGAGTTGGCCGAGGTGAGGCGTATGTGTGCATTCAGCTCATCGTCCATGAAGGCACTCTTCACCAGTCGCTGGCAGTCGTCAAACACGCCATCGACCTCCAACGCCGTAACATTCTGCCCGAGCGTGGTGAACTGACACTCCTGTATGGCACTCACCTTGCCCTTCGGATAGAGCACATACACGTGTATACCCTCCACGCCGAGGAAGCCATTGGCTACTGCCGAACCCGTATCGCCCGAAGTGGCTACCAGCACGTTGACAAGAGAAGCCTTTTCCCCCACCCTCCCCCGAAGGGAGGGAGCTTCAGTCATCGCGGAAGCAGCATGTTGACCATTAAAATATCCCAACAACCGTGCCATGAAGCGGGCACCCACATCCTTGAACGCCAGCGTAGGTCCGTGATACAGCTCCAACGAATGGATATTGCCATCCACATGCACCACGGGCGCATCAAATGCCAGCGTATCATACACGATGCGCTTCAAGTCCTCGGCTGGGATATCCTCACCGAAGAAGGCGTCGGCCACATGATAGGCAATCTCCTGAAAACTCATCCCGGCTATGCCGTCGAAAAACTCTTTTGGCAGGGCTTTTATACGTTCGGGCATGTACAAGCCCTTATCTGTGGCAAGGCCACGTACTACCGCCTCCTCAAGCGAGGCCATCGGTGCCTGCCGATTGGTGCTATAATATTGCATAATGTTTCGTTTCTTTACCTATTGTTAATCTTATTGCTTGTCTGCACCTTCCGTGCAGTTCTGCTGTGAGGCGCAAAGGTAATACTTTTTCCTCATTCTCTACCAAGTAGAGCAAGATATTTATCTTTACCCTACCTTACTCGCTCACTTGCAAAAGTCGATCACAGCTGATTGTAGGTCTTGCAACCTTTCAGGTGATACTTCCATAGTATAGAGAATCGGGTGCGCTCGGGTACATTCATTGAGGAAGCTTTGGCCAGATTCTCCTCACGCGAGGCACGGAACGTGATCTTCAGACGGTGATACTCACGGCGGGCACGGAAGACAGCTTTCACACTCCCCCACTCTCCTTTGAGGAAAAACATGGCTGCTGCCAGGTAGTCGAGTATGGCTCTCACGAACAGTACGCTATGCAATTCTCTATCAGGCAGATTCTTATAGAGCATCAGCAGGTTGTTACGGAAGTTGAGGAAGGTCTTGCGCGGATTGCCTGCATTCAGTGTAGCGCCACCGACATGGTATACTATACTCTGAGCCACACTGCGTATCTCGTGGCCACGGCAACGTAGTCGCCAACATAGGTCAATCTCTTCCATGTGGGCAAAAAAACGGCCATCGAGTCCACCCACTTCTTTATATATGGGAAGGCGCACCATCAGACAGGCTCCCGTGGCCCACAGCAGGGGGATGTCACTGTCGTACTGCCCACAGTCCCTCTCCACGGTGTCAAAGATGCGGCCACGGCAATAGGGATAGCCGTACTTGTCGATGAATCCCCCCATAGCACCGGCATATTCAAACTCGTCTTTCTTGTGCCAGGCCATCAGCTTAGGTTGGCAAGCTGCTACCTCTGGATGGAGATCCATGTACTCGACAAGCGGAATGAGCCACCCTGGGGTGACCTCCACGTCGGAGTTGAGCAGCACTGCATACTCGGCATCTATCTGCTCGAATGCTTTGTTGTAGCCATCGGCAAAACCGTAGTTCTTGTCGAACACGATGGTGCGCACCGTAGGGAAATTACTGTCCAACAGTGCCAAAGAGCCATCTGTTGAACCATTATCAGCAACATATACCACCACTTCGCCTACCCCTTCAGGCAAATGTGAATGAGCCACTACCGAGGGGAGGAAATCTCGGAGCATCGGCTCACCGTTCCAGTTGAGAATTACTACAGCTATCTTCACAAATTGAAAATTAAAGATTGAAAATTAGAACTCACGACTTTCTTTATGAGTTAAGAATAAGGAATCAAGAATCCAGTATTTCAGCACACAATGCCGTGCCGTCCTCGTTATACTCGCCCAACCGCACACGCACCAGCTCATTGTCACGAGCCGCGGAATCAGCAATCTCCACCTTTATATAGTTGTCCGTAAAGCCATGGAATGGCTGCCCTGCCTTGGGTTTCTCGAGCAGCACTACCGCTTCAGTACCTATATGACGGGTGTAGAAGGCGTGCAGCTTGGCATCGGAAAGGGCCAGCAGACGTTCGCTGCGGCGATGCTTCTCCTGCGGAGTCACCTTATGCTCGATCTTCAGTGCTTGGGTGCCGGGACGCTCCGAATAGCTGAACACATGCAGAGCAGTGATATCCAGAGACTCGATGAAACGGTAAGCCTCTTCGAAATAGGCCTCCTCCTCGCCACGTGTGCCCACGATAACATCTACTCCGATGAAAGCATCGGGCATACACGAGCGTATCTTCTGTATCTTCGAAGCAAAGAGAGCGGTATCATATCGCCGGCGCATCAGCTTGAGCACAGCATCACTTCCCGCCTGTAGCGGAATATGGAAATGGGGCATGAAGGCACGCGAACGGGATACAAACTCTATCACCTCATCGGTGAGCAGATTGGGCTCAATGGATGATATGCGATAGCGCTCTATCCCCTCTACAGTATCCAACGCACGAATAAGGTCGATAAAGGTCTCACCTGTAGTTTTGCCAAAATCACCGATATTTACACCAGTCAACACAATTTCCCTGGCACCCTCAGCAGCTGCCTGCCGGGCTTGCTCTACTAACGACTCTATCGTGCCATTACGACTGCGGCCACGAGCATACGGAATAGTGCAATATGAACAGAAGTAGTCGCAGCCATCCTGCACCTTGAGGAAGAACCGTGTGCGGTCGCCTTGCGAACATGAGGGGACAAAGGTGCGTATATCCTTGGTAGGAATGGTAACCATCTCTCCACTTTCACGTTTATCGAGCGAGTGCAGATAATCCAGCAACTGACCCTTCTTGTCCATACCCAGCACAAGGTCTACGCCTGGAATTGCAGCCACCTGCTCAGGCTGCAGCTGTGCATAGCATCCGGTTACCACCACAAAGGCATCGGGATGCTGTCTTACGAGTTTATGAATGGCTTGACGACATTTCTTGTCGGCTTGTTCGGTAACAGAGCAAGTATTCACCACACAGATATCGGCCTGCTCGCCACGGCGAGCAGTACGAAATCCGACCTCCTGCAATGTTCGGCCGATGGTCGAAGTCTCTGAAAAGTTGAGCTTGCATCCCAACGTGTAATACACGGCCTTCTTATCCTTAAATAGAGTTTCATCAATCATAGCGTACAAAACTACACTTTTTTCTCTACAAACATGGTATAAAACACCCGTATGAGAGTATCAATTCTCAATCGACAGTGTCACAATACTCATAGCCGGCAGAGTCACCTTGAGGCCATCCTTGGTCACCTTGACACCCTTGAACTCGGTGGTCTTCACCACATCGGGGTTTTCAAAAGAGTTGTGGTCGCCCACATTCTTCGAAGTCAGAATTTCGCCTGTCACCTTCTTACCCTTGATGTCGGCAAGATTGATGACGACCTCCTGCTTCTGCTTGAGGTCTACATTAGCCAATGAAATATGGATAGCACCCTCGCTATTCTTCGATGCGGTAGCGCTCAGCATGGGGAGTGTGCGGGTAGGCTCCTCATCACTGCGACTGGGACGGTAGCGCTCATTCTTCACCTGCATCTCATCGCAAGTGAGATCCATAGGAATGAAAGTTGCATCCTGATGGGGCTTGTACATCTTGAACACATAGTAGGTGGGGGTAAGCACCATCTTGTCGCCTTGAGTAAGAATCATCGACTGCAGCACATTGGCTATCTGCGCAATGTTACACATTTGAATACGATCAGTATATTTATGGAACACGTTGAATGAGAGCGCTGCCACGAAAGCATCACGCATGGTGTTCTGCTGGAAGAGGTGGCCACGCACAGTACCGGGCTCCTCGTCCCACCAGGTACCCCACTCGTCGACCATGAGGCCAACACGCTTGCGGCTGTCGTAGCGGTCCATAATCTCCATGTGTTTCTTGAGCACAGGCTCTATGCCGAGACACTTGCCAAGGCACCAGTAGTAGTCATCATCAGTGAAGTGGAGTGCCGAGCCCTTGCTACCGCTCCATGTGAGCACGGTATAATAGTGCAGCGAGAGGCCACGCATGTGACCTGCAGCATTTCGCATGAGCACCTCGGTCCAGTTGTAGTCGTAGTCGCTGGCACCGCTGGCAATCTTGAAGAGGCGGTTGCCATTATAGTCACGGCAATAGGTCTGATAGCGGCGGTAGAGGTCGGCATAGTACTCTGGACGCATGTTGCCACCACAGCCCCAACTCTCGTTACCCACACCGATATACTTCACCTTCCAAGGCTCCTCGCGCCCATTCTCTTTACGTAGCTTGGCCATAGGACCATCCTTGGCAGTCATATACTCTACCCATTTGGCCGTCTCCTCCACAGAGCCGCTACCCACGTTCATTGACACGTAAGGCTCGCATCCAAGAATCTCGCAGAGGTTGAGAAACTCGTGCGTACCGAAACTGTTGTCTTCTACGGTACCTCCCCAGTTGTTGTTAACCATACGGGGACGATTCTCACGGGGGCCTATACCATCCATCCAGTGATACTCATCAGCAAAGCAGCCACCAGGCCAACGCAAGTTGGGAATGCTTAGTTCCTTAAGCGCACCGAGCACATCGTTACGATAACCTTGTGTGTTGGGGATAGCAGAGTCTTCACCCACCCAAAGGCCACCATAGATGCAGGTACCCAGATGTTCAGCAAACTGGCCGTAGATATGACGGCTAATCACATTCTTACCCTCTTCGGGATGGAGGGTAATGGTAGCTTCGCGCTGCGCTGTGGCAGACATGGCACAGAGAAGCGCCAAGGAGCATAACAACTTTTTCATCTTATATAGCATTAAAATCTGTATTCATCGGCGAAGATAAACATTTCTTGATTAAAAATGCCATTTTTGCCTTTCTTTTTCGTATCTTCGCAGCCATATAATCATTTTCACAAGCTATGAGAAACAAGATTTTGACCCTATGCATCGGCCTCGCCACCGCACTCGGCATGCAGGCTCAAGAGTACACCACCTACCTGTTTGCCTACTTCTCAGGCAACTGGCCCGACGGCGAGCAGGTACGCTATGCACTCAGCGATGACGGCTACAACTACCGTGCCCTCAACTATGGCCGCCCCGTGGTAGCATCAGACACCATCGCATTGAAGAAGAGCGTGCGCGACCCGCACATCCTACGTGCCGAGGACGGCAAAACCTTCTACATGGTGCTCACCGACATGCGTTCCGATATGGGTTGGCAGAGCAACGACGGCCTCATCCTGATGAAGAGCACCGACCTACTACACTGGCAGCACACAGCCATACACTTCCCCACCCGCTTCCCCGACCTTGAAGGATTCGACGAGAAGAACCTGCATGCCGTATGGGCACCTCAAACCATCTGGGATCCAGAGGAGGGTAAGTACATGATCTACTACTCCATCGGCCGACACGACTGGGAATATCCCACCGACGACCCACGCTTCAACCAACCCTATTTCCGCATCTATTATTCGTATGCCAATGAGGACTTCACCGACATCACCGAACCCCAGTTGCTATTCGATTTCGGCACGGCTGCCATCGACGGCGACATCGTATACGATACCAAGAACAAGGAATATGTGCTCTTCTTCAAGGACGAGGGCCGCTCGGTGATGAATCCGAAGGGCAACTTCCGCACCCGTCAGGGCGTGATGCGTGCCACAAGCAAAACTATCACCGGTCCCTATAACGTAGAGTACCGCCACCTGCAGAAGCCTGGGCAATACCCCACCGAGGGTTCCAGCGTGTTTCCCCTCATCGGCAGCAACGAATATGTGCTCATGTACGACTGCTATGCCAACGGTCACTACCAGTTCTGCAAGAGTAGCGACCTGAAGCACTTCACCTACATACAGGACACCCCCACCCGTGGCACCTTCACCCCGCGCCACGGTTCCGTGATACATATCACCGATGCCGAGCGCCAGTGCCTCGAGGCATGGTCTTCGTTGGGCGAATCCGTGCAAGACATGCAGGCGATAGCCGTACCCTGCTACACCCTCGACGAACTGACCCAACGCAAGAAGCTGGAAGCCTACGCCACCAAGGTGATGGCCACCAAGAACACAGACAAGGCATTCAAGAAGGCAGAGAGGAAGATCCGAAAGTTTATTCTAAAGATTAAGGATTAATCAAGCTTGCAGAAATAGTAACACAACTTCACATGCAGGATCAAGCGGACTCGATTTGTAAACGAGTCCGCTTTTATAACTTAACACCGAGAGTTGCTTAATCATAACGTCTATACCCTACCTTATTGTAGATGCGAAACACCTTCTTCATCAAGTGCTTTATACTGGCAAACTGCACATCGATAAAAAATGCAACTAAGTTGCATGGATGATTTTGTAACTTTGCAAACGTAAAATTGACATATTTTATAGAATTAGGAATAAAACATAGACAGATATGAACAGACGAATGCAATCATTGGCTTGTATATGTGCAGCTTTGTTTCTTGCTGCATGTGGTGGCAAGCACAATGCTGCTCACGAGCATGAGCATGAACACAACCACGAAGCACATCTGCATGAGGCGCATGCTCACGAGCACAATCATAGTCACGAAACTCATGAACATGGGGATAGCCACGAAGGCCATATTCATGAACACGAAGGACACAGCCACAAGCATGGTGAGGGTATCGCCTTTACCAAACAACAGGCCGAGGCTGCAGGCTTGAAGGTAGAAGTGGTTCAAAAGGGCTCTTTCAGCGGAGTCATCAAGACAGCCGGTCACATACAAGCTCCAAAAGGCTCTGAGGCCATAGTGGTAGCCACTTCGGCTGGCGTGCTCTACTACACCGACCCGTCGATAGTCGAGGGTGTGGCTGTGACGACAGGCAAGACTTTGGCGGGAATATCGGCCAAGAAGTTGCAGGATGGCGACCCCTTGCTCAAGGCCAAGCTGGCTTACGAGACGGCTTTGGCTGAATATGAGCGTGCAAAGCGCCTGATAGATGACAAGATTGTATCAGCCAAGGATTTTGAACAGATACGCCTGCGCTACGAGACAGCCAAGACCACTTACGAAGGGCAGGCACAGGGGATGACAGACAAAGGAGCTTCGCTCACATCGCCTATCGCCGGCTATCTGAAGCAGTTGCTTGTACCCAACGGTGCCTATGTGGAGGTGGGACAGCCTGTAGCAATAGTCACCCAAACACGTCGCTTGCAGTTGCGTGCCGAGGTATCTGAGCGCGACTATGCCCAGCTGACCAAGGTAAGCAATGCCAACTTCCGCCCCACCTATACCGACAAGTTGTACAAGACTGCCGACCTGAATGGAGGTCTCGTAGCATACGGAAAGGCTGCTACTGACGAAGCCTCGTTCTATATCCCCGTGACCTTTGAATTCGATAATGTAGGCGACATCGTGCCAGGTTCGTATGCCGAGGTGTACTTGCTCACCTCCCCCGAAGAAGGAGTGATATCAATCCCCATCAGCGCACTTACAGAAGAGCAAGGTCTATACTATATATATATACAGCTTTGCGATGAGGAGTACGAAAAACGCGGAGTCACATTGGGCCGTCGCGACGGCGAGCGTGTGGAGATTCTCCACGGCCTTCACGACGGTGAGCGCGTAGTGACTCATGGTGCCTATCAAGTAAAACTCGCCTCGGTGTCTACGGCTATACCACACGGACACTCTCATTAAAGGGAGCCTCCCTCACCCAGGAGAGGTGACTCGGAATCCCAATGAACACGATTACTAACAATAAAAAGTCCTTATCCTTCGCGATGTTTCAGTCACCCCTCCTTGGGAGGGACAGAGGGGAGGCCTCATATTATGTTAAACAAGATTATACGTTTCTCACTCAACAACCGCTTGCTCGTACTCGTGCTGTCGGTGTTGCTGATGGTGGCTGGTTTGTATACGGCTACCACGATGGATGTGGATGTGTTTCCCGATCTCAATGCCCCTACGGTGACGGTAATGACCGAAGCCAAGGGTATGGCTCCCGAAGAGGTGGAACGGCTGGTGACATTCCCCATAGAGACAGCCGTGAATGGTGCTACCGACGTACGGCGTGTACGTTCGTCGTCCACTACGGGATTCTCCATCGTATGGGTTGAGTTTGATTGGGGCACAGATATCTATCGGGCCCGACAGATAGTATCGGAAAAGATTGCTACGGTAATGGATGCATTGCCCGGGCACGTAGGTACGCCTACACTCGGTCCACAGTCGTCTATCCTTGGTGAGGTGCTGTTTGTAGGACTCACAGTTGATGGTCATAAGACCTCGATGCAAGACCTACGCACCTTGGCCGATTGGACCATCCGTCCGCGTCTACTTGCCACGGGTGGTGTGGCACAGGTTGCCGTACTTGGCGGTGAGGTGAAGGAGTATCAGATTCTGCTGAGTCCTGAGAAGATGATGCACTACGATGTCTCGTTGGGCGAGGTGATGGAGGTTGTGTCGGACATGAACCAGAATGCTACGGGCGGCACACTCTATGAATATGGCAACGAATACATCATACGTGGTATGCTCTCGACAAACGATGTGGATGAGATAGGACGTACGGTAGTGAAACGAGTCGGAGAGTCGCCTCTGCTGCTGCACCATATCGCCGAAGTAAAGATTGGCAACCAGCGTCCCAAGTTTGGCATGGCCTCACTGCGCACCGAGCCTGCCGTAATCCTTACCGTGACCAAGCAGCCCAACACGAGTACATTAGAACTCACCAAGAAGTTGGACGCTACACTCGAAGACCTCAAGCGTGAACTGCCTGCCGATGTGGTGCTCACCACCGACATATACCGTCAGGAGCGCTTCATCAACAACTCTATTGACAATGTGAAGAGTGCTCTCATTGAGGGAGCCTTCTTTGTGGTCATCGTACTCTTCGTGTTCCTGATGAATGTGCGCACCACACTCATCTCGCTCGTCACCATCCCATTGGCCTTTGTGGTTGCCATACTCACGCTCAACGCCTTCGGGCTGACAATCAACACAATGAGTCTCGGTGGATTGGCTATTGCTATCGGTTCGTTGGTCGATGATGCCATCGTAGATGTAGAAAATGTATACAAGCGCTTGGGAGAGAACCGTGCCCTACCCGTCGATCAACGGCGCCCTGTTCTCACCGTCATCTACGATGCGTCGAAGGAGGTACGTATGCCCATCCTCAACTCTACGCTTATCATCATTGCCAGCTTTGTTCCGCTCTTCTTCCTTACGGGTATGGAGGGTCGTATGTTGGCACCACTCGGCATCGCCTTCATCGTAGCGCTATGCGCCTCAACCTTGGTGGCGCTGACGCTCACTCCGGTATTATGTAGCTATCTGCTGACGAAGAAGTCAGAGAACTCGGAGAATTCCGAACACTCAGAAAAAGAGCCTCCCGTAACCCGCTGGCTCAAGAACGGATACACCCGTCTTCTTTCATGGACTCTCCGTCATCGCTGGCCTGTATTGGGAAGCACTGCAGTGCTGCTCATTGTAGCATTGGTGGCCTTCTTCGGGTTGGGACGTTCGTTCTTGCCGCCGTTCAATGAGGGTTCGTTTACAATCAATGTGGCTACACTCCCGGGTATCTCGTTGGAAGAGTCCGACAAGATTGGGCGCCGTGCCGAGGAGCTCCTACTCACCATCCCAGAGATAAAGACTGTAGGCCGTAAGACCGGACGTGCCGAACTCGACGAACATGCCCTGGGAGTAAACGTATCGGAAATAGAAGCCCCCTTCGAGCTGGCCGACCGCTCCAAGGACGAACTCATCGCCGAGGTGCGTGAGAAGTTAGGAACACTTCCCGGTGTCAACATCGAAGTAGGAGCGCCCATCAGTCACCGCATAGATGCGATGCTTTCGGGTACTCGCGCCAGCATCGCCGTCAAGATATTCGGCACCGACCTCAATGAGATGTACCGCATAGGCAATCGTATCAAGACTGCTGTCGAAGGTGTCGAGGGTATTGCCGACCTTAATGTGGAGCAGCAGGTAGAGCGTCCGCAACTGAAGATTGTGCCTAAACGCGATGTGATGGCCAAGTATGGTGTCACGATGCCCGAGTTTGCCGACATGGTAAGTGTGCTGCTCGCAGGCGAAGCGGTGTCGCAGGTCTATGAGGGTCGCCGCGTGTTTGACCTCACGCTCAAAGTGGGTGATGACAGCCGTGCCACCGCCGAAGATATACGTCGCCTCATCGTAGATGCCGGCGACACTAAAGTGCCATTGGGGCAGATTGCCGATGTGATATCGTCGGTGGGTCCCAACACCATCAACCGTGAGAACGTGGAGCGCAAGGTAGTGGTATCGGCCAACGTGGCTGGACGCGACCTCAGAGGAGTGGTGACAGATATGCGTCGTATCATCGAGGAGCAGATTGAACTCCCCGAAGACTACCACATACAGTATGGCGGTCAGTTTGAAAATGAGGAGAACGTCTCGCGAACCATTCTCATCGCTTCGGTGTTTGCCATTATGGTGATATTTATGCTTCTGTACAATCAGTTCCGCAGCTTGGTGCAGTCGGCTGTCATCTTGGTAAACCTCCCGCTAGCTCTTATCGGTGGCGTACTGGTACTATGGCTTACGGGCGGAGAGCTGAGCATCCCGGCACTCATCGGGTTCATCTCACTCTTCGGCATTGCCACACGAAACGGAATGCTACTCATCGAGCGTTACAACGACTTGAATGCCAAGGGATACTCCACGATAGATAGCGTGTTGCGCGGCTCGGCCGACCGTCTCAACCCCATCCTGATGACGGCACTTACCACCGCCCTTGCGCTCATTCCCCTGGCACTTGGGGGCGACCTGCCGGGCAACGAGATACAGAGTCCCATGGCCAAGGTAATCCTTGGCGGTCTCGCCACCTCGACCCTCCTCAATGGATTCATCGTACCTATTATGTATATAATGATTACGAGGAAGGATTCTAAATGATAAAAACACTACTTGTCATTACAGGCATAGCGAAGGATGACAAGACTGAAGATTATACTATATGAAGCAATACAGATTCATCATCGCCCTTATGGCAATGAGCACAGCATTAATAGTTAGCGGACAAGAGAATAGTTTTCAATTTCCCGAAATCCTCGACAGCATCGACACCAACAACACCACTCTCATCGCCCTACGCAAGGAGGCCGAGGCACGCAAACTGGAGAACCGTACCGGCATCACGCTTGCCGACCCCGAAGTAGGTCTCAAGCGTATGTGGGAAGGAGCCGAGCAGACGGGTAATCTGACGGAGCTGACCGTGGGACAGTCTGTCGACCTGCCTACCGTGCTGGGCAAGCGCAAGGGGGTAGCCCTGCAGAAGAACCGGCTCGTCGATGAGGAATACCGTGCCCATCGCATGGGCATACTGCTCGAAGCCGAACTCGTATGCATTGACATCACCTATTACAATGCCCTTGCCGCCGAACTCGACCGCCGTTTGGGTCATGCACGACGTGTGGTGGAGGTAGAAAAACGCCGTCTCGACAGTGGCGACACCGATGTGCTCTCCTACAACAATGTAGTGCTCAGCCTCTCGGCCCTCGAAGCCGAGAAGGCGCGTGTAGAAATGGAGCATGACGTGCTGATGACCCGTTTGGCACACCTCAACGGTGGCCGTCCCTTGGCTTTCGATGCACAGGAATATGCACCGGCAATGCTGACTGGCGATTTCGAATCGTGGTATCAAGAGGCTGTAAATCGCAGCCCTGACCTGGCACTGGCACGTGAGGAGCGTGAGGTACGCCGCAGTGAGTTATCCCTGTCCAAGGCCATGCACCTACCCACACTCTCGGCCACCTACATCAACGAGCGCCACCTCACAGGCGAGCGTTCGCAGGGCTTCACCGTAGGGATGAACCTCCCTCTCTGGGCCAACAAGAACCGGGTGCGCGCGGCACGCACCGCGCTCAGTGCAGCCGAGGCTCACGAAGCCGATGCCGAACTGCAACTACGCAACCAATTGCAAGCAGGCTACGAGCGTGTGGCCGGACTGCAGCATACTGCCGACCTCTACAGACGTGCCCTCGCCGAGGCCAACAACAGCGAGATGCTGGCTCGCGCCATGGACGAAGGATTCATCTCCGTACTCGAATATCTGCAAGGCATAGAACTCTACTACGACTACCTCGACCGCAGCCTCAGTGCCGACCGCGCCTATCGACGTGCCCTCGCCGAGTTGGAGGCTTGGAGATTATAAGTCCCCGACGAATGTAGCCTTCTCGATGGTGCGTAAACTCTTGGAAAGTTTCACGCTCCTCAAACTCATTCATCCATCATCTTAGTCTTTTACGTCCCGCCATATCCTATATTTCCGGAATATAGAAGCTTTGAGGCAATTACGAGGCGTAAGTTAAGGCCGTTACCGCTCTTAAGTTACGATAAGCCGAAACGTAAGTTACAATAAAAATGGCTGTGACGGAAAATCGACATTATTTTCGACTTTAGGCAGAAGAAAAACAAGAAATTGATTTTAATCATATCCGTAAGTTTCATACCTTTGCAGTTGGATGATTAAAGTGCTTTCGGATATTGTAGCATAACAGTCGCTGTTGAGGTATTGTCTCCATCGACTGAGAACTTGATTTTAGGACAGCAATTGTTGTTGCCCTATAAGAATTATATATCTATAAAAAGAAGAAATTATGAACAATAACGAAAACAATCATTCAATCCACGAATTTGACTATTCACTCATCTGCGAATATTTCTCCAGCATCAACCGCCAAGGTCCAGGAAGTGACATCTGCACACGGCAGGCACTCAGCTTCATCGCTCCGCTTGCCTCCCAAGCCCGGATTGCCGACTTGGGATGCGGCACTGGCTCCTCGGCCATTATCCTTGCCCAAGAGACCCAAGCGGAAATCGTAGCACTGGATCTTTTCCCAGACTTCCTCGACAGACTCACCTGCAGAGCTGTCGGCAAAGAGGTATCGGAAAGGATACAGACCATCGTTGGCTCAATGGATGCCTTACCCTTCGAAAAGGAGTCTTTTGACATCATATGGTCAGAAGGCGCTATATACAACATCGGCTTTGAGCGTGGACTACGCGAATGGCATCAGTACATAAAGCCAGGAGGATATGTGGCTGTCAGCGAGGTGTCATGGCTTACCGATGAACGCCCCGAAGAGATAGAGCAGTTTTGGCTAGATGCCTACACCGAGATAGACTCCATCGGAAATAAAATAGCACAGATACAGCAAAATGGGTATCGGTTAGTAGCTACATTTGTATTGCCCGATGAGTGCTGGACCGAAAATTATTACGTTCCGCAGCGTCGAGCACAGGAGATATTCCTAAGCAGGTATCCCAACAATGATACCGCCAAAGACTTCATCAACAACCAACGCCGCGAAGCAGAGCTATACAGCAAGTACAAGGCATACTACGGCTACGTATTCTATATAGCCCAGAAGACTGCATAACAGTCAACAAGACAGAGGGTGTGTCAGCGCAATGGAGGACTTTTGTTCCCTTTCAAGACGACACACCCTCCCCTCATACTTCAGCTTTCCTTAAAAGACGGCAAAAAAAACGCGAGGACATAAAAATGAAGACAGGCATTTGCTTGTATGAATCCAAACGATTACCTTTGCTCCGATGAATACTATTTACACCAGCAGCAGAGAGGAGTGGAGAAGCTGGCTCTCGGCAAACTTCGACAAGGAAAAGGAAGTATGGTTCGTTTTCCCGATGAAAGCAGCCAGAGAGGAGGCATTGCCCTATAACGATGCCGTAGAGGAGGCTCTGTGCTTTGGATGGATTGATGGAGTAGTCAAGAACATCGACGCTACCCATAGGGCACAGCGGTTTACGCCACGCAGATCTGGCAGTCCCTATTCAAGGCCGAACATAGAACGGCTGATATGGCTTGAAGGGCAAGGACTGATACACCCGAGCGTGCGTGAACGGATCCTCGGCATCATCCGTTCACCCTATGTTTTCCCTGAAGACATCATCGCTGCAGTCAAACAGGACAATATGGCATGGAACAACTTTAATCGTTTCACACCATCCTACAAGCGCATCCGCATTGCCTACATCGATGCTGCACGGAAACGTCCCGAAGAGTTTAAGAAACGCCTCGACAGCTTCATCAATAAAACCCGCGAGAACAAACTGATTATGGGATACGGTGGCATTGACAAGTATTACAAATAGGTTCTATAACACTTACAGAAATCTGAATCTACAGGAAGCGGTGCCGAAAAGAACGCAGGAAAAAGACATTCCAAGACTGGCAATATACCTTATATTGATGTGCTAATTTAGTAAAACGAACTGCGTTTCTAAAGCGCAAAAACAGAGGTCGGACGACACCGTCCTCTATAGGTTTTGTTTCGAAAAACCTCTTATATAACAAATTTAACCCGCTCACACCTTATACAATATCTTGTCTCACACAAAATCCACAAGGCACAATATATGACGATACTTTTCGTTTATAGTGTGTATGCCAAGATTTATGATGCATAAGATAGGAACTATGTGTGTAGCTATCGTTCTGCTGATAGGGATGGTTGCATGCCGTGATGAACGTGGTTATAGCACTGACCCTTCTCATCGCCTAACCTTCTCGACCGATACCATTTCGTTTGACACCCTATTCACAGAGATAAGCTCAGCTACCTACTCTTTCCTCATTTATAATAGGAATAGTCACGATTTGCGAATTACTGATGCTCGTCTAGCAGGAGGGGGCGGCTCGCCCTATCGGATCAATCTTGACGGTATGGCCGGAACTTCGTTCAGTGACATCACGGTGCGTGGAGGAGACAGCTTGTTCGCCTTTGTTGAGGTCACCGTCGACCCACGTGGATACGACACCCCCTTTCAGGTGCGCGATTCACTGTTATTTGCCCTTGAGAGCGGCACAACCCAACAAGTGCAGCTAAGTGCCTACGGCCAGGATGCCACGGTGATACGTGGTCTTGTAGTCAGTAACGACACACGCCTCACAGCCCGTCGGCCATACCTCGTATACGACAGTCTGAGGGTCGATGAGGGGTGTACCTTGTATCTTGATCCAGGTACTCGTCTCTATTTCAATGACAAGGTGGAGATGCAGGTGTATGGCCGAGTGGAGGCAATAGGCACGGTTGACATGCCCGTCGTCTTCCGTGGAGCACGCACCGACCGTATGTTCTCATACCTTCCTTACGATCGCCTTTCGGCTCAGTGGGGAGGTATTACGCTGCATGAGTCAAGTACAGATAATGTCTTTGTGCATTGTGATATCCATAGTGGCACCTACGGCCTTCGTGTCCGTGGCAACGATATGAGTCACTATAAACTGGTGATGCAAAATAGCCAGATACACAATGTAGATGAAGATGCGCTCCGGCTTACTCTTAGCACCGCATCATTCACCAACAGCCTGTTTACGAACGCCGGAGGCCACTGTGTCAATATCCTTGGTGGACAAGCCACTTTCCTACATTGCACCATGGCCAACTTTTTCCCTTGGAACAGCGAACGCGGTGCTGCCGTATACATATCCAATTATCGAGCCGATGAGCAGGCAATCTACCCCCTCTTCGGTGTTAACTTTATAAACAGCATCATCACAGGCTCTAAGGATAATGAGCTGCAAGGACTTGTGGTAGAGAAGACCGACTCGGTGGACTATTCCGAGTATGCCCAATACACCTTTACCCACTCACTCATCAACTCCAAGGCCGAAGCCCGCGATCCCGACTCGCTACACTTTGCCCATATCGTATGGGAACATAAGGATAGCACTGCCTATGCCCGCACCAACTTCCGCACTATTGATCATGAGAACTTTGTCTACGATTTCCATCTCGACTCGCTTTCCATTGCTCGTGGCATAGCTTCCGCCGAATATCTGGATATAGCTCCCTACGACAAAGATGAGCTGCCACGCTCTGCATCTGAATCTCTTGATGCGGGTTGCTATCAATATGTCCCATAGTATTCTTTGCCTGTTGGCATCTTAAAATCATTCCTTTTCATAAGGAATATATTTTAAGGTTGTATTTGGAGTGAAGCAGCCTCCTTCGATGCTTCGCTCAAGGCGAGGCGCTTCACTATCACCACAAAACCACCTGTAAGGATGAGATTGAAAACCAGTGTGAGCACCGATATCAAGAGTATGGGACCGCCGATATTGTAGCCGAGAGCTATGAAGATGACGCCTGCACCTACCTCACCACGGGTAAACATACCGACAGAGAGGGCAAGGCGCTCCTTGAGTGAACGGTCACGATAGAAGAGCATAGGTGCCAGTTTACCGAGGTTTGACAACAGCGACACCATAACCACATGAAGGGCTATGACACCCCATGAAGGCATGGGCAGGGCGGCTATCACGCTTGCCGACTCCTGAGGAACTGTGCCAAGATTGATGAGCGGCATGCTCATACCTACCAATAGCATAAAGAGCATAGAGATGACGGTAGCAGCACGGTCGTCGACCTTGGAAGTACAATGTGCCTGCTTCATCACCATACCCAATACGAAAGCAGGCAGCAACACCTCAATGTGTACGCTTCCTCCCTCACCGAAGAAGTAGGCGGTAACAACATATATAAGGTATGTGGCACCATAGGTCAGTGCAGCGTAAACCAACAGGCTTTTCCAGTCACAGCGCAGCGAATAGGACCCCATCTTCTTCCAACCTATCCATAACAAGATAATTACCGTAGCCAATATCACGCCCATCTGCCACTGCATACCTATCATGGCTATCTGCAGCGGTATCATCAGCAGTATCGTATCCAGGTCATCAAAGATGGCCAGCACCTGAATTTTCTTGTATATCCAGCTTCGTTGCAGTCCGATGGCTGCCAACATTGTAAATAGGATACCTGCTGAGGTTGGTGCTGCGAATCGGCTCAGCAGCAATGTCTCCTTCCACACCCGACCGCTGGCACACCAGTCGGCAGGCATCAATACAAAGATGTAGTAGCAAGCGATGAATATCCAAGGCAATGCAGCAGCCAACATGGCTACGAGGTAATCCTTGGCATAGACCTTGATGTTCGACTTGTCGACCTCAAACTCGCGACCGACATTAATCATGATAAATGCGAGGCAAACACCAAGCAGCATCTCTACAGCCTCACGTGTAGGTTCGTAAACAGTACCCAGCGCTCCAGGCAAAAGTTGCGATAGCACCAGCCCAAGCATCAGCATCGCGGAGAATGACAAAACTTTCTTCATTGACCGTGTGTTGTCTAAAAAAATGTGTTATTAGGAATTCGGCTGCAAAGATACTAATAAACGAGCAAGAAATATCAAGCTTGCTTGAATATTTTTTACAGCGAGTGAAAATATCTTCTTGGCGAAGCCATAAAGATACGAATAAACGAGCAAGAAATATCAAGCCTGCTTGAATATTTTTTACAGCGAGTGGAAATATCTTCTTAGATACGAAGATAGCCGCCCCTACAGGCGGCTATCTCTATGTAATGTGTGCTTACGGCTTAGTTGTTCTCGGGACGGAGCTTGCGTACAACAGCACCAGTCTGCCACATCTCGCTCTCGCGTAGAGCGCGGAGTTCTTCTTCGAGTTTCTCGCGGTAGTCGGGCTTCGAGTTGCTGTCGATAGAGATCTGCGCCTCGTTGCCAGTCTTCACACTCTCGTAGAGCTGCTCCATAACAGGCTTGATGGCATCATGGAACGGTCCCATCCAGTCGAGCGCACCACGCTGAGCGGTGGTAGAGCAGTTGGCATACATCCAGTCCATACCGTTCTTTGCGAAAAGGGGCATGAGTGACTGTGTGAGCTCCTCAACGGTCTCGTTGAAGGCCTCAGAGGGCGTGTGACCATTCTCGCGGAGCACCTCGTATTGAGCGAGGAGCAAGCCCTGAATAGCACCCATCAGTGAGCCACGCTCGCCAGTGAGGTCTGAGTAAACCTCACGCTTGAAGGTAGTCTCGAACAGGTAACCAGAACCCACACCGATACCAAGAGCGATGCAACGCTCGAAAGCACGGCCTGTTGCATCCTGGAAGATAGCGTATGAAGAGTTCAAACCGCGACCCTCAAGGAACATGGTGCGGAGTGAGGTACCTGATCCCTTGGGGGCAATGAGGATAACGTCAACATCAGCGGGAGGCACAATACCGGTGCGCTCCTTATAAGTGATGGCGAAGCCGTGCGAGAAATACAGAGCCTTGCCTGGAGTGAGGTACTTCTGGATAGTGGGCCAGCAAGCAATCTGAGCAGCGTCAGAGAGCAACACCTGGATGATGGTAGCGCGCTGGCAAGCCTCTTCAATACTGAAGAGTGTCTCACCGGGCACCCAACCATCGGCTACAGCCTTATCATAGGTCTTACCTGCACGCTGGCCGACGATTACGTTAAACCCGTTGTCACGGAGATTAAGTGATTGGCCGGGTCCCTGCACACCATAACCGATAACGGCGATAGTCTCGTCCTTCAAGACCTCGCGGGCTTTCTCCAAAGGAAATTCTTCACGTGTAACGACGGTTTCTTCTACACCGCCAAAATTCATTTTTGCCATAACTTTCAGTTTTAATTTTTTTTGAGTTATTTTGTTGTTAGTTGTTCCGGTTGATTCTTTCCAAATATTCGTTTACATGCTCGGCAATGTCGCGGGTCACGGCGATACGTCCAGAACTTACATACTGCAACACACAGTCGAAGGTATCGAGCTCGGTGCGCAGTGCGGTAATCTCGTCTGTCACGCCCGACTTCTCCACTACGGCATATACAGCATTCACCTCCATGATACGTGCTCCGTAACGACGTATGGTCTTCGATATGAGTGGATTGGTCTGAAGGATGGGAGTGGAGATCTTCAAGAGTGCCACCTCTTGCATGAATATCTCGTCGTCAAGGAAGTAGTGTGCCTGCACCACGTCAATCTTCTTCTCTATCTGCTTGGTCACCTTGATGATGGTATCTTCGTCACTCCAGGTCGTAATTGTGTAGCGGTGTATGCCCTTGATGGACGATGCCGATGCGTTGAGGCTCTCGATATTGAGTTGCCGACGGGTAAACACGGCCGTAATCTGATTGAGCAGACCGGCAATGTTCTCCGAGTGTACGATAAGTGTATATAACTTCTTTTCCATACCTTATTATCAAAAAACCTTTCTCCATGGGGTGAGAAAGGTGCTTTTCAATGTCATAAACTAATACCATACGATTCTCACTTCCGTCTCTTCTCAAAGACTAGACCATCAATAATGACCACGTGCAGATTCGTATTGTCTTTCATATTTCCTATTTTGGCTGCAAATGTAAATATAAAATCCCGTTTTCGCTAATAAATTATAATCTTTTTTCACTGATTTGTGTGTTTTTGATTCATTGTGATGTCTACCGACTTTATATCCTACCGACAACACGTTTCTTACACTTATTTATCTCAGATTACAACCACCAACACTCATCGGCTGCGGATTCTCGAAGCAAAAGACAAGACTTTGCTTGATGAGAGAATCTTCTTACAGCATCTCTGCTTACTCCACTTGTCAAAAGAGAGAATAAAAAAGTTTTTGGGTGTAAAAAATACAGCTATTCGTGTAAATCGCGCATTTTTGTTTTCTTAATAGGCAATCTTTTTGTACCTTTGCAACTTGAAACTTGAAAGTGATATTTAAATGAATGTACACAAGATGACCCCCGACTATATAATTGAGGTTAGTTGGGAGGTGTGCAATAAGGTAGGCGGCATCTACACAGTGCTCTCGACAAGAGCAAAGACCATATTGACAAAGACAGATGCCCAATTGATGTTTATAGGTCCCGACCTTTGGAAAGAGACAGCAAACCCGCTGTTCAAGGAAGACAAGCGCTTGATGGCCGGATGGCATAAGAAAGCAACCGAAGAAGGTCTCAACATTAGAATAGGAAGGTGGATGATTCCCGGTGAGCCGATAGCTGTGCTGGTAGACTTTACACCTTATTATAATATAAAGAACGAAATCTATGCAGAGGCATGGAATCTCTTTAATGTAGACTCGCTGCATGCATACGGCGATTACGATGAGGCAAGCATGTTCTCGTATGCCGCTGCAAAGGTGGCTGAGAGTTGGTACAGAAATTGTGCGGCCGAATCGCAAAAGGTTATCTACCAGGCTCACGAGTGGATGACTGGCCTTGGTGCCCTCTTCCTCAAGCATTGGACACCCTCTATCGCTACGATATTTACAACACACGCCACATCGATAGGCCGCTCTATCGCTGGTAACATGAAGCCTCTGTACGACTATATGGAGGGCTACGATGGTGATCAGATGGCCAGCGAACTCAACATGGAGTCAAAGCACTCCATCGAGAAGCAATCGGCACACCGTGTCGACTGTTTCACCACGGTAAGCAAGATTACTGACCGCGAGTGTGCACAGCTGCTCGAGAAAAAAGCCGATGTGGTGCTCGTCAACGGATTTGAGGACGACTTCGTGCCCAAAGGTGCTGCCTTCACTGCCAAGCGCAAGGAGGCTCGCCGTGTCATGCTGGGCGTGGCAGGCCAATTGCTCGGGCAAAAGTTCGCCGACGATACCATCATTGTGTCTACAGGTGGCCGCTATGAGTTCCGCAACAAGGGAATTGACATCCTGCTCGAATCACTCAAGCGCCTTGCCGACGAGCCTTCGCTTGACCGCGACGTACTGGCATTCATCAATGTGCCCGCTTGGGTTAAAGGACCACGTGAAGACTTAGTTGAAAGATTACAGATGAAAGAGGAAAGTAACTCTCAACTCTCAACTCTCAACTCTCAACTTCCCACCCCCGTCATCACTCACGAGCTCTACAATATGGACGATGACAAAGCACTTTCCATGATGCGTGCCATCGGACTCAACAATCGTCCTGAAAGTCGCGTGAAGGTCATCTTCGTACCCTGCTATCTCAATGGCGATGACGGCATCTTCAACCTTCCGTATTACGACCTATTGTCTGGTGATGACCTGGCTGTGTATCCTTCGTACTACGAGCCTTGGGGATATACTCCGCTCGAGAGTGTAGCCTTCCATGTACCTACCATTACGACGGATCTTGCCGGTTTCGGACTCTGGGCCAACTCACTGAAGGGTGAGTATAGTCAGCTCGAAGATGGTGTGAAGGTGATACACCGCACAGACAGCAACTGGAACGAGGCTGCCGACGAAATCAAAAACAGCATCCTTGCTTTTAGCAAGATGGATGGCAAATTGGTGACCGAGCTACGCCGTCGTGCTGCTGCCATATCCAAGAAGGCATTGTGGGACAAGTTTGTAAAGTATTATCTCGAGGCATACGATATTGCCTTGAACAAAGTTAATAATTAAGGAAACAAAGGTAGTTAATTGAAAATAAATGGAGATAAATGCCGATAGTTCTTCATGTCTGTGATCATTTGACCTCCATCTCCCCAAAGAACAAAGCAAGTATCTCCCTTTAACTCCTCAACTTCCAAAACAGAACAATAATTTATTAATCATTATAACTAATTATGAAGATTAAAGTTAGCAATGCGAACTCACCTGCTTGGAAAGAGGTGAACGTAAAGTCGCACATCCCCACTGAGCTTGCTTGCTTGAGCGAGATGGCGCGCAACATCTGGTGGTCTTGGACTCCCGAGGCCCGCAACATGTTCAAGAGTTTGAACCCTACTCTCTGGAAAGAGTGCGGACAAAATCCCGTACTCCTGCTCGAGCGTCTCTCTTATGAGACTTTGGAAGAGCTGGCTAAGGACGAAGCCGTATTGGCACGTATAAACAAGGTATACAAGGAGTTCCGCGCATATATGGACGTAAAGCCCAACGCAGAGCGTCCCTCAGTGGCATACTTCTGCATGGAGTATGGTCTCACACACGTACTGCGCATCTACTCAGGTGGTCTTGGCGTACTCGCCGGTGACTACCTCAAGGAGGCTTCTGACTCTAATGTAGATATGTGTGCCGTAGGTTTCCTCTATCGCTATGGCTATTTCACACAGAGCCTCTCTATCGATGGTCAGCAGATTGCCAACTACGAGGCTTCCAACTTCGCTAACCTCCCCTTGGAGCGTGTGATGGACGAGAACGGCAAGCCCCTCGTGGTAGCTGTACCCTACATCAACTATCAGGTATACGCTTATGTGTGGAAGGTACAGGTAGGTCGTGTACCCTTGTACCTGCTCGACACCGACAACGAACTCAACTCTGAGTTTGACCGCCCCATCACCTTCCAGCTCTATGGTGGCGACTGGGAGAACCGTCTGAAGCAGGAGATTCTGCTCGGTATCGGTGGTATGCTCACCCTCAAGGCTATGGGCATCACCAAGGATGTATATCACTGCAACGAGGGTCACGCAGCACTCTGCAACCTCTATCGTTTGACCGATTACATCAAGCAGGGCCTCACCTTCAACCAGGCTTTGGAGCTCGTTCGTGCTTCAGGTCTCTACACCGTACACACTCCCGTACCTGCCGGTCACGACTACTTCGACGAGGGCCTCTTCGGCAAGTACATGAGCGGCTATGCACAGCAGCTCGGCATCAGCTGGGATGAACTCATGGATATGGGCCGCATCAATCCCGGTGACAAGAGCGAGCGTTTCTGTATGTCTACCTTCGCTTGCAACACCTGTCAGGAAGTTAACGGCGTAAGCTGGCTCCACGGCAAGGTATCACAGGATATGTTCTCAGGCATTTGGAAGGGCTACTATCCCGAAGAGAACCACGTGGGCTATGTTACCAACGGTGTTCACTTCCCCACATGGGTTGCTTCTGAATGGAAAGAACTCTATAGCAAGCACTTTGACAAGACCTTCCTTGGCGACCAATCAAACGAGAAGATCTGGGAAGCTATCTATAATGTATCTGATGAAAACATCTGGAACACCCGTCAGGGTCTCAAGAACAAGCTCATCGAGTACATCCGCGAGGAGTTCCGTCAGAGCTGGCTCAAGAACCAAGGTGATCCCTCACGTGTAGTGTCACTGATGCAGAAGATCAATCCCAACGCACTGCTCATTGGTTTCGGACGTCGTTTCGCTACCTACAAACGTGCACATCTGCTCTTCACCGACCTCGACCGCTTGGCCAAGATCGTGAACAACCCCGACTACCCCGTACAGTTCCTCTTTACCGGTAAGGCTCACCCCCACGATGGTGCAGGCCAGGGTCTCATCAAGAAGATTATCGAGATTTCACGTCGTCCCGAGTTCCTCGGAAAGATTATCTTCCTCGAGAACTACGACATGCAGCTCGCACGTCGTCTTGTGTCAGGCGTAGATATTTGGTTGAACACACCTACACGTCCTCTCGAGGCATCTGGCACATCAGGTGAGAAGGCTTTGATGAACGGTGTTGTTAACTTCTCTGTACTCGATGGTTGGTGGCTCGAGGGCTATCGTCCCGGTGCAGGTTGGGCGCTCACTGAGAAGCGTACTTATCAGAACCAGGATTACCAGGATCAGCTCGATGCTGCTACCATCTACAGCATCCTTGAGAACGAGATCGTACCTCTCTACTACAACAAGAACGCTAAGGGTTACTCTGAGGGTTGGATTCAGGTAGTGAAGAACTCAATCGCCCAGATTGCTCCCCACTACACCATGAAACGTCAGCTCGATGACTACTACACCAAGTTCTACAACAAGCTCGGTAGCCGTTTCGCAGCACTCTCTGCCAACGACAATGCCAAGGCTAAGGAGATTGCAGCTTGGAAGGAGACCGTAGCTGAGCGCTGGGATTCTATCGAGGTAGTATCAGCTACTGACGTAGCCGCTATGGAGGTAGTGAGTGGCAACGATGTGAAACTCACCGTCGTACTCGACGAGAAGGGTCTCGACGATGCGGTAGGCGTAGAGGTTGTAACCATCAGCACCGACATCGAAGGTAAGGAGCACATCTGCAGCATCGACACGATGAACCTCGTGAAGCGCGAGAATAACATCCACACCTTCGAGGTAATACACAGCGTAAACAACGCTGGTAACTTCAAGGTAGCTTACCGTATGTATCCCAAGAATGTAGACCTGCCTCACCGTCAGGACTTCTGCTACGTTCGTTGGTTCTAATCCATACGCGTAATAGCATAAAAGAATTAGGGCACATCCCGCGGGATGTGCCCTAATTCTTTTTATTGTACATTATACACGAGCTCTTTATTCACCTTTCTCCCATAGGTTGCCCCATGAGCCACGGCGACCTGCTCCGAGCTGAACACCATCATCCGAGGTGTTAACACTTTCCGTATCGTACATATTGAGGCCACTAGTAGCCATCACCTCTACTGTTTCGATGTTTGCGACCTCCATTGCAGGAGCGATATATGTTTTCTTGTCCATACTATTTGAGTTATTGAGTAATTAAGTTTTTAAGTTTGTAAATCTCTGGGGTAAGGGTCGATGGCAAGGCACTCTTCCCTCTTAACACTTAATTCATCACTACTTTCTTCCCGTTCATAATATACACACCCTTTGTCGGGTTCTCTACACGACGACCGAGCAAATCATAGACACAGGATGTCTGCTGACTGTTGTCTGTTGACTCCAGATCATCAATGGAGGTAGTTCCTTCGCCACGACTAAAACAGTACATGGGGGCTGTTGCATTTATGGAAGCAGGAAGGTATGCTTTGAAGGCATTGTTGAGAAAGTGGGTTGCACCCTCACCACCCTCACTATTTTTATTGAGCGTAGCCCTGTAGAGACCTACCCCATTCGTACCCTTAGCGAGTACGTAAGCATAACCATCTACATAGGCTTTCGCTATAGTACCGGTGAGTTCACTTGTGGCACTTGCTTCAGTGGTGGTGATAGTAAAATCGCAAGTTCCTTCTTCGCCTGCTAAAATAACACCTGTTTCTGCTGGGATAACATCAAGAGCATCAGATAACATTGCGTATTTGTCTTCAATAGTTATGGTATGAGCGGTAGCTGTGACAGGAGTTAAGGCTACGGGAGCATACAAAGTTGCATAGCCTGCAGAGGTAATAACTACAGGCAACTTGGTCACCTCTTCGACAATCCATTCACAATTGTCTACTGCATAACTACCGTTGCGGTCTACTTCATCGTCATTTTTATCATCGTAGATGTACTTACTTCCTGAATAGTTGGTTTTCAAAGTGAAGTACCCACCGTTACCACTTTCCGAGGGATTGAAGTAGACTATATTACCGCTACTTTCACCCATATTGTGGCAGTCGTGTGTGTTGCACAAGTATGTTCCCAATTCATAGTTGAGCAATTTATTTCCCTCTGTCAGGTAGAAGATGCAGCCTGCTTCATTTGCATCAGACGACAGCTTCATTTTGTTACGCTCTGCAACGGCTTTCATATATTTGCCCGAAGACTTTCCCTTGAAACGATAGAACTTGCCAGTCTGGGGTACATTGAACACTACGGCTTCATTGGCTGTGCGCAATGTCACATAGGCCTCACGGCATCCTGCTTCAGTGGAAAGTTCATCGGCAAGTCTGGCAGTAGCAGCAACCTTAGCTGCGTTATATGCCGCACCATTGCTGTAGTATCCGATTGCATCACCTCCGGGGTAGCTCTCGGCAACTGCAAAGGTATTGTAGGCTGTCAAGGTATTATGCCATACCTCACCGCTAAAGTCCATACGAGTAAAGGTGAATAGTGAACCACCATCAGAAGAAGGGCTTCCGCTCCAGAATCCCATTTTATTACTTACTCCTCCATTATTACTGAAGTAGTTGCGTCCATCGCCAGCCTTGATGTTGTAGATACCGTTGTTGGCATCCACTATCGCGAACGTCCATTCCTGATGAGTCTCTTCTCCCTTGGCGGCTGCCCATACAGCAGCAGGAGCGTTGCTTGTGCTGCTCGCACTGAGCACATCACCACCACCAATATAGGGATGGATGAACACCTTACCATCGGCACTGCCTTTAGTGAAGTACCAACCCTGGGCAGTGTTGCCCTCGCTATAGTCGGCTACCGCCACCATTTTTGACGCAAGGTCGAATTGCAACACTTTGGTATCGCCGCGCTTGCTACCAATTTTGTATACGATAGGGTTGTTCACATCGGTTGTCACGAGCACGGGGAGATTACCGCTGGCAATGGCTGCTTCCAGTTCGTCATAAGCAAGTTGCATGGCAGCAACAGAGGCTTCGTACTCTTCTGCGGTTTGAGTGGCAGAGAGTGCCTCCTTGGCAGCGGCAACGGCCTCTTGGGCTTTGGTTATGGTAGAGGAGAGCAAAGAACCTGTCTCCACCAAAGGCATAAGGTCAAACTCAGCCATGTGCCAGTAGATATGCCCGTCTTTATTCTTATTAGTTGTAGTGGCGGTCACCATGAATCGTAAGTAAGTGTACGAGGTATTGGCATCCCCTAACTCACCTGAAGTCCATTTGGCACCATTCTCAATAGTGCCTCCACTGCTGTTTCGGGGTTCTACGGTTGCGATATCTGTATAGTTAGTGCCATCATTACTACCCTGTACCTTGATAGTTTTGGGATAGTCGCCCAAGCCACTGCCGGAACGTGCCTGATAGTGAAACTTGAAGAGTGATACGGCATTCTTGCCCAACTCCACGGTCAGGTGATGGTCAAGACCGTCTGCTGGAGCAGTATTGCTCTGCCAATTGGAGTGGAAAAAGGTGCTGGTTGTATTATCCAGCAAATTGGCTACCGGAGAATCCGCCTGCGGGGCATTGCACCATACATAGTAGTCCTGACCTTTTGTTGTGGACAAGGTCACTTCTGCATAGTTGCGTTCGCTGCACTGCGCAATAAGGCTTTCAGTCTCGCCTATCAACACGCTAAGTTCACTCTTCTCCTGGGTAGCGGCATACACATCGGCAGGAAGCACCTCTTTGAGGATCAAGGGAAGGTACACCATAGAGTAACCACCAGGAGCCTCTTCATAGAAGATGGCCAATGTCTCCTTGTCGGGGAGAAGTGCCATAGAAGAGTAGGCCGAGTACTTGTCGGAGATATTTATTTCGGTCCAGCCACTCGACAGTTTGGTAGGAGTATATTCGGCAGGATCGTTGCTCAATACCTTGTAGAAGATAGATACGCGGCTGCGGGCTTCATCGGTAGGCAACTTGGGACCTGTAGGAGCCGACTGGAAAAGCACGTTGCCCACAAGGATAGGCTCACCATTGGTGCTGTTGCCCCCCCAAGCGAGATCACCCACATCATTGGTCGATACTTCACCTTCCCAATAGCCCTCTCCTGTTTTCACATTGGTATAGCGGAACACATTGAAATAACGTCCGTTGTATTTTCGGCTGCTGAGCAATACGCTACCATCGGGAAGCTCCTCGCACTTAGGCTCGTTACCCCATTTGGAGGGGCAGCTGTCATAGCCAAGTTCACCAAGGAGCTTCCATGTCTTTCCGAAGTCATCAGAGTAGATGGCGTAGTTGTGATGTTGTCTATTGGTCATTGTCACTGTCCACACGGCACAGTAGATACGGTAGTGGCTACCCACCTTAATCTTGCTGCTCTGTGCTATACGTCCTGCACCGATGAACATTGAACTTGAGTGTACCCTACCCTCTCTGTCCTTAAAAATAGGATAAAGGTCATATGTCACTTCCACGGGTTCACCAACCTCCCATTCCTGTGTCTCTTCGTTGAAAGTGATGTACAGGCGCGATACGCGGTTGGGGTTCTCTGGATTCGCATCGGTTCCTGCACCATAGTTACCATCCCAGCAGGTGCGGTTACCGCACACGCTCATAACGAGAATTTCGTTACTCTCGCGGTCGGCTACGATAGCGGGGTCGCCAAAGCCCATCTTCCAGATGCCTTCGTTGATGTGTCCCAAACCGTCCGCAATGGTTACCGATTCAGTCCATGAGTGGCCGTTCCATTCGTCGCCAGCTTTGGTGCTGTGGCGCATCACGAGGTCCACCTCGCCATAACCAATGTCGTTGCCGCAGGGACGGTAGTCATTAATGGCAAATACGTAGCCGTTAGCTGTGGTGGCAAGAGCGGGTATGCGGTAGGGCTTGCCGTTGGGACCGGGTGAGTAGTAGAGGTATTGGTATTTGTTGTCTTCGTCTACAGCGATGTTCACGTTGGCAGTGAGACCTCCCTCGGGCAGTGCCTGTTCGCTGATGGCGGCATTTCCGTTAATGTTCATCGTCCAGCCATGACACATGAAGCCGGTAGAGATACCGAAGACTGCACCTTCGGGGAGGTACATCGTACCCGTCGAAGCAGGGATAGTGCTCTTTTCAAGCATAGTTGTGCTGGTGGCACCGTCTACGTTGATGACCAGTTCGCCAATCTTATAATTCTGCTCGTAGCCACCTTCGGTCTGTGCGTTATAGCTGATGTTAAGAGGCTTGCTCAAGTCAACCCTTTTGAAGAGCCATTTGGAACCTCCGTCAGAGGTTGCATATAGTTTGATGTTTTGGCCCGCTCCGCCATGCATGTTAAAGCTCTGCCCTGTGGTTCCTACGGGACAGATGCCGAAACTACCATCGTTCTGTGCGACAAGACAAAGATCGGTGCCATTGGCCGTAAGTGTAGCAGCAGAGCCTCCAGCCGTACCTGCAAGTGTCACCACAAGGGATGTACCTGCGGTGCGACTATACATTTTGAATGATTCAGCAGTACCCACGAGATACCATATCTCATTCTCACCGTATGTACTACTGCCGCTGTTCACAGCTTTTCCTGAATAACTATCCGCAGCATTCATCTTGATGGCATAGCCCTTATCACGGTTGTTGTATACGCGAATGGGGACAAGATTGTTGAGGTCGGCCGAAAAGATATCGAGGCCATAACGTGCCTCAATGCTTACGTTACCCTCAAGGGATGTGATTTCATACTCGGTTCCCAAGTTTGTATCGTCACTATAGAATCCCAAGAAGGTGTAGGGGTTATTGGCTGTAGCAGTCAAAGTGATGGGCAGCGTCACCGTGTTCTCCCATTTGGTATAAGGGAGTGTGGTGGCTGTACCGTTTATGCAAACCTCCCCTGCCTCCGCATAATTGGTGGTGATGGAAAGCAGATTGCCGCTGGGCTCTACATACTCTACGAATACATAGTCGGTACACCAAGAACCTAAAGTTTGATTGTAGGTGTCTGTTGACTGGTCGAAGGTGCTACCATCATTCTTGGCCACGAGATAACGGCTGACTCCATCTGAATAGATGGTAGTGCCTTCATGGTTGGCTGCTGTCTTTCCCAAAGTAAAGTTGTAGGCAGCATTGGCCAGTGCCTTGTGCCCGAGCCATTTGGTATTTTCACCTACGTTCTGGAAGGTGTACTTCCCGTCGGTTACCGTACACGTCCACACATAGTAGTCGCTGCTCTCATTTACGGCGGCATTCATCTTGAGCGAGCCATTGTCGTTGTAGAGGTAACGGTTTACATACGCACCATCTGAATAGGTGTCGGCATAGATGTAATACTTCTTTCCATTTTCGGGTGTGCCGGTCTTGGTGTTTCCAAGTGCTGCCCACGCCACATTGCACACCAAGCCTAAGAGTAGGCATAGCATGCTCTTTAGTAAATTTAGTTTTTTCATACGTTTTATTGATTTTTTGTGTGTGTCAGTTAGTACTGTGTCACTCGTGGTTGTTATAAGTTTTTTCAGTCCGCAAAGCTACGGAAAATCTGTGACTTGTGCAAGCACTTCTCCCCTACTCTACAAACAAATCTGCACAAGTACGACAAAAAAGAAATCTTCTCTTAGGGAAAAGACACAAAAAACATCAAGTAAATTCAAATCATAAGTTCTGATTAAGTAATCATAAATTATGATTTATCTTTAGACGAGGGAAGATAGAGGTTTTATAAGGTTAGTGACAAAGATTTTACACCTTTGAGAATTAAATTTAACAACATAAAAGATTCGGCACGGTTACGCGCGTAACCGTGCCGAATCTCTATACAAATGTGTAACAAACAGTCTTTCGGCTACTTAATCACCAGTTTCTTTCCGTTCACGACATAGATACCCTTTGTAGGTGCCAGCACACGGCGACCCTGCAAGTCATACACCGCACTGGAAGCCGAGTCGTCAATTTTAAGTTTTGAACTTTCAATTTCCGTCGTTTCTTCATCACCAAAGCGGATGCGCAGAGCATTGGCACCTGATGCTACAGGCACATTCAGGTATGCCTTATGGTTGTAGACCTTGAAGGGGGCATCCTTGCGATAGAAACCTGCAATCTCGTTCTCTACTGCGAGTACATAGGTGGCATAGTCCTCCGGAAGGGTAACCTCCCTGTACTCAGTAGCACCGGCATAGCCACGGAGCATATTGCCCTCGGTTTCTGTAGCACCATCTTCTGCAGTATAGAAGAAGTTGAATGTCGTGTTAGCCTCTCCACGGAGCACGACACCCGTCTTGGCAGGGATGATATCATCGGTGATTTCGGTCATCGTGATGGTACCCACATTGTTGCCTTCTGCATCAGTACCGTCCATTGCTGGTTCCTCGGTCGCCACATAGGCCTTCACACCTTCTGGGATGGTCGTTGCAGCGTTAGCATAGAAAGTACCAATGCCCTGTGCGTTGATGGTGCTCTCTACCTTTGCCTCTTCAGCCGCAGTCGATACGATGGGCTTGAAGGGAGCCTCCTCAGTAAACTTGAACTGTCCGTCGCTTGCCCAATCGAGTGAGAAGCGCACGAAGCGCATAGTATAGCCACCGAACACACCGTTCTCCTCGTAGTACACACCCAATGTGCCATCAGGCAATACCACAGCTGCGCTGTAGGCCGAGCCTCTGGGGCAGATGGTCTTCGGTGTGCCGAAGGTAGCACCTTCGTCCGTAGAGAGCGCTATGCTTACGTTCTCGCGGCTACCGCTGTTGGGGATAGTCTGTAATGCGATATCCCAGGGATTGCCCTCTACGGTAGAGCACCATACCATGTACTCACCATCGCATGCATTACCCGAGATGCCCGAAGTAAAGCGTGTCTGTGAAGGCTTTTTCCATGTGGCACCGTCATCAGTAGTGTAGTTATAGTAGTTATACCCGCCTGCACGCACACTGATGGCGAGGTCGCCATTGTTGCGTTCCAGAGACTTGGGTTCATCGGCACCTGCCGTACCGCTCGTGCCGCTCACATACCAGTTCTTACCACCATCCTTACTCATGAAGAAGTAGAAGTGCTGGCTGTTGTCGGCCTGGCGGTTCACGAAGTTTGACACGAGTGTACCATCACGCTTCTGGAGCGCTGCTCCCGAGCCGGAGAATCCGCTCTTCCAGGTCTTGGTGTCGGGGTTGTCGCAGTTGGCACCAAAGAGGTCATCGGTATGGTCTACCGGTGTCTCCCACGTTTCACCGCCATCGTGGCTGACGATGGTCTTCCAGCGGGGAGGCTCAGCGGCTGTGCCGGCGAAGAAGCCGTGTCCGTAGGTGCCGGCACTGGTCATGATACCGATGATGTCGCCATTGTCGCGGTTGGTGACGATAGAGGCATCGCCATGACCGTAATTGCCACCTGTCTCAGCCGTTCCGGCCACGGTTACAGGATTGCTCCATGTCTTACCGTTGTCGTCAGAGTACTGTGCCACGAGGTAGCAGTGTGAGGGAAGGTCTGAGTTATGTTGCTTGCGGTCATCAGTAAGTATGACGAGACGCTTGCCGTCCTTGGTCACGGTGATTGCGGGGATGCGGTAGTAGAGCGATCCCTTGTCCATAGGCATCAGTGCGGCTCCCTCAGAGAGGAAGACGGTGACACTATGCCGGGGATTGCCATTGTCCTCGGCTATTTCCTTATCATCCACGGTGTATGAGGTAATCTGGGCATCCACGAGATTACCCTCCTTGGCTGTCTGAGCTATATCATAGGTAATCCACAAGTAGTAATCCCCAGGCTCCAAATCCTTAGTACCCGTGATGGTGAATGTGCCATCTTCGGCTAAGGTGACGGCCTGGCCGTACTGTACACCATTCTCCTCGCGCCAAGTCATCTTCTTGGCTGCATCGATGAAGAGTTCGCGTGCATTGGTGGCGAAGTAGGCCTTCACGTTGGTGATGTCAGCCTTGTCGGTACCGATGAACTTACCCTTCACGCCCTGGAAGTTGACGTTACCCTCCAGTCCGCTCACGCGAAGAGTAGAACGGATGATGGGTTGGTCCACATTGCCGATACCGGTACTTACCTTACCCTGCACAACGATGGTGCTGGCAAGACTTGCAGCTGCATTGCTTACGTCCACCTCGTCGAATCTCCAGAGCGAAGCGCCTCCTGCCTCGGCTCCCCAGCGCACGATTACCTTATTGTCGTTTTGGGCATGCAGCTCGACCTTATCGTCCTTGATGACGAAGAAGTCATAGGCTTCATTTATATTATATATGTAGTTGGGCTCGCTCACTACGCCGAATGAGGTGCTGTTACCCGTGCCATTACCTGGTGTGCCGAAATATTCGCCACGATAGTTCTTGATGGCGAGCTTGCCGTCCTTCTCCCAGAAGCTCCAGATGTAGTTGCTGCTGAATGCCTTCTCTCCGAAGCGCATCTTCTGGGTCTCGCTGTCGTAGTACATCACCTTACCCTTGCAATAGTCTTTGGTTGATGCGCTGGTGATGTAGTACCAGTACACATTACCCTCGGTGCTGACCTTGGGAGCTTCTACCACATCGAGTACAACCTTTACGGTAAAGTCGGTGAGCACCACGCCCTTGCCATTGCTTCCTGCCAGCACAAACGATACGGTGCTTGCCTTCATGTTGTTGCCGCTGATGGTCCGTGCGTTCTTCGATGTCGTGTAAACTGCACCGTTGTCCATGGTCAGGCTGAGTCCTGTGTCGTGTCCGTTATTGGCGAAGGTGAAGCTGTATTCGGCAATCACATATCCCGTAGGAGCAGTGAGCGTGTATGTCGACGTGCCTGCCGATCCCGTCATCATCTGTAGGTTATTGTTCACCCAGTTCATGTTGTTGGGGTCGCCACATCCGAACAGCAATTGCGGCTCAGTCTGGCTCTTCCATGTATTGTTCCAGGCTTGGTTCTCCGAACCGTTCTTGTGATAGAGGCTACCGTTTGTCTTGTCTATGATGTAGGTGATTTCTGTGGATTGCTCCTCCTCACCTACCATCTCGGGGTTGATGACGTTCACCACGAAGTCGGTCAACTTCACGGGCTCATTTGAACCGGCCAATGTAAATTGTGTAGACTGCGTCTTGAGGTCAGATACAGAGAGTGTATTCTTCTCTGCAGCTACAGCATATTGCTGTTCGCCCACGGTGATGGTCTTATCACCTGTGCCAGAGCTGCCGAAAGCATAGCCAAACGAATAGCCCGTGATGACATAGGGTTCGGGGACGGCGATGGTATAGGTGCTTGACCCTGCCTGACCTGAATGCAGCTGTAGATAACCGCCATTGACATTCATGTTGTTGGCACCGCAGCTCAAGGTCAATGCAACAGGATTCCCCGACGTAGGCGTATAGTTCCATAGCTTAGCATAGCTGCCCGTAGTGGCAAAGGCACCGGTGCTCTCCTTGATTTCAATGGAATAGATACCATCATCGGCTTCCTTATAGCGAATCACAAGGTTGGTAATCAGGATACCATAGCTGCTGCCAGTGGCTTCGCCATTCACGGTGAGGGTCACGGTGTTCGTAGATAGGCCATCTGCTGCCACTGTCCTAGCGGTGCTGACATGTTGTGCCTCACTGGTGGCTGTGCCATCGGCTGTAGTATAAGTAAAGGTGTTGCTGTAGTTCGAGCTGGTGCTGAGTGTCGTGAGTTCATAGCCTACGATGTAGTATCCCTCAGCGAGGGTGAGGTTGTAGGTGTATCCAGCCTTCAACCAGGGGCGGTTGCTCGACCAGCCGATATTGTTGGCCGCCTCATCAGTGCTCTCAATGGTCAGTGCAGGGGTAGTACCTGTCACGAGCTTGCCATACCATCCACCACTTGTGGTGTTACCATGATAAGTGTAAGTAGATGTTCCACTGGCAAATTGGGCGGGAGTCAGTGTCATGGTCATCAGTGAGGGGTCGGGTATCTCGTCGGGCTCGCTCGTTACGATAGACACCATATACTGGCAACCGGCATCGCTACGGTTTGCGCCACCGCCCCAGTTCCATATAGCCGCATCGTTTGTCTGGTGTAGCTGCACGGTACCACTGCTTGCAATAAAGAGGCCAGGAGCATCTGAATGGCTCAAGGTCCAGCCTGCCGTAGGCTGTGCCTCTGAGGTGGTAAGTTGTGTACTGCCTGCCGCGGTAGGTGCCAAGTACGAGTTGTCGTGGCGGTTGATAATGTCGAGGCTCTTGTCGGTGCGCTCTACGAACTTCCACATCGAGGTTGCATAGTTATTGGCCGCCGTACCTGTCGTTCCGGTACCTACGCCATTGCTGGTAAGGTACTTGCTGCCGCGGTTGGGAGTGTAGAGTTGGTACCAGACCTCGGTGTCTTCAGTGCTGTAGGCGGGCTGGTTAATTTTGGGCAGCAGGGTGTTGGTAGCTGCGGTGAGCGCTTCTACTTGTGAGGTGAACTCATCGGTTGCATTGACGGAGTTGGCAAGCGCCGTATAAGCGGCCTCAATCTGTGTCTTCACATCGGCCAGATTGGCTGAGGTGTATTGTCCTACGCCATCACCCTCGGGCAAGCTGGCCACCTTCACGATAGCATTGCCCAGTGCAGTGCGGTTGGCAAAGCGGGTATAAGCCGCATTGCCCTCCTCGTCGGTGAGGGCGGTGATGTTGGCTGTGGGCTCCACCTTATTGATTTGTGCAGCAAGCTTCTGCGCCACCTTCACGTAGCCCTTACCATAGAGGTAGTTGCCAGTGAAGTAAGCGGTGTTGGCCACGCCTGCCTCGGTGACGAAGTCGGTGTAGATATCGAGATACTCCACATTGTCGGTGGTGCTCTCATCAGCATACTCCTTGAGCAGGGCATTGAAGGGCACCACACGATTTGAATTGGTCGCAGCCGTAGTCGTCGGCTGTAGGCTCATGAGCGTCACCCTCGTCGTGGGCGACAGCTCCAATATCTTGGCTACCGTATTCTTGTAGTTGGTGAAGATGGTGGTCAAATCTGTATCGCTGTTCACGGGGCCTACGCCGGTGTAGAGGAACACCTGTGCCGGTGTAGCTCCATCGTGCAGGATAGCAGGTATCATCTTCTGCATGTCCACCACGTTCGGTCCGGGGTATCCCCATGCCGTGCCGCGGCCCTTCACGCGGGCACTCTTCAGCAGCTCGTGCCACTCACCGCCATGAATCATCTCGTCACCGACGATGAGGATGTCATCTGCATCCACAGGCAATTTGCTGAACACGGTGGTACGCATACCATACGCGCCACCCAAGCCGCCATCGCTCTGAGCATTGTCGGTGTAGGCCGACTTGGCCTCCTCGTTGTCCGTGACATAAGGAGCCACCTTGTCGCACCATACCTTGTAGGCATCGGCGGTGAGGTGCAGCTTGTCGTACGAGAATCCGTTGCTGTTGGTCGCCACATCCGTGAGGTCGTCCCACAAGTCGATGTAGGTGATCTCCTTCTCCTCGCAGAGCGCCTTGAGCGCTTCGTTGGTAGCCTTCAATCGCGCTTCGGTACGTGTACCTCCACTGCCTGTATGTCCGCTGGGAAGAAGACTCTGGATGTAGATCTTTGTGGTTGGAGTCACCGCTTGCAGACGCTCCACCATGAGGGCCACGTTTTGCAACACATGTTCCGGAGTACAGATACCAGCGGTGCCGAGGTCATTGGTGCCCAACATCATAAACACCTTCTTGGGTTTGCCGGCAGCAATGGCCTCGATGTTAGCCAGAGCCTCGTCGGTAATGGCGCCCGATACGCCACGGTTCACCACATTGTGGTCGCCAAAGGCTTCCCACCACTCGTTCATGTTGGTGATGCTGTTACCGATAAAAACAATCTGCTCCGAGTTGACGGGCAGCACTTTGAATGCATCATAACGATGATTGCGGAAGGGAAGGTCTGCAAAGATTGTGGATACCGTACATAGCAATGCCACAAGGATTGTAGAGAATCTTTTCATGGTAATTGTGTTAGATGTAATTGATGCTTAGATTATGTTATAATAGTTTTCACTGCAAAGATAATAGAGAGTTAGCTAACTGCCTCTATTCATTTGTTAAAATATCCTAACACATACGCCTATAAGCTCATAGATTCCACCTATAAGCATTAAGCCCTCATTTAAGATTTTCAAACTATCACATTAACATTTACCATCACACAAACAGATTTCATACCTCTATGTAGAAAACATCTCCAATTCAAGGAAACAACTGTATTATTAAAAAAAAATAATTTGTATCTTTGCCATATAATGCAAAACTTAAAGGTAGGTTCTATCAAACCACCTACACCGACAACAAGTCATGGGTATCGTTTGATGGTTTTGATTTATGGGAAACAACAAATAACAAAAAAAACAACAATAAGGCAACTAACATGAAGAAAGCAATTCTAACTGCACTTACAGCAGCTATCATACTGCCAATCAGTGCACACCCCGGTCATAAGCATGACCACACCTCGGGAGGTTACCCAATCACTCCAGTCCCCTTTACCTCTGTAAAGGTCGAGAGCAACAGTTTCTGGGGCCAACGCCTCGAAGCAAGCCGTGTAGTAACTATCCCCCTTGCCTTCAGCAAGTGCGAGAGCGAGGGACGCTACACCAACTTCTCCAATGCCGCCGAGCACATGAAGGATCCCTCTAAAGTATTCAAGGTAAATGGCGTAGGCTACTCTTTTGACGACACCGACCCCTACAAAACCATCGAGGGTGCCAGCTACATCCTACAGACCTACCCCGACAAGGAGCTGAAGTCATACATAGACAGCGTGTTAGATGTAATTGCCTCTGCTCAGGAACCGGACGGTTACCTCTACACTGCACGTACACAGAATCCTAGTGACCCTCACCACTGGGCTGGCGACACCCGATGGAGCAAGGTAGAAGATCTCAGCCACGAGTTCTACAACCTCGGTCACATGGTAGAGGGTGCTGTGGCACACTATCAGGCTACAGGCTCACGCAAGTTCCTCGACATCGCTATCCGCTATGCCGACTGCGTTATCCGTGAAGTAGGTGACAAGCCCGGACAGGCTTGTGTAGTTCCCGGTCACCAGATTGCCGAGATGGCTCTCTGCCGTCTGTACCTCGTGACTGGCGACCGCAAGTACCTTGATCAAGCCAAGTTCTTCCTCGACTATCGCGGCAAGACCACCATCAAGACTGAGTATTCACAGAGCCACAAGCCCGTGGTAGAGCAAGACGAGGCTGTAGGTCACGCCGTACGTGCCACTTATATGTATGCCGGCATGGCCGATGTAGCCGCCCTCACTGGCGACTCAGCCTACATCAATGCCATCGACGCTATCTGGGACAACATCGTGAACAAGAAACTCTACATCACTGGCGGTATCGGCGCTACAGCATCGGGCGAGGCCTTTGGTCCCAACTACTACCTCCCCAACATGAGTGCTTACTGCGAGACATGTGCAGCCATCGGAAACGTATATGTAAACCATCGTCTGTTCCTCCTCCACGGCGAATCAAAGTACTACGACGTGCTGGAGCGCTCGCTCTACAACGGTCTCATCAGCGGTGTGAGCCTCGATGGTGGTAAATTCTTCTACCCCAACCCCTTGGAGTCAATGGGCCAGCACCAGCGTCAAGCATGGTTCGGTTGCGCATGCTGCCCCTCAAACATCAGCCGTTTCGTTCCCTCACTGCCCGGTTACGTATATGCTGTAAAAGATCGTGCGGTATATGTAAACCTTTTCCTCAGCAACACCTCAAGCCTCAGCGTTGCCGGCAAGAAGGTAGCCCTCACACAAACAACGGGCTATCCTTATTGTGGTGACATCAACATCAAGGTTGACCGCAATAGCTGCGGACAGTTTGACCTCAAGATCCGTATCCCCGGTTGGCTCAAGAGCCGTCCGCTTCCAGGTGAGCTCTACAGCTACAGCGACAACAAGCGTCTCGGCTACAGCATCAGGGTCAATGGCACAGAAGCTGAAGGTACCGTAACAGAGGACGGATACTTCACCATCCCCCGCAAGTGGAAGAAGGGTGACGAAGTGGCCATCCACTTCGACATGGAACCCCGCACCGTACGCGCCAGCGGGAAGGTAGAAGCCGACCGCGGAATGGTAAGCATAGAGCGTGGGCCTATCGTATACTGCGCCGAGTGGACCGACAACAAGTTCGACATCAAGAGCATGCTCATCAACCAGAGCCCCGAGTTCACTCTTGAGCAGCGCGACCTCAGTGCTTTCATTCCCGAAGCGAGCAAGGAAAAACTCAGCACCTACAAGACACAGGGCATCACAACCCTTACCACCGATGCCCAGGCACTTGCCTTTGACAAGACCGGCAAGCTCACTATGCAAGAGGTGAAGCTCACGCTTATCCCCTACTATGCCTGGTGTCATCGCGGCAACGGTGACATGAGGGTATGGATTCCGCAAGACCTCAAGGCCACCACTCCTGCGGCTCCTGCCACACTGGCTTCACGAAGCAGGATCAGCTCATCAATGCGCATCCCCGCCCTGCAGAGCATTGCCGACCGTCTCGTGCCTAAGGATGGCAACGACCGCTCCATGCCCTACACCCACTGGTGGCCCAAGAACAACGCTACCGAATGGATTTCATACACCTTCCCCGAGGAGGCCACCGTGCAGAGCTGTACCGTATACTGGTTCGACGACCAGCCTTGGGGCGGATGCCGCGTGCCCGACAGTTGGAAGATCTACTATAGGGATGAAGCTGGCGAGTGGCAACCTGTAGAGGAGCCCGACGGCTATCCTGTGGGCAAGGGAGAGCCCTGCACCGTCAACTTCAAACCCGTAAAGACCACAGCACTCAAACTTGAGGTGACGATGAACCACCGCCTCTCGGCAGGTGTGTTCGAGTGGATTGTGAAGTAACCATTCTTCTTGGGTTTTCCATCAATACCCGCTTTACAGAGGCGCTACCTTCCGGTGGCGTCTCTTTTTTTTTCTTCGCCCTGTCCGCTTTGGTTATGTGTATGACGTGTAAAAACAGAGGCCGAATGACACCCCCTACAGGTCCTGTTGCGAAAGACCTGTAGGGGATAAAATTCATGACCTATAGGTGCCTGAACTTGACACCTGCAGGAGGCTCTCCGAAAAGCCAAAGAAAAAGACACCCCCTCGGATATCCGATATCCGAGAGGGCAGAGACAACGATTCGCAATCCCTGTATCTATTGTGGGGGCACGGACTCTGATACTCAGAAACGACAAGACAAAGTAAGTCTTTAGAAATGAATCCCCACACAGAGGAACAGCATCGAATGATTCCGTTTGCCCGCAACAAATCCTTCGAGAAGTTTGTGAGTCCAATCACCTATCACATTACCCTCTTTAGCAAAAATCTTACCCTTGACTTCCGAACAGCAAAAGGCTGAATAGCTGAGTTCCAACGAGACTTCGTCAAAGAAAGTGACACCCACGCCAGCTTTCCAAGTCGCAGTAGAGCCCCAATGATACAACGTGGTAACCTCCAGATCACCAGCACGAGGAAAAGCTACCAGATACTGCGGTATACGACGAAAATTGGCACCCACACCAGCCTCAGCCCAAACCGACATCTCAGGCAATCTCAGCACTGTAAGGTTCAAGCCCACCAATACGGGCAAATTCACAGCTGCAGGAGGTACCTCATCTACCTCCAGTTCCTCAAAGCTCTTGACCGATGTATACCTCAGACTTTGGTAAAACACATCAGCCGAAGCAAACATATCAAGATTGCCAGCCAGATTGAACTGACATTTCACTCCCCCATTCAGTCTCCAAGGATATTCATCCCAGATCGACGGAGAGTCATCGTAATACTCCGAATCATCCTGCTCCTCGTCAAGAAGCAAGAAGAGCCTCCAAAGGATATTGCTACTTATACGCACCGAGAAGCCCTCCTGTGCAGATGCCGGAACCGAAAGTCCTAACATAACTGCAACAGCCACCAACCATCTCTTAACATTATTCATACCGCCAAGTTGCTCTTGTCTGTAATACTAAGTACAAAAATATATCTTTTTCTCCGATTCTCCAACGTTACCTATATAAAGATTAATACACAGCCCCTGTACCTTACTTTAGCGCTCGTAGAAATCGAATTAACATTCTTAAACCTATATGCTAACATTAGCTCTGTAAGTCCACGAGGTTATAGCGGGTCATAGACCTTGATACTCCGTCACGGCAGATAAGGCATATCCACCGTGACGGAGGCAATTACGAGGCGTAAGTTAAGACAGGTGCCAGTCTTAAGTTACGATAAGCCGGAGCGTAAGCTATTGCGGGTCATAGACCCTGATACTCGTTAACGGCGGCCGACGCGGTGTGAAAGCGTCGGATGCGACGGCGTGAGCTTTAACCAAAGAAGTGCCGAAGGCTGTATATCCGCCGTGACGAGCCTCCTGCCCCACCTTGCGCACGGCACGCTTCTTCACCATGAAGGGGTGAAGCACACGGCACGCCACCCACGCACTACGCTCGTAGGCCTTGTAGAAGATACCCTCAGCGTAGAGGCGGATGCGGTCACCGACGTTCTGTTGTTCGTCTTGCAATATCGTTGATATCTGTGGCATATATGTTTTCTCAGTGGACTGTCATTCTGAGCAATGCGAAGAATCTCGGGAAAGTACTGCGCGAGAGCCTTCACTACGCAGGATGACAATACATTTTGATTTTCATTTTTCGACCCGCGTAAGCGGGTAGTGTGAAGAGCGGGACAAGCCCGCTCAATAAATTAAATAATTAAATGAATCGGATACGTCGCTCCGCTCCTTATTTATTCTGAGACAGGGCGCACCGAGAAACCGTAAATACGAAGGTAGTTGTAGTACCAGCCGTGGCCGCCACTACTGAGGTCGAGGTAGCATGCGTAGTAGCTGGAGTACTCGTTCAATGAACCAGACCAACAGTAGCCGTAAGAGCCCGCATAGTAGAGCGACGTATCGCTGCGAAAGCCGGCGGCAGGAAGGAAGATAGAGTTACCGTTAGGCCCTGTAACCTTCTGACCATACACACCGTTGACAGAAGTCCACTCACAAGAACACTTCACGCAAAGCTCTATGATCTCATCTTCGGTGGGCATGCGCCAACCACCACCCCACTTCACGTGGGCTACATCGTAGGAGGTACCGCTGATGTTGGAAACGATGTAATCAATATCACCTGTACTGCTATTGTAATACCTGTAATTCTCCCAAGTATAACTACTCTTCTCCTCAGTCTCACCCCAGGCATAGTAACCACCGTAACCCTCAGGGACATCGGCACCAACGTTGCAACAAGCCCACTTGACGCTCAAGCCGAGATCAACGGCGTGGACGTGGTTGCCGTCATTACAAAGCTCAGCACCCTTGGTCTTGAAAGTTTTTGTCTCCCCATAAGATTTTGTACCGTTCACCGCGTAATAGGCACGATAGTTATAAGTGGTATTAGCTGTCAGATTGTCCAAATGGAAGTCATATTCACCGTCCTCCTTG
>JAFXEF010000058.1 GCA_017520935.1 Bacteroidaceae bacterium | reverse complement strand
GAAGGCATCTGCAGCTGCACAGCCTCTACCTTGCCTATACCGGTGGCATTGCCGTCTACAGCAGTGATATTCTTGCCTCTGGTGTCAGAGATTACCACTTCGGTCACCGTAGCTTCCGTGCCAATCTGCAACAATGCGTGTGTGCCCGCTGCAAGGGTACGTCCGCTCATTGAATAGGCGAGGAAGAGATACTCGGAGTCGGAGGTCCACACGCTGGTCTGTTCCATTCCATCCAGTCCGTCAAGCACCGTAATTTCCGTGCCCTTGGCTACATTGAGGCGCACCTGTACACCGCCCAGCGGCTGTGTATTCTCCATATAGAGGATGCCATCCTGCACGTAGTAGCGCACGGGCTCGTTGTCCATGCCACTCACACCGGTTTCGGCAGGTGTGGTGATGATACTGATGGTGCCCACCACATCAAGGATATTCACCTCGGCATCGCTGTTCACGTCGGCTGCCTCGAAGATGAAGGGCTGCGGATCCTGGTTGGTGAGGTAGGCCACCTCGGTTACTACGTCGGCTATGTCTACGCTCAGGCTACCGTTGGCATCACCCTTTTGTGCGGTGAGTGGTGTAGCGGCTACGGCATTGCTCAATTCATGACTGTTCAGCGAGGTGGTGAGCTGCTTGATGACGTAGTAGTAGGTTATACCCGGCACCACATCGTAGTCTACGTATGAAGTCTCTTCGCTGTCAATGACCGTGGGGTTCACGATAATGCTTTCGCTGCTTACACCGGCATTGTCCATCGTATACCTATATATATTATAGCCCAACAGGTCTTCAAAGTCCTCCTCGTCGGTTTCCCAAGTAAGCGATACCTTACCCAATCCTGCCTCGGCCATCAGGCCTGTAGCCATAGAGCCTGCGGCAGCTACCTCTACGTTGAAGCGCATGTTCTCAATGGGAATATCAAAGTATTCGTCATCCTCAGCACCAGCTACATAGATGCGGTTGAGTCCGTCAGCACCGGTCTTGCCAGTGATAGTCAAGTAGGCAGTATAGATGGTCCCCTCTTCGTTCCAACTGCCCTCTTCGGCAATAGCGTGTGAAGTATAGGGAGGACGCACGCCCATCGCAATCACAGGAGCCACCTCCTTATTCATCGGGCGATTGAAGTACACTTCAAACTTATGCTTGCCTACACCAAGCGGAGGTAATTGCTCAAATTCGTCTTGGGCATCGTAGCCATTAACAACTACTTTCCATACGATGCCGTGAGCTTCGGCTGAGGGACGAGTTAACATATTAGAAAGATTTACCATTCCACTTCCTATAGGATTTGTCACATGGTACATATCATACACGCCTAAACGCACTTTATCTTCATCTTGGCTACCCCAATAATTAGGCTCGTCAAAAGAATAAATAATTACATCAGTGGCATTGAACCACATATTGCGAGAAGCTTCTTGGGTATTATGCGCATAATTAGAAAACACATTGGAACTTTCTGCTCTCATTGCCATGGGAATTTCCGAACCAAATATACTAATAGCACAATAATCATTAGAAGTCATTATATTTGATATAAGGTTCGTTTCTTTAAGAACCTGGGAATAGCCTCCATATTGATAGAAATTGTTAATAATGTTGCAATTCTTTATCATCAATCCATATGAAGAGTTGGTAACGTCACCCAAGTAGCAGCTAACATTATTCTCGATTATAGAATTAGTTAAATTAGCCATTTCAAAAAGAGAGATTCCGTATCCGTAAACACCATAATTAAAGCCACAAATCTTAACATACTCCAAATCTGTAATTTTATTATTCCCAAATCGTAGTCCTCCCCCCTTACAGTTATCGTTTGAAGTAGTAGTAAAAACAATAAGGCTATCAGGGGTACCTTTACAGATTAAATCCCCTGAATTTGAAAAAGCAATTCCTGGACGAAACTTAAGAACCGTCCCTGGTTCTATTGTAAGTGTCACTCCCTCGGGTATAGCCAATGTCTTCGTCACAATATAATGCACCCCAGGATAGAGTGTCATATCATCCATGATCATACCACCAATCTCCATACCGTTCTCAACAACAACGGTAAACTCTTGTACCAATTCTTCTGTAATGTTATCACAAGTAGCGCGAAATACCATGCAAATCTTACGACCATCTGCGCAATCGGAGTTTACCTTGAAACGTACGGGATTGGCACTCTTGTTCTTGCCGTAACAGCTTAACTCTTTACCAAAGTCAACCTCATCGTCCAAGATTTCCACAATCGTGGGGTCTTCGGTCTCAGCTAACTCCAAGGAGAAACGGATATTCTTGGCCTGTCCCCATTCGTTGCGTAGTGTGGGATAGAAAGCAATGGTCTCCCCTGCATCGGGACGGCTGTCGTCGTCGCCACCTTCGGCATCATCTAACACGTAGGTTACCAAGCCAAGTGTGGGTTTGCGGTCAGCATCAGTAATATTGTAGACAGCCTCGAAGTCTACCAACTGATTGGCATGCTTCTTACGAGCATGGATAAGATCACCAAAGAGAATCTCCCAGTTGCCATATTCCTTCACTTGCAGCAGGCGTGAGATACCACCTGCCACATAGGGGCAAGCCATAGAGGTACCGTTGAGCACCTTATATTTACCGCCGGGGAAGGTACTCATAATCTGTGCACCAGGAGCACGGAGCTCGTAGTTGTAGAGTTTTTCCTCACTATAGGCTGATAACACGGGACCATCCTCGTCGAAGTTGCTGAACGATGCCAAGCCACTATCCTTGGTGCTCGCCTCCACACCCAACACGAAGGTAAAGGCTGCGGGGAACATAGGGCCGTTGTCAATCCTTCCGTTCACAGAGCAACGGTGCGCATAGATACATTTGCCATCATTACCCGCTGCAGCCACCAGTACGGCAGTGTTGTATGCCTTGGCCAATGCCTGCTCCTCGGCCAGCGAGTAGCCGTAGCCGCCGATACTCATGCTGATGACATCGGCACCATTGGCGGCTGCATAGTCGATACCCTTGATAATGGTAGCCACGTCGCCCGTACCATCACTCTGCATCACGGTAATGGGCATGATGAGTGCATCGGGGTTGGCACCGGTAATGCCAATGCCGTTCTTACCCACAGCAGCAGCTATACCGGCACAGTGAGTGCCGTGACCGTTCCAGTCGCCAATGCGTGCGGTCTGGTTCACGAAGTCCCAGCCATGGAGGTCATCGGCAAAGCCGTTGGCATCGTCGTCCTCGTCTTCCGCGCCGTTGAGCTCGGCCTCGTTGGTCCAGATATTGTCCTTCAGGTCGGGATGTTCGATGTCGATACCCGTATCCAGGATGGCTATCACGGGACGCTTGTCGGTGAGGGGCTTCTGCTTCTGAAGGAAGTCGAGCTTCAGCTGGCCGTGGCCCCACTGCTCACCTTTCAGGGGGTCGTCAGCCTTGTCGGCAGCAGCGACCTCACCCGTAGAGAGTGCAAACACCACATAGTTGGGCTCGGCAAACTCCACCTCATCGAGAGCGGCCAGCCTGTCCACCGCCTCGTGCACATCGACCTTAGCGGCATCGAAGGTGAGGCGGTAGAGCTGGCTCATATCGCTGTCTTCGATAGTCTTGCCGCTTACCGAACGCAATGCCTTGGCACGCGGTGTCACTGTAGCACCACTCAGGGGCATCAGCGGCTCACTGGCGGTAACGCCGAGCTCGCCCAAGACTTGGTCAACGGCATTCACTCCCGAGGTGACTCCACGGGCGAGCGAGCGCACCCGCACGGCACTTGACGGTTTGAACTTGACGATCATCTCGCCCTCACGGTAGTCTTGAGCAGCGTGACGCTCGATCTTTACCACTTCGTCTACATTGTTGCTCGACTGGGCTAAAAGCACGCCTGTACCAGCAAATGCAACGGTTGCGCAGAGCAACCAGTGTGTAATGTGTTTCATATGTAATATATATATAATGTTTGCTTATATTTTGTGTAAAGTTACACCATTATCCATCGTTGTTTTTGATTCAAATTGGTTCTTTTTTGTATCTTGGCGGTATTTTATTTGCTTAGCAACTCACTATTGTCCACTTTTTAGTGGACAATAGTGATTAAAACTCATAAACTCAAATTACTATGGCAACCACACCGGAATTCAAGTATGCACCGATGTCCCCAGTTAGGAAAGAAGTACTGTGTGGAGTTGTCTTTTGCATACGCAATATGTGTCTTTTGTCCTGTAGATTCCCCGGATTCGGCTATACCTTATTTAAAATAAAAAGACGTGGGATTCTGTACTCCTGCTTATCCCAATCTCAGGCTCTCGCATTGCCCTTCCCAAGGATAAGCAACGCATTAGCCCACGCCGTGCAGTTTATAAACGACCACTGCCCATGGCCTCACGGCCATAGGCTGGGTGTATAAACGCCCGAAGTGGACGTTCCGTTGCCGTATCTTCTTGGGATCAAATTTGCGAGATTTGAGATTAGAAGATAACGTTCGTAAACGTCCTTTATCAACATGTCTTGCCCCACCCGCCCACAGAGTGGGCTAATGGTTCACGCGACAAAATTAGTGCAAACCGAACAAAGAACAAAATAAATGTGCATTTATTTTTTATTCTGCACTCGCTCCTTGTTTATGAAGATTTCTTGTAAGCAGAACAGGTGAGATTCTTGTTGTTTGCCGCTTGCGTTTTACAGAAACGAGTGCAAACAGAAATCCCTGCAACCTATTCGATTGCAGGGACTTGTGTTATAATCTATATGTCAGATTACTTGTTCAAAGCCTGAGCTACGTCAACGGCGCAAGCTACGGTGCAACCTACCATGGGGTTGTTACCGATGCCGAGGAAACCCATCATCTCTACGTGTGCGGGTACTGAAGAAGAACCGGCAAACTGAGCGTCAGAGTGCATACGACCCATCGTGTCGGTCATGCCGTATGAGGCGGGACCGGCTGCCATGTTGTCGGGATGGAGGGTACGGCCTGTACCACCACCTGATGCCACTGAGAAGTAGGGCTTTCCAGCGAGCACGCGCTCCTTCTTATAGGTACCTGCGGTGGGGTGCTGGAAGCGTGTGGGGTTGGTAGAGTTACCGGTGATAGATACGTCTACGCCTTCCTTCCACATGATAGCTACACCCTCGCGTACGTCATCGGCACCGTAGCAGTTAACCTTAGCACGGGGACCGTCAGAGTAAGCGATGCGCTGAATTTCCTTGAGCTCGCCTGTATAATAGTCGAACTTGGTCTGCACATAGGTAAAACCGTTGATGCGTGCGATGATCTGTGCAGCGTCCTTACCGAGACCATTGAGGATTACGCGGAGGGGCTCCTTACGTACCTTGTCGGCCTTGGCGGCAATCTTGATGGCGCCCTCAGCAGCAGCGAATGACTCATGACCTGCAAGGAAGGCGAAGCACTTGGTCTCCTCACGGAGCAGCATGGCAGCGAGGTTACCGTGACCGAGACCTACCTTACGGTCATCGGCTACTGAACCGGGTATGCAGAATGCCTGCAGACCGATACCGATGGCCTCAGCAGCCTCGGCAGCTGTCTTCACGCCCTTCTTGATGGCGATAGCGCAACCTACCACGTAGGCCCACTTAGCGTTCTCGAAGCAGATAGGCTGTGTCTCTTCACATGCCAAATAAGGATCAAGACCATACTGGTCGCAAATCTCGTTGGCCTCTTCAATTGATTGGATACCGTACTCGTTCAATGCAGCGAGAATCTGTTTGATACG
>JAFXEF010000057.1 GCA_017520935.1 Bacteroidaceae bacterium | reverse complement strand
GTAGCAAATCTACATCTTAACTCATCTATATACGGTCTTTCAGGACCGCATTACAACCACGGAAGCCCGTTGCGTATTAAACAATCTACCAACGAATTGCATTATTTCCCAATTTCCTGCCTTTTTCTCGCGAGTTCTTAGTATCTTTGCGGTAAATAGCAAGCGATGAATAGAAATAAGATACTGCAGAAGACGTTGACTGCTGCCCTACTGATGGGCATAGGTGCATCGGTACCCCTGTTCATGGGTCACCAGCAACTTACCGACAAGGAACTGCCACAATCCCAGGTAGCGGCACTGGCCGTGGTGCCCGAGGTTCCTGCCGAGGTGACGTTTGCTGGCGAAGTCATTCGCCTCGACCGTGCCGACCTGCGCGAACGCATGGATCGTGAGATTACCGCATTCACCTACTCACACCAGCTAACGTTGCTGATGATAAAGCGGGCAAACAGATATTTCCCCATTGTGGAACCCATACTCAAGGAGTGCGGTGTGCCCGACGACCTCAAGTACCTGATGGTTATCGAGAGCAATCTCAGCCCCATTGCGAAATCGCCGGCAGGAGCAGCTGGCCTATGGCAATTCATGCAAGCCACAGGACGTGAATATGGACTGGAAGTGAACACCAATATTGATGAACGTTACAATATAGAGAAGGCCACCCGTGCGGCTTGCAAGTATCTGAAAGAATCGTATGACCTATACGGTGACTGGATGACCGTGGCTGCCAGCTACAATGCCGGGCAGAATGGCATATCACGCCGGATAGAGCGGCAAGGTGCCACACAGGCGATGGATCTTTGGCTTGTAGAGGAGACCTCACGCTACATGTTCCGCATACTCACAGCCAAGCTGGTGCTGGAGAATCCTAAGGCCTATGGTTTCGTGCTCAAGCGTTCGCAGCTGTACCCCTACATTGCTCCGAAGGAGATTGTTACCACCACGCAGCAGATTGACGACCTCGCCGCCTTTGCCCGCAAGTACGGTGTCACCGTGGCTCAGCTCAAGGAGGAGAATCCCTGGTTGCGCGAGTATACGATGAACAACAAGTCGGGACGCACCTACCGCATACGTATCCCCGATGCCAAGGCTCTGTATTACGACCCGCAGAAAACCAAAGCACATAATCCCGCTTGGGTGATTGATTAGTCACTCTACCTCCCCCGACCACTAAACTCTGAACCCCAAAACTGACATGAAAATCCTTATCATCGAAGACGACCTGTCCTTCCAGGAGATCTTGCGTAAGGCACTGGAGCAAGAACGTTATATCGTAGAGGTGGCTCCCAATTACCGCACGGGACTCATCAAGCTGTCAGATTACACGTATGACTGCATCTTGCTCGACATCAATCTCCCCGATGGCAATGGGCTGAGCCTCCTGCGGGAACTCAAGGCAATGAAGAAGGCGGGCAGCCTTATCATTATTTCGGCGCGCGACACCATAGAGGACAAGGTCGAGGGTCTCGACCTCGGTGCCGACGACTATTTGGCCAAGCCTTTCCATCTGGCCGAACTGCTCTCGCGCATCAAGAGCGTGATGCGTCGGGGAAACCAAGGGGGCGATCAGTTTGTCAGGTATGGTAACGTGAAGGTCAACCCTCACACGTTCGATGTATGGGTAGCCGACACGAAGATCGACCTCTCGCGCAAGGAGTTCGACACATTGCTCTACTTCATCCAGCGTCCCACCCGACTCGTGAGCAAGACGATGCTGGCCGAAGCCATCTGGGGCGACCACTTTGACGATGTAGACAACTACGATTTCGTATATGCCCAAATCAAGAACTTGCGCAAGCGCCTCGCTACATGCAACGCAAGTATCGAGATAGTTGCGGTATACGGAATGGGATACAAATTGATCGAGAACTAAAGACTCCTGACACACAAGACCCGATGAAACTCACCACACACGCCATACGCAACCTCATGCTGCCACTCCTGCTCATCTTCATGGCTTGGGCTGCGATATTTTATGTAATTCTTAGTGACGAGCTCATTGACGAAGTTGACGACCAGCTCGAAGTGTATTCCGAGCAAATCATCCGCCGTTTCCTTGCAGGAGACACGCTGGCCGATAGCGTAGGAGGCTCCAACAATACCTATTACATACGTCCCATATCAGAAGTGGAGTATCAGCACGATAGTGGTGTAGAGTATGAGTTCAAGGACATATACATCGAGTCGCGTCGCGAGGCAGAACCCGCTCGCGTGATGCATACCATATTCGAGGGAGCCAACGACGATTACTGGAAACTCACCGTGATGACCCCCGTGTACGAGCGCAACGAGGTCATCAGTACCATCCTTATAGCCGGTATCATATTGCTGGTAGTGATGCTACTTGTGATTATCGGCGTGTTTGCCTGGGTGTTTGTACGCCACACACAACCCCTCTATCGCGTGCTCGACCATCTCGACAACTATACGATAGGAAAGCGCCAGCCACTGCACAATGACACCGACGTGACGGAGTTTCAACGCCTCAACAAGTCTGTCGACGCCTGCATCAACCGCATCGAAGAGGCCTACGAACGCGAGCGCCGCTTCATTGGCGATGCCTCGCACGAACTGCAGACACCACTGGCCATCTGCCAGAACCGCATAGAGCTGATGATGGAGGATGACACACTCACCGAGCAACAGATGATAGAATTGGCCAAGATGCAGCAGACGATGGGCGAGCTCATCCGTCTCAACAAAACCCTGCTTTTTCTCTCCAAGATCGAGAACAATCAATTCATCGGGCATACCACGGTCGACATCAATGCCAAGCTACGCCTGCAAATGGAGACACTGTCCGAGGTATATGCATCGAAAGGCATCACTGCCAACCTATACGAGAAAGGGCAATGGGTTCTCGGTGCCAACGATGAACTGATGAGCTCGCTCGTGAGCAACCTGCTGCGCAATGCCTATCTGCACAACCACGAAGGAGGCTGCATAGATGTCTACATCACCCACGATGCCCTCAGCATAGCCAATACCGGCGATGATGCTGCACTCGACACCACCCGCCTCTTCGACCGTTTCTACAAGGCACATCACGACAAAAAGCACTCCAACGGCCTTGGGCTCTCCATCGTCAAGGCCATCTGCGAAGCTACCGGCCTCACTGTACGCTACAGCTATGAAGGCGGTAAACACATCTTCACCGTCGGCACAAGTGAACAAAAGAAACGTTAAGTATACCAAGCAAGAATATTGCTACCTTTGCAACCAAAATAATAAACTACACAACATGAAACCTATCGTAAGCATTATCATGGGCAGCACCAGTGACCTGCCCGTCATGGAAAAGGCTGCCGCATTCCTCAACGATATGCAGGTGCCGTTTGAGATGAACGCCCTCTCGGCACACCGCACCCCCGAGGCCGTAGAAGCCTTTGCCAAGGGAGCTGCCTCACGTGGCATCCGTGTCATCATCGCAGCCGCCGGCATGGCAGCCCACCTGCCCGGCGTGATTGCAGCCAGCACCACCGTACCCGTTATCGGCGTACCCATCAAGAGTACTCTCGAGGGTATGGATGCCCTGCTGGCCATCGTGCAGATGCCTCCCGGCATACCCGTAGCCACCGTAGGCATCAATGCCGCACAGAATGCCGGTATCCTTGCCGTGCAGATGCTCGCCCTCTCCGATGCCGACCTCGCCATTCGCTTTGCTGCCTTCAAGGAGAGCCTCAAACGCAAGATTGAGAAGGCCAACGAGGAACTCAAGACCGTGAGCTACGAATACAAAGTGTAGATAGGGGTTAAAGGGATGTGCTCGGGGAAAGCATCGAAGATCCAAATCTCCAACCTCACACCATCGGATAAATAAATGACGGAAGGGATGGGAGAAATATCCCAAGGCTTGGTACGTATATCCCAAACCTTGGGATATAAGACATATTGTCGTGAATTGTCCGTGGACAGCCGGTGCTGGCTGGACAGCCGACACAGCGAGCGAGAGCAGAATCAAGCTCGCTTGAATTATGCCGAGCCGCCAGGAGGAAAACGAAGTTAGCCGTTGGGAATATGTGGGAAATCTGTATAGTTAGTGTCATCCGTGGTTAGATCCTTCTGCGTGAGGTGAAATGATATCTTTTTGTTCGTATATCTGAGGTGAAACCTCGAAAATACTCGTGCTCGCTGAGAAAAATATTCAAGCGAGCTTGATATTTTTCGCTCACTTATGCGTATATTTGCACGGAATTGTCATTATTATAATAAGTTCATATACATGAAAAACATTAAAGACCTCCTACTGCCCGCCATGGGATTGCTTCCATTGACTGCCGGTGCACAGGCCACCGACGGCAACAGCGAACAGACGACTCAACGCCCCAACATCATCTTCATCCTATGCGATGACATGGGTTATGGTGATCTCGGCTGCTATGGACAGCAACGTATCGAGACCCCCAACCTCGACCGTATGGCTGCTGAGGGTATGCGCTTCACGCAAGCCTATGCCGGTAGCCCCGTGAGTGCTCCTTCGCGTGCATCGCTCATGACGGGCCAGCACACAGGTCACACCCACGTGCGCGGCAACCGCGAGTATTGGCAGAGTGCGTTCAGACAGAATATGTTCGGCGACAATGGTGATTACGGCATCATCGGTCAGGAACCCTACCTGAACACTCACAAGATCATCCCCGAGGTGATGAAGGAGGCGGGCTACACCACTGGCATGTTCGGCAAGTGGGCAGCCGGATACTATAATATGGACTATCCCAATACCTATGCGGTAGATGCCAACGGCAACACCGACACCTCGAAGAGCGGTCAGAGTAGCAGTAACTCGCTGCCCAATACACGCGGTATTGATTGTTACTACGGATACATCTGCCAGTTCCAGGCGCACACTTACTACCCCAACTTCCTCAATCGCTACGACCCAGAGAGATATGGCGACGAGCATGTGGTGGTGGACGTACTGGAAGAGAACATCAAACACAAGGCCGTGTACACGGGCGACAAGGACTATGAGAACCGCTCCCAATACACGAGCGACCTGATACATCAATATGCGCTCGACTGGATTGACCGTCAGGACGACCAACAGCCTTTCTTGGGTATCTTCACCTACACCCTGCCCCATGCCGAGCTGTGGCAGCCGCAGGATGAGCTGGTAGCGAAGTATGCCGAGCGTTTTAAGGATGATGACAGCAACTTCGGCGGCAACTTCGGCTCATGGTATTACCTCAACGAGAATCGCCATGCCCAGTTCGCCGCCATGGTCGAGCGTCTCGACATCCAGGTGGGCGAGATTTTTGCCAAGTTGGAAGAGAAGGGGCTGGATGACAATACACTGGTCATCTTCACCTCTGACAACGGCCCTCACCAGGAGGGTGGTGCCGACCCCGCATGGTTCAACCAGGCGGCATTGCTGCAGGGTACCAAGCGCTCTACCCATGAGGGAGGTATTCGCGTGCCCTTCATCGCCAAGGGTCCCGGCGTGCCTGCCGGTACGGTCAACGACCACCAGCTGGCCTTCTACGACGTGATGCCCACCTTGCTCGACTATGCAGGGCTCGACGGTACGCAGTATAGTCTTGAGGCAAGCACCGAAGCAGACTACTTTGATGGCATCTCCTTCAAGGAGACCCTCACGGGCAACGACGAGGCGCAGGAGAAGCATGACTTCCTCTACTGGGAGTTCCACGAGACCAATATGATGGCCTTGCGCATGGGTGATTGGAAACTCGTAGTGCAGAATGGCGCTCCCCGCCTCTACGACCTCGCGACCGACCTGCACGAAGCCACTGACGTGGCAGCGCAGCACCCCGACGTGGTGAAGGAGATGATTGAAATCATACACGAGCAGCACACCAACAGCAGCCTGTTCAGCGTGACGCTGCCCGCGATACCCGAAGAGGCACCCGCATCCGAACTTACTTTCGTACGCGATGGTCAGAATGTGGCGGTCAACTCTGCAGTATCCGGTGCTGCAGCCGAGTTCGTCGGCATGACCATCAATGGAAATGCTGGCAGCTTCAAGGCCTCTGCCGGTAGTGCCCTGACCAACGAGGTTCTCTGCCCCGATGTCAATGCGAACACTAACCCTACAATAAGGATGACCTTCAAACTGAAGGGGCTGACCTCGCTCAACAGTATCGGCCTTACTCTGTTAGGACTGAATAGTGGGGGACACTATCAGAATGCAGATGATTTTGAACGTATTTGGAAAGTTGTCTGTGGCGTAGGTAGCTCGGCAGATGCCACTACCGAAGTCGCCACATTCGAACAAAATGTGACCATGCAGGGCGGTGATGCTGTATTCACATTGTCAAAAGAATTGGACGCACCGGTAGAGCTCCCCTCAGAGGGAGCTTACTTGACATTGACCATCACCAATAAGACTACCACAGGCTGCTTTCTCGGCATCTCGGCCATCAGCCTGACAGGTGACAATAGCTATATCCCTTTGCACACTGGTACGAGAACTTCTGAGGATCGTAAGATCAACACCATCTCGCTATCGGGCAGTTTCGGTGACAACAGCACTGCGCTGACCCATACAGGAAACGGTCTCCAATATGTAGACCTGACCCAGACAGATACGATGAAGGTGGCGGCTGGTGAGACAGTAACGGCTGGTGTAACCTTGGTTTCTGGCCATTGGATCAATGCGTACACCTATATTGACTTGGACGGCGATGGCTTCACTGCTGCTCTCGCAGACGATGGCTACACCCCTACCGGAGATTTGATGACCTATTCATTCTACACCTCATTGGGCGGAGATAATGCGGGATATAACAGCGCGGGTACGCCCCTTTCGGGCGGGGCACGTAATACCCTGTCTATGCCCTCGTTCAAGGCACCCACCGAAGCCGGCACTTACCGCATGCGTTTCAAAACAGATTGGAGCGACATCCAACCGGATGGTAGTGGCGAGCAGTTTGTCAGTGCATGGGGAACGATTGTCGACATCACACTGGTGGTGAAGGATGGTAATGAGGAAGAGACTCCCACGACTTATGAATACACTATAGACAAAACCAACGGTAACCTCTACCGAGGCGAGTCAGTCAACCAGAGTTGGAACAGTGCTTGGAAAAGCGATGCCACACCCCAATTGCAGTTTGGTTGTGGACCTAACAACATGAATTGGGAGGGCGACAACGTGCAGCTGATGACTGGTACTGCGGGTACTTCTACATACACGCTGACCGCCCCATCAGGATATGTGATTACCGAATATAGCTTCACCTTTGCCAACAACGGGCACAACACAGGACTCAGCCTGACCATGGACAATGGTGCTGCATACACGACATCCGCGACAGCGCAGACAGTCAGTGCAAAGAACTTGAAAACAGGTTCTGTGTCGTTCGTCCTTGCAGGAAACAACGGTAACGGCTTGGTACTCACAGACTTTACCGTAAAGGTGAAGAAGGATGTGGTTGAGACTGTAAAGATCAGTACCGAGGGTAATGAGTATTGGTATTACATCACCAGTGCCTCGACCAAAAATTATTGCGCCGGTAAGGTGATATATTACGATAGAGAAACGGGCAAGCTTCGTTTCGGTGACAAGGCGTTCACTGCCGACCGCATCTGGAGCTTCTGGGAGAATGACGGCAAGCTCGCCATCAAGAACTACCGGGGAGAGTATTTCGGCACGGCAGGTGCCGGCACGGGAGGCTCTACATCCTTTGGTGTGGTGGACGCGCCTAACTACATATACAACATTAGCAGTGCGCATGGCTTCTACATCATCAAGGACAATGCCGTAGAGCTTCATGCCCAGGAGGCCAATCAGGTAATCGTGCGTTGGGCTGCCGAGGCAGGAGGCGCTTCACTGTGGAAATTCGATGAGGTGGATGTGAGCAACGCTGCAGCCGAAGTGGCCTACACTAAGGTCGTGCAGGGCAAGATAAGCACGGGTATCGGCAATACTGACCAGCCCATCGTGCGCTCCACCATCCGCATTGGTGGACTTGAGGGTAGCGTCAAGTTCCAAGGAGTCAAGGGTACATTCTCTGGCACCGACAAGGGCGACATCACCCATGTGAAGGCCTACTTTGCCACCAATGCTCGCGAGCTCTTCATCGACCCCGAGAAGAAGATGGCTTGGCGTGAGGAGAACGGTGAGCAGTTTGGCGCGACTGTGACCCTTGCCGAGGACGGCACCTTCACCATTACCGGCAGCCGAGATCTGGCACCTGGCGACAACTACTTGTGGATTGCCTACGACATAGCAGAGGATGCCAAGGAGGGTAACCTCGTAGATGCTACCATCACATCGTATACCATTGACGGCGAGGTGGTAACCGAGAGCAACGGCAATCCTGCCCATAGTGCCACCATCTTCCTTTCGGAAGGTGCTGTGCTCATGCCCATGGACAAAGGCTCACGCTACTACCGTATCCCCTCGATTACCGTGACCAGGGACGGCAAGCGACTGGTGACGCTCACCGATGACCGCAAGGCACATGGTGCCGACCTCCCCTCGCACTGCTACCTTGTGGCACAATACTCCGAGGACAACGGCAAGACCTGGAGCGAACCGGTGACCGTGGCCGGCACGGCAGAGACCGGTGGCAACTACGGCCATGGCGATGCCTCTATCGTGACCAACCGCGACAACGGCGAGATTGTGGGTATCATGACCAGTGCCGGCACCTACGGACATGGCTTCTTTGCAGGTACCGCTGCCGAGCCTCCCCGCTGGAAGACCATTACCAGCCGGGACGGTGGCTTGACATGGAGCACTCCTGTTGACCATACCGACGACCTCTTCGGTGCCAACTGTGACAACCCCAAGACGAAGACCTGGAAGAGTGGATTCTCAGGTTCGGGAGCAGCATTGCAGAAACGCGACGGCACGCTCGTGTCAAGCTTCGTGAACCGCCAGGACGACAACAGCCAGCACTTCTACTTCTTCATGAGCAAGGATGGTGGCAAGAGTTGGTATGTGAGCGGAACCAGCGGAACCAGTGGTGCCGACGAGCCCAAGACACTGGAGCGCAACAATGGCGACCTTGCCATCAGCGTACGTGCCGGCGGATACAACTACCATAACTACACATCGGACGACGGTGCTACATGGCACCTGCCCTCGCAGACCCGCTTCACCACGGGTATCTCGGGTAATGCTTGCGATGGCGAGTACATGGTATGGTGCTCTACCGTTGAGGGTAACCCCTGGAATATTGCTTTCCAGACCCTGCCACACCATAGTAGCCGTCAGAATGTAAGCATAGCATTGTCGACGGACGAGGGTAGCACATTCGGTACTCCCAAGACCATTTGCCCCAGAGGTTCGGCCTACAGTGCAGCAGTAGTACTTCCCGACGGAACACTTGGTGTATATTATGAGGAGAACGGTGTCTATGATGGCTTCGTGATGCGCTTCGTGCGCTTCTCACTCGATTGGGCAAGCAACGGAGCATACAAGTTTACCGACGAGGCACCATTCTACCCCATCAAGTCAACCAATCCTTCATCTATAGAAGAGCCACAGGAGGATCATGCAGGTAGCAGAGCCATCTACGACCTCATGGGTCGCTTTGTGGCAAACCCCACTAAGGGCGTGTATATCGTGAACGGCAAAAAAATAAGTTTATGAGTTTGTAAGTTTACCATTCGGCAGCTTAATTCTAAACTCAAAAGCTCAAGAACTCAAAAACTGAAAACAATATGGACAAGAATGCATATATCGCTCCTGCAATGGAGGAGACGAACATCGAGACAGTAGAGATGATGGCCACATCAAGTGCAGACACATTTTTCATATCTGACGACATCACCGAGGATGATGCGAGGATGGGTCGTGGCCGTCGTGGCTCATGGGGCAACCTGTGGAATGGCGAGGAGTAATTAAGAATTAAAAGTTCAGAATTAGAACGAACTATACCTTATCCCCGTCCGTAAGAAAAATCGTCTATAGATGATGACCTGTCATCTGTAGACGATTTTGCATCTGTAACCGAATTTGTACAAAGGTCGCTGAACCCCGATATATACCGTACTCACGTAATTATTTTTGTTTCCAGTTCTTCGTCTCCGCCGTGATGTACAAGTGCTAAGGAAGAACAAAGACCTCTGCAATGGTTACTGTCGAAACAGTGCGTCCATAGTGACCACTCGCTGTATACGATTGCTATATTCGTTTGATGTAAGACCATAGGTAGTGACAAGTGTTGTATGCAAAGCCTTGCGCTGATTAGTCTCGGTTGCAAACACCTCTAACTTACGACGTAGTTCGACATCGTACCTGCGGTCGATAAGAAAGTCTGTAGCGGTAAACTTCATCTCGCATACGTTGATGATGCGGTCAGCACGGTCGATGAGCATATCTATCTGTGCCCTCTCCCTTGTATCAGCCTGACTGCGCCAGGGGGATATCTCGGTCTGTACAGAACCTATACCCAAGGCCTCCTTTATCTTGTTACGATGTACGAAGCACACCTCCTCGAAGGTAATACCACGCCATGCGTTGAGCGATGGTGAAAGCAGATTGTCGCTCCAGAAATTAGGATTGTTGCTTCCTTTCTTGTCTATGAAGTACAGATAAAACAGGGTATACAGGTCGGTAAGTTTATAGTAAACCTCACGCGAAGAGTGGTGATAATAATGGTAGGACATGATGAAGTCGCTCACCTCAAGCGATTTCAGTATATTGGTAAGCCCTCCACCATAGGAAATGCCTGTAGCTTTGGCAATCTCGCTTCGTGTATACCCTTCACGACGGTTTGCCAATAGGCGTACGACCTTGACATAGTTATCTGGTGAGGTGAAGAGCGATGCATATAGGCGGTCAAACTCATGACGCAGCTTGCCCTCTTTGTGAAAAAACAGATAGTCAATATTTTGAGCAAGGCTATACCCCTTGTTCAAATAGGAAAGGTAGTAGGGAATACCACCCATTATCATATAGCACTGTAGTTGGTCGTAGCGATCCATCACGATACCCTCGTTCTTAAAGTAGTCCTCACACTCACCAAGAGTGAATGGGGCAAGGTGCATCTCGTAGGTAGTGCGTCCATATAGCCCCCCTTTGGTTTGTATGATTTTGTCAGACATCCACGATGTGGCCGAACCACAAACGACAAGCATCAGATGGCTCTGCCCTGCAGCCCAACCGTTCCAAAAATGTTCAAGCGCAGTAATGAAACCTGAACGTGGTGTATCCATCCAAGGCAACTCATCAATGAATACCCTGAGGCGACGAGCTGTACCTTTCTTTTCAAGCAAGGCGATGAGCATCTCGAAGGCCTCTATCCAATCGGTCGGCTGGTGGGTAGAGTCGGCGCCATAACGCTTGAGCGAAAAATAGAAACTCTGCAATTGTTTCTCTTGAAGTCTCTCTCCTTCCAATTCTATAGGCGAAAGGGCTGTGTGGTAGAAATCAAACTGATTGTCAAAGTATTCTCGTATAAGGTAGGTCTTACCAACACGTCGACGACCATAAACTGCCACAAACTCGGCCTTGTTCGAATGTGATAGCCTATACAGTTCTTCCTGCTCCCGTTTTCTTCCGATAATTGTTGCCATAACATGTTCTTATTTTGCCACAAAGGTAACAAAATATGTATTCGCGGCAAAATAAGATGGTATTATTTTGCCACAAATAGTATAAATAGAGGGCTCGCGGCAACTTAGTGACGTTCGCTGCCCGAACCTTTAGGTCGCTGCCCGAGGCGTCAGCCCACTCTTCCATAAGTTATTTCAACCTGTACGATTGAAAGACTCTTTTACACAGATTTCTGTGTGAGAACAAAATCATCTTCGTGAGGCATCTAAGACAATCGTACGGGTTGAATTATGGCTGTTTCAGTTCTTCGTATCCTTGTTCTCTCGGGACGGAACACCCCTCTTATACCGAGCTCACGTTAACTTAAGTTGTCTTAGGTGTAAAATCTTTGTCACCTACCTTATAAAACCTCTATCTTCTCTCGTATAAAGACAAATCATAACTTATAATTACTTAATCATAACTTGTGATTATGTAATTAGAACTTGTGATTACTTAATCACAACTTATGATTTGAATTTACATGATAGTTTCTGTATCTTTTCCCTAAGAGAAGATTCCTTTTTTATCGCACTTGTGCTAATTTATTTGTAGAGTAGGAGCCGAGGTGCTTGCATAAGTCACGAATTCTCCGTAATTTTGCGGGTTAAATAACTTATAACAACCACGAGAGACACAGTACTAATCGAAATACACACATAAATCAATAAAACGTATGAAAAAACAAAACTTATTCAAGAGCATGCTATGTCTACTCTTAGGCTTGGTGTGCAATGTGGTGTGGGCTCAAATGCAGCCTTCAACAATCTTGCCTGACAAGGGCAAGCCAGAGCATGTGTATACCATGATGAATGGTAACAACGTGTATGCTAACGGCCTGACTGCTCCTACGCAGACAGCCGAGAACTATGGCCTCTTCGCTTTCTATGCCGTAGATGGCGTTGACGGTGCGTACTACATCTACAGCCATACGGCCAAGAAATGGCTCACCTATACGAAAGCGGCAAGCTATAGTAATAGTAAGGATTTCGTGAAGATGGGCGATGATAAGGTCGAGGGGGCTTACTTTAAAGTAGAGAAATACAGCGGAGAACTCTATCAGATGATGCCCTACAATACATCTGGTCCTGCTGCCAAGTACCTTAACTGGTACCAGGGATTGGACGGGAACCCGCTTGATGGTACCAATACATTGGGTCTGTGGGAACAGAATGGTAGTACCGATGCCGGTAGCCGCTACACCTTTACAGAGGTGGTCATTGCCGAGCGTACCTACACCATCAGTATCCCTGACGGGCAGACCATCAAGATTGGCAACGACACCTACAAGGATGGCGACACCTATACCACCGAAGGCTCGGTGAGCAAGAGTGACATCACTGTGGTGGCTCCCGAAGGGAAGTTTGCTGCTGTGGCCATTGATGATGTGAACGAGACTATCAATGTATATTTCGCCACACTGCCCACACAGCCCGCTACCGTGGCCTATACCAATGCCGTGCTCTATCCTGCACAACAGACAGCCGTAGGCGTTGCCAAGAGCGAAGAAAAGGAGGGCGTATATACGCTGAGCAACAACGTATTGGCAGCCTCGTTCATGCGCTTGGGCGATGCCATCTACTTCGCCGGTTCTGAGGCGATGGATCTCGTGGCCGGTACCGAGCCCTTCACCGTGGCCTTCGGCAATGGCGACAACGTGCCCGCATCGGCCATGACACTCACGGGTCTCGGGCTCGAAGACCTCACGGCCAACGCCAATGCCGTAGGCGGTGCCGAGCACTATGCTGGTAAGGCACTTGTGGCCAACTACGAATACACCTACAATGACAGCAAGATAGAGATTGTATGGCGTGCCGTGCTGCGCGACGGCTCTCACTACCTGCGCACCGAGATGGAGCTCACGGGCGTGGACGATGTGGATATGTATAATATCATACCCATGATCTACAATGTGGACACCAAGGCAGCCGGATCTACTCCTGCCACTGTGGGCAACACCCGCGGTAAGGTTATCATGAGCAATAAGATCTTTGCAGGATTGGAGACCCCCACGGCCTACAATACCGTAGGTGGTGCTACGGGTGAGGAGGACAACTGGAATTTAGTGGCTACCCCGGTAACCGAGACGTTGGAGGCTTCAGCCTGGACAGCTGTGGATATCGCCAATGTGCCCATGCGTATCCAGGAGGTGGGTGGCTCAAACAGAACTTACTGCACCTATAGCAAAACTATAACACTCAAAAAGGATCAGAAGGTAACGACCACGCTGACCTACAAGAGTGGCAGCAAGCGTTTCGATATAGACGGTACGGTACTCTTGGACGGTAACGGTGCTATTGCAGCCAGCGACTATCACCACGGCTACTCAGGTACAGCCAAGGAGAACAACATCTACAGCTTCATCGCTCCCAACGACGGTGAGTTTACCGTATGTATGTACATTGACAAGCGTGAGGGTGACATCGTTTCTACCTCCGAGTTCAAGGTGGAGGTTTACGAGGCCAAGGAAGGCGTTGTTGTTAATTCCGACATTGTTGGTATCCAAGGCCGCTGGAGCCGCAACACCACACTGCCTCAGGGCGAGACCTGGAAGGTGGGTGCCGTAGTGGGTCTCATCGCACAGGATGGTACTCAGGCTAACACGGATATCCATACTACGCAAAAGCGTCGCTCGTTCCTCGCCTACTCAGAGCGCGAGCGTGCCGTGCCCTGGCGTGCTGTACCCGCCTACGTGGCTTGGTATGAGCTCCAGATCAACCGTAACAATGCGGCTCCCGGCCGTGAGCATCTCGACAATACCAAGGCTGATGACGTTCTCGACGTGATGAGCCACTGGAAAAGCGACTTCTACGACCGCTACGGCATAGCTCCCAGCATGTTTGTTATCGACGATGGATGGGATTTGTATGGTGAGTGGACCTTCCACAGCGCATTCCCCAACGAATTGCGCGATATGGCCTCAGCTGCCAAGGAAATGGACGGCGCAGGCATCGGTGCGTGGCTCGGCCCGGTAGGTGGCTATGGTCAGAGTGGTACCTATCGCCGTCAATACTGGATTGACAAGGGACAGAAAATGGAACTCTCTAACCCTGAATACTATGCCGCATTCAAGAAAGCTGCCCATAACCTTGTCGTGAATCAGGGAGACAACTACACCTTCTTCAAGTTCGATGGTATCTCCGGACAGTTCTCATCCGTAGGCCCCGATGCCGGTGATGTAGGTAACGAGAATGCCGAGGGTATCATCCGCCTGGAGCGCTATGTGCGCGAGGAGCTGCGCGAGGATATCTTCTTCAACACCACCGTAGGTACTTGGGCTTCGCCCTTCTGGTACCAGATTTCCGATGCTACATGGCGTCAGGAGAATGACTACGACGAGATTGGCAACAATAGCCTCAAGCGTGAGAACTGGATTACCTATCGCGATAACCTGGTGCATCAGAACTATGTAGATGCATCACCCATCTGCCCCATCAACACCTTGATGACCCACGGATTCATCCTCACCAAGTTTGGTCCTCCCGCAGGTGCCAATCGTGACTACGAGTCTGTACGCCGTGAACTGCGTGCCGCTTTCCTTTGCGGATCGGGCATCGTAGAGCTCTATAACGACTATGACCTGATGAACAGCATCAACGGCGGTGCCCTCTGGGCCGACATTGCCGAGTGTATCGCTTGGCAGAAGCGCAATGCCGACGTACTCCCCGACATCCACTGGGTAGGTGGCGATCCCTGGACAGGTTCCAAGGCCGAGGTCTATGGCTGGGCCGCATGGAACGGCACCAAGAGCACCCTCGCTCTGCGTAACGGTGCCAACGATGCACAGACCTATACATTCACCTTGCGTCAGGCACTCAACATCCCGAAGAATGTGAACGGCAGCATCATCCTGCGCAGCGCATTCGGTGACCAGGCTGCACTCACAGGCCTTACCGAGGGCACAGCCATCAACATCGACACCGAACTTACCGTGACACTCCCCGGCAGCAGCATCTACGCCTTCGAAGGTATCGATGCCACAGCCGAGAAGAACAACGTAAGCAGCATCACACTCGCCGTCGAGAATGAGGCTACGGAGGTGATGATGGGCAAGACATTGGTAGTGAAGGCGGCGGTAAATGCTGATGCTACCTTCCCCGCCATCGCATGGACATCATCTGATGATGAAATAGCAACTGTAGCAGGTGGCCTCGTGAAACCCGTCAAGGAGGGTACCGTGACCATTACCGCTACAGCGAAGGATGGTTCGGGCAAGACTGCAAGCGTGACCATCACCGTCACTCCTAAGGCTGTCGACATGGATGCTCCTGTAGTGACCGACCTGGCTCAGCTCAGCAACGACAAGGTGTATACCCTGAGCAGTGCGCGCGCGTTCCTATTCTATAAAGAGGGAGCCAATAAGCTTTACTCAAGCAACGGAACAGCTGCAGGTTCAGTAACCCTCGACAAGACCAACCCCAACCACCAGTTCCGCATCGAGAAGATTGGTGAGAACTACTATCTCTACAGCGTAGGTGCCGAAAAATATGTGGCAAAGGATGGCAGTTATGTGGCAACAGCTACTGATGCTCTGACATTGACCGATGTTAGTAGTACCAATGCCGACTATCCTTGGCAACTTGCTTTGGGTGGCAATGGCATGAACTCACAGGACCCCGGTCAGACTGCTGAGGGTATTAAAGTTGATAGTTGGACCACCACCGATGCCGGAAACTGCTACAAGATTGAGGTGGGTGTACCCAAATCATACGTGTACACAGTGACCATATTGGGTGACGATGAAGCTACGGTAACCTATAACGAGCAGGCCTATGAGAATGGTGCCACCTTCGAGACCGAAGCTACGCTCAAGACTTCCGACTTCGCTCCTTCAGTTGTGGACGGCAAGTTCGCAGTAGTAAACATCGATGCCAATACCATCTATGTGAGCTACCTCGACAATGCCACCAAGTTCTACACCATAAAGAACGGAAAGGGAGGCTACGTCAGCTTGAGCGAGGGCTACACCAATGGCGGTAACCTGCTGCTCAGCAAGACTGATACTCCGAAGGACAACAAGGGACTCTGGATGTTCGTGGAGCAAGCGAAGGGGAAATATAAAGTATACAACTACTCGACCGGTCTGTCCAAGGTGCTGGGAATAACAGGCACAGAGGCAGCTGCACGCACTACCATGGTGGCCGATGGAGTGGAAAGCTACAGCACCCTGTTTGGCGGTACATTCAATTTCGGAAATTCAGAGCCTTCGTACATGAAGATTGATGGAACTACGAGTCAATATTGGAACAATCGCGATGGTTACCTCGCTCTGTGGAACAGTACTGGGGCTATAGGCGACACAGGCAGTAAGTTCTACCTCACCGAGGCCGACCGCACACTCTATCCCGACGAGTATATCCACGAGATATCCGACATCACCGGTATCGAGACTTACGAGCCCAAGAATCCCAACACCCTGTGGTACACCACCTCAGCCGAGGCAGCAGGCGTGAGCTACCCCTGGATGGAGTATGCACTCCCCTTGGGTAACGGAGAATTGGGCTGCATGGTATTCGGTGGCGTAGCTCACGAGGAGCTGCAGTTCAACGAGAAGACCCTCTGGAGCGGTCCTGCCAACACAGTAGGTGCAGGCGGTGGTAACCGCACCTTCATGAACTTCGGTTCGCTCATTATCGCCAACAACGATGCCAGCATCTATACAGAGGGCGTGACCGACTATGTGCGCTACCTCGACATTGAGGAGGGTATTGCTGGTGTGGAATTCAAGAACGCTAACGGCACCAAGCAGGTGCGCAAGTACCTCAGCTCGGCACCCGATCAGGTGATTGTCGGACAGTACAAGAGCGAAGGTGACGACAAGCTCGACCTCTTCTTCACCCTCGAACCGGGCAACGGTATCAACGCCAGCGCTGTGACCTATGAGGACGGTACAGCCTCGTTCACAGGCACTATGACCGTGAAGTATGCAGCACGTCTCCATGTGGTAGCCGACGAGAATGCCACCATTACGACGACCAATGCCGGCATCAGCGTAAAGGATGCCACCGAGGTGACCTTCTTCCTCAAGGGCGGTACCAACTTCAACGGTGACATGACCGTCCTCGACAACTACTTCACCACGGAAGAGGTAGCCGACGTGGACAATCGCGTGAAGAGCGAAATCGTGAACGCCATTGAGAAAGGATTTGATGCCATCGAGACCGACCACGTGGCCGACTTCACTGCCATCACAAAGCGTATGACGCTCGACTTGGGCCTTACCACACCGACCGTGGACACCAAGACCCTCATCGACAACTATTACCCTAATAATAGTAATGCTGACAGCAAGCAGAACGATCACCTGTTCCTTGAGCAGCTCTACTTCCACTATGGGCGTTACTTGGCTATCAGCTCGAACCGCAAGCCTATAGCAGCCCCCAACAACCTGCAGGGTATCTGGAACGACCGTGGCACCGACTCGCCCTGGAACTCGGACATCCATACCAACATCAATATCCAGATGAACTACTGGCCCACCGAGATTACCAACCTCAGCGACTTGCACAAGCCCTTCGTGAACTTCATTATCCGTGGTGCACAGAGCGAGGGATGGAAGAAGGTAGGCACACAATACAATGATGGGTATGGTTGGAGCGTACTTACCGAGACCTCACTCTACAACAGCATGAGTACTTGGGGCGCCAACTACCTCGTGGCCAACGTATGGTATACCAGCCACCTCTGGATGCACTGGCGCTACACACAGGATAAGGAGTTCCTCAAGCAGGCATTCCCCGTGATGTGGAGTGCAGCCGAATTTTGGTTCCACCGCCTCATCGAGGACCGTGGATTCGACAACACTCTGGACGAGCAGGCAAGTGTACAGAACTATCATACCCCCTACAAGTATGAACCTGACGGAACCTTCGTAGCTCCCGATGAGTTCAGTGCCGAGCAGCACGACAACCAGACAGAGGACGGTACCGCCCACGCGCAGCAGATGATCTACTACCTCTTCACCAACATCAAGGAGGCCATCGACATCCTCGGTGGCAAGGAGGCCGTGAACCTCACCGATGAGGACATTGCCAAGCTTGACCTTTACCTCGAAAAGACCGACCAGGGTCTCCACACAGAGATCTATACCGGTGCCTGGGGCGAGACCTACAATGGTGTGAATACGGGCGACCTGTTGCTGCGCGAGTGGAAGTACACTCCGTTTGATATCTCCAACGACAAGGGACACCGCCACATGTCGCACATGATGGCTCTCTTCCCCATGGACCAGATCACTCCCGAGAGCGAGTACTTCACGCCTGCCGTGAACTCACTCAAGCTCCGTGGCGATGCCGCTACCGGCTGGTCGATGGGCTGGAAGGTGAACCTCTGGGCACGCGCTCAGGATGGCGACCACGCCCACATCATCATCAAGAATGCGCTGAAGCACTCAACCTCATACGGTACCAATGCCGGTGCAGGAGGTATCTACTACAACCTGTTCGACTCACACGCTCCGTTCCAGATTGACGGTAACTTCGGTGTATGCTCGGGTATTGCCGAGATGCTGATGCAGAGTGCACACGGATACATCAACATCCTTCCCGCATTGCCTACAGTATGGGAGAGGACTGGTAACGTAACCGGCATGAAGGCTATTGGTAACTTTACCGTAGACTTCAACTGGATCGGCGGTAAGGCACAGAAGGTGAGAATCGTCAGCAACGCCGGTGCGCCGCTCAAGGTTCGCAGCACCCGTGGTGACATCGCCAAGGCATTGATTACTGTCAATGGCGTGGAAGTTGCTGCCGAGGTTGACGAGAATGGTATCGCTACCATCCCTTGCGAACAAGGTGATGTTGTAGAAATTGACTTCACTCAAGAGAACAGTGGCGGCAATGAAGGTGGCGATGTGGAGGTGACTACCGAAGATGCCCTCCCCGGCGACGGCACCCTGCGCTTCTACCGCTTGGCTATCCCTGTGACGCTGAGTGCCTATACTGAAGACCTCGGCAAGAGCTACGACAACGTGCTTGCCTTCTGGCAGGAGTGTGAGGATTTCGTCAATGAGGTGTTCATTCCCTTAGGCATGTGCTTCGATGTGGTAATGGACGAGCGATTAGTGATGACGGAACATATCAATGACCTTGACAAGTCCGAAGAACTACCCGGAATCGGCAACTGCACCAATCTTATCAACGATGTCATCGGTGCCGATAGCTACGATGTGGGCATGTGGGTAACCCACCGTAAAGCCTACGTCGAGAACTCAGGTCTTTCAGTCGAAAGCGGTGTATACAACAATACCACCAAGGGTAGCGGCTATGCCAAGACTGACAAGTGGGTGGTAGCCCACGAGATAGGCCACCTGTTCGGTGCACCCCACACCACTACAGGTGAGGGTAGCCTGATGGACTCCGGTGGTGACAACTTCTTCTCTTACCCCTCCATCAAGATTATCCGTAATAAGGCCAAGGGAACTGCATCGTACAATAACGTCAAGGTGGCCAACAATGCACCGCAGTTCGATACCGATGCAATGCAGAAGACCTACCGCATCCCCCAAGGTGCATGCCTGAGCATTGATGTGCAGGCTATCGATGCCGAAGGCCACCGCCTGCAATACACTGCCATCGGTTGCAGCAGTGCCAATGTAGGTAACATCATCGAGGGAGGCACCAAGCCCTCGTTCGCTTCGTTCGTTCCGCAGGAGAGCAACGTGATACGTTACCAACCAAGGTTTACTGCAGATATAAACTATGATGACTACTATTATGGTATGGAGGGCACCGATGTCCCCAATATGGCCGCAGGCACCTATCCTCTGAGCATCCTCGTGAATGATGTGCCAGCCAAGGGCAAGTATAACTACGCTTCATTGGTGGCTGAGCCCTTCTACAGCACCTACGCCATCTGGGAGGCAAGCGTGGAGATTGTGTCGGGCACAGCCTTCACGGCAGCACTCTCGCCTGCAAAGACCGCTTACACGGCAGGTGATCAGGTGACCGTATCGTGGGGTGCCAACAGCAGCTACTTCACCGAAGATAGCAGCGTACGCATCAGCCTCTCTACCGATTATGGCAAGACCTTCAGCCATGTATTGGCAGAGTCAGTGCCTGCACTTACTGGTAGCTACACCGTGACGATGCCCAATGTCAATGTGGGTACAGTAGATGTGGATTTCACTACCGCTGTGCGTCAGAAGGCTGGTGGTATCATCAAGGTAGAGGAGGTAGGTGGAGCCGCATACACGCTCACCACGCTTGCCCCGAATAGCAACAACAGTTTCACCATCACTGGCGGCACTGACGAGCCCAAGGTGATAGAGGCCGCTATCAACAAATACGAGATAGGCACCTTCTATGCCAATGAGGCTGTAGAGATTCCCGAGGGGCTGACTGCCTATGTGACTATCACTGCTCCTGATATGAATGGCACAGAGGGCACCATCACCATGAGCAAGATAGAGGGTGTCATCATCCCTGCCAAGACGGGCGTGGTAATCCGTGGTGCTGAGGGAACCTATACCTTCAAACAGACTTATGAGGCAAGCACTGCCGTCAGCGGCAACCTGCTCATGGGCTATGCCGGCACGGCCGAGTATGCGCAAGTGCCTCTTCCCACAGACGGCTCTATCAACTATGTGCTTACAGTAATGAATGATAAGGTCGGATTCTACAGGAAGGAAGCAGGCTTCAAAGTGTACAACCACAAGGCTTACCTCAACGTACCTGGCGCACAGAACGTACGTTCGCTAACCATCCGCTTCGGTGACGATGATGATGCAACGGCCATAGGTAACTCGACCCTCAATTCTCATCCCTCAATCGTGATCTACGACCTCACTGGTCGTCGCGTAGAGAAAATGGAGAAGGGCATCTATATTGTGAACGGCAAGAAAGTAATCCGCTAAATAAAAAAATAAGAGTTAAAAATTAAAACAAGTGACCTCTACTAACTCTCTTGCGATGTTGGAGTTCTCCTTCCTTAAGAGGAAGTTAGTGAGGTTCCCCTTTTAGAACTATGAACAAGAAAGTATATATCACTCCTTCTATGGAGGAAATGAACATCGAGACAGTAGAGATGATGGCCATGTCGAATGGTGACGATAGTGTAATGATATCTGACGACATCACTGAGGATGATGCGAAGATGGGTCGTGGTCATCGTGGCACATGGGGCGACCTGTGGAGTGGGAGAGAGTAAACGCCACGTATCACTAAAAGGCAAGGGGATGTTCTTGAGAACATCCCCTTGCCTTTTAGTGATACGTATGTAACCTATCTGCGTTGACGGCGCACTGAGAGGGTTTGCCCACCGGATGTAGACATGGAGGAGGGTGCGTTACGTTGGCGTGCGGTACGCACAGAGGTTTTCTTCTCGATGGTCTCATTCTTCTCTATAGCTGTAGCCTTTTTCTCGGCAGTTGCTGCCTTGCCCTTGCGGGCTGTGCTACGTGTCGCCTTCTTCTCAGCCTTCTTGTCGGTCGCTGTGCTTGTGGTGTCAGGTTCTTCGATACCCCACAGTTTGTTCTCGAAGGTGATGAGCTCTTTCTCGATGCGCTGCTGCTCGGCCTTCATGGAGGTGTCGTTGGGGCAATACTGGGCAAGGAGCTTGTTCTGCAGGTTAGCGGTCTTGTAGATGTCGCCTTCGTAGAGGCTACGAACGAAGTAGTCGTCGATGCTCATGTTGGATACGTTGTTGTAGCTGCTGGTCATGAGAGGGGTAAGGCCGAGGTAGGGGCTCACCTCATCGTAGTTGAGCCAGAACATGGGATACTTGGTGACATCGCTGCCAAAGTCACCACTGCGGTGCAGTACGGGGCAGATGGCGGTGACACGGGTGGTGTAGGTGGCAGTACGCTGGTCGTAGAAGGAACTCTCCTTGATGAAGTAGCTGAGCACCTCGCCCGAGGGGATGTCGCTGTCATTGATGGTGAGGTGGCCGTCCTTCTCTTCGTAATAGATGTAGAATTTCTCCAGCATATCGGTCACCTTGTACTTGTTGTCCTCGGTGAAGAGCTCATTGCCGTCGGAGCGGTACTCGTAGGCAGGTACCTTACCGTCGGCCACAAGGCGGATGACGAGGGTGAAGAGGTTGACACGCTCGCCCAGCGGCTCTACGGGATAGTAGAGGGCAGCATTCTTCTCTTTGGTGAGGTCGAGGGTGCGGTAGATGTCGCGCTTCCACACTACATCGGTGGGGGCGGGCATCTGGGCGGTATACTGTGCCTTGGCACGCTCGCTGAGCGATGTCTCGGTCTTCTTCTCGGCCTCAGCTTGTGCCTTGAGGCGTGCCTTAGGCTGTGCCATTGTTCCTTGGACACAGACAAGCAAGGTTGCTATTGTAATGAGAGATTTCAGTTTCATATCGTTGTTATTTTGGGGGCCTCTTTCTTAGTTAATTATCACTTCCAAGGTTGATGGCAACTGGCGCTCTATACCGTCGGGGCCTACCGCCTTCACGCTCGAGATGTAGAAGCGCTTGCCGCGGGTAAGGCGACGGAAGGTGCTCTTCTGACGCTCCGAGAAATTGGCTCCGTTGGAGAGCTCGGGCATGGCATTACCCATGTTGTCGAACGTTACGGTCTCGAAGCTGATGACACGGAAGCCGATGTTGAGCAAGCCGTCGTCAATAGCAGCGATGATGCCTTCGGCACCCATCAGGGCCTGCTTGTTGAGCTTGGTGCCACCACCACGGTAGCGTTGGGTGACACCCTTATCGTCCTTATATTCAATAAATGGGGTGGGGTCGGGCAACTGACGCACACGGAAGGTGTACTCGCCCATACTTTGGCTACGTCCATTCTGCTCGGCACTGACGGCAATCACCACATCGGCACCAACCTTTGTGGGGTGGGCAATGAACCCACCGGCCACGGGGCGCAATGTGCCATTACCATTGGCGATGCGGGCCGATACCTTGTTGTTGGGCACACCCGGTACGGAGATGGCGATGGGGTTGTCGTAGCCGGCATAGAGCACATTCATCATCGAGGCCGATACGGTGGCGATGGGGTCGACTACCGTGTACTTCTGTGAGAAGTCGCGACGTACGGTCTCACCCGAGCCATCGTTGAGTTCGAGGTAACCGTTGAGGGTAAAGTCGCCCGTGCTGTTGCAGGGCACTTCGTACCAGCCGTTCCGGGTCTCTACAAGCTTGTCGTTGATATAGATATTGGGTCGTTGAGTGGTATCCACTGCGGCCATGATGATGCGGGCACCGAAAGTGTTGCCGCGTACCACATTCTGTGAGGTGGGGATGACGTAGGCACTGAGTTCGTTGACGCGTACGTCGGTGGCATCGATGTTGACGATGAGGTCGTGCAGTATCTCACCTTCGGCATAGCGAACATCGTTCTGGAACTTGGTGAGCAGGGTCACAGCAGCAGCTACGGGCATGTTTTCGAAATTATATTGCTCCCAATTCTTACCCAATGAGTTTTCGGTCTGGGGCACTGAGGTGTCGAAGTTGTCGCTGATGATTCGCTGCTGTACGGTATCGGTAATCATCGATACCACCTGGTCGCGGTAGTTGTTGATGAGCTCGTAGAGTTTGTGTCCCTCACCGATGCCGGGTGCCAGCATCACGAAGTTGGCGGCTTCGAGATCCTCTTTATTCTTGATGTTGCGCACATCGGCTTTGTTACCGTCGGCCTCGCGCACCATACGTACTTTGAGCTCTTCGGCATAGTTGCAGGCCGAGTCGGAGAGTTCCTTCACGCGCTTTGCCTTGACATACCACTCGCCCACCTTTTCGGGATTCTTGGCCATCTGTGCCTCAAAGTCCTGGAAGATCGCAAGGTTCTGCTTGGTGGCATTGTCGGTACTGCGGCTCAGCCCCGAGTCGACGATGGTGAAGCCATTGAGCACATCGGACGATACGTTGAGGGCGAGCATCGCCATCAGCACGATGTACATCAAGTTGATCATTCGCTGACGAGGCGTCAGCTTTTTCTTTCCTGCGCTCATAGTGCGTGTGTGTTAGGCTTCCTTACTCTGTTCGTCGGCATTGCGGCCTACCTTCATGTTTACAGTCATGGACTGCAACATTCGGTCGTATACCTGGTTGAGTTCCTCGATTTGCTCGGCCATGCGGCGTGTCTGCTCGTTGACAAGGTCAATATTGCCAATCTGTGAGCCGAGGCTCTTGAGGTGCATTTCATAGATGGTGTTAATAGAGGTGAGGTTGCGGCTGAGACGTTCTACCTCATCGGCACTGGCTTCGAGTTGTGATGACTGGTCGGAGATATGTTGGAACGATTCGGTGAGTTCGCGCAACTTCTCGATATAGTCTTGTGTCACCTGTTGTAGTTCGGGCACATCGACCTTGCTGTCTATTACGGGCACTGCGGGCTGGGTTGTGGCAACCGTGTTAGCGCCGACAGCAACTTCTGCGGGAGCGGTAGAACCTTGGGCGGCTACCATAGCAGCGTTTGCGGCAGCAATATTGGCCATAGCGTTTAGGGTATCGGCATCGAGTTGGGAGGCTGTGTTAGAGCCTGCTGTTACGTTTCCTACGGGAACGGCATTGCCTACGGCTATAGTACCCGTTGTGGGAGTGCCACCGATAATTACGGCACCACCTGCTGTGGTTGGAGTTTCATCGCTCTTGGCGCTTGACTGACGTTCAAAACCGTTGACGATGAAGGTGAGTACCTCAGTACCCATACCGATGAAGAGCATCAGGTCGGCACCACTGATGTGGGTGAGTTTGAAGAGGGCACCCAATATTACGACAGCTGCACCCCAACTGTAGAGGTAGTTCAATATGGTTTGTCCCTTCTCAGTCTCCAGGAAGTCCTGGAAGCGAGTTATCATGCTTTTATTCTGTTCCATTGTTTCTATAGTTATTATTTTTTGATTGTCCCCACATAGGAACGCACACAGCGGAAGCCGATGTAGGAGCGTGTTTCATTCTGATATTCGTAGGTGCGTGATACGGATTGGATAAACTTCTCGGGATCTTTCCACGAACCGCCACGTACGGTCTTCTTCTTCATATAATAGGGATCCTCCTTAGCTGCGTTGTAGAAGAGCTCGGGATTCATGTCGCTCATCTGCAACACGCCAGCCTCGGTGTATACGGTAGATGTCCATTCGGCTACGTTGCCCGCCATATCAAACAGACCGTGGCTGTTGGCCGAGTATGAACCGACCTTGGTCGTGATGAGACTACCGTCCTTGGTGTAGTTGCCGCGTTCGGGCTTGAAGTTGGCATAGAAGCAGCCTTCATCGCTCTTGGTGCCATCCTGCATCCAGGGAAAGAGTGTACCCTCCTTGCCGCGGGCGGCATATTCCCATTCGGCTTCTGTGGGGAGGCGATAACGCTGCACATACTTAGCTTGTGGACCAAGGCCACGCAGGAGGAAATCGGTGCGCCATGCACAGAAGGCATTGGCCTGTTCCCAACTCACGCCTACTACAGGATAATCGTTGTAGTTGGGGTGGTTGAAATAAAGCTGCATATACATCTCATTATTGGCATTGGGGAAGTCATTGACCCAACAAGTGGTATCGGGGTATACGTTCACAATATAGGTGTTGACGAAGTCGTAAGGCCCCGAGAGAGGGCGGTTGATGGTCTCGCGCACAATCTGGCCGTCCTCGTTGATGTAGGCGGTGTCCTTCGAGATCATGATAACCTCGTCGGGATTGACCTTTACATCAGTATTGCGCACACGCATTGCTGCGTCGAGTTGGTTCTTGCGCAGGGCTGCCTGCGTGTAGTCTACAATCTCGTAACGATAGTTCATCTGGCGTGGGTCAAGCTCCAGGGTACCTGTATAGGGATTGCGTTTGTATACGCTCTGTATGGCAATGAGTTGATCCTCATTTGCCTTGCGCCAAGGGATAGGCTTTTTCCAGTTGAGATAGGGAGTGATGGGTTCGCCATATTCGTCTTCCTCAATCTTGAAGGTTTCGTCACCACCATAGGCAGGGTCGGCCAAGCGTTCGCGGATGATAGAGTCGCGCACCCAGTGGATGAATTGACGATACTCAGCATTGGTTATCTCTGTATCGTCCATCCAGAATGACTCTACTGAAATCTCTTTGTAGGGTGCATTTGAGCCCCAAAGGCTATCGGTTTCTTCTTCTCCCAGTTTGAGTGAGCCACGCGGAACAAGCACCATCCCGAAGGGTGCCGGTTCGTTGAATGCTGTCGAGCGCGAGCCCGTCAGTTCACCGCCAACAGCCATAGCCGCATTGTTTGACCCCACACAGGAGGTAAGCAATGCTGCAACAGCCAGACCCATAATCCATGTTTTCTTCATCATACGAGTTATAATATACGTATACTTTTATGTTTGTTCTTTCCTTTTTTGAATAAATCCAGGTCCATCACATACCCCACATACAGGTCGTGGCTTCCGTGGATGAGTCCTACTCCCGAGGTGAACAGTTCGTAGGCATAGCCAAACGTCACGCTGTTGATCTCTCCTCCAAGAAGTATCGCTACCGAGGTCATGGGGCTGTAGGTGAGGCCTGCATAGTAGCGTTTCTCGTCGTAGGTGTAGGTTCCTCGTACCGTGAGGTCGGCCCGCCAAGCTTGCAGGTCGGTCATCACTTGCATTGAGGGCTGTATGGATAATAACGGATTCTTCAACTGAATATTGCATCCGCCACTAAAATAATACGTGGGATCAATCTTTATCTCGTTGGTCTCGCCCAGTTCGATGGTGGGTGCTGTGAGGTGCATTACCGATAGTCCGGCATAGAAGAGACGGTGTGTGTAGTGTACTCCTGCCGTGAGGTCAAGTCCTATACCCTCTACCTCCGATGAAGGGAAAGCATCGTCGCCTGGCTCTTCTGCCTCGACCTTTGAACCGTCAAACTTCTGCTCCAGTGAACCGATGCTTGCACCCAATGCCATGCGGCCGCCCCATAGAGCAAATCGGTAGGCATAGCCGGCAAAGAGGCGCTGGTTGGTAAAGAGACCGATAGACTCATTGTATAGATTGGCACTCACGGCCTGGTTCTTCTGCTCGGTAGGTAACACCATATCGGCTCCTACAAGCATCGTCGCTGGGGCATTGGTGTAGCCCGCCATCTGCATGGCATAGGTGCCGTATATGTTGAGCCGGTCGCTAAGTCCGGCCACTGCAGGGTTATAGTAGCCTTGCAGCGCCCAATAATGTGTAAAGTGCGTGTCAAACTGTGCCCGTGCCGTCACGGCGAGGAGCACCATGCATAGTGTCAATATCGTTTTTCTGATGTACATCATTTCTATAAACGGCAGAATCTCAAGTTTAGTATGTAGATTCTGCCGTTTCGTTGGTCTGCGGCCTGGCTATCTCTTATTTAGCCCAAACTCCTTGTCTTGTATGATTTCCAACCCCTTCATCACCGTCTCATCGGTGTGATTGAATATCTCGTAGAATTGGGTCATATCCCATAGGTCGCGGGCAATGAGAGCCTTGAGCTGCACCTTGATGAGCGGTAGCGAGGCTTGGTAGAGCTCTTCGTCGTGCTTAACGCCTGCCTTGTCGGCCTCGGCACGTAGTATGTCAAGGACGGTATCGTCCACCTCGAAATGCTTGTTGTAGGTCTTGAAATCAGGATAACGTTTCTCGTAATCTTTGCGATAGCGGTCGATGACGGTAAGGTTTGTGGCCACGATAGCTCCCTTGGCTGTCAGCTCGCGGTGATATTTGGTATAACTCATGGTGTCGAGTGGTACGAAATAGTCGGGCATAATGCCTCCGCCACCATAGACGGTACGTGCCAGTTGCTTGGTCTGATATTTAAGCGAGTCGGGGAAGTGGATGCTGTCGGCATGCATCAGCTCACCTTTGTTGAATCGTTCCACGAGATCTTTACGGTAGTCTATATCCTCACCATAGGGCTTCTGGATGCAGCGCCCCGAGGGAGTGTGGTAGCGGGCTACGGTAAGGCGTATCATCGAACCGTCGGGCAGAGGGATAGGGCGTTGTACGAGTCCCTTGCCGAATGAGCGGCGGCCTACCACGATGCCGCGATCCCAATCCTGCACGGCTCCCGTCACAATCTCTGAGGCCGATGCCGAATACTCATCGATGAGCACTACGAGACGCCCCTCACGGAATTGTCCCTTGCCGTTGGCGTTGAACTCTGAGCGGGGTGAGCTATTCCCCTCGGTATATACAACCTGCTGTCCAGGCTGCAGAAAGTCGCTGGCCATATCCACAGCAGCCTTCAGATATCCACCTCCGTTGCCCTGCAGGTCGAGGATAAGGTGCTGCATCTTCTCCTTTCTGAGTGTGGCTACAGCATCGTTGAACTCCTGATGCGTAGTGGCTCCGAAGCTACTTATCTTAATGTAACCCACTTTGGGTGCAATCATATAGGCTGCATCAAGCGTGTTCACGGGTATCTTGTCACGGGTTACGCGGAAGGTCAGTGGCTCGTCGTATCCACGACGTACGATACCGAGCTCTACTACCGAATCCTTGGGGCCGCGTAGGCGTTTCATGATCTCATCGCGTGGCATCTTTACGCCTGCAATGGCTGTGTCATTGACCGTCACGATACGGTCACCTGGCAGTATTCCCACCTTCTCCGAAGGACCCTTGCTCACGGTTTGAATGACGAAAAGCGTGTCATCGGCCATATTGAACTGTACACCTATACCCTCGAAGTTTCCTTGCAACGGTTCGTTCATCTTCTCCACCTCCTTGGCCGTAAGGTATGTAGAGTGGGGGTCGAGTTCCTTGAGCATAGCACGTATGGCGGCCTCCACCACTTTTCCTTCGTTTACTTCGTCTACATAAAGGTTGGCGATGGCACTATGTGAAAGCACGAGCTTGCGCACCTGCTCCATATCAGCATTGTTGTTCTGTGCTGTGGTTCTGAAGGCACAGACAAGGACTATTATAAAAGGTAATATGCGTTTCATCATTTCTCTTTTTAACAGAAGTAATAACAATCTTATGATTAAATGGATTCAATACTTGAAGCTACTGCCTCCAAGAAACTCGCGTAGTAGTGAAGTGGGTGGCAAGTCATTGTCGGGGATAGTCTCGAAGTATTGCAGGAATTTGTTGAGGCGATAGGCTTCGCTATATTCCGGACGATTTTCCTTGACCTGTTCTAAGATGGGGGTGAGGTAACCTTTGAGGATGGCTAACTCGAAAAGAAGAGCTGAGTTGAACATCGCATCGGCATTCTCCTGGAAGGGGAATATCCATTTTTCCTCTCCTTTGCGTACACTGGGCCAACGCGATATGGTATCCTCGGCCGAATAACCACGGTATTTGTAGTCACGCAAGATACGACGTAGCAGGCGATTGTCTGTGGTGGGGATGTAGTTGTGGTCATCAAGCATGATAGAAGTAAGAGCCGAGACATATATTTTATATTTGTCGGCTGAGGGGATATGGTTTGTTAGCTCAGGGTTGAGGGCGTGTATGCCTTCGATGATAAGCACGGTGTGCTCGTCGATTCGGAGTTTGTTGCCTGTGAGTACACGCTTTCCCGTGGTAAAGTCAAATTTGGTGAGTTCCACTTCTTCGCCCTGCAGCAGGGCGTTGAGTTGCGCATTGAAGAAGGGTAGGTCGAGGGCATAGAGCGATTCGAAATCATACTGACCCTGCTCATCGAGCGGAGTGAGTTCGCGGTCTACGAAGTAGTCGTCGAGCGAAAGGGCTACAGGTCGTAGCCCATTGGTCATGAGTTGTACAGAGAGGCGTTTGCTGAATGTTGTCTTTCCTGATGATGAAGGCCCAGAGATGAGTATGATGCGTGCCTTACGTTGGTGTATGTCATCGGCAATACCAGCTATGCGCTTCTCTTGCAATGCTTCGGCTACATTGATGAGGTCAGTGGCATGACCTGTGCGACAAGCAGTGTTGAAATCTCCCACGGTGCTCACACCAAGTATCTCTTGCCAGTGATGGTGCTCGTTGAATACGCTGAGCATCTTGTCTTGGCGTACGATGTCTTCCAGGATGTCGGGATTCTCACGGTTAGGCACACGCAACAACAGCCCGTCATGGTATTGTTGCAGTTCAAAGAGGTGTATTTTACCGGTAGAGGTGAGCAGACTGCCGTAGTAGTAATCAGCTTTGCTACCTAACCTATAATAGGTGGTATAAAGCTTACCTGTGGTCTCGAGGAGTGTCACCACATCGGTGCGTCCCTCTTCCCGGAATGCCTCGATAGCCTCTTCCGTAGGGCAATTGATACGGCGTATAGGCATGTCTGATGCAATGATGTCCTGCATACGTTGCTTGACTGCATCCACATCGGCCTGTAGCACTGTACGCCCTATGCGGAGGTTACAGAAGTATCCCTTCGATACAGGATGCTCGATGATGATTTCTCCTTCGGGAAAAAGCTCGCGAACGGCTCTTGTGAGCACGAAGAAGAGCGTACGCACGTAGGTACGCATGCCCGAATCGGAGGTGATGTCAAGAAACTCTACATCCTTGTGATTATAGACTCTGAAAGCCAACCCCTCTACCTTGTTGTTCACACGGGCACTGACAGCGCCATAGGGCATATCCAAAGAAAAACTGTCAAAAACCTTCTGCAGGGTAGTGCCGGGATTGAACTCTCGTACCTCGCCATTGTTCTTGCAACGTATCTGTATCATAGATTATCGGTTAATATGTGCAAAGATAATGTATTTTTCTGCTGAAGCCATCGTGTGGATGATAAATTTAAGTAACTTTGTGAGCAAAATGTTTAAGCTATGTCTACCGTAATATATCCGTCGCCCATATTCGGGCCAATAAAGAGTCGTCGTTTGGGTGTGTCGCTGGGTATCAATCTATTGCCAGGTGATGGCAAGGTGTGCACTTTTGACTGTGTCTATTGTGAGTGCGGATTTAATGCAGAGCGAAGACCCAAGAGCAAACTGCCAACACGTCAGAAAGTGGCCGAAGCCCTGGAGGCAAAACTGCAACAGATGCAGGCCGAAGGTATGATTCCCGATGTGCTCACTTTTGCCGGCAATGGTGAACCTACGGCACATCCCGACTTTGCGCTTATTATAGATGATACTATCCGTCTGCGCAACCGCTATTGCCCCACAGCCAAGGTGAGTGTGCTCACCAATGCCACACGTATCAACCGCAAAGATGTGTTTGAGGCCTTGAAGCTGGTAGACAACAATATCGTGAAGCTCGATACGGTGGATGCTGCCTACATCGCCCGTGTGGATCGACCTGTGGGTCATTACGATGTGGATGAGCTGATAGCCTGTATGCGTGACTTTGTGGGGAAGTGTGTAGTGCAGACTATGTTTATGAAAGGCGTGGATGCAGATGGAGTGTCGGTCGACAACACCACACCGCAGTATGTTGACCCGTGGTTAGAGGCGGTAGTAAGTATCGCTCCACGCGAGGTGATGATCTATACTATCGACCGTGAGACTCCCATGTCAGGACTCCAAAAGGCTTCGCGTGAAGAGCTTGATGCTATTGTGGCACGTCTCATTGCTCGGGGAATCAAGGCTTCAGCCTCGTATTGATTCTTTTAGGTATTCCTGAATCCGGAATAAATATACATTCCTCCAAAACCTTTCTTCGCTTCGGGGTGTTCTCATCGGGTAGAATATCAATCAAAGAAGAGATACCCGTATGAAAAGTGTAAAAGGAACATTGACCGAAAAGAACCTGCTGACCTCGTTTGCAGGTGAATCGCAAGCACGTATGCGCTATACCTATTTTTCCGAGGAGGCCCGGCGTGAGGGCTTTGAGCAGATAGCAGCCATCTTCCTTGAAACGGCCGAGCAGGAGAAGATGCACGCCGAACGTATGTTCCGCTTCCTCGAGGGAGGTATGGTGGAGATACGTGCCGACTATCCGGCTGGAACGATACAGACCACAATGGACAACCTGCGAGCAGCTGCTGCTGGCGAGCACGAAGAGTGGTATGAGATGTATCCGGTCTTTGCCGATGTAGCCGAGGAAGAGGGCTTCAAGGAGATTGCCATTATGTATCGTGCCATCTGTGTTGCCGAGCAGCAGCACGAGGAACGCTACCTAAGACTGTTGGAGAATATGGAACGTGAGCATGTGTTCCACCGTCCCGAGCCCGTAACGTGGCAGTGCCGAAAGTGTGGCTATACATTTACTGGCAAGAAGGCACCCGACCGTTGTCCGGCTTGTCTGCATCCGAAGGGCTATTTCGAGCTGAAAGCCGACAACTATTGAGAAGTCGAGGCGACTGTTTTGACCAGGTGGCGGAGCTTTTCCCGCCACCTGGATTTATATTATACCAATGTTTTGCTATCTGAAAAGCGACAAAAAAGCTCACTTTTCGTGTTATCTTTGCTCAATGATTGTTTTTTAGTGCACTTTTTTTTGAAATACGAGAAAAATATTTGGAGCGAAAGCGAAAGTTTCTTTTCTTTGTATCGCTTTAAGTTATTTATTCATTAAAAAACATTACTATTATGGCAGAAATTGAAGCAAGAGTAAAGGCTATTATCGTAGATAAGCTTGGTGTAGATGAGTCAGAAGTAACTCCCAATGCAAGTTTTACAAACGATCTCGGTGCAGATTCTTTGGATACAGTAGAATTGATTATGGAGCTTGAGAAGGAATTCGGTATGTCAATTCCCGATGATCAGGCAGAGAAGATTTCTACTGTACAGGACGCTGTTGACTACATCGCTAACAACGCGAAGTAATCAGAGTACCGCGATAGTACTATAAAAAGTCGTATTAATTGGCTCAAGCCCGATTATACGGCTTTTTTTGTTTCTTTTATTATACACATCAACACCGTGCTTACCACCCGCCTGACTGATTATATACATTATCTTTTTAGTAACGACAAGGAGTTTCGTCGCAAGTTGTATCGTATATTGGGCTTTTATCCCCGCAGGGTATCGGTCTATCGCGAAGCTCTGATGCACCGTTCGCTCAATCACTACCGCCCTACTGAGCAAAAAAAAGACAATGAACGTCTCGAGTACTTGGGCGATGCCATCATCGAGGCTGTGGTAAGCGATATCTTATATCACAAATACCCTGGCAAGAAAGAGGGATTTCTCACTTCGGTACGCAGCAAGATGGTACAACGCAGTACCCTCAACCGTATTGCCAAGGAGACAGGATTGGTAGAGCTCATTCAGTCGACCCACATCAACCGCACGCACAACAGTTTCATCTCTGGAAATGCCTTCGAGGCACTCATTGGTGCTATCTATCTCGACCGTGGCTATGCGTGGTGCTATAGGTTCTTCAAGGATAGGCTCATAGGTAAGCATATTGATATTGATAAGGTGGCCAAGGAGGATGACAATTTCAAGAGCAAGCTCATCGAGTGGAGCCAGAAAACGCAGTTCAATGTCGTATTTGAACTTATGGATGAGCACACCGTAGGTACCAACAGCCCCACCTTCCGTAGCCGTGTATGCATCGAGGGACTGGAGTTTGGCACGGGCTTCGGATATTCCAAGAAGGAGAGCCAGCAGCTTGCCGCCAAGGAGGCTATGCGCCATATCCGCAAGAAGAGCGACTTGTATAAGAAAGCCGTCGAACTGTATGAACAGCGTACTGCCCCTACCGCTCCGATGGAGGTCAACGATGAGGAAGTAATTGATAAACCGCATGCCGTTGAGTCGGGCAATATGTTATAATTTATTATAATTTTTACCGTTTATCACATTCTTCCAAAAGTTTGCATTACATTTGCACGTTTTTGTAACTAACAAGTACTTATGCAAACCAAATTGATTGGTACTGCCTTAAAGTTCAGACAGCACAAGATTGACCAATATGATACCCAGGCCGAGGCGATACAGCGCCGCGTTCTCTCACACCTTATCAGCAAGAGCCGTCACACTGAGTGGGGCACTCTCTATGGCTATGACAATATCCGTGATTACGAGCAGTTTGCCGCCCGCGTGCCCGTCTCCGACTATGAGGGGCTGAAGAGCTATATCGACCGTATGCGCCATGGCGAGAGCAACATCCTGTGGCCCGGACGTGTGAAGTGGTACGCCAAGTCATCGGGCACTACCAATGACAAGAGTAAGTTTATCCCCGTGTCGCAGGATGGCCTCGATAACCTCCACTACCGTGGCGGCACCGACTCTGTGGCCCTCTACCTCCGCAGCAATCCGCAGAGCCGCATGTTCAGCGGCAAGGCGCTCATCCTCGGTGGCAGCCATGCCCCCAACTACAACCTTCCCCACAGTCTTGTGGGTGACCTCAGCGCCATCCTCATAGAGAATGTCAGTCCCTTCATCAACCTCTTCCGTGTGCCTGGCAAGGAGATAGCCCTGTTGAACGACTTCGAGGAGAAGATGGAGCGCATAGCCCAGTATGTCAAGGATTGTAACATCACGAACCTCTCCGGTGTGCCCTCCTGGATGATGGCTGTGCTCAAGCGTACGCTCGAGATCACCGGCAAGGACAACCTTTGCCAACTGTGGCCCAACCTTGAGGTCTTCTTCCATGGCGGCGTGGCCTTTACGCCTTACCGTGAGCAGTACAAGCAGCTCATACCCACCGACCGCATGCATTATATGGAGACCTACAACGCCAGCGAGGGATTCTTCGGCTTGCAGAGCGACCTCGCCGACCCTGCCATGCTGCTGATGCTCGACTACGGTGTGTTCTACGAGTTCATCCCCATGGACGAGTTTGGCAAGGAGAACCCCACCATCGTGCCCCTCTGGGGCGTGGAGCCGGGGCGCAACTATGCCATGGTCATCAGCACTTCGTGCGGCCTGTGGCGCTACATCATCGGCGATACGGTGAAGTTTACCCAGAAGAATCCCTATAAGTTTATCATCACCGGACGCACCAAGCACTTCATCAACGCCTTTGGCGAAGAACTTGTGGTAGACAATGCCGAGAAGGGTCTACGCCAGGCTTGCGAGGCCACCGGTGCTCAGGTCAAGGAGTATACTGCTGCTCCCGTCTTCATGGATGGCAACGCCAAGTGTCGTCACCAGTGGCTCATCGAGTTTGCCACGCCTCCTGCCGATCTCAACGTCTTCGCCCGTCTGCTCGACCAAGCCCTGCAGACCATCAACTCCGACTACGAGGCTAAGCGCTATAAGGACATCACACTTCAAGAACTTGAGATAATCCCTGCCCGTAAGGGTCTCTTCGATGCCTGGCTCAAGGAAAAAGGCAAGCTGGGCGGCCAGCACAAGATTCCTCGCCTGAGCAACTCGCGCGACATTATGGAGGATATGTTGAGAGTTATGAGTTGTGAGTCTTGAGTCTTGAGTTTTGAGTTGGCCTCCGGATGATAATAAATGATTGGCGGAGCTGCATTGTGCGTGCAACTCACAACTCAAAAACTCTCCATCATTCCCATAATCTCCCTCTCATAATACTCGTCCATCACATCGCGGCTCTGCACCACGATGAGCACGATAGTGCCTATGCACAGGGCAAAGGTCGTGAAGGTCTCCACGGAAGGGAGCGTATGGTCAAGCAGCGATGATGCCACGGCAAGCATCGATGCCGCTATCGGCTGCCAGTAGCAGACGAGCAGGGCAATGCCGCCTCCCCATAGCAGGGCAAAGATGATGACAAGGTATATGCGGCGCAGGTTGCGCTCGGGCAGTTGGCGCATGATGCGTGCGTGCAGCGAGGCTTCGTGCTCGCGACTTGTGGTGTCTGCTTTCTGTAGCAGCGCTCTTATCTGTCGGTCTTCCTTGTTCATATTCTCTTCCTTTTTTATTCTCCTCTGAGGGGAGGTGGTACATTATTATTCTTCAGTCAGTAAGGTTCGTAGTTCTCTCTCACGGATTTTTTTATCTCACACAGATCTCACAAATCTCACAGATGGCGCGTCGCTTCGCCCGCGCTTGTCGGCTTCGCCGAGTGTATACATCCCGGAGGTAAGCACGAGCGATAGCAAGTGCTCTTCGTGAGATTCGTGAGATCTGTGTGAAACATAAGTCATTTGCGTGAGTCAATCGAACATTTTGCATTATAGGTAAACATCTATATTATGGTAATTCTTCAGTCAGCAAGGTTCGTAAATGGTTTCGTCCGCGGCTCAGCGATGTCTTGATGGTGCCGGTACTCATTTCCGTCACGGCCGCTATCTCCTTGATGCTCATCTCCTCCAGGTAGAAGAGCGTGATGCAGGTCTTCTCGCCCTCGCCCAGCATGCCGATGGCGCGATGCAGGGCCGCTATCTCCTCGGCATCATAGTCGGGCTCCACGGCCAAGTGCTGCAGGGCAGGAGTCACGTGCTCATCGTCGAGACTCAGGTGATGCTTCACTCCCTTGAGATGGTTCTGATAGGTGGTGAAGGCAATGCGGTACACCCACGTGCCGAACGCCGAGAGCCGCTTGTAGCTGTCCAGTCCCCTCCACACACGAATGAAGGTCTCCTGCGTGAGGTCATCGCTCAGCGCCTCATCGCCGCCCGTCTGTATGAGGAAGTAGTGGCGCACTGGGCGCAGATACCGCTTCATCAGTCGGCCGAATGCACGCCCATCGTTCAGGAGCAGCACACGGGAGATAAGGAGTATTTCTTCGGGAGTGGACACGGGGAGATAATTATGAATTATGAATTAGGAATTATGAGTAAGGATAGTCGGAATTAAGAGTCAGGCATGGCGTATCATTTCACAAGCATCACAAAGAAAATCTGACGTCAGTGGCTCGACTCTTAATATAAACTCTTTTACTTGGTATGATTACTTTTCCTCAATCACCTCAGCCTCTTGCACGATATCAGTTCTCTGTTTTCGTACAGCCTCTTCCATAAGCCTTGTATCCAGTTCACGCTTTGCATTTCTACGCTCAATGATTGTAGCTATAGTACGGATGATGAGGCGTAGCAGGCCTAAGCTTGCAAGAATAAATGCTGCAAATCTTAAGAACTCCTTTATGCCATATCCCGTTGTTTCAGCACTTATTAGCAGACCTATACCAAGCCCCAGCAATGTAGCATCAAAGATATATCGTTCCTTCTCGCTCTTCTTCGGCCTCATCAGTGCCTCGATAGCCTCCTTGCTGATAGGTTCGGTAGAATTCAGCAGGTTATTGTCGATGAGTTTGTTGATAAGTTCCTTATGGTCTTCAGCCTTGCGGCGTGAGTGGCGCAGACAGAGGACGAGCACGATAATGCCTGCCGCAATGAAACAAACCATAATCAATATGTCATCGTCCCAGATGGCTTTGATTTTTCGTATTGTAGCATTACTCTTCAGCTGCGCCATCTCTTCTTGATGAGCATACAGCTGCGTCAGTCGCGCTCTTTCCACCGAGTCCGTGTATTGCCGGAGCCTCATCTCGCGTTCAAACTTTTGTTCTACATCCTTTTCTGATGGTTTCTCTTGCGCCATTCCCATCACCGGCATCAATGCCACCGCTGCCAGTAGCAGCACTTTGAAAAACTTTTTCATATCGTTCGTTGTTTTAGTTTGTTTATTCATTTGGTTCGCTTTTGTTGGTGTCACCGTCAATTAGACAACACAACTTGCCAAAAGGTTACAGCAAGATGAAAAATAATTAACATTGGGCGTGACATTATTGAGGATATGTTGAGAATTCTGAATGCTGAATCTTGAATTCTGTGTAGACTTGTGTCCCTACGTTACTAATCATCCGTTTCGTCCAGAGGTAATTAATCATGAATTATAACTTCTCCAGCAATATTCGCTCTACCTCTTCGGCTGTGGGGTGAATAGCAAGGATGGTTCCGTCGCGGTCTACAAGCACGGTGATACCACCAGCTCGGCTAACGCCATATTTCTCCCAAATCTTATGTTCATCATGTAGCTCCAACAGATTGAGCCATGGGTAACCATCGCGTGCAAGGGCACGCTCCATATCCTCACGCTTGCTTTCGCGAGCCACGCCTACGACCGTGAAGCCACGCTCCTTGTATTTCTCGTAGAGGGGAATCATGCTCTTCGATGTACGTCGGCAGGAGCCGCACCACGAAGCCCACAGGTCGATGAGGGCAATCTTTCCGTTGATTTCCTTGCTCAGCGTGTGTTGTGTGCCGTCGAGGGCAGGAGCAGTGAAATCGATATAGCGATTACCTACCCTAATGTCAAGACTTTCTATCCACTCCTCTATCTGCTTGCTCAGCGGATGGTCGGGGAAGAGTGGTTGATATATTTCGTTGTACAATGCGGTACAAAGAGAATCATCCGCTTCTGAATGTCCCATCCACATTGCTTGGCGCATCAGCAAATACAGACCTACGATAGAACGTTCGTTGCGTATGTATTCTTCGGTACATCTGTTCTTCGTAGCACGGAACATTGTGTTCAGCTCCTCCATACGTGGAGAATCCCATTGCGCAATATTAATCAGGGAGTCGATTTCTTGCAGCAATGGAGCAAGCCTGCGGTTCAGCTCTGCGTCATATTCTCTGAATTTCATATTGATAGGACCGTCACACTTCACGGTAGGCGGCTTAGCATCTCTTTCATAATGGTAGAAGGTGGCATTTATCGTTCCCTCCTCTGCAAAGAATTCACAAGGAAACATACTGCCAAGATTGTGCTCCTCCATTGAAACGAGTTGATAGGGCATTACCTCATCCACATAGAGGTCGAATGTAAACTTGCCGTCTATCACAGGGATACTATCTGCATCCACTACACGGAAGTCACTGCCCGAAGGAGCGAGCAACATCATCGTATAGGTAGAGTCGGGCACTGTGCCCTCAATATGGCAGTGTATTTTCCCTGTCTTTTCTGCACACGCCCCCAGCAGCACCGCCACGGCAAGGAAGAGGAATAGTTTGGTTGGTTTCATTTTGTTGGTTGTTTATGTTGTTGCACGAATTTTATATATGGATAATTTGTGGGCAATTTACGGGGATTTATGTTGAAAAAAAGAAAAACACGAATGCTCATGAATTGGCCACGAAACGAGTTCGCCGCCCGCAGGAGCCAAAGGCAATTATCATGAATAACTTTGCCGCTACTTCTCCAACACCTCCTTCAGCGTACTCACCATCTTGCTGTGGTCGCGCAGGTCGTTACGTAAGGTGCAGTTGCCATCCTTGTCGACAAGTACATAAGCAGGGATGCCGTCGATGCCAAACATATAGCTGGTGAGGTGATTCCATTGTGCTTCGTTCACTCGGTAGTGGATTCCCTTGATGCCCGGAATCATCTCTGAGTAGATGTTGATGGGTGAGGTCTCGTTGGCAATATACACCCATACGAGGTCTTCACTGGCAAGTTCGCCTGTCTTGTAGGGCTCTATTGCCTTGATGGCGTTTCTGCAAGGTCCGCACCACGTGTTCCAGAAGTCCACCAGCACCATTTTCCCCTTGTGTGGAGCAATAATAGTGGGAAGCAGATTCTCTGGTGCAATGTCTGTGACATCCTGGGTCTTCTTGGCGCTCTCCTCTATGGCTTTTCTTGCGCGGTTCCGTATGTCTTCGCATATATCGGCATAGAAGGGATTATTCCATTGGCGCATTGCCTGTAGCTCTGCATCGGGAAGAGCATCTGCTGCAGCCTTGACCACTGCCTTGTGAGTAGTCCCCCACCAATTGAATGTTTCGTTAGGATTATCCGAATCTATATATCGTGCAGCTATCATTAATTCCCCACTTCTATTGTTGAGGAGCAGCCAAGGGTTGTCAAGGTCAACGCAAGCGAACAGGCGTTCGTAATGCGCCGAGAGGATATCATCATGCTTAAAGTCGGCAGGGATATGAGAATCACGTGCACACCAATGCCTGAAATCGATGTTCATGAAGTGAATACAGATGTTGAAATTTATAGCCTTGCACATTTCCTTCTTCCAGACATGGCATTCTTGTGCATCGGCATACTCACATACTGCACGATAGTACTTGATGAGGCTTTCAGTGAATTCATCGGCCGTCATATCGTAGCGGACAAACTTATGGATGAGCAACGATTCGGGCAATACTATGTCATCCGTCACAGATTGGTTGTTCAGAGCATCATATACGCTTCCATGAGTCCAAACGGCCTTTATCCTGTTTATGGCTTCGGTTGTTCTCTTTTGCATTTGCATTACTTGATTGATGTATGCAAGATTAATGTATAGGTCTACAGTCTCACCTGGTGCCACCAAGCAGTTGCCATATCCACAATTATTGACAGTAGGCGAGAAGGAACCTGTTCCATAGATGGTGAATGAGGCACTTCCCTTTCCTGTAGCGTGGTCAATCTCAACATCTATACTGCGTTGGTCCTCAAATGCAGTTCTTATAGGAAGTGTTACCTTGCTGGCACACCCTTCGCGATAACCCAGCAGATGGATGTTGACGGTGGTCTTACCGTAGGTGTAGGCATACTGCGGTGTTGGTTCGTCAGTAGCGGACGTTCGTCTCAGCTTTTCTGGCAAGTCGGCAGGACCGTTTGCATCTCTCTTCCCTGTAAGGTCGATGTCATATATCCTCCAGTCGTTCTCGGCATCGTTCTCTATAAAGTCGAATGATGCGGCATCCTTAGGCAGTGGCTCAAACAATAGGGTGAAGCACGAGTCGCCATCTTCGGGCATATAGAGTTCTTCGCCAATTTCTATATCTTTGCTACCAAGCAATTTGTATTCCACACCCTGTGCTACAAGATGGACATATCGAGGTACTTTAATCCAATAGTTCGGACGATGGAATCCGCGTACGGTCAACACGGTAGCCTTGTCGGTGAGTTCCACTTTCTCAAAAACGAAGTTTACATAGTTGGACGCGCCAACTAACGGATATTCAATCACTTTGTTCGCTCTCGCACACCCCCCCAGCAGCATTGCTGCGGAGAAGGCAAGGAATAGTTTGGTTGGTTTCATTGTATTGGTTGTTTATGTTGTTACACGGATTCTATTTATGAATAATTGCCTTTAGCCCTTTCGGGTGGCGACCTAAAGGTTCATGGCAAATTTACGGATATTTATGTTGAAAAAGAAGGATGCACTGATGTTTCTTAAATGTCCATGCCAGAACTTCACAGCCCCGGCATGGATTGGTCTTGACCATTATCTTTAACTAAATTACTTTATTGGTTTTTCTGATTACTCAAGTTCTGCAGATTCAATTTATGGGACTCTTAAGTATTTTTACTTACGAGAATTGAATCTCAGCCTGATTCCCGACTGAGGAGAGTTCTGGCGCTCAGGTTCAGGATAATCTTCCGCTTCCTCGATGTACCATTTCTGGTTTGAGTTGGTCTGCTCGTCATCATTGATGTCGTAGCTGAATATGGCTGCTCCTTCCTTGGTGTCGCCGCCAGCCAGGTCTACGCATCGGCCTGTGGCTTTGTTGACGATGGTGACTGCGCCGCCCTTCTCGATAAGTTTCCACTGCTGATAGGGGTTGTTTTTGTCGAGGTAGCGAAATATGAGCCATTGTCCTTCAGAGGTGTCAGAACCGTCTTCCAAGGCAAACCTGTCTTCATTGACGATGAAGCAATCTTCGCTCACGACTTCGGTGATGCGTTTGTCAATTACAACCGTAGGAATAAACTTGAATCGGAACACCTTATTGCCAGTGATGACTATATTGTTGCGGCCTATTCCTTCGGGTGCAGCCTCGTGATAGGCACTGGCGTGGTTGTTATAATCGAACGAGATTCCCAGCTTGGCATCTGTGCCCTTGTTGAAGAAGGTGTAATAGGTGTCTGGTGAATAGCTGAAGTTGGTAGGCATCTCGCTATACGACATCTTGCCGTAGAGCACGTGTAGGTCGGCATTGTTGCCATTGACCTTCAGTATATACACCGTGCGGTAGTCGGGGTCGGTGTCGGCTACGCGAAGTTCGTACGAACGTTCGTTGCCATCCAGTGCACTCACCCAAGTGTAACTATAATATCCGTCGTACTGTTTATTACGCAAAGCGTCGATGAGTGGCTCGAGTTTCTTCGGGTTGATGTTACGGAAACTATATTCTGCGATACGTTCCTTGAGTTTCCCCGTTTCTACATCTTTTTCGATAACCTCACGTGATGGAGCCTTGGGATAACTTTTCAGCAGTTTGTCGATAAGGACATCCACGTTGTTTTGTGCAGAGGCTGATAGTATGATAGTCAGCATCATCAGAGTCGTTGCGATCTTTTTCATTGGTTACTTAGTTTTATTGGTTTGTCTTTATTTGTTTGGTCGAGGTCCATAAAGAATGTATAGCGTGGCCACTGTCCTACCATTCTTTATCGGATACCATTTCAATATATAGCTGGTGCGGTAACTGCGCTGCTCGGGGTCTACGACTGCCAGCGACACGAAACTGTATTCCGTGGAGTGGCTTTCCAGTCTATCGCCATTCTGTAGAGTGACTGTGGAGGCCCTGCGCCGCTTCTGTGTAGCCTGATTGTATTCGGCAGAGGTACGTATGTAGCTGTAGCTATCCATCTTGTCTGCTTCGAAGGCATTTAGAAGTTTGTCCATAGCCGTAGTGTCGGGTATCGACAGCTGGTAGATGCGGTTAGTCTTCGAGCCTACCTTTGTAGGGCCCGTGTTGCCGTTTTCGCTATTCCCTTGATTGATGACCCACTCGGGATGCTTTGCCAGCATATCGTCGATGGTTTTCCTTACGTGTGTCTGAGCATATCCTATTGATGTGAATGCACACATCATTGTAAAGAGAATAATCTTTTTCATATATGTAGTATGCTTAAATGTAAATATTGGTTTGGAAGTCCGCTTCCTCTTGCGCCTCGCTCAGCGAGAATGTCTCGTCAATGTCCATAGCGCATCGTATTGTGGTGTGCTGGAATGACCTGTCGGCCTCATCGAGCATTCTCTGTTGCTGCACCATCACCATTCTGTCCACAGCCTCGGTATTGCTATTGGCATTGGTATTGTGGAGCATCAGTAGCAGTAGGAAGCTGGCGGCAACAGCCGTTGTCCATCTTAGGGCTACCATTCTTGTCCTCTTTCGCTTGGTCGTGGTGGGCATCTCGACCTTTATGGTGTGTACTTCGTCTTCCTGCTTCGTGGGCTCCACCTCAATGTCTACCTCTCCGTTGTCGAACAGGGCAAACATTTCCTTGTATACCGTCCATTCCTCGCTCACCTCGTTGATGCGGAAGTACTGTGCCAGCACATCTTCCTCGGCGATGCTGGTGATGCCAGCCATAAACTTTTCTATCAGCTGGGCTATTTCCTGTTTATCATACTGATGCTTCATAGTTGGTTCCTCCTCAATAGTTTGTTTTGCAATTCGTTTCTTGCTCGTGTCAGCAGTGTAGATACCGAACTCTGCTTTATGCCCAGTATGTCGGCAATCTCGCTCAGTTCACGGCGTTCTAACTGACGCATCCTCAGTATCATCCCCGCGGTGGAGGGTAGGCTGTCGATTTGCTTGTCAAGCCATTGCTCCAGTTCGGCATATTCGAGTTGGTCGTGCGGTGTCGTCTCGTCTGTGAGTGGCATTGCATCGTCTATCTCCTTGTACTGATGTGTGGTGCGCCATCTGTCGATACAAGCACGCTTGGCGGTGATGATAGCCGAAGCCTTCAGATGTGTGGCATCGCTCAGCTGCTCGTGCAGGCTCCACAGCCGGAGCATCACGTCCTGCGCGATGTCTTCCGAGTCATCACTGCTGTACCCGAACCTTGCAGCTATCGATACGGCCTTTGTCCGTATCTCGCTCGCCATATATGTGAACTCTTCTTGTGTCATCACGCTTATTATACGAACGACCAGCTGCAAATTAAACAAGAAATCGTCACTTTTCTTAATTTTCTCTCATTATTTCTTGTTTTCTCCAGCCAACCGATTTCGCAGAGGGTTGTTTTTTGTAGATAGGAGATTTTGTATTACCTTTGCCCGTTGGTATGAAACAGACGATAAGACATCTTATTGGTATAGCTGCTGTGGCGTTGCTGGTGGTGGCGTGCGCTTCGATAGGCTCGCCCGACGGTGGCCCCTATGACGAGACACCACCCGTATTCCTCGGCAGTACGCCCGAACCCTTCGCATTGGGAATAAAGGACAAGCGCGTGACGCTGAAGTTCGACGAATTTATCAAGATAGAGAAGGCTGCCGAGAAGGTGGTCATATCGCCACCGCAAATCACACAGCCCATCATCAAGACCAGCGGGAAGAGTATCGTGGTGGAACTGGACGATTCGCTCAAGGAGAACACGACCTATAGCATCGATTTTAGTGATGCCATCGTTGACAATAACGAGGGTAACCCGCTGGGCAACTTTGCCTTCCTCTTCTCTACAGGTGACAGGATAGATACACTGGCTGTGTCGGGTACGGTGCTCAATGCCGAGAACCTGGAGCCTATTAAGGGTATTCTCGTAGGTCTGCATCGTGACCTTGCAGACAGCGCTTTCACCACAAAACCGTTCGACCGTGTGTCGCGTACCGACGCAGACGGACGCTTCACTATCCGGGGGATTGCACCCGGCACCTATCGTGCCTATGCTCTACAGGATGTCAACCAGAACTATATATTCGACCAGAAGAACGAAATGATAGCTTTCCTTGACTCTCTGGTGGTTCCCTATACCGAGGTGCGCATGCATCAAGATACCACGTGGATAGACTCGCTTACCATTGACACTATACGTACGGTGCCACGTGTACACTATCTTCCTGAGGACTTAGTGCTCGCGGCCTTCACCGAAACTCCCACACAGCGTTATCTTGTCAAGACCGAGCGCCCCGAGCTGAAGAAGTTCTCCGTGTATTTCTCCACCGGCTCTGATAGTCTGCCGCAGCTCACTCCGCTCAACTTTGCTGATGAAGATGCCTATATCGTGGAGAGTAGCGTGGACTACGACAGCATCACCTATTGGATGCGTGACACGCTGGCTTACTATCAGGACACTCTGTCCATGGCGCTCACCTATCTGTATACCGACACGTTGGGCCTGCTGGTACCGCGTACCGACACGCTCAACCTCGTGCCCAAGAAGACCCGTGCCAAGATATTGCAGGAGGAGGAGAAAAAACGCAAAGAGGCCGAGAAGGAGCGTGAGAAGCGTATGAAGCGCGGTGACACCATACCCGAGCCTACGAAAAAGACCCAGTTTCTCAACATTAAGATAAACGCGGGCGCGAGTATGGATCTCACGGCGAATGTCACCATCGACTTTACTGAGCCTATTGTGCAAATCAACGATACTGCCATACACCTATTTAAAAAGGTCGATACTCTATGGGTGCCCGAACCGCACCTCTTCCGTCAGCGAAAGCATGCCCTGATGGGCTACGAGCTGCTGGGCGAGTGGAAACCGGATATGGAGTATAAGATGACGCTCGATTCTATTGCCTTTACCGGGATGTATGGCCTGCACACCAAGCAGCAGGAGACCACATTCAAGTTCAAGACTCTGGATCAATACAGCACTCTTTTCCTTACTGTTGCCAATGCCCAGTCCAGCTATATGGTGCAGTTGCTCGACGGCGACAAAGTAGCTCGTCAACAGCGTGTAGAGAAAGGGCAAGCCGACTTTTACTTCCTCAAGCCGGGAACCTACCACATACGCCTTTTCAATGATCGCAACGGCAATGGCGTATGGGATACTGGATTATATGAGACGAAGTTGCAGGCCGAAGAAGTGTACTACTTCCCTGGCTCTATCAAGACGCGTGAGAACTGGGACTACACGCAGGAGTGGAACCCCACAGCATTGCCGGTAGACCAACAGAAGCCTGATGACATAAAGAAACAGAAGTCCGACACGAAAGAGCGCAAGTCGAAGAATGCCGAGCGGGAAGCGAAAAAGAAAAAGCAGCAGAATAAGAATTAACAATCTATCTTGCAGAAAATCACAAATAGATTTGTTTTTTCGTTCGGTTTGCGCTCCTTTAGTCTGTTCCACAGACAGAAATTAGGCTACAGCTCGGAAAAAATCAAATAAATATTTGTTTTTTCGCTCGCCTTGCACTAATTTTGCACCCGCATTTGCAAAAATAACTTTATAAACAATTAAACGTATGTACTTAAACCCAGAGAAAAAGCAAGAAATCTTTGGACAATACGGAAAGTCTAACACTGATACTGGCTCACCTGAAGCTCAGATTGCATTGTTTTCATACCGTATTTCCCATTTGACGGAGCACTTGAAGAAGAACCGTAAAGATTATAGTACTGCAAGAGCATTGACCAAGCTGGTAGGTAAGCGTCGCGCTCTCCTCAACTACTTGAAGGATCGTGATATTGAGCGTTACCGCTCTATCGTTAAGGCTCTCGGATTGCGTAAGTAATCCTGCTGTATTAGCAAGAATGGAAAAGAAGGTCGCACTTGTTGCGACCTTCTTTTTGCTTTATACAATAAAGCAGCCCATCGTGCGTTAGTAATATACTATGACAATGACACGATACATCATCACGATATTGGGAGTGTGGCTCTTCGCACTGACCTCGGCCAAGGCACAGGGGGATATGGAGGTGGATTGGGCGGCACATGCACAAGACACCGTAGCACCCACATTTACCCATAGTATCGACTTGGGCTATGACCACATGGGGTATGAGTACAGCGTCACCATTGAGTATCCCGAACTGATACCACTCTCCGCAGAGGAGGTGTTGCGTTACCGATTGCCCATTGAGGCAGGACTGCCCGAGTGGCCGGAGATTGAAATACACAAGGGTATCAGTGCCAAGCGCGGACAGTTGGACATTGCTTTCGTTCCCATCATCTGGCGGGATGGTGCTTATTATAAGATTGTAAGCTTTACGCTGAAGGTGAGAACGGCGGGCAGTGAGCGGTTAGCAGCAAAAAAGGAGAATGTGAAAGAGAAGGTGCCGCGTTCAACTCTCAATTCTCTATTAAGTAGGGGGCATTGGGTAAAGATACGTGTGTCAAACGACGGTGTGTATATGCTTCCCTATACTCACTTGAAGAACATGGGATTCAGCGACCCGAGCAAGGTGCGCCTCTTTGGATATGGCGGGCATCTGCTCTCGGAGAGCAACCCCAACTCGTGGATTGATGATCTGTGCGAAGTGCCTCTATGGCACACCGACAATCACCGTCTGCTTTTCTATGCCAATGGCTCCGTGCAGTGGACATTGGAGGAGGACAACACCTTCACCCATACCCGCAATCCATACTCTGAGTATGGCTACTACTTCTTGACGGACGATGCAGAAGGCGTGCCTGCAACATTCATTCGTGAAGATTCACTTGCGGCAGTAGAGCCGTTCGTTCAGACGACACCTGCTCATGTGTTACATGAGGTAGACGATTATGCCTGGTTTCACGGAGGGCGACAATTGGTGGAGAGTTACGACTATGCGGGCGGTAATATAAAACGCTACCCCTTGAATTTCTTCGGCTATGCACCCGAACAGGCTGTGCTCGATGTCTGCTTCACCCACAACGGGAGTAACAGCACCTCGGTGTCGGTAGCTTTGGATAGTACCTCGCTGGGTAACCTTACGCTTAGTCCCGTCGGTCGACATAGCGAAGCCTCGAGTACTACACGTAGCTACACGATTGGGATGCGAACATTGGGTGGAGCTATCGGTAATCATACGTTGACGCTGACTCACAATCGTCCTACAGGCACATCGGGGCGTCTCGATTATTGGCGGTTCAACTACACGCAGGGTATTAGCGTTGGGGAGCCTATCTATGCTACTGCCTCAGGGGTACGTACATACGATGTGCACGGTACGTCGAATCTTAGAGATGTGGTGGTGTGGCGCATTACCAATAGGGCAGCCCACACACAAATACCCTCGGCATTCGAAGACGATTGGAAATTTACCTTTACTGCCAATGGTGAGCGGGGTGATAAATATATTGCTCTCGATACAGAGTCCAACTATCCCATACCCGAGATGGTGGGGGAGGTAGCCAATCAGAATCTCCACGCTACGGAACCGATGGACTATATCATCATCGTACCATCGAGTGGCAAGCTCACCGCACAGGCTGAGCGCTTGGCCGAGGCACACCGCACACGCAGCGGACTCAGAGTGAAGGTGGTGTGTGCCGATGAAGTGTACAATGAGTTCTCCTCGGGTACTCCCGACGCTACCGCCTACCGCCGCTATCTGAAGATGCTATATGACCGTGCCGGGACGATGGCAGATGCACCCAAATACCTGCTGCTATTCGGCGATGCTGCTTGGGACAACCGTATGCTGTCTTCGGCCTGGAAGGGCCAGTCGCCCGAAGATTACCTGCTATGCTTTGAAGCAGAAAGTTCGTTCAGTGCCACCTCGTCGTATGTGATGGAGGACTACTTCGGTCTGCTCGACGACGGTGAGGGCAGCCGCCTGCTCCACGACAAGGTGGATATCGGCGTCGGACGCTTCCCCGTGACCACCGTATCGCAAGCCCGTGATGCCGTAGACAAAGTAATCGGTTATATGGACAATGCCGATGCCGGCGCATGGAAGAACACCATCCTCATGCTGGGCGACGATGGCGACAACAACCAGCACATGAGCGATGCCGAGCAGGTGGCACAGATGCTCGAAGGCAACTACCCCGACTATATGGTGAAGCGTATCTACTGGGATGCCTATCCTATGGAGGTGACGGCTACCGGGCATAGCTACCCCACCGTGCGCAAGCGCCTGCTCGAACTCTTCAACGAAGGTGCCCTGATGGTCAACTACAGCGGTCATGGCAGCCCCGACGTGCTCTCCCACGAGCTTGTTATCGGCAAGGCCGATATGGAGCAGCTCACCTCGCCCCGCCTGCCGGTGTGGGTGACCGTATCGTGCGATATCACCCCGTTCGACAACTCCACTACCTCGTTCGGCGAATACGCCTTCCTCAACCCCAAGGGCGGTGCCATAGCCCTGATGACCTCTACGCGCACCACCTTCTCAGACCAGAATCGTCGCATCAACTACTTCTTCTCCAAGTACGTGTTTGCCCGCGATGAACGGAACCGTCGCTACCGCTTGGGCGATGCCATGCGTCTCACCAAATGTAACCTTATCACCACCTCCTCCAACACACTGCAGGATGTGAGCGAGAACAAGCTCAACTATGTCCTCTTGGGCGATCCCGCCCTTATCATCGGCAACACCGACTACAACATGGTGATTGATGAGGTCAATGGCATCAGCACAGCGGGAAAAGAGGACATCACGTTGAAGGCAGGCGCCCGTGTCAATGTCAAGGGCCACGTGGCCACACTCAACGGCACCAAAGCATCGGACTTCACAGGAGTGATGCACGCCACCGTATTTGACAACATAGAGACCATCAACTGCCGCAACAATGCAGGCAGTGCATCGGAGCCATTCAGCTATAGAGAACGTACGAAGACCCTCTTCATGGGCGGTGACTCAGTGCGGAATGGCGAGTTCACTTTCACCTTCCGAGTGCCCATGGACATCAACTACTCACTGAAGAGTGGCCTCATCAACCTCTATGCCGTGAGCGATGCCCACGACCGCGAGGCCAAGGGCATGTTCGACGACTTCCTGTTGGGCGGCACAGCCGACGGACTGGTGAACGACAGCCTCGGTCCCAAGGTGACACTATACCTCAACACGCCCGACTTCATGACTGGTGACCAAGTCAACGAAACCCCGCGCCTCATGGCCATGCTCGAAGACCCCGACGGCATCAATACCGTGGGCAACGGTATCGGGCACGACCTTATGGCTATCATTGATGGTGAGGCAGCACTGACCTACAACCTCAATGACTACTATGTGTCAGAGCTGGGCGACTACACACGTGGCACCGTATCGTACCTATTCCCCGAACTGAGCGAAGGCATGCACACCTTGACCCTCCGTGCTTGGGATATGATGAACAATGCCACCACCACGACCATCGACTTCGAGGTGGTGAAGGGTTTGCGTCCTCGTATCCTCGACGTGACCACTACTCACAGTCCTGCCCGTGAGTACACCACCTTTGTGCTTACCCACGACCGTCCCGAAACAGAGGTGGCAGTGAAGGTCGAGGTGTTCGACTTCTCGGGTCGTACTCTATGGGCACACTCAGAGCAGGTGAGTACTCCCGACAACACCTATACCACTGGGTGGAACCTATGCACCTCCTCTGGGCAACCGCTCGCCTCAGGTGTATACCTCTATCGCGCCACCGTGACCTCGGCCAGCGGAAAGTCGACCAGCCGGACCCGCAAACTCACTATTTTACGCCCGTGAGGCAATAAAATCCGAGGTTTATAGTTTAGATTTAAAGCATCTTATAATTGAATTTATATATAGTAAAAAATGAAAAAGACACTATTGTTGCTAACTGCTATACTGCTGGGTGCCACTACCCTTTCTGCCCAAAAGACCTCAAGTGATGTCCAGATGTTCAATCCTGTAATGACAGGTGTGACCTCTCTGACCATTGCCCCCGACTCCCGTGCCGGTGCTATGGGCGATGTGGGTGCTGCCACCGACCCCGATGTGAACTCACAATACTGGAATCCGGCCAAGTACCCCTTTGCCATCAGTCCTGCCGGTTTCTCGCTGGCTTACACACCGTGGTTACGCCAGTTGGTAAGCGACATCGACCTTGCCAACCTCGTGGGATACTACCGCATAGGAGACTATCAGGCTATCAGCGGTTCGCTCACCTATTTCTCTCTGGGCGATGTATATGCCGACAACATCGTTATACGTCCCTACGAGATGGCCCTCGACTTCGCCTATTCGCGTATGCTGTCAGAGACCTTCTCCGCATCAGTAGGATTGCGCTACATCGTGTCAGACCTCAACTATAATTTTGACGAGGATACCTCGGTGGGTCAGGCCTTCGCTGCAGACATTGCCTTCTTCTATACCAATTACGTGATGTTGGGTCGCCGTGAATGTATGCTCAATCTCGGTCTCAACGCCTCGAACATCGGTAGTAAGATCTCGTATGATGGAGGCAACACCAACCAGTTTATCCCCACCAACCTGCGACTGGGTACCTCACTGGTAATTCCTGTGGATGAATACAACACCTTCACCCTCAGTGCCGACATCAATAAACTGATGGTTCCCACCAAGCCCTCGTACCGTCAGTTCTTGAACGAAGAGATGGGTGGTATCGAGGACGACAGCTACTCATACGCCTCAGAATATCAGTCGTGGCTCGATGCGAGCGGATACAACGAGATATCCCCCATCTCGGGTATCTTTCAGTCGTTTGCCGATGCTCCTGGTGGCTTGCGCGAGGAGCTGCAGGAAATCTATTGGGGAGCCGGTGTGGAGTATGCCTACAATAACCAGTTCTTCCTCCGCGGTGGCTACCATTACGAGAACGAGTACAAGGGCAACCGCAAGTACTTCACCCTCGGAACAGGCTTCAAGATGAGTGTGTTCTCGCTCGATGCCGCCTACCTCATCTCCATGTCACAGAGCAATCCTCTCGACCAGACCCTTCGCTTCACCCTGTCGTTCGATATGGATGGTATCAAGGAAATATTAGGAAGATAAATCAAGTTTTTTAGTTTGCCAGACGCAAGCGACTGAACCCATCAACTCAAGCTCAAAAAACTAACAACAACTCAAATGAAAATACGGGTAGGATTCGGATTCGATGTCCACAAGTTTGCAGAAGACCGTGAGCTTTGGCTCGGCGGCATACGTCTCGATCACGACAAAGGTTTGTTGGGTCACTCCGATGCCGATGTGCTTATCCACGCCATCTGCGATGCCCTGCTGGGTGCAGCCCACATGCGCGACATCGGCTACCACTTCCCCGACAATGCGGGCGAATACAAGAATATCGACAGCAAGATACTGCTGCGTCGTACCATAGAGCTCATTGCCACCAAGGGTTACCGTGTAGGTAACATTGATGCCACCATCTGTGCCGAACGGCCCAAACTAAAAGCCCATATCCCCTTGATGCAGCAGACTCTTGCTGATGTTATGGGCATCGATGAGGAGGATGTCACCATCAAGGCCACTACCACCGAGAAGCTCGGCTTCACCGGTCGCGAGGAGGGTATCTCAGCCTATGCCACCGTGCTGGTGGAGAAGGAGTGAGAAGGTGAGGACAGATTGTCTGAGGACAATCGGGATAGTCAGTTCCATTAGGCAAATCAACTTTACACATAAAATAATAGGTATGAAAAAGATTTTTTCTTCTGTGCTGTCGGTAGCGATGATGGCTCTTCTGCTCACCGCGTGTGACGCGAAGCGTGGCTACGAGACAGTCGACGGCGACCCTATGCAGAGCCGTATCTACACCCTCGACAATGGATTGAAGGTGTACCTGACCGTGAACAAGGAGACTCCGCGCATACAGACCTACATCCCTGTGCGCGTGGGTGGTAAGAACGACCCGGCCGAAACTACGGGGTTGGCTCACTATTTCGAGCACCTGATGTTCAAGGGCACGGAGAGCTTCGGCACACAGAACTATGCTGAAGAGAAACCCCTGCTCGACCAGATAGAGGCACTCTTCGAGGTGTATCGCACCAAGACCGATGAGGCTGAGCGTGCCGCTATCTACCGCCAGATCGACAGCATCTCTTACGAAGCCTCCAAGCTCTCTATCCCCAACGAGTATGACAAGCTGATGGCAGCCATCGGTGCCGACGGCACCAATGCCTACACGAGCTTCGACGTTACCTGCTACATCGAGGATATCCCCGCCAATCAGTTGGAGAACTGGGCCAAGATACAGGCCGACCGCTTCAAGCACAACGTCATCCGTGGCTTCCACACCGAGCTGGAGACCGTGTATGAGGAGAAGAACATGAGCCTCACGCGCGACAGCCGCAAACTCAACGAAGCCATGTTCTCGGCACTCTTCAAAAACCATCCTTACGGCACGCAGACCGTGTTGGGCACACAGGAGCACCTGAAGAACCCCTCCATAACCAACATCAAGAACTATTACAAGCAGTGGTACGTGCCCAACAATATGGCCATCTGTATGTCGGGCGACTTTGACTTCGATGAGGCGATGGATATCATCGAGAAGTACTTCGGTGACATGCAGCCCAACCCCGAGTTGCAGATGATGAGTTTCGAGCCTGAGGCCGAGATTACTGAACCTATCGTGCGTGAGGTATGGGGACTGGAGTCGGAGCGTGTAGCCCTGGCATGGCGCTTCCCCGGTGCCGCATCAGACGAGGCACTGATGCTGAGCGTCATCAGCTCCATCATGTACAATGGTCAGGCTGGTCTCATCGACCTCAACCTCATGCAGGAGCAGAAGTTGCTCTCGGCCTACTCATTCCCCTACGACCAGACTGACTACACCGCCTACTTCCTGCAGGGTGCGCCCAAGCAGGGCCAGACACTCGATGAGGTGAAGGAGCTGCTGCTCGCACAGGTCGATGCCCTGCGTCGAGGCGAGTGGGACGAGTCGCTGCTGGCTGCCGGTATCGCCAACTACAAGCTGCAGGTGCAGCAGATGCTCGAGGACAATAGCTCGCGTGCCGACCTCTTCGTCACCAGCTTTGTCAACGGACAGTCCTGGGCCGACATGGTGCACCGTGTAGAGCGTATGGAGAAGATTACCAAGGAAGATGTGGTGGCCTTTGCCAATGAGCACTTCAAGGATAACAACTATGCCATCGTATACAAGCGTCAGGGCCAGGACCCCGGCGTGAAGAAGATTGCCAAGCCCACCATCACACCCATCTTCATGAACCGCGACACCACCAGCGCCTTCCTGCGCGAGGTACAGGCTTCGGTAGTAGCCCCCATCGAGCCGGTATTCGTGGACTTCGAGAAGGATATGAGCAAGGGCACTGCCGGTCAGCTCCCCTTGTTATATAAGAAGAACGGGATGAACGACCTCTTCACTCTGCAATATATCTTCGACTTCGGTGCCAATGAGATGAAGGCGCTGGGCACGGCTCGCGATTATCTCGATTATCTGGGCACATCGGACATGACAGCTGCCGAGATCAAGCAGGCTTTCTACAACCTTGCCTGCAGCTATCGTATCAGTGTATCCAATACGCAGGTTACCATCACTCTCAGCGGTCTGTCAGAGAATATGCCCGAGGCCATTGCCCTGCTCGAAAAGGTGTTGGCCGATGCACAGCCCAACCAGGCTGCCTACGACAACCTCGTGGCTGACATCCTCAAGTCGCGTGCCAACGGTAAGGCCAACCAGAACACCAACTTCACCCGCTTGCGCCAGTACGGCCTCTACGGACCCGTCAATCCCGCCAAGAACATCCTCAGCGAGAGCGAGCTCAAGAGCATGAAACCCGAGACACTCACACAGGCCATCGCCCAGCTCCCCGGCTATGAGCACCGTGTGCTCTACTACGGTCCCATGTCGATAGACGAGGTGTCGGCCACCGTTGCCAGTCTGCACAAGCTACCTGCCACACTCAAGGCAGTGCCCAAGAACGATACCTTCCAGTACCAGCGTGCCGATGAGAACATCGTCTATATTGCTCCCTACGATGCCAACCAGATATATATGTCGGCCGTATCGAACCAAGGTGACAAGTACGATGTGGCGAAGACCCCCATCATTACCCTCTACAACGAGTACTTTGGTGGCGGTATGAACAGTATCGTGTTTCAGGAGATGCGTGAGGCTCGTGGCCTTGCCTACAGCTCGGCTGCCCGCATGATAGAGCCTTGGCGTGTAGAGGATCCCGCCTACTACTGGACCTACATCGCTACACAGAACGACAAGATGATCGATGCGCTTACCGCTTTCGATGAGATCATCAACAATATGCCCGTGAGCGAGCAAGCCTTCAGCATTGCCAAGGAGGCCCTTATCGGCCGTCTGCGTACCGAGCGCATCACGCGCGACCGTGTACTCACCTACTACCTCGACCAAGAGGAGCTGGGTCTCACCGAGGATACCCGTCGCCAGCTCTACGAGGCTGTGCAGGGCATGACCCTTGCCGATGTGGTAGCCTACCAGCAGGCCAATGTCAAGGATCGCAAGTATATCACCTGTATCCTCGGTCGCGAGAGCGACCTCGACATGGAGTCGCTGGCGAAGTGGGGCAGGATTATCCGCCTCACCCAGGAAGACATCTTCGGGTATTGATAGAGCAGAGGGTGTGTCAGTAGTCTTGACACACCCTTTTCTTTCCTATATTTAACCTAATCTATGCCCTTCCTATTTCTCCTCCACACCATATACCTTCTTCAGGTATTCATAGCCAATGCGGCAACGTAGGCAGTCGCGTCGGTCACAATACTGCTTCTTCAGTTGTATGAGCGCCTGGCTGTCGGCAGCATTCTTCACTAAAAGTCCGCAGTCAATCCATCCACGGATGATGTAGTTGTTCTCGGCTTTCAGCTGTTCGAGCAGGGCGATGGCCTGCTCGCAGTAGCGCTCGGCATCCTTGCGCAGTCCGTAGCTGTAGTAGAAGGGGGCGATGGAGTTGATGAGCAGTAGGGTGACGGCATTGTCGGTGACGCGCTTCTTTATCGGTGCCGAGGGAGTGGAGGCAAAGGTATAATGGGTGTCCCAGTAGGGGGTGGTCTCTATCCTCAATAGCTCCATGATGGCAGCCTTGTCGGTGGCGGCAAGCAACTTCGATACGCTGATGCGGCGTTCGTGGTAGAGTTGTGCCAACTGTGCCAGCCTCACGTGGGGGAAGTTGGCCGGACGCATGCCGAGCAGGCGCCACATCGTGGCCTCCATAGGACGCATGCCGAACTTATGGGCCAGGAAGGTATACTCGCACTTCAGGGTCTGGAAATAGGTATCGGTATGCAATGCATCGTGGTAATACGCAGGCACGGTGGCCTCATCGAGCAGACCTGCCTGGCCGAAGAAGATGGCCTCCACTTGTAGCAGGTTGTCGGCATGCTTGTCCACGGCACGGAAGTCTATCCGTCGCGACCACTCCTCGAAGGCATCGCCATTGGTGCCGAAACCGAAATTGCGGGCAATGGTGCAGAAGAGCGCGTCGTCCCAGTTCTTGTCGTGAGCATCGTAGCGGGCGGTGATCTGCGTGGCACGCATGTCGAGCCGTTCATACAGGAGCGACGACATCCAGCTGTGCACCACCAGGTTACTCAGGTCGGGGATGATGCGGTAGCAGGGAGGGTAGTGGTCGGCAGCCTGCAGCTCACGATAGTTCTTCACGATGTGTTCGGGCACCTGCAGCTCCATCTGCGGGATGGGTGTGCCGTCGGTACGCATTACCGCACGGTCTACCGTAGCAGCTACATGCAGCACCACCGAGTCGTACCGCTTGTCGGTGTCGTGCCCATGGGCATACCAGTCTGAGGCCGTGGTGTGGATCTCCACATTGCCCACCCATAGCATACCGCCAATCTTCACCTTGGCGTTGAAGAAGTCGGGACCATCATTGCGGTTCTCCATACCGGGGTCAATGACCTCTACAGGCAGTCCCTCTGTCGTTGCGAGCGGAGCCAGCGGGAAGAGCCGGTGTCTCCAGGTATAGTGGATGAGAGATTCCATGGACTTATTTACATGTTAGCGATAGCCTTAGGACAGATGCTAAGCATACTGTTGTTTTATCTTCTCGAATATCTCAAACAACTCCTCCACGGTCTCGGCCCGTAGCATAGCGATACGTAGCTGCTTGAAGTCGGGCAACCCCTTGAAGAGAGGGGTGGCGGCCAGGTGACGGCGTATGTGCAGTATACCGCGTCGTTCATCGAGGCGGGCCACGCTCTGCATCACCTCATCGCGCAAGATGTCCATGCGCTCGTCAAATGTGAGGGCTGGCAGGTGCTCGCCGGTCTCCAGATAGTGCTTCACCTCGCGGAATATCCAAGGGCGGCCGAAACTGGCCCGGCCTATCATCACGGCATCCACCCCGTAGCGGTCGAAGCACTCGCGGGCACGCTCGGGTGTGGCTACATCGCCGTTGCCGATGATGGGGATATGCATGCGCGGATTGTTCTTTACTTCACCGATGAGCGTCCAGTCGGCCTCGCCGGTATACATCTGTGCACGGGTGCGCCCATGAATGGTGAGTGCCTTGATGCCACAGTCCTGCAACTGTTCGGCCAGGTCGACGATAATCTTATGGCTGTCGTCCCATCCGAGGCGGGTCTTCACGGTGACGGGTGTCTGCACGGCATTGACCACCGAACGGGTAATCTCCAGCATCAGGGGAACGTTTTGCAGCATGCCCGCACCTGCTCCCTTGCCTGCCACGCGTTTCACGGGACAGCCGAAGTTGAGGTCTATGATGTCGGGCTTCACCGTTTCCACGATACGTGCCGCCTCGGTCATCGAGTCCACGTCGCGTCCGTATATCTGTATGGCCACGGGGCGCTCGTCATCACTGATGGCAAGCTTCTGCATCGATTTGTTCACCTGACGGATGAGCGCATCGCTCGACACGAACTCCGTGTACACGAGGTCGGCTCCGAACTGCTTGCACATCAGTCGGAACGCCGGGTCAGTGACATCCTCCATCGGTGCCAGCAGCACCGGATATCTCCCTAATTCTATATGGTCAATCTTCATAGGCTGTTACGAATGCAAAGATAATCATTTATAATTTAAAAAGGGAACGTTCTCTTGAAGAAAACATACAAGACCTATCATACAAAACTAAATCATGACTTGTGATTAAGTAATCAAAAACACAAAACCGCGGCTTTTCCAAGATGTCCTCAATGTGGAAATATTCTTGAACTCCAGGAGTTTGGTTATGGATTTGGTGATCCTGCTAAATGGAAATGTACCCATTGTCAATATATCTGCTTTTATGGGGAAACTAAAATACTTTTCGAATCTGACGATTGCGAACACGAAATCTTTCGTCCGAAGAAATCTGTTAATTACTACGTCCCTCTTCATGGCATTCAGAACACTCCAAAAGATCTTCAGTACATTCCAGAGGACATTGGTAAAAAGAACAAAAATAGCAATAAAACGATAAACAATGAAAGTGTGTAAGCGTCCGATAAAACATCCCTAAATGACAGTTGCAACTATACTTGGTAGTTGCAGCTGTTTATTATAGCTAAGTACCTCATCTTCTTTTTTCTTCGAACGAATCATCCGTAAGCATCCGATACAGGTCTTAACAGTTAATAATGAAATCTAACGAACTGTCCTTCTTAATCTGAACGGCTTTCCCAACGTAGGATAACCTGTGGGTGTGAAACGCCTTTAGGATATTATCCGTCAAGTTTTTTGCACATTTCTCCGCTTGGATTCATGTTTTCTTGCAAAAAAGTGCTACCTTTACCCGATAAATGGAATAGTAGCGAGAAATCACAGAAAACACTATGACTGACGAACTGAATATGCCCATCGAGGAGCAGGTAGCGTATACCGATGATAACATACGCCACCTGAGTGATATGGAGCATGTGCGCTTACGTCCTGGTATGTATATCGGCAAGTTGGGCGACGGTGCACAGAGCGATGACGGTATCTATGTATTGCTCAAGGAGGTGATCGATAACTCCATCGACGAATTCAAGATGCATGCCGGCAAGCGTATCGAGATAGACATCACCGACCACAAGCGGGTATCGGTGCGCGACTATGGCCGTGGCATCCCTCAGGGCAAGCTGATGGAGGCGGTAAGCGTGCTCAATACAGGCGGTAAGTACGACAGCAAGGCGTTCAAGAAGAGCGTGGGACTCAACGGTGTGGGTGTGAAGGCGGTGAATGCGCTGAGCGTGCACTTTGAGGCCAGCTCGTATCGCGACGGTAAGGTGCGCACGGTTGTGTTCGAAAAAGGCAATATGGTGAGTGACACTACGGTGGATGCAGGTTCCGAAGAGACGGGTACACGCATTGTCTTTGAACCCGACAGTACGCTGTTTGTAGGCTACTCGTTCCGCTCGGCCTACATCGAGACCATGTTGCGCAACTACACCTACCTCAACACGGGCCTCACCATCATGTATAACGGCAAGCGCATACTCTCGCGCAATGGTCTCGTGGATTTGCTCACCGACAACATGACAGCATCGCCCCTCTATCCTATCATACACCTCAAGGCCGAGGATATAGAGATTGCCTTCACCCATACCGACCAATATGGTGAGGAATACTACTCCTTCGTCAATGGACAGCATACCACACAGGGAGGTACGCACCAAAGTGCCTTCAAGGAGCATATAGCACGCACCATCAAGGAGTTTTACAACAAAAACCACGAATTCACCGATATCCGTAACGGTATCGTGGGTGCCATCGCCATCAATGTGGAGGAGCCGGTATTTGAGAGTCAAACCAAGGTGAAGCTGGGTTCTACCACTATGGAACCGGGTGGCCGCAGCCTCAATAAGTTTGTGGGCGACTTCATCAAGACCGAAGTAGACAACTATCTGCACCGCAATGCCGAGGTGGCCGACACCATGTTGCAAAAGATACAGGAGAGCGAAAAGGAGCGTAAGGCCATCGCTGGTGTCACCAAGATAGCCCGTGAGCGTGCCAAGAAGGTGAACATGCACAATCGCAAGTTGCGTGACTGCCGTATCCACCTTAACGATGCCAAAGGCGACCGCACCGAAGAGTCGTGCATCTTCATCACCGAGGGTGATTCGGCCAGCGGATCTATCACCAAGAGCCGCGATGTGAACACACAAGCCGTATTCAGTTTGCGCGGTAAGCCGCTCAACTCCTTCGGGCTCACCAAAAAAGTGGTGTACGAGAACGAGGAGTTCAACCTCCTGCAGGCTGCACTCAACATTGAAGATGGCCTCGAAGGGTTGCGCTACAACAAGGTTATCGTGGCTACCGATGCCGATGTAGACGGTATGCACATCCGCCTGCTGATGATTACTTTCTTCCTGCAGTTCTTCCCTGACCTCATCAAGAAGGGGCACGTATACATCCTGCAGACACCGCTCTTCCGCGTGCGCAACAAGAAACGCCTCATCAAGGGATACAAGAAGGAGGACGAGACCGAGGCCGAGCGCAAGAGCGACTTCGTCACCCGCTACTGCTACTCCGAGGAGGAGCGCCTGAAGGCCATCGCCGACCTTGGCCCCAACCCCGAGATTACCCGATTCAAGGGTCTTGGTGAGATCTCGCCCGACGAGTTCAAGCATTTCATCGGCAAGGACATCCGTCTCGAGCGTGTCAGCCTCCACAAGAACGATGCCGTGATGGGACTCCTCGAGTTTTACATGGGCAAGAACACCATGGAGCGTCAGAACTTCATCATCGATAATCTGGTGGTGGAGGAGGATAAACCGGAAGAATAATTCTGAATCCCATGAAAGTCGCTATATTTCCCGGAACCTTCGACCCCTTTACCATAGGTCATGCAGCCTTGGTACGCCGTGTCCTACAATTGGTCGACACGCTATATATAAGCGTAGGCATCAACGATGCCAAGCACACGATGTTCACGGCCGACGAGCGCGTAGAGCGCATCAAGGCACTATACAAGGATGAACCGCGCATCCGCGTGATGAAATACGAAGGTCTGACCACCGACTTTGCCCACTCCATCGGTGCCCAGTTTATCATTCGGGGAGTGCGCAACACCGTCGACTTCGAGTATGAACGAGGCATTGCCGATGTGAATCGTATGCTTACAGGCATCGATACCCTATTGCTCATCAGCGAGCCTGAGTATGCCGCCGTCAGCAGTAGCGTAGTACGTGAACTGGCTCGGTTCGGTAAAGATATCAGCCCCTACCTTCCATAGCAATGAACAGCAAGTCGGCACAGATACAGATTCAAGGCCAGCAGATGCAGCAGATTCAAGGCCTCTCGCCTCTGCAAGTGTTGGTAGCCCGCCTATTACAGCTCACTACGGTAGAGATGGAGGAGCGTGTGCGTGGTGAGGTTATTGACAACCCCGCATTGGATTCGGTTCCTCAGGACGAACTCTTGGACACCCCTGGCGACTATGATGAGGGAGGTCACGAATCGAGCGAGGAACTCATCGCCGGTGACTATAGTTCTGAGGACGATATCCCCGACTACAAGCTCGACGGCCTGCCACAGAGTACCGAGCAGCAAGCTTTCTCGTATGCCTCTACACAATCATTCTACGATTACCTGAAGGAGCAATTGTATGAGCAGCCTCTCACTGAAGAGCAAACCGTTATAGGTGAATATCTTATTGGGTCGCTTGAAGAGGACGGCCTGTTGCATAAATCGCTAATCTCCATCGCCGACGAACTGGCCATATATCATGGTATTGATGTCAGCAACCGCGACATAGAGGAGGTGCTGCAAGCCATACAGCAGTTTGACCCAGCCGGAATCGGTGCCCGCAATCTGCAGGAGTGTCTCCTATTGCAGCTACGGCGCAAGGAACCTACGCCAGCTATTTCACGTCAGGTGACACTACTGGAGCAGTGCTTCGATGAATTTACCCGCAAGCGTTGGGACAAGATAGAACAGAAGCTCGGATGGAGCAACGAGGAGGTATCTGAGGTAATAGCCGAACTGGTGAAGCTCAACCCACGCCCGGGTGCCTCGTTTGGTGACAGTATGGAGAGAGCTACCGGACAGATTGTGCCGGACTTCATTGTCGAGACCTTTGACGATGTGATAACGATGAGCCTCAACAACCACAATATCCCTCGCTTGCGTGTGAGCGATGACTTCCTGCAGATGCTCGACGAGCAGGCTGCCTCATCGAATGCCGATAGCCGCAATGCGGCCAAATTCCTGCGGCAGAAGATTGACTCTGCCCGCGATTTCATCAACGCCATACAGCAACGGGAGAGAACTCTTCAGCTCACTATGCAAGCCATCATCGATTTGCAGCGCCCCTTCTTTCTCGAAGGCAACGAGTCGCAACTGCGTCCGCTTATCCTCAAGGATGTGGCCGACAAGGTGGGACTTGACATCTCCACCATCTCACGCGCTACCACCGGCAAATATGTACAGACCAATTTCGGTATCTTCCCCCTGCGCCATTTCTTCAGTGATGGTGTAGCCAACAACGAAGGCGAGGAGGTGTCAGTGAAAGAGATACATCATCTCGTCAGAGAACTGGTGGATGGCGAGGACAAGAACAACCCACTCACAGATGAACAACTGGCTAATGCCCTTGCCGAACACGGATTCACCATTGCCCGCCGCACCATAGCCAAGTATCGCGAACAGTTGCATATACCTACTGCACGCATGCGTAAGTAGCCGTAGTGCAGATACTGATATGATCATCAAGAGACGCTGCTTATGGCTGATTTTCCCCGATGGAATGGGTGTTTTTTGAAGTGTTTTGTGGTCGGGAAGCGTTTTTTTTGTGACTAAGGGATGAATTGTGGGGTTGGTTTGCACTTGAAAAAGGAAAGTTTTTTGGGCAATACGGAAACTATTTCTACCTTTGCGCTGAATATGTTGCTTGTTATATCACAATGGTAGGCAGGCATGGATGATTTTGTTGACACATTTTAATAATATCTATTATGGGAAAAATGTTGGAAGGAAAGGTGGCACTCGTGACAGGTGCTTCGCGCGGAATCGGCAAGGCTGTGGCTCTGCGCTTCGCCGCTGAAGGTGCCGCCATTGCATTCACCCATGTGACGGTGAGTGCTGCTGCCGAGCAGACCGAGCAGGAGATTGCTGCACTCGGCGTGAAGGTGAAACGTTATGTAGCCGATGCGGCCGACTATGTAGCCACGGAGGCACTCGTTGCCGATGTGGTGAAGGAGTTCGGACGTATTGACATCCTTGTGAATAATGCAGGAATCACGCGCGACGGCCTACTGATGCGCATGAGCGAAGAGCAGTGGGACGGGGTCATTGCGGCCAATCTGAAATCGGCTTTCAACTTTTGTCGCCTCTGCGCACCTATCATGATGCGCCAGCGTAGCGGTAGTGTCATCAATATGTCCTCCGTGGTGGGTGTACATGGCAATGCCGGGCAGTGCAACTATGCTGCTTCGAAAGCGGGCATCATCGGTCTCACCAAGAGTATCGCTGCCGAACTGGGTTCGCGTGGTGTACGGGCCAACGTGATTGCTCCGGGCTTCATCAATACCGATATGACAGGTAAGCTCAGCGAAGAATTGCGTGCCGAGTGGGCAAAGCAGATACCACTACGCCGTGCAGGCGAGGGCGAGGACATTGCCGGTGCGGCCCTGTTCCTGGCTTCAGACCTCGCAGCCTATGTCACCGGACAGGTGTTGCAGGTAGATGGCGGCATGGCAATGTAGAATTAGTTTACTATTTGACGGTTTGCTATTTGCAATTTATAGGGTGGATTTTGGTAGTTCTCCAATTTTGATATCGCGTAAATTGTGGAATAGTAAAATCGTAAATCAATCGTAAATAAGAAAAAATGAATCTAAACATCATTGTTCTGGCAAAGCAGGTGCCTGACACACGTAATGTGGGTAAGGATGCCATGAATGCCGACGGTACGATCAACCGTGCTGCATTGCCTGCAATTTTCAACCCCGAGGACTTGAATGCTTTGGAGCAGGCCTTGCGCCTCAAGGAGCAGTATCCCGGCTCTACGGTGAAGGTGCTCACCATGGGCCCTGCCCGTGCTGCAGAGATTGTACGCGAGGGCATGTTTCGTGGCACTGACGGTGGCTACTTGCTCACCGACCGTGCCTTTGCCGGTGCCGACACCTTGGCTACATCGTATGCCCTCTCTACAGCCATCCGCAAGATGGGTAGGTATGACATTATCATCGGTGGTCGCCAGGCTATAGATGGCGACACCGCTCAGGTAGGTCCGCAGGTGGCCGAGAAGTTGGGACTCACCCAGATAACCTATGCCGAGGAGATACTCAAGGTAGAGGACGGGCGCATCACCGTGAAGCGCCATATCGATGGAGGCGTTGAGACCGTAGAGGGTCCGTTGCCCATCGTCATCACCGTGAACGGCTCGGCTGCTCCCTGCCGTCCGCGCAATGCCAAGCTGCTGATGACCTACAAGAATGCCGAGGTGGCTGAGTGGAGCGTGGCCGATATCGAGGCCGATGTTGAGCAGTGTGGCCTCTCGGGTTCGCCTACCAAGGTAAAGGCCATACAGAACATCGTGTTCAAGGCTAAGGAGAGCAAGGCTATGGGCGACACAGATGCTGAAATAGAGAACTTGATTGTAGAACTGGTGGAGAACCATACTATTGGATAAAGACATGAACAACTTATTCGTATACTTGGAATTACAGGAAGATAGCCGTGTGGCTGAGGTGAGCCTCGAACTGCTCACCAAGGGACGCTCGCTGGCCACCCAGCTCGGCTGTTGCCTGGAGGCTGTGGCCGCAGGCTGCAACCTCGAAGGCATTGCCGCTCAGGTGGTGCCCTATGGTGTAGACGTGCTCCATCTGTTCGATGCCGAGGGACTGTATCCCTACACCTCATTGCCCCACACTTCGGTGCTGGTGAACCTCTTCAAGGAGGAGCAGCCGCAAATAGCCCTGATGGGCGCTACGGTGATCGGTCGCGACCTCGGTCCGCGCGTATCGTCGGCTCTGCATAGCGGTCTCACAGCCGATTGCACCGCTCTTGAGATTGGCGAGCACGATGACAAGAAGGCAGGCAAGCACTATGAGGGTCTGCTCTATCAGATACGTCCGGCCTTTGGTGGCAACATCGTGGCCACCATCGTCAACCCCGAGAACCGTCCGCAGATGGCTACCGTGCGCGAGGGTGTGATGAAGAAGGAACTCTTTGATGCCAACCATCAGGGCGAGATTGTCCGTCACGACGTGGCCAAGTATGTACCCGACACCGATTATGTAGTGAAGGTCATCGAACGCCATGTGGAGCGTGCCAAACACAACCTCAAGGGGGCACCCATCGTGGTAGCCGGAGGCTATGGCGTAGGCTCGCGCGAGAACTTCCAACTCCTCTTCGACCTGGCCAAGGAGTTGCATGGCGAGGTAGGAGCCAGCCGTGCTGCCGTGGATGCCGGCTTTGCCGACCACGACCGCCAGATAGGCCAGACGGGTGTCACCGTACGCCCCAAGCTTTATATTGCTTGCGGTATCAGCGGACAGATCCAGCACATTGCCGGTATGCAGGAGAGCTCCATGATCATCTCCATCAACAGTGACCCTAACGCTCCTATCAACACCATTGCCGACTATGTCATCACAGGTCGCGTAGAGGATGTGGTGCCCAAAATGATTAAGTATTACAAGAAGAACAGCAAGTAACTATGGCCAACTTTTATACCGACAGTCCGGAGCTCAAGCATTACTTGAACCATCCGTTGATGAAGCGCATCGTGGAGCTACGCGAGCGCGACTTCGCAGAGAAAGACCAGTACCCCTATGCGCCTCAAGACCACGAGGACGCTATGGACAACTATGACAAGGTGCTCGAAATCATCGGTGAGATATGTGGCGATATCATCGCCGCCAACGCCGAAGGTGTAGATCACGAGGGACCCGTCTGCGAGAACGGCCGCGTGCGCTATGCATCGGGCACCGATATCAATATGGATGCCTGCCGCAAGGCGGGACTCATGGGTATGGCCATGCCCCGCCGCTTCGGTGGGCTCAACTTCCCCAGCGTGCCCTACATGATTGCTGCCGACATGGTGAGCCGTGCCGATGCCGGTTTCGAGAACCTGTGGGCATTGCAGGACTGTGCCGAGACCATCTACGAGTTTGGCAGCGAGGAGCAGAAGATGCACTACATCAGCCGCGTGTGTGCCGGCGAGACCATGAGCATGGACCTCACCGAGCCCGATGCTGGCTCCGACCTCCAGAGCGTACAGCTCAAGGCCACCTATAGCGAGGCTGACGGATGCTGGTACCTCAACGGTGTGAAGCGCTTCATCACCAATGGCGACAGCGACATACACCTCGTGCTGGCCCGCTCCGAAGAGGGCACCAAGGATGGCCGCGGCCTCTCCATGTTCATCTACGACAAGCGTAATGGTGGCATCACCGTACGCCGCATCGAGAACAAGATGGGCATCAAGGGCAGTCCTACCTGCGAACTCGTCTACAAGAACGCCAAGGCCGAGCTCTGCGGTGAGCGTCGCCTCGGACTCATCAAGTATGTGATGGCACTGATGAACGGTGCCCGCCTCGGCATCGCCGCCCAGGCTGTGGGCATCTCGCAGGCCGCCTATGAGGAGGCGCTGGCCTATGCCCGCGACCGCCGTCAGTTTGGTAAGGCCATCATCGAGATGGCACCCGTGGCCGAGATGATCGGCAACATCAAGGCCAAGCTCGATGCCGCACGCACTATCCTCTATCAGACCTCACGCTACGTCGATATCTACAAGGCGCTCGACGATATCAGCAAGGAGCGCAAGCTCACCCCCGAGGAGCGCAAGGAGCAGAAGTACTATGCCAAGATGGCCGATGCCTTCACCCCTCTCTCCAAGGGCTTGGGCAGTGAGTTCTGCAACCAGAATGCCTACGACTGTATCCAGGTGCATGGCGGCTCAGGCTTCATGAAGGACTACGCTTGCGAGCGCATCTACCGCGATGCCCGCATCACCAGCATCTACGAGGGTACCACCCAGCTACAGGTAGTAGCAGCCATCCGCTACGCCACCTCGGGCTTCTATGCCAATGCGATGGGGGAGTTTGCCCAGTGGGAAGTGTCGCCCGAAATGGCTCCGCTCAAGGCCCGCCTCGATGCCATAGCCGCCCGCTACGAAGAGTCCGTATCCACCGTTACCGGTCACGGCTCGCAGGAGCTCATTGACCTCACCGCCCGTCGCCTCGTCGAGATGGCCGGCTATATCATCATGGGCTATCTGCTCCTGCAGGATGCCACCGTTAATGCCAGTCTCTTCGCCACCTCAGCCAATGTCTTCGTGCGCTGGGCCGAAGCTGAAGTAGACAAGCATACCGGCTATATTAACCGCATAAGCCCCGATGAAATGGGCTATTTTCGCAAGGTGTAACCAGTCTAATATCTAAATGAAAGAATAGAGGAGTCTCCCGAACAGGGATGATTCCTCTATTTGTTCTTTGGGGTCACTTGTATAGCATATGCCTATCCTAGCCCTCTCACGATAAATTATTTTAAGGGCTTTGGTTGATATGCTTCAGTTATGCACCATCAGAATGTTACCGTTGCGAGTCACGGGATAGCGCAGCAGAGGGTGGCCGCCATTCGTGGCGTAACCGTTATTGTTGAGCTCGTATTGGGTACCGCACCGGCTACACCTGGCATAGGGGGTAGTGTCAACGGTGAGGCGTGCAGAAGGCTTGTCGCACTGGGGGCATCCCAAGTCATAGGCGAAGACTTCGCCTTCGGCATGCCAGGGCGACCCGATGATGAGGCCTGCGAGCCCATAGGAGAATACACGCGACTGCACCTCCGTCAGGGGATGCTCATAGGCCATTCCCGTGTTGGTATATACGGTGTAGCCATCCTTCGCGGGGCGTTGCCGCACCGAAATGAAGTATCCGAGCGTGTGTATGCCGTTGAAGGGGGGCATAGACGTATCGCATGAGAAAGACACGGGGTACTTGTTACTATAGATCGGGTATGAGTTGGTGCAGGCTTGCAGCACCAGAAGGGCGATAATGATAAAGTGTCGTCTTCGCATAGCGGATAATGTTTTGTAGGTTTCTTTATGATTGTAACGGAAAGGGGAAGAGGTGGCTATGGCATCGGCGAGAGGCCTTCCCACTTGACATCCCAGGTGCCGTCGGCAGGGAATCCGGGGTTCGTGCCCTTGCTGCCGTCCCATCCGGCACACATCATGGCCACTGCGGTGAGCAGACCTCCGTTGCCTGGGAGGTAGAGGCGCAGGCGGGGCGACTGGTAGTTGTGTCCGTTGGGCAGGTAGGTGTTCTTGGGCGTGTTCATGAGCAGGGCATCTACGGCCTTGTCCGGCTCGCCCAGACGGGCAGCGCACATGGCGGTCATCGGGTAGTCCCAACCCCAGCCGGTCTCCCATTTCCAGATGTCCCAGAGGGCATGCAAGGTATTGCTCATCAGTGTCTCGTCAATCAGTCTGTTGGCGGGATACATGCCCAGGGCTCCCAATACGGCGGGGTGGTCGGTGAGGTATCGGGTGTCGGTATATGAGTCGGGCGCTGTCTCGGCGGCCAGATAGCGCTGCTGGTTGTCGGCAGCCAAAGGAGAGAGTTTTTCAAGCAGTTCGTCCCATTCGGGCATTCGCCTTATTCCCATACGCCTGCGCCATAGCTGTGCGGTGGACAACCCGTAGTGCCAGCTTGATAGTTCGAGAGGCGGATTGACGGTCTCTGCTGCCCGTAGGGTCTCTTGAGCGGGAATGATTCCCTTGAGTATATACCGGTCGCTCTCTTCGTCATAGTCGGCAAAGGAGTACATGAATTCTGCTGTCTCCTGAATCAGCGGAAAGTATTTCTCCAATACCTCCCTTGAGGGATTGGAGCGGTATACCAGCTCTGCCAGATAGATGAGGTGTGGCTGTTGCCATATAAGGAAGCTGCCTACCTTTGAGGGGGCTTCTGCGGCAGCTGGGTCGGTCATCTTCATCCAGCGGATGCCATCGTAGCCTTGGCGCTCTGCAATGCTGCGTGCCATGGGGCGTGCGGTCTCATACCACGAGAGGGTGTGGTCGAGCTTGTCCGCATGGCTCCATAGGGCGAAGTGTGACTGATGCCACCAGATCATCTCTAAATGGAACTTGCCAAACCATGAATTGTAGGTCAGTCCCGTCTCTTGTGGGGGAGTGTCGCCTGCGGCCTGTATGGCCATGAGGTATTGGCTCAGCACTACACGGCGTTCCAGTTCAGGGGCACGGGCATCGGTACATGCAGAGAAGTCTACCATGCCTCCCTTGTTCCAGAACTCGGCCCATGACGTAGCCGATGCGCTGGCCGTCTCCTTGAATGTAGGGATAGCAACCTCGCCAAACGTGGGGGTAAATGTCGGGATAAACTCGCAGGAGAAGGCAAAGTCGCCCCTCTCAGGTGTGATGACAAAGTAGTTCTCTGCCTTCTTGGCAATGGATACGTTGCCCTGCCACTGTATGGCGACGTAGTAGGTCGTGGCATCTATGGTGCGTTTGAATACAGCTTTATTGCTACGTTTCGATACCAGGTTAGTGGTGTGCTTGTTGCTGGCATTCCAGTCGCAAGCATCGTCGGCATGGATTCCCGTAGGGTAGGGAAAGTGTAGCTTGATGGGCATAGGCTGCTCTGCTCTGATGCGTGCTGCTATCAGGTCCCGCTCGGGGTGACATGCTGTCTGTACCTTTATCGGTATCCCCTGTAGCGTATAGCTGCTCTCTATGATGCCGCTCCCCAACAACAACGTCTGCCTGATGTCAGTGAAGTCATCCAACGTAGTGGTAGATGGCAACTCGAACCCCACAGTGCCGAGATGCAGGCGGTGTGGGTTGGCGCGTAGCCAGTTGGCGGCATCCTGTGGACGCCCGGCTTCGTCAAACTGCACCGAGTAGGGCTCTGTGTGTCCGCGACCGAAGTCATAGTCCTTCAGCGCATCCTCGGGTACATAGTTCTTGGGATTGGGGAATGAGTGCCACCCCCAATCTGACTGGGTTCCCAAAGGTATGCCCTTCGCATAGTGTTCGGGATATGTCTGCAGGCCTGTCGCATCTACCGTCATGGCAAATCCGCCATTGCCGACAGAAAGTGAGGACAGGGTGTCAAAAGCTTGCACCGTAGGATTGTTGCGCTGCAGCAACGCCTTACGGTTAATTCTTGTGTCACATATGGCTTGTATTGACAAGCATAGCAGAGCCATCATTACGAGACTGAATCTTTTGTTCATAGCTGTACTCTCTGTTCGTGTTGACTTATCATGCGCGAAGGTATGAAAAAAAGACAAAAGATAATAGATTTTTGCCGCAAAGATTGCATAACAAAAAGAGAAGAGAAGCATAAGCCTCTCTTTCTCACGATCTTAATTAACCCACTTGTTTTGAGGCGTTGTCCTACCTGGATTCGAACCAAGACAAACAGAACCAAAACCTGTTGTGCTACCATTACACCATAGGACAATCCTTCCTGTGCTTTCTTTTGAAAAGCGGTGCAAAGATAGATGAATTTATTTACCTGTGCAAATTTTCTGTTATAAATCTTTGCATTGCCTCATTCGTATTCTTATCTTTGCAATGTTAAAAGCGAAGATAAGCTGCACTCGTTGGAAATAAAGCAGGGCCTTATTCACTCGTTTGCATTATCTTTGCAATGTCAAAAGCGAAGCACCTATGACCACGGACGAACGATATATGGCACGATGCCTGCAACTGGCACGATGCGGAAGGGCAAAGGCGGCTCCTAACCCGATGGTAGGAGCGGTAATTGTGCACAACGGAACCATCATCGGTGAGGGATATCACCGCCAATGTGGAGGCCCGCATGCCGAAGTCAATGCCATTCGCTCCGTGAGCGACGAACACCTGCTCGGCGAGGCCGCCATCTATGTGAGCCTGGAACCCTGTGCCCACTATGGGAAGACTCCTCCGTGTGCCGACCTTATCATCGAAAAGAAGATTCCGCGCGTAGTCATCGGATGCCGGGATAGTTTCGACCAGGTAGACGGGCGAGGAATATTGAAGCTGAGGGAAGCAGGCATTGATGTCACCATCGGGGTTCTGGAGGAGGAATGCCAAAGACTCAACCGTGCTTTCTTTACTTATCATAAGGAGGAACGTCCTTATATCACATTGAAATGGGCTCAGTCCTCTGATGGGTATATGGACACTCTGCGCAGCGAGAGAGAGGGGAAAACACCGGTACAGTTCTCCAACGAAGGGAATGCCCAGAGAGTGCATCGCTTGCGTGCCTTGAACGATGCTATCCTTGTAGGACGTCGCACAGCGATGCTCGATAATCCTTCGCTCACTACCCGCTTATGGCCGGGACGTAACCCCTTACGTTTGGTAATCGACCGTGGAGGAGAGCTGGGAAAAGAGCTTCGCTTGTTTGACAAAACGGCAAAAACCGTCCTTTTCACCGAGGTTTTTCGTAATTTTGACGACTCGGATATGATAGAACAGGTAGGTCTTGACTTCAGCAACGACATATTGCCGCAAATCAACCGATGGCTCTACGAACATCGGGTGCAGCGGCTACTCGTAGAGGGAGGTGCAGATACGTTGCAACGCTTCATTGATGCAGGACTTTGGGATGAGGCTCACGTAGAGACAGCACCCATCAAACTCGGTGGAGGAGTGGAGGCTCCGCATATCGGGAGTGGACACGGAAAGGAGACTTTTGATTGCTCCGGGCATCAAATCAACTGCTTTTTGCACGAAAAATAGCTTTTTTACTCATCTTTTAATATAAAACAACGTATTTTGTAGGGGAGAAGCCGAAAATTGTTGCTAATTTTGTCGTTTGAATTCAACATAGACACTCAATGACAATGAAAAAAATAGTAATTGCGCTCCTCTGCCCGCTCTTCGTGGGTATATCTCTCACGTCGTGCCTGCCCGAATCGGAAGAGACGGAACTTTCCTCGGCCGTGGCGTTGCTCTCGTTCGGCATCAACGACCTGAGGACTCGCCATACCATCACATTGAGCAACGGGAGGGACTCTACCTACACCACGATTATGGCCGCAAGCGGCATACGCTTCACCATTGACCATCAGCAAGGTATAGTATACAATAGCGACTCCATTGCCTACGGCACCAATGTGACACGTGTAATCACTAAGATCAGTGCCGACGGCTATGTATATTACTACAAGGATGGGGAAAAGACTGGATACAATGCCGAGGACTCCATTGATTTCACCCACCCCGTCAAGTTTACCGTTGTTTCACGCGATGAACGCTTCTCACGCGACTATCTCATCAGCATTAACGTGCATAAGGTCGATGGGAAGAAGACGCATTGGGAATGGCTCAAGGAGGCTGATTTCACGGCTGGTCTGTATGCCGAGCAGCGAGCCATCATCAAAGACGAACAGTTGTATGTGCTCGGCAAGAGCCATACAGGTGAAGGCTACACCACCTCTACCGCTATCGCTGACGGTAAGCACTGGAGCCAGCCGGCACGCTGGGCAGGTATTGAGGGCAATGCAGACTGCTCTTCGATAATTCTCCACAACGGGAGTTTCTACCTTCTGGCCGAGGACGTACTTTACAGTTCTGAAGACGGCATTGCCTGGCAGAAGACCAATGTGGAAGGACTCACCTGCTTGCTTGGCGTGACCTCAGAGAGCAATCCTATAGCATGGGGCCTTATAGGAGACACCTTTGCCTCATCGGCCGACATGAGCACATGGGAAACCAACGGCCAGAATACCGAAAGCGGTATGGACAAGCGTATAGCTGCATTCAGCCATCCCTTACGCACCAATGGCAACATACACCGCATCATCATCATAGGTACTGGTAGCCAGAACACCGACACCTGTGCCCAGGTATGGAGTAAACTATCGACCGAGGAGAAGTGGACAGAGGTAGTGCCTGCAGGTGTCAACACTTACGGATGCCCCAACCTGGAAAACCTCGCAGTGGTGAGATGCCATAATCGTATGTATGCGTTTGGCGGCAAGAGTATCGGTAACCGCCAAGTACCCATCGAGGCGTTCGGCGCTTGCTATGAGTCGCGCGACAATGGCGTGACATGGCGTGTGCGCGACAATGGCTTCACCATGCATCCCAGTTTTGCCGGTTCCACGGACACCTTCTCTGCTGTTGCCGACGACAAGCAGCGGGTATGGGTGATATGGAATACATCGGGCAAGGTGTGGCGAGCCACCTGGAGCAACAACTGACACTTCACAATTGCAGTACACGATGAAACACTATACATACCGATATATCGCCCTACAGATAGCAGCAATCCTCCTATTGCTGCCTTCGGTGTATAGAGCATCGGCACAAGAACTTGAATACAAAATGGAGCTGGGAGGTATGGCAGGTGGGTGTTTCTATATGGGTGATGCCAACTACATCACTCCGCTGAAGAACACAGCCATGGCCGGCGGCCTGCTCGCCCGTTACAACTTCAATCCCCGTATGGTGGTCAAAGGAGACCTGGCTATAGGACACATACAGGGGAGTACCGAAGATATTGCCAACCAATTCCCCGGTGACGGACACAGCACCTTCGAGCGCAACGTATACGAACTGGGCGCACAATTTGAGTACAACTTTTTCGCCTATGGCACAGGAGCCGGCTACAAGGACAGCCGCAAACTTACCCCCTACATACTCGCAGGCATAGGGCTCACCTATGCTCCTAAACCAGCCGAGCATGTATGGGCGATGAATATCCCGATTGGCATGGGCGTGAAGTATAAACTGGCAGAACGTATCAATATCGGTGTGGAATGGACAGTGAGATTCACTACCACCGACAAACTCGACGTGACCGGTAAGAGTGGACTTGTCCTTGATGACCCCTACGGAATAGAAGGAAAAGGACTGAAAAACAAGGACAGTTATTCGCTGATACTCGCATACATCAGCTATGATCTGTTCCCGAAATACAGGAAGTGCAACAATTGATCCCGACAGGAAATCTCATCATCCAGAAACATACATATCAATATATATATATGACTTACAAAGAACAGTTAGACTACAACCGTATACCACAGCACATCGCTATCATCATGGACGGCAACGGGCGTTGGGCTAAAGCCAAGGGCAAACAACGTGGCGAAGGACATATCGCCGGCGCGTCGACCCTGCACGATACAATGATGCACGCAGCCCAATTAGGTGTGAAGTATGTTACCGTATATGCCTTCTCTACTGAAAACTGGACACGTCCCGACGAAGAGGTCAACGGCTTGATGGCTCTATTGTTCGAGAAGCTCGACCTCGGCATCTTTATGGACAACGACATACGCTTCTGCGTCATCGGTGACACTGATCGCCTGCCCGAGAAGGTACGTGAACGTATGAACTACTGCATCAGCCAGTCGGCAGGAAACCAGCGCGGTACCCTCACCGTGGCTCTCAGCTACTCATCGAAATGGGAGCTCACCCGAGCAACCAAGCTCATAGCCGAGCAGGTGAAGGAGGGCAAGCTCGCTATTGACGAGATCACCGACAAGACGATAGATGAGGCTCTGTGCACCTCGTTCATGCCCGACCCCGACCTGCTGATACGTACTGGTGGCGAAACCCGTCTGAGCAATTATCTGCTGTGGCAGTGCGCATATACCGAGCTGTATTTTTGTGATACTTATTGGCCCGACTTCGACGAAGAGGCTTTGTGCAAGGCCATATATACTTTTCAACAAAGAGAAAGAAGATTCGGGAAAACGAGTGAACAAATTGCCGAGGAGAATAGTAATAGATAAAGGAATGAAAAAGAACTTAAGTATCTTCAAATATATAGGTCTGGTAAGCTTGCTCCTTGCCATGTCGTTCAGCGAGGCTCTTGCCCAATACGCAGTGAACGATACAATCAAGAAACCGGCTGTGCTCTACTCGGCTCCCCGGAAGTATGAGATAGCAGACATCACCGTGAGCGGTATCGACAACTACGAAGACTATGTGCTCATCGGACTCTCCGGCCTCTCGGTAGGGCAAGTCATCACCATCCCTGGCGAAGAGATTACCGCAGCCGTCAAACGCTATTGGAAGCATGGCCTCTTCTCCAATGTGAGCATTACCGTAGAGAAAACTGTAGGGAACCAGGCCTACCTTAACATTGCACTTACACAACGTCCTCGCCTGTCGCAACTCAACTTCAACGGAGTGAAGAAGTCGGAACGCGAAGACCTGGAAGCCAAGCTTAACTTCAAGCAGGGCAATCAGATAACGCCCAACATGATAGACCGTGCAAAAATCGTCATCAAGCGCTACTACGACGACAAGGGATTCAAGAATGCCGAGGTAAACATCATACAGCGTGACGATGTGGCGGAGCAGAACCATCTAATCCTTGACATCAACATTGACAAGAAGGAGAAAATCAAAGTCAACAAGATATACTTCACCGGCAATAGCGCACTCAACGAGAAACAACTCAAGTGGGCTATGAAGAAGACCAACGAGAAAGGCAACTGGCGTCACCTCTTCCGACCTAAGAAGTTTATCGAGAACCTCTACGAAGAGGACAAACAACTGCTTATCGACAAGTACAACGAGCACGGTTACCGCGATGCCCACATCGTGGTGGACTCCATCGTGCCCTTCGACGACAAAACCGTCGACGTATACATCCAGGTAGAGGAAGGCGACCAGTACCACATACGCAATATCAATTGGGTGGGTAACACGGTGTACGACTCGCAAGGGCTCTCCGAAGTGCTGCGTATGAAACCAGGGGACGTATACAACCAAAAGATGCTGGAAGAACGCATCAATATGGACGACGACGCTATCGGTAACCTATATTATAATAATGGATACGTATTTGCACGTGTAGAGCCCGTAGAGGTGAACGTCACTGCCGATTCGGTAGACCTTGAGATGCGTGTGCTCGAAGGTCCGCAAGCTACTATCAATCGTGTACGCATTGCCGGTAACGACCGCCTATACGAGAATGTCGTGCGTCGTGAACTGATGACCAAACCTGGCGACCTCTTCAGCAAAGATGCCCTTATGCGTTCGGCTCGCGAGATACAGCAGATGGGTCACTTCAATCCCGAAGCCATTGTCCCCGACGTGCAGCCCGACCTCGCTAACGGTACTGTAGACATCAACTGGATGTTGGAATCAAAGAACAATGACCAGGTGGAATTCTCGCTTGGCTATGGTCAAACCGGTGTGATTGGAAAGATTGCCCTGAAGTTCACTAACTTCTCCATGTACAACCTCTTCCACAAGTCCGACAACTATCGTGCATTCATTCCGCAAGGCGATGGTCAGACTTTCACTATCAGCGGTCAGACCAACGGTAGCTACTACCAGTCATACAACATCTCGTTTTTCGATCCCTGGTTTGGTGGAAAGCGCCCCAACTCACTCTCCGTAAACGCATTCTATGCACTTTCAACGGGCGTAAACAACAATTTCTATAATCAGGCCTACATGAACAACTACTATAATTATATGATGGGGTATGGCAACTACAATAACTACTACAATAATTATGAGTCGTACTACGACCCCGACAAGTATCTTCGCATGTATGGTCTCTCCGTAGGTTGGGGTAAGCGCTTGCATTGGCCCGATGACTATTTCACTCTTTACGGTGAACTTACCTATCAGCGCTACGACCTCAACAACTGGGAGTACTTCATCATTTCCAACGGTAGCAGCAACAACATAAACCTCTCGCTCAACCTTGGCCGTAGTTCGATAGACAATCCCATATTCCCGCGCCAAGGTTCTGAGATCAGTTTCAACGTGGCCGTGACTCCACCCTATTCGCTCTTCGACGGCCGTGACTATAAGGCATTGAGTGAGGTGAAACCTACCGATGCCCAGTACAACAAGAGCCTGCGCGAGCGCTACAACTGGATTGAGTATCACAAGTGGAAGTTCAAAAGCAAGTTCTACACCGCCCTTACCGGTGGACAGAAGTGTCTTGTGCTGATGGCGCGTGCCGATTTCGGCCTCTTAGGCCATTATAATAAGTATAAGAAGTCACCTTTCGAAACCTTCTATGTAGGCGGTGATGGCATGAGTGGCTATTCATACAACTACTATACCGACATGATTGCCCTGCGTGGTTACGACAACGGTGCACTGACACCTATGGGAGGAGGTGAAGGATATGCTTACTCACGCTTCACCATGGAGCTGCGCTACCCGCTTATGTTCGAGAATTCCACACAGATATATGCTCTTGCCTTCCTTGAAGGTGGTAATGCATGGACCGACGTGAAGAAGTTCAATCCCTTCGATATGAAACGTTCGGCGGGTGTGGGTGTACGTATCTTTCTCCCGATGATTGGTCTCATGGGTATCGACTGGGCCTACGGTTTCGATAAAATCAACGGTTCTACGGCCTCCAGCAGAAGCCAGTTCCACTTCATCCTCGGACAGGAGTTCTAAATGAATTGAAAATTGAAAATTAAAAATTGAAAGTAATTTCCCTAAGTTATGAAGAAAAATCTATTGATAACAGCCCTTCTCTGCCTTTTTGGCTTCACCGCCAACGCGCAGAAGTTTGCCTTGATCGACATGGAGTATATCCTTAAGAATATCCCAGCCTACGAACGTGCCAACGAGCAACTCAACCAAATTTCCAAGAAGTGGCAGAGCGAGGTAGAGGCCATGGCACTTGAGGCACAGACCCTCTACAAGAACTACCAGAGCGAAGCCGTGTTCCTCTCCGAGGAGCAGAAAACCAAGAAGGAAGAGGAGATTGTAGCTAAGGAAAAAGAGGCACAAGAACTCAAGCGCAAGTATTTCGGTCCCGAAGGCGAACTCTATAAGAAACGCGAAAGCCTTATGGCACCCATTCAGGACGAGATCTACACCGCTGTCAAGGAGATCTCCGATACGAAAGGCTATACCGTGGTCGTCGACCGTGCTTCGGCAGCCAGCATCATCTATGCCTCGCCCAAGATAGATATCAGCAACGAAGTATTGGTAAAGTTAGGTTATTCAAACTAAATGCATTACCTTTGCATCTCATTGAAGATTCAGCTAACTCTTTCCTAATGACCTGACAACCTTGATTGGCCTTAGACGATAACAATTATAATAATAAATTAAAAACTTAAACATCATGAACAAGAAACTTATCGCCATCCTCTTCTTGATGGCACCCCTCGCAATCTTTGCACAGAAGTTCGGCCATTTGAACTCTGCCGACATCATTCAGGCCATGCCCGAGTACAAGACAGCACAGACTGAGCTCCAGAACCTCGAGAAACAGTATGCCAATGAGTTGCAGATGTTAGAGTCAGAGCTCGCCAAGAAGAGCGAAGCCTATGAGAAAGAGAAAGCTACTCTGCCCGCCAATATCGCACAGCGTCGCGAAGCAGAGTTGCAGGAGCTTTATGCCAAGATGCAACAGTACTATCAGACCTCACAGCAAGAATTGCAGCAGGCCTCACAGGAGAAGATGACATCTTTGACCGAGAAGATAACCAAGGCTATCAAGGAAGTTGGTGTAGCTGGCGGTTACCTCTACATATTCGACACTGCCAGCGGTATTCCTTACATCAGCGAGACTCTCAGCACTGATGTTACCGCTCAAGTAAAGGCAAAGCTGGGTATCCAGTAAGGAATTAGCTATTAACTTTATACACGGGCAATGCGGTTCTGCACGGATGTTAACTGATCCGTGTGTTCCGTATATTCCGCGGTTAAAGGGACATGTATGTCTGTTATGATGGACTTGTGACCCGACATGACGTTAAAAAACCATCGACTGTTATGAAAAGAAACCTACTAATCCTTCTTGTGCTTGTAGCCACAAGCGCTATTGCACAATCCAAGTTCGGATATGTCAGCTATAAAGAGATAGTCAAGGCACTTCCCGAGTATGCCATCGTTACCACTCACATCGATGAACTGCAAGTTAAGTATGAAGCCGAGATTGCCCGTTCGGAGCGCGAGTTCAACCAAAAATATTCCGATTTCATCGAAGAGCAGGCAGGCTTCCCCGAGAATATCCGGATAAAGCGCCACAAGGAGTTGCAGGAGTTGATGGAGAAGTCTATCGAGTTCAAAGATGAGGTGAACCGTACTATGCGTGAGGCTCGCCACGAGATGATGAAGCCCCTCTACGAGAAAGTAGACGAAGCCGTAATGAAAATTTGCATCGACGAGGGTTACGACTATATTCTCAATACAGATGAGCGTGTCTACATAGCCATCAATCCCAATCACGGCAAAGACATCACTGCCCAACTTAAAAAAGCCCTGAACGTAGAATAATCGTAGGAGATTATTGATTATTATGCCATGCCTGGATGGGCAAAAAGGGTAAACAATGCGGCAAAGAGATTCTAACCGAGGGTTTCTTGCCGTATTTCTTTTATAATGAGATTTTTTTGAGTAATTTCGCAGTCGAAAACAATAAACAATAAAATATATGGCACTTCAATGCGGTATCGTAGGACTCCCTAACGTGGGCAAGTCTACCCTTTTCAACTGTTTGTCCAATGCCAAGGCGCAAGCGGCAAACTTCCCTTTCTGTACAATCGAGCCCAATGTGGGCGTTATCACCGTACCCGACGAGCGACTCACCAAACTTGCCGAGCTGGTTCATCCGGGTCGCATAGTGCCTACAACGGTAGAAATCGTTGATATCGCCGGCCTCGTGAAGGGCGCGAGCAAGGGTGAGGGACTGGGCAACAAGTTCCTGGCCAACATCCGCGAGACCGATGCCATCATCCACGTGTTGCGTTGCTTTGACGACGACAACGTGACTCATGTAGACGGTTCTGTAGACCCTGTACGCGATAAGGAGATTATCGATGCCGAGTTGCAGATCAAGGATCTTGAAACCATCGAACAACGCATACAGAAGGTGCAGAAGCAGGCCACTACAGGTGGAGACAAGCAGGCCAAGCTGCAATACGAGGTGCTGTGCAAGTACCGCGATGCATTGGTGCAGGGCAAGTCGGCTCGCAGTGTGTCCTTTGAAACCAAGGATGAGCAGAAGGCTGCCAAGGAACTCTTTCTCTTGACATCCAAGCCTGTACTCTATGTGTGCAATGTAGATGAGGGCAGTGCCACGAGCGGTAACAAGTATGTAGATCAGGTGCGCGAGGCCATCAAGGAGGAGAATGCCGAATTGCTCATCGTAGCAGCCAAGACCGAGGCGGATATCGCAGAGTTAGATACCTACGAAGACCGTCAGATGTTCCTTGCTGAGGTAGGACTCGAGGAATCGGGGGTAGCCCGTCTCATCAAAGCTGCCTACGCATTACTCGACCTCGAGACTTTCATCACCGCCGGTGAGATGGAGGTAAAGGCATGGACCTACCGCAAGGGCTGGAAGGCTCCGCAGTGTGCTGGTGTCATCCATACTGATTTCGAGAAAGGGTTCATCCGCGCCGAGGTCATCAAATATGACGACTACATCAAGTACGGCTCCGAGGCTGCTGTACGTGAGGCTGGTAAACTCTCTGTAGAGGGCAAGGAATATATCGTGCAGGATGGCGACATCATGCATTTTAGGTTTAACGTGTAAGGGAAACCGATTTGATTATGATTACTTGGAACCCTCCCATTGGTCTTGGCCCCATACGTTTCTACGCCCTCTTCTGGGTGATAGGACTTGCTGGAGCCTATTTTGTAGTGCAGAAACTCTACAAGGAGCAGAAGATAAAACCCGAACTCTTTGAACCTCTGTTTTTCTATTGCTTCTTCGGTATCCTCATCGGCTCGCGTTTAGGCCACTGCCTCTTCTATGAACCGCAGTACTACCTGTCCGATTTTCCCCGTTTCATCGAGATGCTTCTGCCCATCCGCTTCACGGGTTCGGGCGTGCGCCTCATCGGATATCAGGGATTGGCCAGTCACGGCGGCACACTGGGTCTGATGATAGCCCTTTGGCTCTATGTGCGCAAGTACAAGGTACCTCTGTGGACTGTGCTCGACAATATCGCCATTGCCACTCCCGTCACCGCCTGCTGCATCCGTCTGGGCAATCTGATGAATTCCGAGATTATAGGCCGCCCCACAGGAGGTGACTGGGGATTCATCTTCACGCAGGTCGATATGCTCCCCCGCCACCCCGCACAGCTCTATGAGGCTATCGCCTATGCCGTGTTCGGACTCCTCGGCTGGTATCTCTATCGCCGCATGCCCCGTAAGGTGGGCACCGGCTTCTTCTTCGGCTACTGCCTCACCACCATCTTCACCTTCCGCTTCTTCGTGGAGTTCTGCAAAGAGGTGCAGAGCGATTTCGAGGTAGGCATGCCGCTCGATATGGGTCAGCTTCTCAGCATCCCCTTCGTAGTGCTCGGCATCTGGTGTATGCTGCATAGTCGTAAATCTTGATTGCTGCAACTCCGCATTATTCTATAACTATGAGAAAGCTTTTTACCCTGCTCCTCGTGTGTTGTTCTACCCTGTTGAGCGCACAGATCACCACCTACAAATTTGACTTCTCGGGCAAGAAAAAGGCCAAGGAGGGATACATCCTTGTCACTCCCGAGACACTGTATACCCCCGAGACAGGCTACGGATATGACTTTGTGGTGGGCAACGGTGAGCAGTCGGCAGTCGACAGCCAACAACCGTTCTACTTCTCCGTAGATGTGCCCGACGGCAACTATCGTGTAACTGTTGTGGTGGGCAATCGTCGTAAGGCAGGTGTTACTACGCTGCGGGGTGAGAGTCGCCGCCTGTTCTACGAGCGTGTGGCTACTAAGCGGGACGAGTACAAGGCCTGTAGCTTCACCATCAACAAGCGTAACACCCTCATCGAGGGAAACGAGCACGTGCGCATCAAGGACCGCGAGAAGGGCAAGCTCAACTGGGACGACAAGCTTACCATCGAGGTCAATGGCCCGTCGCCGCAGATTGCAGAAATGACCATCGAGCGGGTCGACGACGTGCCTACCATATTCCTTTGCGGCAACTCTACCGTCGTAGATCAGGACAATGAGCCTTGGGCCAGCTGGGGACAGATGATACCGCGCTTCTTCGATGAGAACGTATGCTTTGCCAACTATGCCGAGTCGGGCGAGACGGCCACTACCTTCATCGGCGCGAAGCGATTGAAGAAACTGCTCAGCCAAGTGAAGGAGGGCGACTATATCGTGGTGGAGTTCGGTCACAACGACCAGAAACGCAAGGGGGTGGGCGACGGAGCCTTCTACTCCTTCATGTATAATATGAAAATCTTTGTCGATGAGGCTCGCCGCCGTGGCGCGACCCCTATCCTCGTCACTCCCACCCAGCGCCGTAGCTTCAATGCCGAGGGTAAGATTACAGACACACACCTCGACTATCCCGATGCTACCCGCTTCCTTGCCGGTCGCGAGAAGGTACACCTCATCGATCTGCATGCCATGACGCGCACCTTGTATGAGGCCATGGGGCCTGAGGCATCGAAGGGAGCCTTCGTGCATTATCCGGCCAACACTTACCCTGGGCAAGACAAGCCACTGGCCGACAACACACACTTCAACCCCTATGGCGCTTACCAGATAAGCAAGTGCATCATCGAGGGCATGAAGGCACTTGACCTCGACATCCTGAAGCATCTGCGCCCTGACTACGTGTCCTATGACCCGGCACACCCCGACGATCGTGCAGCCTTCCAATGGGATGACAGCCGATTTGTTGAGATCCTCAAGCCCGACGGCAATTGAGCCAAATTCCAGTCGTCACTGATGACCAGCGCTTGCCATCACTGATGACCGAGGCCAGTCATAAGTGATGATAAAACTCAGGTTCTTTGGGTCTCGCGCTGATACTTTGATTCATTAGTACGGACACAGCAGGTTCGGAGAATATTTATTGCGCTACAAATCTTACGCCTCAGCACCTATTTCGTACAAAAACTCAGGTGCGAGGTCTGTACCATTAGCCCATTCTATAGTGACAGGAGTCAATGCATATTGGACAAACTTGCTCTTGTCCATCAGTTCGCCAAACACCTCACCCGTCAAGTGAGGTTGCAGGTCAACAACCTTCTTCTTGCCGTCATTGAACGTCAATGCCAGCTTATATTCCTTGATATAATCCACATCAATAACTCGCAGCATAGTCTTCCTGTTTAAGAGGTTCAAGTCTTCCGATTTTTTCTCCACGCTGTGCCTTCTCCCACAATGCGAGAATGGCATCCTCGTTTTGGTCAATCCACTCATTGACCTTGGCAATAACCTTGGCCGGTGCCTGCCCATCTACCACTCTGTCAATAACACTTATTGGCACTCATAGTTCCCATAGTGAAAGTGCACATGAGGTGGATTATGATCTTTCCAATAAAGGTAAATGATGATTCCGTAAAATCTACATATCTCAGGCATAGCATTCAGGTTTGATTGATTAGCAGCAAATGTAGATAATAATTTTATAACCCGCAAATAAATTAAAGAATATTCCCCGTTCGTTATGCTTTATCCGGAACTCTATTGACTAATACAACTAATCAGTAAGCGATGATGACAATATATAGGCACACCATAATCAATGAGAACCTCCTTATTATTAGCGTAGTAAGATTACTGCTTGTCGCAAGCTTTCTCGCATTGGCCTTTGGCTTTTCGGCAAGCCCTCCTACAGGTGGCAAATTCAGGCAGCTATAGGTCATAAATTTTATCACCTACAGGTCTTTCGAAACAAGACCTGTAGAGGGCTGTGTCGTCTGGCCGATGTAACGTTAATTAATGCCTCGACAAAAGTAATATTCCAAGACTTGGAATATATATTGCCAGTCTTGGAATGAATATTGCCAGTCTTGGAATATAGAACGGCTGCGGTAGCCGTGTGGATTACTTGCGGTAGCTGGGCGTAACACCTGCGGCAATCACCTGTCGTGCCTGCGATGCTTTTCTTTTGTAACGTAAAATCTTAAAAAAAATAATGATTTTTTAATTTTTCCCTCTTGCTGTTCCACATTTTCTTGATTTCCCCCTCACATTCTGCCGCCTGCTTGGGTGTCATCATGTTGATGCTCATGTGAGGCCTGTGGTTGTTGTAGAAGTCCACGGCCCGCCTGACGGCTTTCCTGACCTCTGCGATGGAAGCAAAGACCATTCCCTTGAGCAGCTCGTTCTTTATCGTGCTGTTGATACGCTCGGTCATGGCATTCTCCTTCGGGTCACCGCTCTCGGTCATACTCACGGCGATGCCGTTCCTGCCGAGTATTCCCACATAGGCATAGGAGGCATACTGGCATCCTCGGTCGGAGTGATGTATCAGACCCTCATTATTGTCAGGCAGATGTTTCAAGCCCATCCGTAAGGCCTCCAGAGGATACTTGGCCTCCAAGGTATCTCCTACACTATAACCGATAATCTCTTTCGTGTAGGCATCCTGGAGCAATGAGAGGTAGCAGAAAGAATATTCTTCCATATTGTTAGGGTTAGGGTGGATAGGGATATAGGTGATATCACTCACCCACAAGCGGTTCTTGGCATCAGGGATATAGTCCTTCACCAGATTGGGGAAGGTGGGGAGTCCGTGCGTGGAGTCCGTAGTGCGCGGCTTGCGCATGCGGCGGCGCACCTTCAGGCCATGTATGTCAAGGATGCCGTAGAAGCAATCCCTGCCCAGGACATACTGATCACCGAAGCGCCGGTGGTACATCAGCCACAGTTTCTTTCCACCGACACCTTCGTTAAAAAGGCGTAACAAAATTCAAACGACTTCTTAATGGGATTGAAATACGTATGAAACATTGCCCATATACCTTTGCAGGCGAAATAAATCGCTATTAATCAGTACTAAAAAAGGATGAGAAAGGGAATGATTTGCCTTTTGACTCCCTCCTTGTGGTTTCCTGCCTGCTCAGAATGTGTAGTACACGGCCAGGGAGCTGATGGTGGCGTTGGCATTGAGGCCGATGTAGCTGCCGTTGCCGTACTGGTTGTTCCAGCCGAGCGAGCCGAGGCGGGTGACGAGGCTGATGTTGTCGGTCACGCTCACGGCTATGCCGGGAGCCACGGCGAGCGATACGTTGGTGTCGCTGTCGGTCACGCCCGAGAAGCCGAGGATGCCGTCAACGAAGCAGGAGATGATGCCGCTCTTGAAGAAGGTGTAGCGGGCGTATGGGGCGATGCTCCACGTGGTGGTTCCCTCGCGGTCCCAAGCCTTGTCCGTGGCTGTCTTGCTGAAGTCAAGGCTGATGGGCAGACCGAAGCTCCACACGTCGTCCAACACGTAGCCTGCCTCGGGGCTGAGGTTGAAGCTGGTGCTGCTGTGGTCGGCATCCTTGTACTTCGATGAGCTGAGGCCGAGGCCGCCACCTAAAAATACCTGTGCGCTACCTGCGGTAGCAATCATTGCCAATGCAATTGCGAATAGTGTCTTTTTCATGTCTTTAATGTTTTTTTAAGTTTTACAATATGGTGTTATTATGTTGTTTTCGTTTGCCTGTTTGGTACAGGAACTTGTCATGCTGAGCAAAGCGAAGCATCTCGCAATGTCTCTCGCCGTATTCCCTGCCAAGTCCCAGTGCGAGATCCTTCACATTCGTTCAGGATGGACAAGCGGGAGAAAAGGCCAATCCTCAAAGTCCCGTGACCTCCACCAGCTCATTCACGCTCATGAGCTTGCCTTTCTTGCTGTAGCCCTCGGTCTTGACCTGGCCTATGCCGCGGCCATACCATACCTTCTGCTTCATCTCGCTCTTGATGCCGATGGCCTTGGCCGATACGCTGCTCTCGATGATGTAGCAGTCGATGGCGTGTCCGCTCACGGTGAGTGTCTCTTTGCCGGTGACCTTGATGGAGGTGTTGTCCGAGGTGGTCTTCAGTCCGCCGATGGAGACCACGACCTTGTAGTCGGGCAGCTGGTCGCCCACCTCGATGTTGTCCGGCAGGTAGAAGTTGTCGCCGCTCACCTGCATGCCCTCGGTCAGTAGGCCGGCCATGCTCGTGGGGTCGAAGCTCACGATGCCGTCCTCCACGATGACGCCGGCCGTGAGGGGCGCGGTGCTCAAGACGTTGCGCTCGGCATCGAGCAGTTCGGTCGAGGCCTCTACGGTGTAGTTGTTCTCGTCCTTCCAGTCAATCTTCGTGATGGTCATCCGCGAGTACGAGTCGGTCTCGCCCTTGGTCGTCTTGCTGGCGTAGGTCAGCACCATGCCCTCCTTCATGGGGTAGAAGGGCTTGCCTCCCGAGGGGCGGGCGGCGAACCGTGCCTTCACCTCGGGACTGATGCCCTTGGGAGCCGATGCCTCGGGCTCGTCGTCGAGGTCGATGCTGAGCGAGGCGTCATCGAAGGCCACGGCAGCCTCTTCGGCGGCTTGGGCCAACGTGTCGGCCGCGGCCTGCACCTTCTTCTCGGCCTTGTCGATGGCCTTGTCCACGGCTTTGTCCACGGCTTTGTCTACCTCTTGGTTGATTTTGTTCACCACTTTTCTTTCGGCTCTGTTCACGGCTCTGCGTGCCACGCCGCGTCCTACCTCACGCAGTATGCCCTGGGCGTGCAGGTCGGCCGTGCCGAGCGACAGCATCAGTGCCATGACGAGTAGTCCTAATCTTGTCTTCATATCGTAGTTGTTTTTAATGTTTTTTCGTATGTTCCATGTTTCTCATCTTCTCCTTTTCTCTTGTGTTTCTCTCTCGCGCGGAATATTTACACGCGCTATCGCTTGTGCGTCTCACAGGCTGCCCGGTCCCACTGCAGTGAGACTCCAGTCTCACTTCGCCGAAACAAGCTGAGACTGCTGCGCGTTTCCTCGCAGAACCCTCTCTGCGCGAGGGAGAAGCCATGTCGTCAACATGTTCAAAGAACGCCGGTTCGGTAATGACGAGGGAGGCACCGACGCCTCCCTCGCGGTTTTTCATGGTCAGTTGGTTATGGCTGAATCGTTCTGTGATTCCAAGCGTTACATCTCGGCATCGGTGTACTCGGTACCGTTGATGTTGTTGCCGTCCTTGTTGTCGTGGTAAGTGTTGTTCGACATTGTCGGGCTTGCATTGTTCACATAGATACCGTAGCCATCAGAGTAGGCAATCTCACAGTTCTGCACGGTCACCTTGCCGGCGCAGTTGTAGAGATACAGGCTGTTGCCGCCATCGCCTCCATAGAGTATCTTGCAATGGTCGAGGATACAACCGGCACTTGCATGCTCATAGAAGCGGATGTTGTCCCAGTCGCCGGGATACTTGTCGTTCATGGCCGAGGTGAAGATGATAGGCTCTTCTGCTGTGCCCTCGGCTACGAGCTTGCCCTCTGAATAGTAGCCAACAGAGATATGAGTATTTTCCGCAAATTGTACGGTCACACCAGGCTCTATAGTCAACGAACCTCCATCATCAATTTCAAGATATGAAGCCTTGATAGTAAAGGGAACCTTCAGATTTACCCATGTCACCTTCTCGGTAAGTTCATAGCTGTTGATTTCCACACCTAATGCATCCAGTTCGTTGTCTGCTGCTATGGCACCGGCTGCTGCAGCGGAACATCTTACGGGGCAAAGCTCGTTGTCCTTAATCACATTGCCTGTGAATGAGGTGAAGTTTGATTCCGAGTTGGCATTCACGCCATAGTTGCTGTTATTGGAAATCGTGCAATTTTCAATAGAAATAGCTGTGTTGTAAATATAAACGGGAGCATAATACCCTCCTGCATACTCAATGTTGCAATACTTCAGTGCGCTTGACTTCGATGCATATTCGTAGAAACGAATTCCGTCCCAGTCGCCTGCAGCCTTATCCTTGGCATTTGAGGTAAAGGTGATGGGCTTCTCCTCCGTACCAACAGCAGTCAGTTTGGCACTGCTATAGTAGCCTACGCTAATATAAGAGTCTTCGCCCATGGCGATGGTCACGCCCGGTTCGATGGTCACCTCGGCATTGTCATTGATTTCCATGTATGACTGAGTGATAACGTAAGGGATGGTCTGCTCGTGGATGGTCACCTTACCGTTCTTCTTGCCTACGCTGTAACCCGACAGAGCAATACCCATACCGCTGATTTCATTATCAGAAGTTACCTCATTAGCCTGCAGGAAGGGGATTACCAAAGGATACTCCTCGCAGTCGCTGATGGTGTTGCCTGTGAATGAGCCGAACTCACTCTCGCCATGCAGATATACGCCATTGACGCTGCACTCCTTGATGACGCAGTTGTCGATAGATACCTTGTTCTGATACACATAAATACCTGTCTCGGCACCGCTGATGTGGCAGTAGGCAAACTTGCTGCTCTTGCCGGCGCTGCTGTAGATGTAGATGTGCTTCCAGTCGGCACCCTTCTCGCGGGCCTTGAAGGTGATGGGCTTCTCGGCTGTGCCCTCAGCCTTGATGGTGCCCTCGTTCTGCACGTAGAGTCGGGCATCCTCGTGGAACACGATGATTGAGCCCGGCTTGATGGTGAGCTCGGCATTGACATAGACGGTACCCTTCACGGAGAAGTTGCCGTCCCACACGATGGCTTCGTTGATGGGCTTGATCCAGTCGCCCTCCACCACTACGGGAGGATCGTCGTCGTCCTGTCCCGGGTCTACATTTTCGGGGTCGTCATCGTCGGGCAACCACGCTTCGGGGTCGCACGAGGTGAATACAAACATCCCAAGGCATAGGAGCAGGGACATCATCTTCCAAATCTTCAGATTAGCAGTCTTTTTCATAATCGTAGAATTTAAAGGTGAATAATAATTGAGTTTTTGAGTTTTTGAATTTATGAGTTTTTAAGTTTTTGAGTTTTTGAGTTTGTTATGAGTTGTGTATTTTCCATCCCATCAGCAAGAACCCTCCGACGATGGCGATGGCCATCACCGTCATTGCCAGCAGGATGACACAGGCGCGTGCCCAGTTGACCTTGTTGGCGGGCATCAGCTCCTTGCTGGCGAAGGCCCAGAGGAAGAGCATCACCACGTTCACTCCCGGGATAATCATCACGGCCATCGCGGCCAGCCACTGGCGCACGCTCATCACCGAGTTGTCCTGGAAGTCTTTCTCCCATCGGTCTCTTTCAGACTCGTCTATCCATCTGCGAAACATAGCTGCGTAGAGTTTTTGCGTTTTTCCGTTGGCGAAGTTAGGAGGAATGGTGTGAGCGCACAAAAAAAGTTCCGCCCATTATGTGCGGATGCACGGAATCCTCACAAAATAGGCGGTGGAATGGCGTGACTTTGGACTCGCAGGACGCGAATCCTCACAATTTCCTCGAACTTTTCAACTGCAGATTACTCGGATTACACGGCTTTGGTGCTCTTCAGCCACTCCGAGGTGGTGAGCCCCGTGGCACGCTTGAAGGCCGCGTTGAAGGTGAAGCGCGAGTTGAAGCCGCACTCCTCGGCGATAGTGTCGAGCGTATAGCCCCGCTCCTTCTTCGCGAGCAGCAGTGCCTTGGACTTCTCTACACGGAGGCCGTTGACGAGGTCGAAGAAGCTCTTCTCAAGGATGGCATTGATGGCCCGCGACAGGTTCTTCGACGACAGCCCCGTGGCCTTCGCCACATCCTTGAGCGAGAGGTTGGGGTTGGTATATGCCTCGGACGATTCGAGATACTCAGCCACCTGACGGGCATACAGCGCGAGCTGCCCCATGTCGGCCTTGCTGTTGCCGGCCTCGGCCTGCGGTGGTGTGTGCACCTCCGTAGCGATGAACTCCTCCTCCGCCTCGGCCATCTCCTCGGGAGCCGGCAGCGGATGGTGGCGGACGGTGAGGGCGGTGTCCAGCTCGGCATAGAGCAGGTAGCCCATGATGATGACGGTGAGCAGCTGTAGCAGCCACGCATCGGTGTGTGGCCAGAAGCTGTCGCACACGACCACCGCCACGAACACTGCGGCAAAGAGGGTGACGAAGCGGGGTACCCACACCTTGCGGGTCAGCTCGGCCTCGGAGTAATGCTCGCGGATATAGTGCTTCACCTTATGGAGGTAGCTGAAGATGACGTAGAGGTAGCCCACCAGCTGGAGCAGCAGGACGAGGATGCGTGCAGTGCCCAGCTGGGTGCCGCCGCCCGTCGTTGCGTGGTGGACGAAGCCGTTGCGCTGCTCGGGAGGCAGGGCGGAGATGCTCGCGCCGAAGAGCACCAGCATCAGCAGGGCGGGAAGGAAATGGAGCAGGCTCCAGGGCGTGAAGCGGTAGCGGGGATTGAAAGCCCTGTGCACGAGCGACCACAGCAGGGGCATCAGCGCGAGGTCGGCCGCGAAGGCCACGGGGGCCAGGAGGAGGGCTGCCTCATGCAGGCCCAAGCTACGGAAAATGTTGCCGGCTGCTGCAGGAACGGTGGACAGCACGATAATCAGCGCGGCATAGCTGCTCTCGCCACGGAAACGGGTGGCAAAGCAAAGGAGCAGGGTCAGCATCAGCAGAATGATGACGGACACCGCATTGACGGTCAAGATGAGGTTATCGTATCCCATAGCCTATATATCCATATATATACAAAAGCGTGACCCATACGCTTGTCTTAAGAAAGCAGGCTCTGGTAAAACCCTCGGACTAAAAGCAAGCAACGGATCACGCAGCAGATATATACGACATGCCCTACGGGCCAGTATATAACAACAATCTGCGTGAAGAGTCTGCTTATTCTCGTCCTGTAAATTTACCAGATTCGCTTTCTGAGAATGAAGCATCACACTTCCCAATAAATAAAATCTATGCTACCCTTCGGTAAGCAACCGCAAAGGTAAGCAAATAATTCTGAAATCAAGGAACGTGCGGACTCTTTTTGTCCGTTGCTGTCTTTTTCATTATAGTGCAAAGGAACGAAAAAAGCCCCGATGAAGGGGCCTTTTTTCAGTAGTTTGGAGTACAAGAATCGGATGATTGGACTGATTTCGGTGCTCATCAGCCCCTCTCAGCTCTATTCTTGTTGTTCCTCTAACCATTTGGCAGGGGTTTCCCCCGTCATTTTCTTGAACACCATGTAGAATGTGGAGCGGGAGCGGAAGCCGCAGTCGGTGTAGATGCTCTCGATGTTGAAGTCCGACGAGTTGAGCTCGCACAGGCGGCGCTTGGCCTCCTCGATGCGCATGCGGTTGACAAACTCGAAGAAGTTGCACCCCAGACAGCCGTTGATGGCACGCGAGAGGGTCCGCTGAGGGATGTTCACCTCCTTGGCGAAGAGTGCCAGCGAGATGTCGGGACGCAGGTAGGCTCCCGATTCAAGCATATAGCGTGAGGCACGGTCGCATACCTCCCTCATCTGCTCGTCGCTCATCGGGGAAGCGGCAGTTCCGCTCTCTCTGTCGGCGGCTTCGGCGGACTCCTCCCTCATCGGCTCCTCTGCCTGTATCATCGGTATCGCAGGATGGGCGATGCTGTTGTACACGAGATAGAACATGGCCACCACGTTCAGTATCTGGATGAGCCAAGCATCGGTGCGCGGCCAGATGGCATAGCACACCATCACAATCACGAACAGGGCGGCAAAGAGGTATTCGAACACGACAATCCACTCCTTCTGTACCCACTCGGCATCCGACATGGTGTCGTTGATGGTCTTCTTCGTGCGGTGGAGAAAACGGAAGATGGCCGTGAAGTAGGCCACCATCTGCACGAAGACGATAATGGTGTTGACATCGCCTATCCACGTGTCGTCGCCCATCGTCTCGTGGAGGATGGTCTCCATGCGCTCGGCTGGCGACATCGTGAGGGTCAGCACCAGCATCAGGAGGGTCGGCAACAGATGGAGCAGGTGGACGGGCCTGAGCCGGAACGAGGTGTCGAAACTCCTCTTGGCAAAGAGCCACAGCAGCGGCATCAGCAGCGTGTTGACCGTGATACCGATGGGAAACATGAAAAGCGACACACTGTGCCATCCCAACATGCGGCTCATGTTGTAAAGATACACCGGCACGTTAGGCACCACGATGATGGTGGCCGCATAGGCGTTCTCGCCACGGAAACGGGTGGCTATGAGCAGGACAATCGCCATCACCAGCAAGATGATGATGCTCGAGGAGTTGACGGTAAGTATGAAGCTTTCGTAACCCATATCGGTGCAGTTGTCTTGGTTTGTGGTACAAAAGTACGAATAAACGACGAATAATCAACCTCCATTGACTGAAAAACTTTACGTCTCATCGGATTTCCGAATCACTATACTAAGGAAGCGGGGGCCTGCGCTGTGTGAAAGCGTCGGATGCTACGGCATCTGGTTTATCGGCACCAAAGAGTGCCGAAGGCTGAACATCCCCGTGACCGACACCTCAGCTGAAATGGCGAAACGAAATACAAACAACTTCTTAACGGGATTGAAATATTTATGAAACATTTGGGCAGTACCTTCGCAGCGTCAAAAAGAAAGACAAAGGACAACGTAATCTGATCAGATAGAGAAAAAGTATTTAGTAAAAAACAAAAAAAAGAAATTATGAGAAAGATATTTCAATACATACTGATGGCTGTTGCCGTGGTAGCGACAGCATCGTGCAGCAACGAATTGGATGAGGTGTTGCAACCCGCCGGTAACGGCAATCTGCAATTCGTGGTAGGCGACTTTCCTGCCTTTGGCGAGGGCACACAGACTCGTGTCATCGGCACACAAGATGTCGGTAAGACAGCGTGGGAGGAAGGTGACAAACTGCTTTTGTCCATATCTTTCGAGAGCGGCAAGAAACAGGGCTACACACTTGAATACTTATAAGGAGTGTGGACTCTGAATGATAAAGT
>JAFXEF010000056.1 GCA_017520935.1 Bacteroidaceae bacterium | reverse complement strand
CTTGTTCCTCAACAGCAACAAGTTCTACTATTCGTCAGGCAAGACTCCTATCATGGGATTCCGTGGATATTTCGTGCTTAAAGATGTTCTAAGTTCTGTCGATAATGCCGCCTCGGCCATCACACTCCGAATTGGTGAGGAGGCCACCGGTCTGGAAGCATTGCAGAAGGGGTGTGCTGCGGACGGGAAGGTATATGACCTGCAAGGACGCATGATAGAGAATCCCGGTAAGGGAATGTATATTAAGAACAATAAGAAGATTATCATCAAATAACACTATGAAAGCAACATATATAACACCCTGCATGGATACAGAGGAGATCTCTGTAGAAAGCATGATTGCCACAAGTGGCGTACATAGCGACGAATACGGCATAGACTATGGCGGTGTGGATGAAGATGGCAGTCTAACTCCCTCTTCACGTAGCCGCCGCGGTACATGGGGAGACCTGTGGAACTAATTGTAAGCGACAAAAAATGTAGGGGTACGGAATTCTGTGCTCCTACATTTTTTGTATAGAGTTCTATATCCCTGTCTGCCGTAACTCCTCAAAGAGTTTCCGCTGTTGAGGGGTAGGGGCGTTGGGTATGGATAGCTGGAAACTCACGATGAGGTCGCCGTAGCTGCCCTCATGCTTATATATAGGAAATCCTTTGCCTCTGAGGCGTAATTTGCTGCCTGGTTGGGTGCCGGCACTGACCTTTACGCGTACGTTCCCTTTTAGGGTTTCAATGACCACTTCGCCACCAAGCACAGCTGTGGTGAGGGGTAGGGTGGCGGTGAGGTGCAGGTCATTGCCCACCCGGGAAAAGACCTTATCGGGGAGTATGCGGAAGGTAATGTAGAGGTCGCCACGTGTACCGCCTTGGGGAGCCTCACCACCATATCCACGCAAGCGGAGTCGTTGGCCGTCGGATACACCGGCAGGGATGGTGACGCGCACGGACTGCTCTCCTACGCTGAGCACTTGCTTGTGTGTCTCGGCTGCATCACGCAGCGAGAGCTGCAGCTCGGCTTCGTAATCATGGCCACGCAAAGGGGCGTTCCTGGCACGACGGCTCCGTGTGCCGCCAAACAGCTGCTCGAAGAAATCGCTGAACCCTCCGGTATTGCCTTCCGAACGGGTGAAGTCGCCAAAGCCACCGAAATCGAACCCGCCGAACCCGTGTGCACCATACGTGCTGTAGCCTCCCGTACCGTATTGCTGCTCATATTGGCGACGTTGAGCCTCATACTCCTCGGCGTGGGTCCAATGCTCGCCGTATTCATCGTATTTCTTGCGCTTCTCGGGGTCGCTCAGTACGGCATTGGCCTCGTTTATTTCTTGGAAGCGCTCCTGTGCCTTGGGGTCGTCCTTGTTGGTATCTGGGTGGTACTGCTTGGCCAGTCGGCGGAAAGCTTTCCGTATATCTGCCTGTGTGGCACTGCGGTCGATGCCCAGCACTTTATAGTAATCAATGAAAGCCATAGTTATATAATAAGGTGTTATAAATTAACTTTTAGCCGAGGAAAAAGTTGCAGGACTATGAATATTTTATTTACTTTGCAGGAATAACAAACCTATTTATAAAGCAGATGAAACGCAATAGACTCGTTTATTTGATTTTGTTCATGGCTATATTGTTGACTTCCTGCCACGACTCTCGGCCCGTACACATTAAGGTTGTCTGTACGAGCGATGTGCACGGCAGTTTCTTTCCCTACGATTTCCAGCTTGACAAGCCTGCTAATGGTAGTCTTGCCCGTGTGAGCAGCTATCTGGGCGAGTTGCGTTTGCCCGAGGCGTATGGCGACAATGTGATATATGTTGACAATGGCGATATCCTGCAGGGGCAACCCACCACCTATTATTATAATACGGTAGCGATAGACCAGTGCCATCTGGCTGCCGAGGCGCTCAACTATATGGGGTGCGAGGTGGCTATGTTGGGTAATCATGATATTGAGACTGGCGGACCCACTTACCAACGTTATATGCGCGACCTCAAGGCTGTACCCGTAGGAGGAAATATCCTATATGAGGATTCAGAACATCCGTTTCTCCCTCCCTATACGATTGTTGAGCGCGAGGGAGTGAAGATTGCTTTCTTAGGACTGACCACTCCGGCTGTACCTAACTGGTTGCCACGTAACTTGTGGAACGGACTCGAATTTGTCGATATGGAGCAGTCGGCACGCCGATGGATGGCTCACCTGCACGAACATGAGTCACCAGACCTTGTCATAGGCCTCTTTCACTCAGGCTACGAGGGCGGTATCGTGACTGACACGTATGCCGAGAATGCCACTCGTGCTGTGGCCGAGAATGTCCCTGGATTCGATGCCATCTTCTTCGGTCACGACCATCGGGCACTCAACACGACTGTTGCCAATGTGGAGGGTGATACGGTACTGCTGGTCAATCCGGCCAATAATGCTCATAAGGTGGCTACACTCGATGTCACGATTGTTAAGGGTGAGGAGCCTCGTTTGTCTCTCGCTGCTGACATCGTAGATGTGAATGCCTACAAGCCCGATACTGCCTATATGGCCCATTTTGCACCTCATGCCGAACGGGTGAAGAGGTATGTGTCAAAGAAAATCGGTGTGTCTACCCACAAGATTGACTCCCGCGATGCCTATTTCGGGCCATCTGATTTTGTTGACTTCATTCACCGTATGCAGTTGGATATCACGAGTGCGCAAGTATCGTTTGCCGCTCCATTGGCATTCAATACCTCTCTGCCCAAGGGCGATATTCACGTGCGCGATATGTTCAACCTCTATCGTTATGAGAATATGCTCTATGTGATGCAGCTTACGGGGCAGGAGATCAAGGACTATCTGGAGATGTCGTATGCCCTTTGGGTGAACCAGATGAAGAGTGCGGCCGACCATCTGCTGCTCTTCGATGAAGCCACTCTCGATAGCCGCTCACCTCGCCTCAAGAATATCTTCTCCAATTTTGACTCTGCCGCAGGTATCCTCTACGAGGTGGATGTGACAAAACCTGTGGGCAAGCGCGTGCATATCAAGAGTATGGCCGATGGCACTCCTTTCAGTCTTGATGCGACCTATCGTGTAGCGATAAACTCATATCGTGGCACTGGCGGTGGCGAACTGCTGACAAAGGGAGCTGGTATTCCGCACGATAAACTGGAAAGTCGTATCGACTATTCTACCGACATAGACCTCCGCTTCTATATGCTCAGCTATATTGAACTTCGCGACTCGATTAATCCCCAACGCCTCAATCATTGGAAATTCGTACCCGAACGCTTGACTGTGCCTGCCGCCCACCGCGACTACAAGCTCTTGTTTGATGAGTAAGAATCTGCTTAAAAACAGATGCAGAGTTGAAGATAGAATTGCATGAACCAATACTTATGCTTATCTTCGCGTAGAATTTAATATCAACAACCAATAATTGTAATATTCACTATGAGAAACAGATTTCTGACCTTGTGCCTCACGTTGCTCTGTTTGGGGGCGACTACGGCACTGAAAGCCGAGAATGACAAACCGTTTGTAATCCCCGAATTGCGCCAGTGGCAAGGTGCCGATGGCATGGTAGCCGTCAGCCCCGGTACCAAGGTGGTGTATGTCAATGCTGAGCTCGCCGATGCAGCTGAAGCCATGGCTGAGGACTATGGCCTGTTGTTTGGTAAGGGCATGAAGGCCAAGAATGCCAGCAAGGCTCCCAAGGGAGCTATCATCATGGCTCTCACTGATGACAAGGAACTGGGCGATGAGGGCTACAGCATTGAGATTGGCGATTGTGTAGCTATCAAGGCCAACACCCCGACGGGTGCCTACTGGGCAACACGTACGCTGCTGCAGATTCTCGAGCAGTATGAGGGTACCCATCTGCCCAAGGGCGTCATCCGTGACTGGCCCGATTACGGATTGCGTGGCCTGCTGCTCGACTGTGCACGCAAGTTCATCCCCATGGACTACCTCAGAACCTTTGCCAAGGCGATGGCCTACTATAAGATGAACACTATCCAGGTACACCTCAACGACAACGGTTTCAAGCAGTATTTCGGCAATGACTGGAACAAGACCTACTCGGCCTTCCGCCTCGAGAGCGAGCTCTTCCCTGAACTTACGGCCAAGGATGGCAGCTACGGTAAGGATGAGTTCCGCCAGTTCCAAAAGGATGCCGCCAAGATGGGCGTAAACATCATCCCCGAGATTGATATCCCTGCCCACTCGCTTGCCTTTGTCCACTACCGCAAGGAGTTCGGATCTGAGAAGTACGGCATGGATCACCTGGATCTCTTCAACGACAACGTGTACCCCTTCCTCGACTCGCTCTTCACCGAGTACCTTGAGGGTGAGGATCCTGTATTCGTAGGTAAGCAGGTGAACATCGGTACCGATGAGTACTCCAACGCCGAGAAGGCCGTGGTGGAGAAGTTCCGCGCTCTTACCGACCGTTACATCCGCTTCGTGGAGTCATTCGGCAAGCAGGCTATGGTATGGGGTGCACTTACTCACGCTCAGGGTGATACACCCGTGAAGTCGGAGAACGTCATCATGAACTGTTGGTACAACGGCTATGCCAATCCTGCCGATATGAAGGCCTTGGGCTACGACCTTGTGAGCATCCCCGATGGAGCCGTTTATATTGTTCCCGCAGCAGGTTATTATTATGACTATCTGAACCTCGGTTACCTGTACAACTCATGGAGTCCTGCACAGATTGGCAACCAGAAGTTCGAGGATAAGGATCCCGCTATACGTGGTGGTATGTATGCCGTATGGAATGACGTGGTTGGCAACGGTATCTCTGTTGAAGACGTTCACCACCGCAGCTACCCCGGCATGCAGGTAATTGCCGCCGCAACATGGAGTCCCACCTACAAGACCGTACCCTTCGAGGAGTTCAACCACAAGCGCACCCTGCTTGCCGAGGCTCCCGGTGTGAACGATTTGGGTACTTTCAAGGGCGAGTCCAACAGTATAGTGTACACTATCCCCGAGGTGAAGGCTGGCAAGAGCTATCCTTATGCAAAGGCTGGCTACGGATACAGCGTATCGTTCCGCATTGATGGTGTCAAGGAGCAACCCGGCACACTGTTGTTCACCAACGGTATCACTGACTTCTATCTCAGCAGTCCCGTTGACGGTCGTATGGCTTTCGTACGCGATGGTTACCACAATACCTTCAACTACTATGTTGAGGAGGGCAAATCGGTAGACATCCGTATAGAATGCACCAATACTGCTACTCGTCTCTATGTGGACGGTAAGCTGAAAGATGAGCTCAAGCGTGACAAGCGTTGGGCATCGGAGAAGGTATCGTACGATTATGTGCCTACCCTCTGCTTCCCCCTCCAGCAGGCAGGCAACTTCAAGAGCAAGGTTACCAACCTCAAGGTGGAGAACTTTGTCAAAGGTTAATAACCTGTTTTATAAGTATTCATAAAATAAAGCGTGCAGATTTCTGCACGCTTTATTTTATTGAATAATATAGTCATGTTAGTCGTATAGGTGGCTAACGAGTTGTAGTCAACCACTCGGTGACATTCTTCTCTATACGGGCAGCAATGTCCTCGGTGCTCTCCTTTACGAAGGTCTCGCCGGTGATGTGCTCGTAGAGTTCGATGTAGCGCTCGCTAATGCCGGTAACAATCTCATCGGTCATCTCGGGTACCTGCTGACCCTCCTTGCCTTGGAAACCATTGTCCATGAGCCATTCGCGTACAAATTCCTTGGAAAGCTGCTTCTGGGGCTCACCTTTCTCGAAGCGCTCCTCGTAGCCCTCGCTGTAGAAGTAGCGGCTGCTGTCGGGGGTATGGATCTCGTCCATGAGGTAGATGATGCCGTTGTGCTTGCCAAACTCGTACTTGGTGTCTACGAGGATGAGTCCGCGCTCGGCTGCAATCTCGGTGCCGCGCTTGAAGAGGGCGAGTGTGTACTGCTCAAGCAATGCATACTCCTCAGGAGTAGCCAAGCCCTGTGCCAGGATTTCCTCCTTGGAGATGTCAGCATCGTGTTCACCAATCTCGGCCTTGGTGGTAGGGGTGATGATAGGTTCGGGGAAACGCTCGTTCTCGCGCATTCCATCGGGGAGCTTCACACCACAGATCTCGCGTACACCACTCTTGTATGCACGCCATGCCGAGCCGCAGAGGTAGCCGCGTACAATCATCTCTACGGGGAATCCTTCGCAAAGCACACCTACAGTCACCATGGGGTCGGGGGTTGCGAGCTTCCAGTTGGGGCAGATGTCGGTAGTGGCATCAAGGAACTTCGCTGCAATCTGGTTGAGCATCTGTCCCTTAAAAGGAATACCCTTGGGCAATACTACATCGAACGCCGAGATGCGGTCGGTAGCTACCATGACGAGTTTGTCGCCCATATTGTATACATCACGAACCTTGCCGTGATACACTCCCTGCTGACCAGGAAATTTGAAATCGGTTGCTGTTAGTGCCATACTTTCAGTTTTTGTTAGTTTATGAGTTTGTTAGTTTTCTGAATATTCGGAGGGCTCGGAGATTTCTACATCAGTCACTCCTCCTTAGGAGGGGCGGGGGAGGCCTTCTCATACGCCTCCACAATACGTGTCACCAGTTTGTGGCGCACGATATCCTTTTTGTTCATCTCGATGATGCCTATACCTTTGATTTCATGCAATATCTGCATGGCATGTGAGAGTCCGCTGCGGGTAGAGGAGGGAAGGTCTATCTGAGTGAGGTCGCCCGTGATGATCATCTTGGTGTTCATACCCATACGAGTAAGAAACATCTTGATTTGCGGGATGGTGGTGTTCTGTGCTTCGTCGAGGATGACTACGGCATCGTTCAGTGTGCGGCCACGCATGAAAGCCAGCGGAGCTATCTGTATGATGTTGAGCTCCATGTATTCCTTCAGCTTCTGTGGCGGTATCATATCTTCCAATGCATCGTAGAGCGGCTGAAGGTAGGGGTCTATCTTGTCCTTCATGTCACCGGGCAGAAAACCGAGCTTCTCGCCGGCCTCTACGGCAGGGCGGCAGAGGATGAGTTTCTTCACCTCCTTGTTCTTGAGTGCACGTACGGCGAGAGCAATAGCCGTGTAGGTCTTTCCCGAGCCTGCAGGACCTACAGCAAAGAGCATATCGTTTTCCTTGTAACTCTTGACAAGGCGCAACTGGTTCTCACTACGCGGTGTGATAGGGCGTCCCGTTACGGAGAATACGATGACATCACCCTCGCGCTCTACTGCAGGGCGGTTGCCGTTGAAGATATCAAGCAGTATTTCCTCCTTCAGCGAGTTGTAGCGTGAGCCATGCTCTTCCAGTTGTTTGATGTAGTTCTCAAATGCCCCCAACACCTCATCATCGCCCATGGCACGGATGACATTGCCGCGTGCTACAATACGCAACTTTGGGAACAACGCCTTAATCATCTGTAGATTGGCATTGTTCACTCCGTAGATGAGCGCAGGGTCTATCTCTTCCAGTACAATATGTTTTTCTATCATCAACGTAATTTTGTCGTTACAAAGATAATGGAATTTCGTTGAATGGAGAAATTTGAAGCAAAATAATTGGATGGCAAATACAATCCCCGAAGTATACAAATATGTCAATGTAAATTCGCTTGAGTGACACAGCCTATCTGCATCTTCCATGACAAAGCATATATTCAGTCTTTTCTTCGTTGCCTATTTGCTGGTGACCCCTAAAAAAGTATAGAAAAGAATATGTGTATAGGGATTTATTTGTATATTTGCAAATTAAACCATTAACAGTAACAATAAAGCTATTATCTATGAAAAAAGCTATTCTCACGGCACTATGTATTGCCGGTATGGCAATAAGTTCCCATGATGTTTTGGCTCAGCGCATACAACAACCCCTTGGGCGTGGTGTGGTCGTATCCGTCAATGGCTCCTCGGCCACAGTCACTTGGCGTCGTTTGGCACAGGAACCCGAGAATGCTACCTATAATATATATGTGGACGGCAATAAAATCACCCCATCGTCCGTGAACAACACCAACTATGCCACCAATATCACAAAAGTACCTATCGGTAGCGAAGTGACAGTGAGCGTGGTGACCGACGGCGTAGAGTCGGCACAGAGTACCCCCTACAAGGTCGTGAGCCGCGACTTGCGCAATATGTTCATGAGCATCCGATTCGACGGTTCGCCACTCACGGCATCGGGCTATACCACTGACTACGTATGGCCTGCCGACCTTGACGGAGACGGAGAGATGGACTACGTGGTGAACCGCAAGAGCATATCTACCGGACTCGACAACTACGTGGAAGGCTATCTGCGCACTGGCGAGCACCTGTGGACAGTGAAGCTGGGTCCCAACGAACTTAGCTGTGCGGGACAGGACGACATGATACTGGCCTATGACATGGACTGCGACGGCAAAGCCGATGTGGTGGTGCAGACGAGCGACGGCACCCGGTTTTGGGATGCCGAGAACAAGGCCTTCGGACTCTACGTCAATGGCCTTCCCACGGGCGATACTGATGGTGACGGTATTATTGATTATGAGACACAGTCATCGCGCAACGCACCGCGCTACATGAGCGTCGTGGATGGTATGACAGGAGCGGAGAAATGCAGTGTGGAGCAGACCTACAACAACTCGTACAACCGTACCAACCGCTCGGCACTCATGGGCGATGAGTACAACAAGCACGTAGGCCACGTGGGCGTATTCTACCCAGACGGTATACACCCTGCCATGATTATGGAGTGGCACACACGCAACAGCAACGGCAGTCATAACTACCACAACAGTGCCTTTGCCTTCGATTTCAGTACAGGCAAGGCCGGTGCATGGAAGGAACTCTTCTGCAAGAACACGGGAGGCCCTGCCTTCCACCAGATACGTATTGCCGATGTCGACGGCGATGGACGCGACGAGATGCAGACCGGCGGTTACACCATGGACCACGATGGTTCTACCCTTAACACCCCCAAGATTGCTCATGGCGACCGCTTCCGCACGAGTGATATCGACCCCGAGCGTCCCGGTCTCGAAACCTTTGCCATACAGCAGAATGCCGGTGATATGCTTGGTCAGATTCTCTACGATGCCGCTACGGGTGAGAGTATCAAGCGGTGGTACCTTTCTTCAGTAGGAGATGTAGGTCGCGGTGAGTGTATGGACGTTGACCCCAACCACTTAGGATGGGAGATGTGGAGCACGATGGGCGGTGTATACAATGCCAAGGGCGACCTCATACCCGAACACACAGCTCCCTATCCCACCGAAGGCATCTGGTGGGATGGTGCACTCGATCGCGAGATAGTGCAGACCAGTGACAGTCATCACAACGTGTATATTCAGGATTTTTATAAAGGACGTCTCATCGAGATTGCCAAGCTCAGTAACTGGCGCTATGTCACCGTGTATGCCAAGCGTGCCGCCTTCTGGGGCGATATCATCGGCGACTGGCGCGAAGAGTTAGTGTTGCTCCATAAGGAGAATGGCGTATGCGTCGGTATCGTAGGATTCACCACCGATTACACTACTGCCGTCAACAACATCTACTGCTTGCAGGAAGATCCCCACTATCGTGGCGACTGCACCACCAAAGGTTACTACCAAAGTCCTAACACGGGCTTTTACCTTGGCTACCACATGCCACGTCCGCAGCTACCTCCTATCATGGTCACCGACCTTGTATGGCAGGGAACCGACAGATTCTCCAACTATGAACGTTCCGAGGTTACAGCCTATGCTGATGGCAAGAGCCTGCTCATTGACCTTAACACCGATGCCTCAGTCAGTGTAAACACAGTTATGCAGCCTTCTGTGCTTTATGCCATGCCCGTTAAGGGACAGCGTGTCACACTCAGCGGAACAGGTAGTCTCACCGGCGATATGGACCTGTGGAAGAGTCATCAGGGAACACTTGCAACCGACATCTCCCTCGACTACACTGGCACTACCTACATATCGGAAGGTACGTTTGAGGTCAATGGCGAGCTAAAGGGAGATATCAACCTCCGTGCCCGAGGAACCCTCAGCGGTAAGGCCATCGTCAATGCCATCAACTTCGAGGGCGCTCTTAATTATGAGGGATGCCGCCTGATGCCCACCGGGCAGATAACCTTCAAGCAGGGACTCAAGCTCGACCGTAAGGTATATATGGAGATGGATATCACCACTGCCGAGGGTAACCAACATGCTGACCTCATCAAGGTAGAGGGAGACCTCACCGTGACTGCACCCGAGATAGTGTTCACCATCGTACCTGCCGAGAGTGACGTGCAGCCCGGTAGGTTCAAGCTCATGGAGTATACGGGCGAGTTTATCGGCAAGGGAAACTTCACCGTGCGTGGCCTCACAGGTCTCTCCTATGAGATTGTCCACGAAGACAAGGCCATCTACCTCGTCATCAAAGCTCAGCGCAGTGCGGCACAAGGAGTAGTTTGGACAGGCAACACCAGCAGCATCTGGGACTATCAGACTCCCAATTTCCTTCTAAATGGAGCCGGCACTGAATTCGTTGCAGGCGATGAGGTCGAGTTCAACGATGAGGCACAATCTGTACTCATCACCCTCGCCGACCTCATGCCCATCGGTAAGGTTACTGTCAACAATAGCGAAAAGAACATTTCTTTCATCGGTGATGGTGGCCTCAGCGGTAGCGGTTCGCTCATCAAGGAGGGAAGTGCCCGACTTAGCCTCGTCACCACCAAGAGCGACTATACAGGACCTACCATCATCAACGGTGGCATCGTGCTTGTTAAGGAACTTGCCGATGGCGGACAACCCAGTTCCATCGGTGCAGCCAGTTCATCGCCCGAAAATCTACAGATAGGCAAGGCTACCCTCATCATCGACAACTCAAACACCGCAACCAATCGTGCCATTACGCTCACCGACACCGCGACCATACAGATAGCCAATGGCGCTACTTCACTGAAGGGACAGATCAAGGGTAATGGTATGCTTGTAAAGACAGGAGCCGGTCAGCTCAACATCACTTACGGTGGAGCTAACACTTGGAGTGGAGGCACTCGTCTTGTTGCAGGAACCCTGGCAATGGGTACGTGGAATACCACGTTCGGTGCTGCTAATTCCAAGATTGAGGTCACAGGTAACAGTACCATCCGCGTATTCGACAACAATAGCACTTCAGCCGTACCTACCATCAGCAACACCATCGACATCCTCAAGGGCAAGACCCTCACCATCGTAGGTGGCAAGCGCTGTGCCATACGGGGCAAGCTCAGAGGCGAAGGCACCCTGCGCATCTCGTTCCCCTACGTGCGTGGCGATGTATATACCGATATGTCCAGTTTCCGGGGTACTTATGAGGCTACTTCCGGACAGCTTCGTCTGGCCAGTGCTATTGATCTCTCGCAGGGCACGCTCAAGCTTGGTGCCAATGTCTACGCAGCACATGTCGAGGGAGGCGGTAAGAACGAGAAGATGCTCACCAGTAAGATAGGTGCCCTTACCAGTAGCGCCAACAACTCTACGCTTGCTTCTGGTATCTGGAACGTAGGCTACCTCGGCACTGACGAAACCTATGCAGGCATTTTCAACTCAGCCGCTACCGTCAACAAGTATGGTAAAGGCACGCTCACCCTCACAGGAGCCAGTCAGGGCAAGCTCAATATCTACGAAGGAAGCGTGCTGGCAGGCAACACCTCCGTGGCTACGACGAGCGGAGCCACCATCGTCTACGAAGGTGGCAAGCTTGCCGGTAGTGGAAAGATTGCTTCAGTTACTGTAAAGAAGGGTGGTATCCTTGCAGCCGGAAAGAACAACCTGCTCACCGGTACACTAACACTTACCGGAAGTCTCAACGTCAACTCCGGCGGCATCCTTTATGTGCGTGCCCGTAGCAACGGACGTACCGACACATTCAAGGCAGACGGCAAGGTGACCCTCATGTCACCCTTCTTCCAAATAGAACATATCGGTGAAGGTTTTGTGGAGGGTGACGAACTCCCCATCTTCACAGGCGCAGGCACCATCAGTCTCACCGGCACGCCTACTTTTGAGCCGGCCATCCCTTGCGAAGGCTGTCTATGGGACTACTCCACCTTGGGTACAGACGGTGCCATCCGCGTCATCTCAGATGGTACCGGCATCAACAACTCTGCATTCAGCATTCAGCATTCAGGTGCACCCGTCTATGATCTCACTGGTCGCAAGATAGAGACTATCACCGAGAAAGGTATATATATTATAAACGGTAAAAAAGTAATCCGATGAAACGAATTCTCATAGGCGCAGCTCTGCTGTGCAGCCTCACCCTCAGTGCCCAACGTGCCGAGTATAACTTCGACTCCGACTGGCACTACACCTTTGAGGGTACCGCCCACGTGGCTACCTTACCCCGTGCCTTCAACGAAGACTATGCCTACCGCGTAGCTATCGACCATCTCCCCGACGATACGGTGCGTTACGTCAAGACCTTCCGCCTGCCCCGTAAGGCCAAGGGGAAGAAGGTTTTCATCGAGTTTGAGGGAGCACGCCAATCGGCCACCGTATGGATTAACGGTCACCGCGTAGGCATGAGCGAGAACGGTGTCATGGCCTTCGGGTTCGACCTCACCCCCTACATCAATTACCGTGGCAACAACCGCCTCGAGGTACTCACTGACAACGACTGGAACTACCGCGAGCAACAGCATCCCGACCACAGCCCCTATCAGTGGAACAACAAGAACTTCAACGCCAACTACGGCGGTCTTCCCAAGCATGTGCGTCTCCATGTTACCGACAAGTTGTATCAGACACTGCCCCTCTACTCTAACCTCGGCACCACCGGTGTATACATCTATGCCAAGGACATCGATGTGGCCTCACGCCGTGCCGAGATTGTAGCCAGTTCGGAGGTGAAGAACGAGAGCAGCAAGCCCCGCGAGGTGGTCTATGAGGTCGAGGTCATCGACAACGATGGTCGCAGCATCGGCACCTTCCGCAGTGCTGTGCAGTCTATTGCTCCTGGTGCTACTGTCACGCTCAGCGCCTCAAAAGAACTGGAGAACCTCCATTTCTGGAGTTGGGGCTACGGATACCTGTACACCGTGAAGACACGCCTCGTTGTAGGAGGCAAGTGCACCGATGAGGTAGTTACCCGCACAGGCTTTCGCAAGACTGAATTTGGCAATGGTCTCTTCTGCCTCAACGATCGCGTGCTCATGGTACACGGATATGCCCAGCGCACAAGTAATGAGTGGCCCGGCGTTGGTATGAGCGTACCCGCTTGGCTCAGCGACTACAGTAATCTCGAAATGGTGAAGAGCGGCGGCAACCTTGTGCGTTGGATGCACGTCACTCCCTGGAAGCAGGATATAGAGTCGTGTGACCGCGTAGGACTCATTCAAGCCATGCCTGCCGGCGATGCCGAGAAGGATGTCGAGGGACGTCGTTGGGAACACCGCGTAGAGCTTATGCGCGATGCCATCATCTACAATCGCAACAACCCCTCCATCATTTTCTATGAGTGTGGCAACGAGAACATCTCCGACATTCACATGGCCGAGATGAAGGCCATTCGCGACCTCTACGACCCGCACGGTGGCCGCGCCATTGGTAGCCGCGAGATGTTGGGCAGCAAGGTTTCGGAGTATGGTGGCGAGATGCTCTACATCAATAAGAGTGGCGGTCAGCCCCTATGGGCTATGGAGTATTGCCGTGACGAGGGTCTGCGCCGCTATTGGGACAACTGGAGCTACCCCTACCACCACAGTGGCGATGGTCCGCTCTACCGGGGTGCCGATGCTTCGGCCTACAACCACAACCAGGATCAGCTCGCCGTAGAGCATATACGCCGTTGGTTCGACTACTGGGAAGTGCGTCCCGGTATGGGCAAGCGTGTCAGCTCGGGGGGGGTGAAGATTATCTTCTCCGACACCAACACCCACTTCCGCGGTGAGTCGAACTACCGCACCAGCGGCGTGTCCGATGCCATGCGCCTGCCCAAGGATTCTTACTACGCCCATCAGGTGATGTGGAACGGATGGGTAGAGCCCGAAACTCCTCAAACCTATATCATGGGTCATTGGAACTATCCCGAGGGTACCGTGAAGCCGGTATACGTAGTCTCCAACGCCTACCGTGTAGAGCTGTTGCTCAACGGCCTACCTGTAGGTACAGCCCGCCGCGAATATGACTTCCTCTATACCTTCGACTCTGTAGCTTACCGCCCCGGTACCCTGCAAGCCATCTCTTACGATGAGCAGGGAAGAAAAGCGTCAGAATACACTCTCACCACTGTAGGCGAAGCTGCTACCCTGAGCCTCTCACTCATGACAGCCCCCGATGGCATGCGTGCCGATGGTGCTGATCTCGCCCTCATCACTTTCGAGGTACTCGACAGCGAAGGTCGCCGTTGTCCGCTCGACAACCGCAATGTCACCTTCACCTTAGAGGGGCCTGCCGAGTGGCGTGGCGGACTGGCCAAGGGCGAGGGCAACTGCGTGCTCTCTACCACCCTTCCCGTAGAGTGTGGCGTGAATCGCGTGCTCGTGCGTAGCCTCACCGAGGCTGGCTCCATAACCCTCACTGCCAAAGCCGAGGGTCTGGCACCGCAAACCATCACTTGGGAGAGCCATCCCGTAGATGTTAGCCGTGGCCTCAGCCTGCAGCACCAGCGCGATGTACTTCCCTGTTACCTCGGCCGTGGCGAAACACCCGCAACACCCTCCTACACCGACCGTAAGGAGACTATCTCCATAGCCCGCGTTATTGATAGCGAAGGCACCACGGCCCATGCCAGCCACCCCAGCACAGATGACAATGAAGATACCGAGTGGCGCAACGATGGCACATCGCGTACTTCATGGATAACCTACGAACTGACCCGTCCCGAGCGCCTCGACGAGGTATCTATCAAATTCACCGGTTGGCGTCGTCGTAGCTATCCGATAGAGATTTATGCCGACACCACCCTCGTATGGGAAGGCAGCACCCCCATGAGCCTCGGTTACGTGCATCTACCCGTAAAATCCACCAAGTGTTCACGTGTCACCATACGCCTGCGTGGTACTGCCACCGAGAGCGATGCCTTCGGACAAATCACCGAACTGGCTGCTCCCGTAGCCAACGAACTGGATCTCTATAAAGCCAAGGACGGCGACAAGGTACGCAGCGAATTGCGCATCGTAGAGGTAGACTTGCTGAAGTGGTATATCCCCGAGTGAGAAAAGTTTATGGTGAAACAAGAGGGTATGTCAGTTGCAACTGACACACCCTCACTTATGTTTTGTCTTGTCATTCTTGGCAGAGCCCAGGATGACAAATCATAGTTTTGACATCCTCTTCTTTTTACTTGTTCAATATCTCCATCTGCTGGCGCACCGACTCCTCGTGGATGGCTTCGAAGACTTTCTTCATGAACTCACCGCTCATGCCGCATTGCTCGGCTTGTGAGGCACGTCGTTCGAGGATCTCGTTGTAGCGGGTGTTCTGGAACACGGTGACGCTGTGCTCCTTCTTGAACATACCAATTTCGCGGGCTACGCGCATGCGCTTGGCCAGTTCCTGTATGATACTGTCGTCGCACTCGTCAATGAGCTTGCGCAACTGTCCGAGGTCTTCGGTGCTGTGGGTCTCATCACGAATGACGAGCATATCGAGGATATATTCGAGCGATTCGGGTGTCACCTGCTGTGAAGCATCGCTCCATGCCTTGTCGGGGCAGCAGTGGCTCTCGATGATGAGGCCGTCGAAGTTGAGGTCCATGGCCTGCTGGCAGAGCGGAGCGATGAGTTCGCGCTTACCGCCGATATGGCTGGGGTCGCATAGGAGCGGCAGGTCGGGGTAGCGTCGGCGCAGCTCGAGAGGGATATGCCATTGGGGCAGGTTGCGGTAAATCTTCTTTTCATAGGTGCTGAAGCCGCGGTGTATGGCACCGAGGCGTGTGATGCCGGCATTGTTGAGGCGCTCCATGCCACCAATCCACAGTTCGAGGTCTGGGTTTACGGGGTTCTTCACGAATACGGGCACATCTACCCCCTGCAGCGAGTCGGCAATCTCCTGCATAGCAAAGGGGTTGGCCGAGGTGCGTGCACCAATCCACAGAATGTCTATACCGGCTTTCAGAGCCTCCTCTACGTGCTTGGCTGTGGCCACCTCAGTAGTCACGTACATGCCAGTCTCACGCTTTACGCGCTGCATCCATGCGAGGCCTTCCACACCGATACCTTCGAAGCCACCGGGCTTTGTGCGGGGCTTCCATATACCGGCACGGAATATCTTGATACCCTTTTTGGAGAGTTGGGTAGCTGTGTTCATCACTTGTTCTTCGGACTCTGCGCTGCAGGGGCCTGCGATTACGAGAGGGCGCTTGTCCTCTACGCCTGCGAGTTTGATTGGTTGTAAGTTCATATGATTTGTTTTAATTATTAACCCTTGATTTCTAATTGCTTGATTCTCTTCAACGCCTCTTCTAACTTGTCATTCTTTGCACACAGCGAGATGCGTATGTAGCGGCTGCCATTGCTTCCGAAGATGAAGCCGGGGACGATGAATACGTGAGCCTCGTGGAGCACACGCTCGGTGAGTTCCTCTACATCCTGGTAATGGTCGGGGATACGCCCCCAGAGGAACATGCCTACCTGGTTTTTGTCGTAGGTGCAGCCCAGCGTGTTCATGATGGCTCCGGCAGTCTCGCGACGTGCGGCGTAGTTGGCATTGTTGCCTTCATACCAGTCGGCTTCGGCATCGAGTGCCTTGACGGCAGCCAATTGCATGGCGCGGTACATACCGCTGTCGATGTTGCTCTTCACCTTGAGTATCCAGCTGATGAAGGTGGCATTGGCTGCTATCATGCCGATGCGCCATCCGGGCATGTTGTGGCTCTTGCTCATGGAGTTGAACTCGATGCAGCACTCCTTGGCACCCTCCACAGAGAGTATGCTCAGGGGATGGTCATTGAGAATGAAGCTATAGGGGTTGTCGTTGACAATGACGATGCCCTTACGGCGGGCAAAGCTGACCAGACGTTCATACAGCTCGGGTGTGGCATTGGCTCCTGTAGGCATGTTGGGATAGTTGGTCCACATGAGCTTCACGCGGCTGAGATCCATACGCTCCAGGGCTTCAAAGTCGGGCATCCAGCCATTCTCCTCCTTCAGGTCATAGTGCACCACCTCGGCACCAAGCAGGCGGCTCAGTGAAGTGTAGGTGGGGTAGCCGGGATTGGGCACGAGCACCTGCTCGCCGGGGTTTACGAAGGCCAACGTCACATGCAATATACCCTCCTTGGAGCCTATGAGCGGTTGTATCTCACTCTTGGCATCAAGCTCCACGCCATACCACTGATGGTAGAAGCGGGCAAAGGCTTCGCGCAGTTCGGGAATGCCCACGTAGGGCTGGTAGCCGTGCCCGTCGGGGTTGTGGGCTTCGGTGCAGAGTGTCTCTATTGTCTCTTCTGAAGGCGGCATGTCGGGGCTACCCACACCGAGGCTGATGACTTGCAGGCCAGCGGCATTCATGGCAGCCACCTCCTTGAGCTTGCGCGAGAAGTAGTACTCGCTCACCGAGTTCAGGCGATTGGCCGGACTGATGCTGTATGCTTTATTCTTTTCCATATACATTTATTATATATATGTAAGTCCCGCTCAACACTGAGCGGGACTTGCTAATTATTATTTTTCTCTTATATTATTCTATGAACCATTGTGCTGCATAGCCTATCCCGCTCTACTTCGTGCTAAAGTAAAAGTAGAAATAGGAATAATATGCGTAACCAAAATGCTTCATCTTTTCTTTTTGCTTTTATTTATGGCACAAAGGTAATAGTTTTTTAGTAAACTTATACTTATGTGCGACATTTTTTCAAAAAAAACTTCATTTTCCTGATATTGTTCATTGTTGTCATCTGCTGATGTGCATCAAAAATATCAATACTCAATAAGCGATTGTCAATTTTAATGCGTAATTTTGCATCCATTATGATTAGTATAGAGAATCTGAAGGTCGAATTTGGCGCCACGCCGTTGTTTCAAGGAGTCAGTTACATCATCAATCCGAAAGACCGCATAGCCCTGGTGGGCAAGAATGGTGCAGGCAAGTCTACCATGCTCAAGATATTGGCGGGGCTTCAGCAGCCCACCGATGGAACGGTGAGTATGCCCAAGGATATCTCGGTGTGTTATCTGCCGCAGGTGATGAAGCTGGCCGATGAACGTACCGTGCGCGAGGAGACCGAATTGGCCTTTGCCCATATCGGCCGGCAGAAAGCACTGCTTGATAAGTTGGCAGCCGAGTTGGCCGAGCGTACTGATTATGAGAGCGAGGCATATCACGAACTCATAGACCGCTTCACTCGCGAGAACGAGCGCTTCCAGATTATCGGTGGGGCCAACTACCATGCCGAGATGGAGCAGACGCTCTGTGGCTTGGGCTTCCGGCGCGAAGACTTTGACCGCCCCACTTCGGAGTTCTCGGGTGGATGGCGCATGCGTATCGAGTTGGCCAAGCTGCTGTTGCAGCACCCCGATGTGCTGTTGCTCGACGAGCCCACCAACCACCTCGACATTGAGAGTATACAGTGGCTCGAGGACTTTCTGGCACGCAATGGCAAGGCTGTAGTCCTTGTGAGCCACGACCGCGCCTTCATCAACAATGTGACCAACCGCACCATAGAGATCACTTGTGGTACCATACACGACTACCGCGTAAAGTATGACGAGTATGTAGTGCTGCGTCGTGAACGTCGCGAGCAACAGCTCCGTGCTTACGAGAACCAACAAAAGGAAATTGCCGACATCACCGACTTCATAGAGCGATTCCGCTACAAGCCCACCAAAGCCATACAGGTGCAGAGCCGCATCAAGCAGTTGGAAAAGATGGTGCCCGTGGTCATCGACGAAGAGGACCGCAGCACCCTACGCCTCAAGTTTCGCCCCGCACAGCGTAGTGGTAGCTACCCGGTGATATGCGAAGATGTGGCGAAGAGCTACGACGGGCACCTGGTCTTCAAGGATGCCAACCTCACCATCCGCCGGGGCGAGAAGGTAGCTTTCGTGGGCAAGAACGGTGAGGGCAAGACTACGCTTGTCAAGTGCATCATGGGCGAGATTCCCTATGAGGGCAAGCTCACCCTCGGACACAATGTGGAGATTGGGTACTTTGCGCAGAACCAGGCACAGTTGCTCGATGAGGAGCTTACCGTATTCGACACTATCGACCGCGTTGCCGTGGGCGACATACGTCTCAAGATACGCGACATACTGGGTGCCTTCATGTTTGGCGGCGAGGCTTCGGACAAGAAGGTGAAGGTACTCTCGGGTGGCGAACGCAGCCGACTGGCTATGATCAAGCTGCTGCTCGAACAGGTGAACCTGCTTATCCTTGACGAGCCTACCAACCACCTCGACATGCGCTCCAAGGATGTGCTCAAGGAGGCCATCCGCGAGTTCGACGGTACGGTCATCCTCGTGAGTCACGACCGTGAGTTTCTCGACGGCCTCGTCACCAAGGTCTATGAGTTTGGCGGTGGCAAGGTGAGGGAACACCTGGGTGGCATCTACGAGTATTTGGAGAAGAGGGGGGGAGGAACCTTTGATAGTCAGCCCCCTATGGTTACTCAGAAGACTCCCGGCTCTCCCGCTTCTCCGGAACCACAGAAAGCGGGTGCCATTGACTACGCTGCCCGTAAGGAGCAGGCCAAGGCACAGCGCAAGTTGCAGAAGCGCGTAGAGGATTGTGAGAAACGTGTTGCCCGGATAGAGGCCGAGCTGAAGGAGCTGGAAGAATGGATGGCCACCCCGACGGGTGCTGCCAATGCCGCCCTCTTTGAGCAATATGCCCGTCTGAAGACTACGCTGGCCGAAGCCGAGGCCGAGTGGGAGGAGGCGATGATGGCATTGGAGGGGTAGTTTCCCAAAAACACTTCGAATATAGGGTCATCCGTGACGGCAAGCGTCGGTCGTCAGTGACGACCGAAATCAGGCTTCAGTAGCGGCCTTTTCGGCATACCTAAGTTAAGGCCTCCTGCAGATGGCAAATTCAGGCACCTATAGGTCTTTATTCTTATCACCTACAGGTCTTAAATTTTATCACCTGTAGGTCTTTCGAAACAAGACCTGTAGAGGGCTTTGCCGTCTGGCCGATGTAACATTAATTAATACCTCGATAAAAGTAATATTCCAAGACTTGGAATATATATTGCCAGACTTGAAATGAATATTGCCAGTCTTGGAATATTGAACATCTGGCGCAAGATGCTGACAAACGTCGCTTGGCGTGAGAGGAAACGTCGTTTCTTGGTTGGTGAAACGTCGTTTTCGTTCAGTCATGATCTGTGGAAGCGTTTGTAGGTATCTGTAAGGTACACCGGCAGGCGTTAGTCGTTTGGAGGCGCAAAATCTGCAAGGCCTTCAAGATGGTGCTAAAGCACACTCCTTGGTGAAGCTAAAGCTAAAAGGCAGCAAGCAGCACTCCTCTGGGAAGCTAAAGCTTCCTTCGTCGTAGACCAATGCTCATCCCGCATTGGCGTCGCAACCGACGCTTTCACATCGCGTCGGTGCCTATTTCTTGAAGACCTTGCAGATTATTGCGAGTGGCATAGTGCTTATTGCTTAGTTTTTCCACTATGTAAGAAAAAAACTAATTTTATACACATAATTGGCTCGAAAACCAAGCAACTTTGCTATCTTTGTACCCAAATTATAGTATTAACGATAAAAACGAATTGCCTATGAAGTAAAACAACGGAGCGGACGCTTATGATGAGAGTTGGGTGACGCGATAGCATTACAGCTCTCCCCAATCACGTTAATTTAACTCAATTTATTAACCGAAAAAGCGTTCCATTCGTTCTTGACATATTGATATGGAGCTTTTGGCTCTTGTTCTCTTACTCTGAATACCGCCAATTTTCACACGTGAGAACAAGCAGACTGAAAGTTCGCACCTATGAGGTGTGGGCTATTCTTTGCTTGTTACGTGTAAGGTCACTTGGCGGTAACCTAGAGTAAGGCGAGTAACGGATGGTTTCACGCCTTTTTCTTATTTTAAATCACAGTGAAAAGCAGACTTCTACTATTGTTCTTTTTCGTCGTTCCTATATCCCCTATCATCGCTAATGAAAGTGTAAATCTTATGATATGGGCAAAGAATGGTACGAAAATGGTCTATGACCTGTCGGAAGAGCCAAAAGTTTTCTTTACTTCCGAACAATTAATTGTAAAGACTTATGAAATGGAGGCAAGTTATAACCTCAGTGAAATATCCCATATAACCTATGGGAATGCAGAAACAGATATATCTGATGCAATTATCAATGAACCTTTGAGATTTGATGGAGAGACGTTGTTGATTACAAATTCTTCTGAAAAGACAAATGTATATATTTATACGCTTAATGGGGAATTAGTGCAGAAGTATTCAGTGAATACAAACGATATGTTTCCTATATCATTATCTTCGTTTAATGCAGGAATATATATCGTAAGGGTAAATGAGTTAATCTATAGAATACTGAAAAGATGAAAAAGATATTTACAATTGCAGCATTGATGTTTGTCGTTTTCCCTGTAAACGCCCAAAAATATATGCGTTATCACATGAGCGACAGCACCTTCCATGGCTTTTATACAGAGAGCATAGACAGTATGGAGCATACCTTATCTCATTCATATGTACATATGGGAGGAAACACCTACGAGATACCGTTAGACAAAGTCGACAGCATTTCTTTCGAGGGTATTAGTGTATATGACGAGAATGTAATAGGCAAGTATCGTATATATGAACTGGAATCAGACACCCTCCCATACAAGAAAGCGTATATTGATAACCGTGCAATGATGATTGCCAGCCGGAGAGGCGAGTTTGGTGCAAATGACACCATCGTAATAGCCTCAGAGTATTACAACACCAAGTGGATGATAATGACAAACAATGATGGTGATGTGGAGAAGTTCTTTGATGGCAAAGCGCTTTTCTACTTTGATTATCAGTCAGAGGGAGGTTTCACAGTTCTAAGAATGGCGGATTCCATTTGTACCACACTTGAGCTGAAAGCTGAGGATTGCAATAAAGTAAAGGCTCGTTCGTCTACAGTCAATAAAAGTCTGGGGAAGTTTTTAGAGAATATACAAGCTATAGGTAATAAGGTTGACGAGGTTGGAGGACAGTTTGGTAAAGACCATCCTATTTGGGATTTTGCTATTCCAAATGGAATTACGGAAGGATTGGGATGGCTCACAGATGTCATAGATGACGTGAAAAATAATCCGGAACTTCATAATCAGCAACTCATTGTAAATGGTTTGGAAGTTACAGGTGATTTAGCGGGAATATGTGCTACATTGTTAGCAGGAATTCCTACGGAAGGATTGGCATGGACTCTGCTTCTTTCCGAGGTGGGTCTTTTGGCTACTGATGTTGGAGAGTTATTTGAGGAACTCTTTCCCGATAGCGATCAAATGAAAGCCTACAAGGAGTATTATCAGAACAAATACAATATATTCGTAAGAGCTGAAGAACCTGCAAATATCACCTATTCAGGAGCAACACTGAAAGGAACATTATCAACCTCGCAAAACAAGAATTTGGGCCGCGCTTATTTCTATTTTAGTGAACTTTATTCAGTTGATGGCAGAGATGTAGATGCAAATATGAATCCTGTAACAAATGGTGGCTGGCTTTTAGAGGCACCAATCACAAATTTGAAAATGAATACCACATATTTATATTTCATCGTTTATGAATGTGAAGTTGATGGGTTAAATTTCACATTCATTTCAGAAAACAGTTCAGATTTCACTACCCACAATCTCTCCCTCTCAGATATATCTGCTGAAGACTGTTATTATTACGATGGCAAAGTTTGCTATGATATGACTGCCACAATCGAGAGTACAAAAGAGTCGCTTGCCAACTATAAAGAATGTGGTGTGTACTATCGAAACAAAAAGACTGGCAAAACCTATATAGAGAAAAAAGCAACATTCTCTGGCTATTCTGAAACTTCCGAAGTGTCTTTCCCATTCTATGTGGATAAGGAGGATTTCGATGTTATCAATCATTCTTTACACCATGCAAGATCTTCAAACTATAGTTTTGGTGTGTATGTAGAGACACAAGATGGCAATCATGAATTGTATGACGAGCAGGATTTTGATTTTGAATATGACAAAGAGCCCAAAGTATATACAGGTGAGGCCAGTTCCGTGTCTGAGACTGAAGCGACGGTGAAGTGCGAATTTGAGGATTGCTTGTTCTGGAATGCTTTGCGTGGTGTGGAGTATTTTACCGACTCAAAGTCTGGATCAGTTTTGTTGGATGCCAACAAGGAGGATGGTGAATATGACTTCCACCTGGACAATCTGTCTACTAATACGACCTATAACTATCGCGTCTATTATGAAGTGGACGGTGTAAGGGAATATGGTGAGACGAAATCTTTTGAGACCAAGGGTGGCGCGCTTTGTAATGACGGCAACCACGTCCACGCCGTTGATCTCGGCTTGAGCGTCAAGTGGGCTTGTTGCAACGTTGGTGCCTCCGTTCCCGAGGGTTACGGTGGTTACTATGCTTGGGGTGAGACTGAGGAGAAGAGTGATTACGATAGGGATACCTATCAATACTATATAGATACAGATGGTGATGGTTATAAAGAGTGGCAGGACATCGGTTCCAACATCAGCGGTACCTCCTACGATGTCGCCCACGTGAAGTGGGGTGGTGGTTGGCGTATGCCCACCAGAGATGAGATCAAGGAGCTTTGTGAGAAGTGCTCTTGGGAGCTTACTACGGTCAACGGTATAAGAGGCTATAAGGTCACCGGCCCCAATGGTAACTCTATTTTTCTCCCCGCTGCGGGCTCCCGCCTCGGCACAGAGGTCGTCGGCCGTGGCTCGGACGGCTGCTACTGGTCCGGCAAGCTGTACGGGGGCTACAGCTGGTGCGACGCGTGCTGCCTATACTTCGGCAGCGGCTACGGCGGCTGGAGCAGCTGGGGCAACCGCGGCTACGGCCACCCCGTTCGCCCCGTCACAGACTAAAAAGGAGCGGAGCGACGTATCCGATTCATTTAATTATTTAATTTATTGAGCGGGCTTGTCCCGCTCTTTACCTCTACATCCTCGGATATTCAATATCCGAGTAGACGAATTACATACTCTTCTGAAAGCTCCAATCGCATCG
>JAFXEF010000055.1 GCA_017520935.1 Bacteroidaceae bacterium | reverse complement strand
GTATGTGGCATAAGGTGATTGATACATACAATGCTTGTAAGGAGCAGATCAACTTGCCGCTCGACCAGATGGAGAACAAGGTGAAAGACATCTACGCTCCGTTCACCGATGAGGAGATCTCGGCCAAGATTGTGGAACTCTTGCGCCCGAAGACGCTCAAGTCTGAGGTGGAGATCGTGTTCCAGCCCATCGAGGGCCTGCACAAGGCATGTCCCAACCATCCGGGCGACTGGTACTTCACCGGTGATTATCCCACTCCGCATGGTGTGAAGCGTGTAAACCAAGTATTCGTGGAATACTACGAGCAGAAATATAATAAATAATATACATATATATACTTATGAAAGCAACGTTAGTTTTGGACAATGGAATGCGCTTCGAGGGCACTGCTTTCGGCTGTGAAAAGCCGGCAGTGGGCGAAGTGGTATTCTGCACGGCAATGACCGGCTATCCCGAGAGTTTGACGGATGCCGCGTATGCAGGACAGCTGTTGGCGCTGACCTATCCGTTGGTTGGCAACTATGGTGTGCCCTCCCACGAAGTGAAGGAATTAGGCTTGGAGAAATTCTTCGAGAGCAACAAGATACAGGTGCGCGGACTCATCGTGACCGACTATAGCGAGGAGTACAGCCACTGGAATGCTGCTGAGACCCTCGATGCTTGGATGAAGCGCGAAGGGGTTCCCGGTATCACGGGTATCGACACTCGTGCCTTGACCAAGGCTTTACGCAACGAAGGTGTGATGGGCGGCCAGATTGTTATCGGTGAAGCCGAACTTCAACCCCAAGCTGCTGCCTATGACACTGTAAACTACGTTGCCGAGGTCTCTTGTGAGGCTCCCGTGACCTACAACGAAGGAGCAGCCAAGAAGGTAGTGCTCATAGACTGCGGTGTCAAGCACAGCCTTATCCGCTCTCTCGTGGCTCATGACCTCGAGGTTGTGCGTGTGCCTTACGACTACGACTTCACGGCATTGAACTACGATACAGTGGTGGTAAGTGCCGGCCCCGGCAATCCCAACCTCTATACAGCTACCGTTGCAAACATAGCCAAGGCTATGGAGACTGCGAAGCCTATCCTCGGTATCGGACTCGGCTGCCAGCTGATGGGTCTTGCTGCCGGTGCAAAGGTGGAGAAACTCAAGTTTGGTCATCACGGAGCCAACCAGCCCTCACGCCTCACAGGTAGCAACAGCTGCTACATCACCAACCAGAACGCAGGCTATGCCATTGTGGAGAGCACGCTCCCCGCAGGTTGGAAGGTGCTGTTCACCAACATGAACGACGGTGCTGTGGATGGTATCCGCCACGAGGAGAAGCCCTGGATAGGCACACAGTTTGCTCCCGAGGCTTGCAGCCGTGGCTACCAGAAGGATAACCTGATGGACGATTTCGTGAAATTGATTAAGTAACCTTCTTATACATATAGATAATGGAAAAGAAATTCAATAAAGTATTGCTCTTAGGTTCGGGCGCATTGAAGATAGGTGAGGCTGGCGAGTTCGACTACTCAGGCTCACAGGCATTGAAGGCTCTGCGCGAAGAGGGTATCAGCACGGTGCTTATCAACCCGAACATTGCTACAGTACAGACAAGCGAAGGTGTGGCCGACAAGATCTACTTCTTGCCCGTGACCCCGTTCTTCGTAGAGAAGGTTATCGAGAAGGAGCGCCCCGACGGCATCCTACTCGCCTTTGGTGGCCAGACCGCCCTCAACTGCGGTGTGAAGCTCTATGAGAGCAAGGTGCTCGAGAAGTACAACGTACAGGTACTGGGTACTCCCGTTCAGGCTATCATCGACACTGAGGACCGCGAACTCTTCAACCGCAAGCTCGAGGAGATTGATGTCAAGATCATCAAGAGCGAGGCCGTAGAGAATATCGAGGATGCCCGTGCTGCTGCCGAGCGTCTGGGCTATCCTGTCATCATCCGTGCAGCATACGCACTGGGTGGTCTCGGCTCGGGCTTCTGCGACAACGAGGAGGAGCTCAACAAACTTGCCGAGAAGGCATTCTCATTCTCACCCCAGGTGCTCGTAGAGAAGAGCCTCAAGGGCTGGAAGGAAATCGAATACGAGGTGGTGCGTGACGCTTACGACAACTGCATCACCGTATGTAATATGGAGAACTTCGACCCGCTGGGTATCCACACCGGTGAGAGTATCGTAGTAGCTCCTACCCAGACACTGACCGCCAGCGAGTGCAGCAAGCTGCGCGAACTTGCCATCCGCATCGTTCGCCACGTAGGCATCGTGGGTGAGTGTAACGTGCAGTTTGCCTTCGACACCGAGTCTGAAGACTACCGCGTCATCGAGGTCAACGCCCGCTTGAGCCGTTCATCGGCCCTTGCATCCAAGGCTACAGGCTTCCCCTTGGCCTTCGTGGCTGCCAAGATTGGCTTGGGCTATGGCCTCTTCGACCTGAAGAACTCCGTGACCAAGATTACCACCTCGTTCTTCGAGCCCGCCATCGACTATATCGTATGTAAGATACCTCGTTGGGATCTCGGTAAGTTCCGTGGCGTAGACCGCGAGATTGGTTCGGCCATGAAGTCCGTAGGTGAGGTGATGTCTATCGGTCGCACCTTCGAGGAGGTTATCCAGAAGGGTCTCCGCATGATTGGTCAGGGCATGCACGGCTTCGTTGACAACAAGGAGCTGGAGATTGCCGATGTTGACAAGGCATTGCGCGAGCCTACCGACAAGCGCATCTTCGTCATCTCCAAGGCTATGCGTGCCGGCTACACCATCGACCAGATTCACGAGCTCACCAAGATTGACCGCTGGTTCCTGCAGAAGTTGATGAACATCATGAACACCTCCAAGGAGCTGCATACATACAATGGTCTCGACAATGTGCCCGCCGAGCTTCTGCGCAAGGCCAAGGTACAGGGATTCACCGACTTCCAGATTTCTCGTGCCGTAGGCCTCGAGGAGCAGTTGGGCGTTGACGAGGGTCTCATGGCCGTACGTCTCCGCCGCAAGGAGCTGGGCATCACTCCCGTGGTGAAGCAGATCGACACCCTGGCCGCCGAGTACCCTGCACAGACCAACTATCTGTACCTTACCTATGCAGGCACAGAGCACGATATCGACTTTGCTCACGACGACAAGTCCATCATCGTACTTGGTTCGGGTGCCTATCGTATCGGTTCGTCCGTTGAGTTCGACTGGTGCGGCGTGCAGGCGCTCAACACCATCCGCAAGGAGGGCTACCGCAGCGTGATGATCAACTACAACCCCGAGACCGTATCAACCGACTACGATATGTGTGACCGCCTCTTCTTCGACGAGCTCACCTTCGAGCGTGTGATGGATGTCATCGAGCTCGAGCGTCCCATGGGCGTTATCGTATCTACGGGCGGACAGATTCCCAATAACCTCGCCATGAGCCTCGACCGTATGGGCGTACGCCTCCTCGGCACACAGGCCAAGTATATCGACAATGCCGAGGACCGCGACAAGTTCTCTGCCATGCTCGACCGCATCGGCGTTGACCAGCCCGAGTGGAGCGCACTGACCTCGATGGACGATATCAACGCCTTCATTGAGAAGGTTGGCTTCCCCGTGCTCGTGCGTCCCTCCTACGTGCTCTCCGGTGCTGCCATGAACGTATGCTCCAACCAGGATGAGCTGGAGCGCTTCCTCAACCTCGCTGCCAACGTATCGAAGAAGCACCCCGTAGTGGTGAGCCGCTTCATCGAGAACGCCAAGGAGGTAGAGATGGATGCCGTGGCCAAGGATGGCGAGATTATCGCCTACGCCATCAGCGAGCACATCGAGTTTGCCGGTGTACACTCTGGTGATGCCACCATCCAGTTCCCACCGCAGAAGCTCTATGTAGAGACCATGCGCCGCATCAAGCGCATCAGCCGCAAGATTGCCAAGGAGCTCAACATCTCAGGCCCCTTCAACATCCAGTTCCTCGCCCGCGAGAACGATATCAAGGTTATCGAGTGTAACCTGCGTGCTTCACGCTCGTTCCCCTTCGTGAGCAAGGTACTCAAGATCAACCTCATCGAGCTGGCCACCAAGATCATGCTTGGCCTCCCCGTAGAGAAGCCCGAGAAGAACCTCTTCGACCTCGACTACGTAGGTATCAAGGCATCGCAGTTCTCGTTCAACCGCTTGCAGAAGGCCGACCCCGTGCTCGGTGTCGACATGGCATCAACGGGTGAGGTAGGCTGTATCGGTGACGATACCTCTGTAGCTGTGCTCGAGTCAATGCTCTCTGTAGGTCAGCGCATCCCCGAGAAGAACATCCTCCTCTCTACTGGTTCGGCCAAGCAGAAAGCTGCTATGCTCGATGCTTCCAAGCTGCTCGTGAGCAAGGGCTACAAGCTCTTCGCCACCGGTGGCACCTCGCGCTTCCTCACTGAGAACGGTGTGGAGAACACCCTCGTATACTGGCCCAGCGAAGAGGGCATGCAGCCCCAGGCACTCGACCTGCTCCACAAGAAGGAGATCGACATGGTGGTGAACCTACCGAAGAACCTCACTGCCGGTGAGCTCACCAACGGATACAAGATTCGCCGTGCCGCTGTAGACCTCAACATCCCCTTGCTCACTAATGCCCGTCTTGCCGAGGCATTCATCAATGCATTCTGCACCCTCTCTGTAGACGATATACCCATCAAGAGCTGGGACGAGTTCAAGTAATCGGGAGAATATCCCATACAAAACCAATAGCCGACTCTCATGCAGGGTCGGCTATTGGTTTTTGTCAGCACGCTATAGTGCCATGTTCATGCTGCTCACTACATCCGGTGTGCCGGCTGTGGCTGTGAGTTTTGAACTTTATGGCCACTAACCAATTGTGTTACGCTATCGCTTCAAAGATAGCGGAGTACGCTACTCCATTCACCTCAGCCACGACTTGGCGCGGGTTGTCGGTGACCTCGTCGCTCCAGCTGACGAAGCGGTAGCCAGCGTTGGCCGTTGCGGTGAGGGTTACGGTAGTGCCCTTGTCGTAGGTGCCCATGCCCGATACGCTGCCCATGGCAGAGTCGTTCACCGAGGTGCCGATGAAGATCTGCTCGGCTTCGGTACCGGTTCCTGAGCCACCGTTATTACCACCATCATCGGAACCGTTATCACCGCCATCATCGGAACCGTTATCTGAGCCACCGCCTGCAGGTGGGTTGTTACCCCCCGAAGGAGTATCTACACCATCGGGCGAAACATTATCATCCACATTCACCTCGACAGCACTGCCGGCTCCGCGCAACGAAAGCGTCTGGTGCAGCTGGACAATCAGTGCGTTGACACCATCAATCACACCACCCAGTTCCGTTTCTGTGTTTGCCGAACGAGTAACAAGGAAGTTGACCTGATAGAGGGCATTGATGGCACTGGCCAATGTACGATAAGCCGCATCCACTTTGGGACGAATGGACTTCATGGTTTCGCTTGAAGCACGAACCAACTTTTCGCCCGAGCGACCCATATAGATGGCATTGAACTCATCATTGGCCGCTTGCAACTGCGCAACAGCCTCTGTCAAGCCCAACAATTCCACATAGCCTGCGTATGCTTCGGATTGGAGATCGAGCACCAGGTTTGTCACTTGTGCCGTGTTCTCGGCAAAGGCCTTCGAATTGGCCGAGCGATAAGGTTTCATGGCAAAAGCCAGTTTCTCGGCAGCCGCCTTCTTGGTTGCTACCGGGCAGTGCAAGTTAGAATCAACCGTTTGCTTGATGTACAAGAACAAGTCATCGCGCTCACGGTCCTTGGCCTCAATCTCTTTTGTCGATTCATAAGCTCTGTTCTGAATGAAAGCAGCGTTCTCCTTGTCGAATAGTGCCACATAGTCGGAACGCAAACTGTCGATTTTCTGAGCCGTTGCCACCTCTGCGGTAACAATGCTCAATACGTCTGAATGGAACTGATAATGCTCAGCATTGCGAGCATTATTCAGATTGGCTTTCAAAATCTCTTTCATAATACTACGAATTTTGAGTTAATAATAAATTAGAAATCACATTCCAAAGACATCGGCTATTCATAACCTGTTACTTTGTTCTTTTCAGACTCTTCTGAAAATCCCAACCGCATCGCGCAGCGTTTTCATGCTCTTCTGAAAGCTCCAACCGCATCGTGCAATGATTTCAGACAAACCTGAAAGCGTCAGACGGATCAAATGGCCCATTCATGACTCCCTCCTTTCTTTATTTAAGCCAAATGACCGATTCAGAAAAACCTGACGATGCCAATGCAGTAGTTTTGTCATTTCAGAATGTTCTGAAACGATACAAAGATACTATTATTTTCTCCAGAAAGAATGGAAAATAAAACTTTTATCCTCAAAAGGGGAAAGAAACAAATTCAGGAGTTTCTTCCTCCAGCAATACAAATAAATCGGCATTGTCTTCGCTTAATCGAAATTTTACACTAATTTTGTCCCCATCTTCGCGCCGATACCTTGATTCAGTTGTATGGATTAAGGTGGCAGGGCGGGGATGACATAATGGAAAAGGCGTGTCTCACGCTTAGGTTTCGACAGCTTGAAGTCGTGGAAAATTTCAAAATCATCAGAAACCAAGCAACTGACGACACTCCGTGGGTATGTTGTCATATCCCCATCAAATTATTTATGGTCACAGGTATATTATTTTGTGTCGCATAGATAGGGATGGGATTGTTATACATATTCGGCGTGAGGTTCAGGAAGTTGCTCGTTTCGATGATAGGGCAACTTCCACGACGCCCAAGCTGTGAAGCGAGCAACGAGATTGGAGCTTCACGCTTTTTTTGTTTTGTCCGTCATTTAATTACACCTTTAAATGTCTGCCATAGCTCCATAGACACCTGATAGTTTTATGGATGCAAATCTTGTAACCTCAGTTTGTGGCTATCTGTTGGCCTTTGCTGTTCTTTATTTCGCGATTGCGCTGATACATCAGTGTATACCGCAGAAACATTCGGGAAAGTTACTCCCCAAAATCCTCGGCGACCCATTCGGGCTATCCTGTGCTCTAATCAGTCTTATCGTTGCGGCCAACACCTTTTGGGGTAGAAACCACAATGCCGAAGCGGCGAGACAACTCGAAAAGATTGTTGAGTCAACCGAATTTATCGGGAATGTGGTATTGCCTGATTCTCTCGAACAGACGGATGAGATGAGACAATTAAGACTATACCAATGCAATCTCTTAAACTATAAGATACATATAAAAGCTGTAAGAGATGTTTATTCGAAGTTCTTAAAGCATAATAAGACTGCTACTCTTGAAGAATACCAAGCTTTTGTAGGAAATGTTCAAAAGTTGGGGGCATTGTCGAGTATTTGTGGAGATGATTTTAAGAATATCTTGAAAAATGACAATAACGTGACAGATGAGAATCTTGTGCGAAGTCAATATGCTTTATTCTTTATCATCTATTCATATGCAGAACAAGTGCAAGACGAATTTATGGAATCTTCTAAGAAATGTGAGGAGGAATTGGGAAACCCACAAAGCAACTATAAGAAAATAATGCATGACTTTATCAGTCATCCAAATTTTGAAAACTATCTACTTTGTCAAACAGATATAGCCGATGCGATGAATCAGATTATCAAAATGCGTTTGGTGGAAATATCAAGGGCATCGTATGAGAATGCACTCAAACAAGATACTAACAAATAATAAATACGTCATTATGAAAAAGATTTTATTGGTAACAGTAATGTGCGTATCCGTATTATGTGGATATGCTCAGAGACAGGTGGAACGAATAGTCGAAGGTAACAGTTTCGTTTGGTATAAGATTAGAGAGAATGGATTGGTCGGAGTTGGTAACACTGGCGGCAAGATGCTGATAGAAGCTAAATACGACAGTATCTATGTTGATTCTTTGTGGATATCAGGGACACGTGAATACTACTTCCGTGTTAGGACAAATGGAATGGAAGGTATCGCCAATAAAGATGGCAACATTTTGTTTTTGCCTAATAAATTTGAACAAGTCACTTACCATTGGGCTGGATGGGATAAGAATGCGGCTTCCTGTTATTTCTGTGTTGTAAAGGATGGGTTTATGGGAATATATGATTCCAAAGGGAACGAGGTTTTTGCTCCTAATAGATATAAATGGGTTGATACTAAAAATGCCATAAGGGGGGATGTCTCAAAGGCAAAATTTTTTAGGTTTAAAGAAAACGATTATATTGGAATCTGTGACAAGGAAGGAAATGTAATTTTACCTGCAGATAAGTACAACGATGTAAGGGTAGAGACGAACGCAGAAGGAACAGAGATTCGCTATTATCGAGTTTGGAAAGGTAAAGGGAAAGATCGTTTTGCAGGAATTTGTGATGTTTATGGCATTGAGATTATTCCTCCCACGAAATACCAATATAATGTTTTTCGAAGTGGTAATGAAGAAGATGGATTTTACTATATTGTAGAGAAAGATGGTTTTGAAGGAATTTGTGATGAACTTGGCAATGAGATTATACCTCCTACGA
>JAFXEF010000054.1 GCA_017520935.1 Bacteroidaceae bacterium | reverse complement strand
TTGGGATGTACATACCAAGGCTTGGGATGTAAAATGCTTGGTGAAGAAAAAACTATTCTGTGTGTATGTTAACGTTTTTTGTTGACTGTAGTTCGTCTTATTTGTAGTCTGGGTTGACTGAGTTAAACCTTATTTTAATAATTGTTGCTTGTTTTATCTTTAGTCATAAATTAAGTTTCCGTTACGGTGGATATACCTTATCTGCCGTTCTTGATTATCAGGGTCTATGATCCACAATAACAGTCAGGAGTTACAAACCCCTACCTCCACTTCGTCGGATGACACATCCGATGAAACAAAAACAAACAATGTGTATGGGAGACTCTTGCCAAGAGATTTATACGAAGGTGTAACCGAATGGTTTACAGTGGTTGTGCGGATGCTTTAATACCCTTCTTGAAATAAAAAAAATCAAACAAATATATTGCCTAATCTCCAAATAGTTAGTAACTTTGCACGCCAATATAATCTCTTGGCAAGAGATCTACAAGCAAAACAAAATTAACAATCATAAAATCAAGCATATATAAGCAAAAGAAACAGAAAGAAAAACACTAAGAAAACTTATCTAAACAGAGAGAAACCCAATTATTTAATAACTAAAACAAACTAATCATGAGAAAAAAGTTTACTATGCTTTTGGCGTTGCTGTCTTTGATGACTGCAGCAAGCGCACAGGTACTTGCCGTCTCAAATGCTCCTGCTGACGGTGAATGGGATGAGAATACGACATGGTATCTCATTAGGAACAAGAAAGGCGGCTATGTGTCTTCAGCTGCTGGCTATGTGAATACAGACGGTTACCTTTTGTTGAACAACACAACTAAGCCTACAGGTGATGATGCTTTGTGGTGTGTTGTTGGAAATGAGGCTGATGGTTACAAGTTTTATAACAAGGGCGCCGGTGTAGATAAGATTCTTTGTGCAACAGGAACGTTGAACTCAGGTGACCCCTCTATGATAATGAATGATGCCACTGCATCTACCAGTGCAGTAACATGCTTTGATATCGTAGCATCTCAGATGGCTGGTTATGTGGCTGTAAAAGACCATGGCTCTGATAATAACTACTGGAACCATCGTGGTGGTAACTTAGCATATTGGAATAGCGTTTATGCTACAAACGATGATGGCTCATCATTTGTATTTGCCACAGAGGCTGAAATTGCTACCGCACTTGCTGCTTTAACTGCTTCTTTGCAAAAAGCTAATGATGAGTTGAAAGCGTCTGGGTTAGACTATGCATCTAATCCTATCACTTTACAAGTGACAAACCCCACTGATGCCGGATACATTTCATGTAGCAATATCGATTCGGAGGAAGGAAATGATATGAATTTCTTGATTGATAATGATCCTTCAACATTTATTCATACGAGTTGGCACAGCATATCTTCTACAAAAGACTATCTTGATATATATCTTGGAGAGGGTGAGAGAGTCTCGCTATTGCAATTTAGTGAAATTACTCGTAGTGGTGCACAAAATGACTTCCCTGTATCCATAGAAATCTTGGGACGCACTGCCGGTGATGAAGAGTATACAACCGTAGCTACCGTATCGGGGTTGCCTGCTCGGGCTGGTGCAAGCTATACATCGCCTGTAATTGAATGTAATCCCTCATATATTTATTTGCGTTTTATTGTTACCGGTAGTAACTATGCTGCAAATCGGCCATATTGGCATATGGCCGAGCTTGATCTCTATTCGTTGGAGCTTGACATCAATGAGGAATACAAGGCTGCGATGTCTGAATATATAGCATTGTTCGAAAATATCGATGCTATACAAACGGTAGCTGATGATGCTGATGCAGACCTGGTGCAGCTGAATGCTGCCAATGAGAGCCTGCAGAGTTACTTGCTTGCAATTGCCACAGCGTTAAATCCTGAGAAATATGCATTGATGGATCGCATAGAGGAACTCTCTGCATATTTGTCATGGGGTGGAACCGCTGTAGGCTACTATCCTGAGGAGAAGATTGCTGCATTGTCAGATGCAATCGATGCAGCACAAGCTGTGCTCGATAATGAAGAGTCTACTGCAGACAATTATGCTGCAGCGCTTATTACTTTGGATAATACTTTCTCTGGTCTTGATTTGCTCAATAGCGCGAATAGACCTGAAAGCGATAAATACTACACCATCCGTAATGCCTACTCTGGTGTCTATATGAATGTAAATGACCTTCGTGGCTTGATTAGTACAAATGATGGCATTGATATGGGTGAAGTGTTCCAATTTGTTCCTGCCGCAGATGGAAAATTCTATCTTAAGCAGGTTGAACGTGGTGTGTACTTGAGTTCAGCTCCTGCACATCAAGGAGGACAGGCAAGTGCTGCAGTACAAATCACTGCTACTGCAATACCTGTGACCATCACTAATTTTGGCATCGAGAATCGTGTGTCTATCGTTCCTGATGGCGGTGCTACCCTTCATCATGATGTTGCCTATAGTAAGATTGTAGGTTGGGATGCAGATGGAAACTCGCGTTCGGCTTGGAAGATAGAAGAGGTTGAAGACATTACCGCTTTGTCGCATCCCGTAACTATTACCGATGTGGAATGGGCTACATTAATACTGGCCTACAACGCTGTAATTCCTGAAGGGGTAACTGCCTATGTGGTGTCATCTGCGCAGAATGGTGTAGCTCAACTCACCAAGGTGAACGATGCCATTCCGGCATACACGGCGGTGCTGCTTAATGGTAGTGAGGGTCGTTACGACTTTAAATTTGCAACGAGTGCAGATGCTATTGGAAGTGGTCTGCTTAAAGGACTTACGTTCAATGCTGTTGTTCTTTATCCTGGTAGTTATGTGTTGTCTGCTCCTAATGGTCCGGAAAGTGTCGGTCTCTACAAGGCTAAACTCCATGTTGATACGGATTCAGAAACAGACACTGACGAAGATGGTGATGCTACCAACGACTACACTGGATTTGCTACTTACGCATTCAAGGCATTCCTCCCCGGTGTATCCGTAGCTGACGCATCTGCCCCCATGTTCAGCTTCGACCGTGGCGAAGGCACTACTGGAATTGAAAATACAGAACTGAACATCCAGCCTACCGTTATCTATGATCTCCTTGGCCGTCGCGTAGAGAAGATGGAGAAGGGTATCTACATCGTTAATGGCAAAAAAATTATTAAGTAAGAGGCCCGATTCGTAAACTATAAAACAGATAAAGACTATGAACAAGAAAACATATATCGCTCCTGCAATGGAGCTCATGAACATCGAGACAGTAGAGATGATGGCAAGTAGCATTAACTTGCACGACGAAGAGGTTGATACCACAGTTGAAGGTAATCAGCTTGGCACAGGCCGTCGCGGCTCATGGGGTAACCTCTGGAACTAAGACGTAGCATAACTCCCGGCCGCATGGAGGTGGCCGGGAGTCTACCAAACCTCACCGCGAGAGCGGGAGGCTTATATTTTTGATTGTTTGGGAGCGAGGATACGTGAGTACCTTCGCTCTCCTTGCTTTAGTGCCTCTTTGTACGCATCTGCCACTAAACTTGAATCAAATCTGAACTGGTTCTTAGAATGCACAGGGCAGTGCCGTCAGCTGATACATCAGGGTACGTGCCATGCGTTCGTGTCCTGCATCGTTGGGGTGGAGGGCATCGGTATCCTTATTGGTGAAGTATTGTTTGTGGGCATCAATTAGGGGATATAGTCCCGACAGGGCACCGAGGTCGATTACGGGCACGGCCCATACGGTGCCTGCCTCTTTCACGGCCTCTACGTAGGCATCGAGATACTCTCCGCAACGGTTGGTGTAGTCTTCGGTACATTGCCAGTTCTTGTCGTTGGCATAGAACCCGCCACGGTGTATGGGGGTCAGCAATACTATCTGCTTGGTGGGGAACATCCGCTTGAGCGTGTCCATAGCGATGTTGATACGTCCGCAGTAGGTGTCGTTGGTCATTACGGGGCGACGGCGCATGCGATCCTCCATCCGCTTGGTGTACCTATGCCCGTACTCTACGCGCTCGAGCTTCTCTTCGTACCACCGGCCTATGGGTACGGCGTTGTTGTAGTCGTTGGTGCCCATGAATATGAGTATGGCATCGAAGTCATCGCCATGCTCCTCGCGCAGTTTGTTGGCTTGGCGGGGTATGTCGTCCCACTGGCGGCCGCTGACACCATATACGAGTGGGGTTATCTGTAGCCAATCCTGCAGGAATCCCCAGTATTTCTTCTTGGCTCCTCGAGTGCGAGGGTCTGTTATGGAATCTCCGAAGTAGGCAACACGCTTGCCGCTCCATGGATGGGCAATGATTGCTTGCGATAGGGTGGGGAGTACGGTGGCAAGGCAAAGCAGGTAGGCGATGAATCTCTTTTTCATGTTTAATGTCGTTTTTTATGATGTTTGATGTTGCAAATGTACGTCTTTTTTGTTAGTTCTCCGTATCTTTATGCTTAAAACATGAGGATATGCTGCACTCGCTCTGAAATATTCAAGCAAGCTTGATATTATTTCGCTCGTTTGTTGCTATCTTTGCGGTAAAAAACATGAAGATATGTTGAAGAATACATACGGACTTGTGGGCTATCCACTCGGGCACTCCTTCTCGAAGGGCTACTTCACGGAGTTCTTCCAGCAAGAGGGGATTTGTGCTGAGTACAAGAATTTTGAGTTGCCCGTTATCGGTGACCTCGCTCAAGTATTAGAACAGGAAACGGCACTGCAGGGGTTCAATGTTACCATCCCCTACAAGCAACAGGTGATACCCTATTTGCACGAACTGGATGCGGCTGCCGCAACCATCGGGGCGGTGAATGTGGTGAAGGTGACACGCAATGCGGGGGGGCGTATATGCTTGAAAGGATATAACACGGATGTTGTCGGGTTTGCCGATTCGATACGTCCCTTGCTGAAGCCGCACCACACGCATGCCTTGATACTGGGTACGGGCGGTGCATCGAAGGCGGTGGACTATGCCTTGCGGCAGTTGGGGCTGGAGACTTGCTTCGTGTCGCGCACCAAACGGGAGGGGATGCTCACCTACGAAGAACTCACACCTGAGGTCCTTGCCCGGCATACGGTCATCGTCAATACCACTCCGCTCGGCACGTTCCCCAAGACAGACGAGTGCCCTCCGATAGACTATACATTGCTCAATGATAATTTTTTGTTGTTTGACTTGGTGTATAATCCCGAAAAAACACTATTTTTGCAACACGGCGAGCAGGTCGGAGCCGCCATCCGCAATGGGATGGAGATGCTCTTGGGGCAGGCAAAGGCGGCTTGGCGTATATGGACAGAATGAAATGACTATGAAGAGAGGTATTGCAATAGTTGTATCTTGTATGCTGACGTTGCTCGTATGGAGCAAGGTCTATACGCCTACCACCATTCCCATGGTGCACCTTGAGAACCGAACGCGCTATACTTGTAACCCCGACGGTATTCTCTCGGCCTCGGCCGTGAGCACTATGGATAGCATATTCTTTGCCTTGGAACAGCAGACAGGCATACAGACCGTGGTGGCTGTGGTGGGCGAGATAGAGCCGGCAGATTGCTTTGAGTTTGCCCATGCCCTGTTTACAGCGCAGGGGGTAGGGCAGAAGGGAAAGGATAACGGACTGGTTATCCTCCTCTCTACGGAGGAACGCTGCATACAGTTTGTTACAGGCTACGGTCTTGAGGGAACCCTGCCTGATGCCATCTGCAAACGCATACAAAGCAAGTATATGGTGGACCTGCTGGGCGATGAGCGTTGGGATGAAGCTATGGTAGCTGGCTCGCGGGCACTCTACAATCATCTATTGGGTGACCCCACACTCATCAATGAGGAGCGTGAGGAGGCCGAAGAAGACCGACAGGCACTCATCGGATTTGGGGTCTTCATGATTGCATCACTCCTCCTGCTTGTCCTTATAGGATATATCGTTGCCCGCAAGCAGTCGCAATGTCCGAAGTGCAAGCAACACACGCTGAAGCGTTCGGGCAGCATGACCATCATGCGTCGCAATGGCATACGCCGCGATCAGGTAACCTTTACCTGCACTAATTGCGGTCACAACGTATACCGCATGGAAGATCATCACATAGGTGGTGGCGGAGTCGGTGGTGGCCCTGTCATCGGTGGCGGTGGACGTGGCTTTGGAGGCGGTAGCTTCGGAGGCAGTTTCGGTGGCGGTCGCTCGGGCGGTGGCGGTGCCGGGTCAAGGTTCTAAGAGTGAAGAGGGAAAAGTGAAGCTCTAAATAGTAAAACAACTATTCATAATCAATAATAAATACTACAATGAAACAGATCAAGACAGCGATTTTGACAATCGCCGCAGCGCTCACCCTGAGCAGCTGTAACTACAACGGAATGGTAGAACGCGAAGAGGCTGTAACCCAAGCGTGGAGCAATGTGGAGAATCAGTATCAGCGTCGTGCCGACCTCATCCCCAACCTGGTGAACACCGTGAAGGGATATGCCGCTCACGAGCAGGAGACACTGGCACAGGTAATCGAGGCACGCAGCAAAGCGACCTCCATCAACATCGATGCCGAGAGCCTCACCCCCGAAACACTGCAGGCCTACCAGAAGGCACAGGGCGAGATAGGCAGTGCATTGGGCCGCCTCATCGCATTGGGTGAATCCTACCCCGACCTCAAGGCCAACGAGAACTTCAAGGAGTTGCAGGCACAACTCGAGGGCACGGAGAACCGCATTGCCGTAGAGCGCCGCAATTTCAACGAGGTGACACGCAGCTACAACACCTACCTGCGCAAGTTCCCCCGCAACATCCTCAGTAACATCTACGGTTTCGACACCAAGCCCTATTTTGAAGCTGAGGAGGGCACACAGAACGCCCCCAAGGTAGAATTCTGACCTCAAAGGATTCTGACAATATAAAAAAGGAGTCGCAACCATCAGGGCGACTCCTTTTTTATTATCTAATTTTGGGTTAAACCCCAGCAATTTATTGCAGCTACTTTAGTTTGTATAAATTTTATGTTTCCGCTTTGTCATTCTGCATAGCGAAGAAACGTGTTCGCTGCCCGTAGGGGCTAAAGGCAATGCTTGCGCTTGGCTTGTCCAAAAATCTCGTAACAGTCAAAGAGATCCTTCACTTTCGTTCAGGATGACAAGACTTTAGTCTTTAATTGAAACTATGGACTTTAGTCCATTAGTGGTTTATTTCGTTTCGAACAATCGCTTCACCTTTCCACGCTTGTCAACCTCCACCCACGACTTGCGTGCATAGGGTTTGCTCATGTCCTCGTAGGCATAGCTGTATCCCTCTTCAGAGGTGCCGTCGCCATTGGGAATGGAGAAACTGTCCACATGGCTGAGCCAACGGGGATCGAGCCCCAGCTGCTCGTAGAGGTGCTGCTGCACAGTCTCATGGATAGCGGCCATGTTGCTATCGACATTGCTGCGCACTTGGTTGAGGAGCGATGATGAAGCCTGCTCCTTATAGGCAATGACGCGCTGCGTGCGTTTCATGCGGATGGGCATGTGCTTGGTCTTCTGTGGCAACACGGGTAGCACGTGTTCCTCTTGGGCACGGCGCAGCACCTCTTCGTCGCGCTGCAGGCGTAGCATGGGGTTGCCGTAGAGAGAGAACATCATCATGGTTGCCAGGGAGAAATCGTCGCGCTCCATATGGCGGAAGGTGTTGAAGTACTCCAACTTGGCACGCATCATGGCTTCGCCCACGGGCACACCGCTGAACTGCTCCATGCAGAAGATGGGCATCAGGTGCTCTGAACCCGAACCTTCATGGACCTCTACCCCCTCGGGCACATTCAACTCGGTCATAGGTACAGGAATGAGCGAACCGGCATAGAGCAGGAAACCATCTTCGTAGAACGAGGTGAGGAGCATCGACTCGTCACGCCCGTAGCCGTGATAGCGTGCTCCGTAGCAAGCCACAGTGTTGAACACACGGGCGGTGGACTCACTGAGCATATCGAGGCTGAAGGCCTCGCCTCTGTCGTTGTAGAACCCCGGCATATTGTGACCACTGGCACCATGGAGGTTGAAGAGCAGCATACCGGTCTCCTCAAGGGTATGGAGTACAGGCTTGGTGGTCTCCTCGTTATCGGCTGATACGGGCGGGCTCACATACATGCCGTGTTTCACCATATCGGGGTCGTCGGCATGGTGTACAAGCGGCAGGTGTTCCGACATGGTCTTGCTGGCAGGAAGCCACGAGGCATTGGCGGTCATCATGACTTTGCTCACGGTGATACCCTCGCTGTAATATTCGGCACACAGGTCGAAGTATGCCTCGAGGTCGTCTTCAAGCGTAGAATTCAACTGCCCGTCTTCAAGTGGAAGGCGCGAAACGGTGTTGCGTACATGCTCTTCGCTAATGGTGTGGTCGCCATACTCCCACAGGTCACTGAAGAAGTTGCCCGTGAAGCCGTAGCACATATCGCAAGGCATCTTCCCTGTGTCGCTGGTGCCAAACACATCCTCGACCATCGGGATAGGAATTACATCGTGGCCACCGATAATGAACAAGGGAGTATGCATGCCGTACACCATGCGGTTGTCTTCCATGAATTGAGAGATAAGCGCATTGTGTTCGAGCCAGAAATCGGTGTCCTCGAAGTGTGCGGCATGGTGTGCCACATCAAGCAAGTGCCAATGCATATTGTGATTGGCGGCTTTGTGGCAAAAACTTCCTATTACGTCATATACATCGTCGGGCGAACAACCATACTTCTGTGCCAGCCGGTTGGTGTCGGTATAGAGTATGCCATGTTGCTCGTCGAGTGATGACATGCCGGTAGGAGCAGGCGCTGCATCGAGTGAAATCTCATCGGTTAGGGGGGTGCCGCAGTTCTCGCAGAAGTTTGCCGCGGAGGAATTACGGGTACCACATTCGGGACAGAACTGAAAACTACCAACCGTCATATCTCCGTATGATTGTGACATGTCAGGAGCAAATGACTGTTTGAACCTTGAGAGCTGGCTGTCAAGGCCGTTATTTAATTGGGATAAATAGTCATCTAAGTCTTTCATCGGTTTCTCTGTTTATATTAGGTATGTGTTTGTTATTCTCTCTCAGGCAATGTTTTCAAACGAACCATTTTTCGAGTATGGCCATCTTTGGGTGCTGAAGGCTTTGCCAATACCAATGGCGCGGGTCTCTTTGCTGATATTCATAACTGATATTCCCGTCTATGAATTTCTCAAGATTGCTCCTTGCCGTACACCTTTGCTCGCCACTTAGCAAATCCACGGTGTTCATATCGGAAAAGGGTCTTGGCATAATAGCGCTCCTTCATTTTATGTTATGTTGACAAATGTACACAGTTTTTTTTAACAAACCTCGATATTTGTCCGAAATTTCAGCTATGGTTTTGCTGAAACAGTTATATCAGACGCAAATACCATCTATTACCGAACGCATTGATGGCTCAGCAAAGGTCTTCAAGGTCATCTCCGTAGACTTATCCTGTCGCTTGCTTGCCACCTTACAGCATAGAATTTCATTATCATTAAAGTAACATTATCTATAGCAAAACCGAATTCTACTGCCTTCCGTCTTATATTGTATGCATCTAACTAACTGTCCCTCGAAGACAGGTAAACGAGGTAAACGCGGTAAACTCACTTGTTTTTATTTTTTTAGGAGCTGGCACGGCGACCCCTATACATAGGGGTAATATTATTAATTATATATTATAATATATAATAT
>JAFXEF010000053.1 GCA_017520935.1 Bacteroidaceae bacterium | reverse complement strand
TATATATAATATAATATTAAGCTATTTCTCCCTCCTGAAAGCAGGTGAGTTGACCGAGTTGACCGCGTTGACCAGCCGAAATGGCGACTGCCGTTGAAGACCGAAAATCTGCGCACCAAGTAGGCTGCAAATGTTTCCCAACTGGGCTGCAAAATCGTGGAGATTCAGCTACCCGCAAAGTGCCTCTTTGCGAACCCGGAAATTAGGCTGCACCTCGGGATAAAAAATAAATAAATTTATTTTGTTCTCCACTCGGTTTGCTGTACCTTTGTAACTTATTCCCCAAAAGCAGATAAAGACAATGAAGAAGACCGTATATATAGCTCTTTCCGCACTGGTGTTGCTGTGTGGATGCTCAGAGAAAATACTTCCCATCAGAGGAGTGAAGAAGAATGGTGCCGCCGAGGTGGCACAAGTGGCTCCCCCTGTAGCTGCAACGGTGCAGGATACCTTGTCCGTGACTGAAGAGGCAGCACAGGAGCTTGTAGTGGAGCGTACTCCCATACCCGAGGAGTGGACAACTATCAAGGACGACTCGCTGGTGGTGATTGAGAGTATGTCGGGCGAACTGGATAGTCTGCTCAACAGTTGGTATGCACAGACGAGCCTGTTTGTCGACACCACCTGCACGGCTACTGCCATGAACCCCACCTTCAGCGACACGGTATACACGGAGCGGTTGGCCAACTTGCCCTGCCTCGTGCAGATGGTGTATAACCAACCCGTGCGGGCCAGCATTGACCGCTATGCCACGAAGTTACGTCACCAAGTGTCGTATATGCTGGGCATGATGCAATACTACGAGCCGCTCATAGAGCAGGCACTCGACGTGCACGGCGTGCCCAACGAATTGAAGTATCTGCCCGTCATCGAGTCGGCGCTGAACCCCGTGGCCGTGTCGCGTGCCGGAGCTACGGGCCTGTGGCAATTCATGTATAGTACGGGCAAGCTCTATGGCCTGAAGCAGAACAGTCTCGTCGATGACCGCCGCGATCCTGTGAAGGCTACTTGGGCCGCTGCCAAGCACCTGCGCGACCTCTACGACCGATTCGGCGACTGGAGCCTTGCCATCGCTGCCTACAACTGCGGCACGGGCAATGTGAACAAGGCCATCTACCGCTCGGGCGGCAAGACCAATTTCTGGGATATCTATTACTACCTGCCTCGCGAGACACGCGGTTACGTGCCTGCCTTCATCGCTGCTACCTATATCATGACCTACCATGCCGAACACGGCATCTGCCCTATGGAGGCCAAGCTGCCCTTGCAGACCGACACGATAATGGTGAACCGCCTGCTTCACTTCGACCAGATAGCTGCCGTGTGTGGTATCAGCCTTGATACGTTGCGTGGCCTCAACCCACAATATCGGGAAGACATCATCCCCGGCAAGTTCCAGCCCAACTCGCTGCGCTTGCCTGAGGACAAGATACGTACCTTCATCCTCTCGGGCGACTCTATCTACAACTACAATCGCGAGAAGTACTTCTCCGAAGAGAAGGTCAAGGAGGTGAAGAACAAGGCCACCAACAGCGGCTTCGTCTACCATAAGATACGCAGTGGAGAGACCCTCTCGACCATCGCCCGTCGCTACCGTGTGACGGTCAATGAACTGAAGCGTTGGAACAACCTCCGCACAAGCCGTATTGTGGCAGGCAAGAGACTGAAGATATATCCGAGATAACTATAAATTAACAATTAAAAATTAATCATTAAAACAGGTGCTGACCCCGATTCCCGTAGTTTTAATTTTTAGCTTTTAACTTTTAATTTTCACCATGAACACCGACAGAGAACAAGCCGAAGAGAAGATGATAAACGAAGCGTTCCAAGGAATGCTCAGTACCTACCTTGCCTCGAAGCACCGCAAGAAGGTCGATATCATCACCCGCGCATTCAACTTTGCCAAGCACGCCCACAAGGGAGTGCGCCGTAATTCGGGCGAGCCCTACATACTGCATCCCATAGCGGTGGCACGCATCGTGAGCGAGGAGATAGGGCTTGGCTCGACCTCCATCTGTGCCGCGCTGCTGCACGATGTGGTGGAGGACACCGAGTATACGGTGGAGGACATCGCCAACCTCTTCGGCCCCAAGATAGCACAGATTGTAGACGGACTCACCAAGATTGCCGGAGGCATCTTCGGGGACAAGGCTTCGGCGCAGACGGAGAACTTCAAGAAGTTGCTGCTCACCATGTCGGAGGACATACGTGTCATCCTCATCAAGATTGCCGACCGCTTACACAACATGCGCACCCTGGAGCACATGGCGCCCAACAAGCAGTACAAGATTGCCGGCGAGACACTCTATATATATGCCCCCATCGCCTACCGTCTCGGACTTAGCAAGATAAAGGTGGAGCTGGAAAACCTCAGCTTCAAGTATGAGCATCCCGAGGAGTATGCCAGCATAGAGGAGAAGTTGGTCATGACACAGGCTCAGCGCGAGAAGCTTTTTGCCGATTTCACCGCTCCCATCAAGGCCAGGCTCGATGAAATGGGCATACAGTACAAGCTGTTGGGGCGTATCAAGTCGCCCTACTCGATATGGAAGAAGATGCAGACTAAGCAGCTTGCCTTCGACGAGATATTCGACATACTGGCCGTGCGCATCATCTTCGACCCCAAGAACCCGAAAGAGGAGGCCAACGAGTGTTTCAATATATACATTGCGCTGTCGCACCTCTACCGTACCCATCCCGACCGCTTCCGTGACTGGGTGAACCAGCCCAAGACCAACGGTTATCAGGCACTGCACGTGACCTTGATGAGCAACCACGGCGAGTGGGTGGAGGTGCAGATTCGTAGCCGACGCATGGACGACATTGCCGAACAAGGCGTGGCGGCACACTGGAAATACAAGGAGAGCGGCTACGTAGAGGAGGATGAGGTGGATCTCAACAAGTGGCTTCACACCATCAAGGAGATACTCGACGACCCACAGCCCGATGCGATGGATTTCCTCGATGCCATCAAACTCAACCTATACTCTTCGGAGATCTTCGTCTTTACCCCCAAGGGCGACATCAGGACCATGCCGCAAGGCTGCACTGCGCTCGACTTTGCCTTCTCCATACACTCCGTAGTGGGTACCCACTGTATCGGTGCCAAAGTCAACCATAAACTCGTGCCCATGAGTCATGTGTTGCAGAGTGGTGACCAGGTGGAGGTGCTCACCTCGAAAACGCAGAACGTGAAACCCGAGTGGCTGACGATGGTGACCACCGCCAAAGCCAAAAGCAAGATACAGGGCATACTGCGCCGTGAAGAACGCATGGCGCAGAAAGAGGGCGAGCGCCTGTTGACCGAGTTCGTCGAGAAGGAGGACCTCACGCTCGACACCGCAGCTATTGACCGCCTGTGTCACCTGCATAACTTTGCCAATCGCGACCAACTGTTTACGGCCATTGGCAAGCACTCCATCATCTTGGGCGATACCGAGAAGAGTGCCATCAAGGGCAGTTCCTCATCGTCAAACTTCATCGGACGTTTCTTCCGTAGCAGCAAGAGTAAGGGCAAGAGCGACGAGAAAGCTGTGCAGGCTGACCTGCCCGTGCAGAAAATTGATAAGAAACGCCCCCTCATCCTCACCGATGAAGCTCTGCAGAGTACCTATCAGATGGCTGCATGCTGCCATCCCATCCCTGGTGACGACGTGCTCGGATTTATCGGCGACGACGGCCAAATCATTATCCACCAGCGCAAATGTCCCAAAGCAGCCAAGCTTAAGGCCGGCTACGGCAATCGCATCGTCGCTGCCCAGTGGAGTACCCACAAGTTGCTCCACTTCTCCGTATCCATCAACATCAAGGGTATCGATGGCGTGGGTGTGGTGAACCAGATTACCAACATCATCTCGCAAGAGCTCAATGTCAACATGGAACGCATCCTCATCGAAGCCCACGACGGCATTTTTGATGGTACCATCCGCCTCCGCGTACACGATGTCGATGACATCAAGGTAGTCTGCGACAACCTTAAGAAACTCCACAATATCCGCTCTGTCATCCGTGTGGATGAGTAATGGATATGGCCTATTTCTTTATTGGGATACGGAGAGCGGCTGTTGGGAACAGTGCCGTCGTCTGTCTGTCTCTTTAAGATTAACAGATAGATATGATTGCATAGACGGGGTTTTTTTCGTAACTTCGCGCCACAATTCATAATTACATAATAATGGCAACAGTAGACGACAAGAAGATTATTTTCTCTATGGTGGGCGTATCGAAGGCCTATCAGCAGAACAAGCAAATCCTTAAGGACATCTACCTTTCGTTCTTTTACGGGGCGAAGATTGGTATCATCGGTCTCAACGGTTCGGGTAAATCTACCTTGATGAAGATTATCGCCGGATTGGAGAAGGACTATCAGGGCGAAGTGGTGTTTTCACCCGGCTATAGCGTGGGTTATCTGCCACAGGATCCGCAGCTCGATCCCACGAAGACGGTCAAGGAGGTGGTAATGGAGGGCGTGCAGCCTATCGTGGATGCACTGGCCGAATATGAGGCTATCAACGAGAAATTTGGCCTGCCTGAATATTATGAGGACCCCGACAAGATGGATCAGCTCTTTGCCCGTCAGGCCGAGTTGCAGGATATCATCGATGCTACCGATGCGTGGAACCTCGACTCGAAGTTGGAGCGTGCGATGGATGCACTGCGCTGTCCACCTGAGGATCAGCCCGTGACACACCTCTCCGGTGGTGAACGTCGCCGTGTGGCATTGTGCCGTCTGCTCTTGCAGAAACCCGATATCCTCTTGCTCGACGAACCTACCAACCACCTCGATGCCGAGAGTATCGACTGGCTGGAGCAGCACTTGCAGCAGTATGAGGGTACGGTGATTGCCGTGACTCACGACCGTTACTTCCTCGACAATGTGGCCGGTTGGATTCTTGAGCTCGACCGTGGCGAGGGTATCCCTTGGAAGGGTAACTATAGCAGCTGGCTGGAGCAGAAATCGAAGCGGTTGGAGCAGGAAGAAAAGCAGGCCTCGAAGCGTCGTAAGACCTTGGAACGCGAGCTCGAATGGGTGCGTATGGCTCCCAAGGCACGTCAGGCCAAGGGTAAGGCTCGTCTGAACTCATACGACAAACTCCTCAATGAAGACCAGAAGGAGCGCGAGGAGAAGCTCGAAATCTTTATCCCCAACGGCCCCCGCTTGGGCAACAAGGTTATCGAGGCTCAGGGTGTGGCCAAGGCGTATGGCGACAAGCTGCTCTACGAAAACCTCAATTTCATGTTGCCGCCCAACGGTATCGTAGGTGTCATCGGCCCCAACGGTGCAGGTAAGACCACGCTCTTCCGCCTGATCATGGGTCTTGAGACACCCGACAAGGGTACCTTTGAGGTGGGTGAGACCGTGAAGCTTGCCTACGTTGACCAGCAACATCAGGATATCGACCCCAATAAGACCGTGTACCAGGTGGTGAGTCAGGGCAATGAGCTCTTCCGTATGGGAGGCCGCGACGTGAATGCCCGTGCCTACCTCAGCCGCTTCAACTTTGCCGGCAGCGATCAGGAGAAGATGTGCTCGATGCTTTCCGGTGGTGAGCGCAACCGTTTGCAGCTTGCTCTTGCCTTGAAGCAAGAGGGCAATGTGCTGTTGCTCGACGAGCCTACCAACGATATTGACGTCAACACCCTGCGTGCTCTTGAGGAGGGTCTCGAGAACTTCGCCGGATGTGCCGTGGTGATCAGTCACGACCGATGGTTCCTCGACCGTATCTGTACTCATATCCTCGCTTTCGAGGGCGATAGCCAAGTGTTCTTCTTCGAGGGCTCGTATAGCGAGTACGAAGCCAATAAGCAGATGCGCCTCGGCCGCGAAGAACCCAAGCGCATCCGTTATCGCAAGCTGACGACAGATTGATAGTAGTCCCTTGCGGATAGAAATATTAGGTGGGAAGATATGTCAGAGTGGCATGTCTTCCCGCTTTTTTATGCCTATAGATTGTCTCTTGAGGCTGTCGTATAGGAAGATGCAGAGGTTGTAGAGCGTATGCTGTAGCTCGCTCTCGGAGCGCCCGAAGAATTCGTTCTGGTTCATCGGGTGCAACCCATAGCGTGGCGCTACCTTATATATGGTAGGGTATTTGGTGATGATGTAGCGGTTGCAGGCGAGGGCTGCCTCCTTATCGCAAAGCTCGTAGGCGGCTATTACATGATGTATGTCTCTGACGATTTGCCTGGATTGTGGAGATGTTGCGCGGTACACTCGTGCGATGGCGTGGATGACGCGGAGCGACTGGTGCTCGTTGATGTCTTTGGTGTTCATAGGTGTGTGGGTTGAGGAGTTTGTGAATAGTGGCTTTTTATTCTTGACAACTAATCAACATACACACACGCTTATTGTTCAATGTTGTTTCCATACTGTAGATGCAAAAAAAAACGGGCAACCGAAGTTGTCCGTCTCGCGCTTCTGAGTGACTCCTATAGGATTCAAACCTATAACCTTTTGATCCGTAGTCAAATGCTCTATTCAGTTGAGCTAAGGAGCCATTGTTTTTCTCAATTGCGATGCAAAGGTACTGCCTTTTTTTGAAACTGCAAAATGTGTGGCGACTTTTTTTCTGTAATTCTTCAATTTTTCTTTCAAGGAGGCGTAGCCTATCGCTTGATGGCTATTCGATGAAGCGGTTGTTGAACATATACCAGCCGAGTGAGATGCCTGCGCTGACGCTCTTGGGTGAGGAACTGTTGTGGTTGAGGTAGGCACTGATGACAAAGGTGGAGAAACGGCCAACGACGGATAGCTCCTCGAGGTGGGCGAAGGTAGAGAGAGGTCGTCCGTAATATGCTTTTCCCTCTTCGTTCTGCAAGATGGGGAGGATAGGTACAAAGGCATAAGCTTCGAAGCGGAACTGCAGGTAGGGGTTGAGGGTGTAGATGGGTTTGAGTCCGGCGGCAATGTATTGGTTGGCACGGAAAGTTGTGTTGTAGGTAAAGATGGTGCAGGGAGTGGGCGAAAAGGTGCCGGCCTGCATCATGGTGGCTGTATAGTTTTGTGCGAGGTTGCGCGACGAGTAGTAGCCCTCGAGATGGGTACCCAGTATGAACTTTCCTCTGGAAGGCAGGTAGCGCTGGTCTCTGAAGTGCAGCTGCATCCATGAGATTGGCTCCTCGGAGGGTTGCCCGTGTAGTGGTGAATAGGGAGTATAGGTGTTGGTGCCTGTAAATATCTGTGCCAGAATCTGCTGCGAGGCTCCTTTCGTGGCATATTGGATGCTGTTGAGCGAATTGCGCTTGAAGAGCACCGAACCACCCAATAGGCGATAACAATTGTTGTTATAGGCGATATCGTTCAGGTCGATGGTGCTGCCCTGCATGTAGCTGTCGGTAATCTGTCCGATACCGATACCGAATTCGGCTTTGTGCTGGGTCATGAAGGGAAGGGCAAGCTTGAGCTTCCCGAAAGTCTCGCTCTGCTTGTTGAGGGCAGGAGTGGTGTTGTCAGAGAAGAGGAAACTCTGTTTGAAGTAGTTCATTGTGGAGTGCGAGGCCAGTATGCGGAGCGACATGGGGATATCAGTGGCAAAGTTGAAGCGCCCCATGAACTGTACGTTGTTGTACATGCGGCCAAACTGCCCATCGAGCTGGAGCTCGGTGGAGTGACGGCGCAGGTGGTTGTAGTTCAGGCCGAAGTATATCTGGTTGATGTTGTTGGTCGACAAGCCTCCGCCAAAGGAAAGGGCAATGTTGTCTTTCATTGATACGTCAAGATGCAGGTCAAAGGTCTTACTCTTCGGGTCGTATACGGCTGTAGGGTGTATCTCGTTGATTACGTTTTCTGACATCAGGCGGAAGTAGGCCTCTCTGAACTCCTTGAGGCGTATGTAGCGGTGTCCGGCAGGGCGTATCTCATTGACGATGAACCTGCGCTGGCTCTCGTTGACACCGCTCACGCTAATGCTCTTGAAGATGACCTCTGGGAGGGTTTGCTTATAGGCCTCCCGGCGTTTGTTCAGGCTGTCGAGTGGCTGGGTGCGTGTGACCTTGCCTTTGATGGAGTCGATATAGAGCATCGTGGTGGCATAACCCAACTCATAGAGATATTGTGCTTTGTCGAAATCGAGCAGCCCGGCTTCGTCTTGCAGGTCAAAGTTCATGAGTATACCATTCTCGTCGGGCAAGGTGTAGTTGCTTGCTTGCATAATCATGCTTTCGACTTGCGCCACTATGTCGTCAGCGGCAGGTTGCTCCTTATTGGCAGACACTATACTGCCGATGATGTAGTCGGGAGCAAAGTCGTTCTTCATCACATCGGCCGGGAAGTTGTTGTATATGCCGCCATCGAATGCCAGGACACCGTTTATCTTGATGGGGCGGAATACGAGGGGGAAGGTCATCGATGCCCGCACGGCATTGCCCAGATCGCCCCGGCGGAACACTAACTCCCGTTTGTTGTACACATCGGAGGCTACGCAGCGGAAGGGTACGAAGAGGCTGTCGAAGTTCTCTTTACACGCGGCGGTGGCCTGTACGCAGAGCTCCAGGATCTTGATGTTCATGTGCACGGGGTCGATGAGGCTGATTGGCAGGGCCTGCACTACGGTGATGGAGTCGCCTACATTGGCTTTGATGGTGTACAGTGCCGGTGTGGGCTCATTTTGCTTGATGTAGTAGAGGTTGTCTTCGTCGATTTCGCCCGAGTAGCATTGCTGAAACTCCTTCGAACCGATGAGGTCGAGCATCTCTTGCGGTGTGTAGCCCATGGCATAGAGTCCGCCGATGATAGCGCCTATCGAGGTACCTGTAATGTAGTCGATGGGTATACCGTTCTCTTCCAGTGCCTGTATGATGCCTATGTGCGTGATACCTTTGGCACCGCCACCGCTCAGTACCAGTCCTACCGACTGGGCATTTGCAGTACCAATCAGTAGCAGCAGGGATAGCAGGATGCCAAGGATGCGTCTCATATTCAGCTCGGGCGATGTGACTTTACTTGCTTTTAATGCTTCAAATATAACAACAAACGAGCGAGAAATATTGAGCTTGCTCAGAATATTTTTCACAGCGAGTGCCGTATACATTCGCGGTTTATCGCAAAATTAGGAAATGTTTTTTATTTGTGGTAATTATTTTCCGAAAATTATGGTTGACAGTATAAAGAATCCAGCGGAATCAGCCTTTCAGTAGGCTGAGTCCGCTGGATGTTTCTTTATGTGTCTCCTTTAATGTTCTCTCTTAGTGGCAGAAGATGAATCCGATATAGGCTCTCGGGCCGGTGGGGAGGTACAGCTCCTTGCCGCCTATGCCACCCAGGTAGTCAATCTTGAGGGTGAGGTGCAGTTTGGAACTCACGATGTAGTCGCACCCGATGAAGGGGTCGATGGCTACGAAGGGCTCTTTGTGGAAATAGGCTTCTGGCTCGGGTGCCCAGTCTTTCTTGCTGCCTTCAAACATGAGGAAGTCGGTGGTGGTTCCTCCACCTACAGTAATGCCGAGGTAGGGGGCAAAGCGTCCCCAGGTCCAGGTGTAGTCGGCCAAGAGGCCTGCCCAGAAGGTCTTCACGTAGCTGCCGTTGTCGAGCTGGCCCATCGAGGAGGTATAGCCCTCGGTGCCTACACGCCAATGGTCGCCTAAGCGCAGACGGATGATACCGCCTATGCCTTTGGTTACGCCAGTGGCTTGGTGGGATAGGGGAGCGATGTTGCCGCAGAGGTAGCCGGCATGAAGCATCATGCCGCCGTCGTAGCCGCGGATGAGGCGCTTGTCGTTACTGTCGGTTGCCATGGCTTGGCTGCTTGCCAAGAGCAGGGCGATGAGGGTGAGCATTCTGCTCAGTCTGAAGATTTTTTTCATAGTTGGTGGTTGTTGATTGTTAAAAATCTCAGAGTACTCCGAAAACCCCGAGTACTCTGAGGTTATAATTAAGGAATCGGAGAGTGGATTTATTTCTTCTTCTCTTCTTCCTTCTTCTCGTCCTTGCTGTACTGCTCCACGGTAGGTGCCGAGTCTTTGTACTTGAAGCGGCGGATCTTTTGGGTAGCGGTCTTCTCGAAAGGCTCTCTCATCACCTCTACCGAGCTTACTTTCGATGATTTGTTGACGCTCTTGTTCACGTCGCCGAGGAGTTTTGCTTTCCAGGAGTCGAGCTTCTCGTAGAACTTGTCTTCAAACTCGCTGTCCCAGTCGATGTAGTTCTCCACGGGTTGTACGAGAGCTACGAGGCGCCCGTCGCGCTCTACGACGATGGATTCGCTCACGCCCTCCACGTTGTTGATGACGTTCTCAATCTCTTCGGGATAGATGTTCTCGCCCGAGGGTCCGAGTATCATGTTGCTGTTGCGGCCCTTGATGTAGAAACGTCCCTTCTCGTCCTGTACGGCAATGTCGCTGGTTCGAAACCAGCCGTCTTCGGTGAACACACTCTTCGTGCGTGCGGGATCCTTATAGTAGCCGAGCATCACGTTGGGACCCTTGGCAATGACTTCGCCTTCGCCTGTCTGTGGGTCTACGTTGTGGAGCTTCAGTTGGACGTTATATACGGGGTAGCCGAACGAGCCTACTGCACGCCAGCGGTTCATCGAGTAACCCAGCAGCGGAGAGGTCTCGGTGAGTCCGTAGCCGATGGCATAGGGGAAGCCTGCCTTGAGGAGGAAGCGCTCCACTTCGGGGTCGAGCTTGGCACCGCCGATACCGTAGAACGACATGTGTCCGCCAAAAGTCTTCTTTATCTTCATACCGATGATCTTGCACATCAGGCCGTTCATGTGCTCGTTCATCCAGGTGAGCGTGCGGCTCTTCTTTATGGTGGGCAGTACACTGCCTTTATATACCTTCTCGATAATCATCGGTACGGTAAGCATGGTGGTAGGCTTCACTATCTTGAGCGCCTTCATCAGCAATGATGCCACGGGGGGCTTGGGCAGGTAGTATACGGTGGCACCGCAGTACATGGGGTAGAGCATGCTCAGCGTCATTTCCAGAGTGTGGGCCATAGGCAGTACGCTGAGCCAACGGTCCTTCTCGGTGCGCTTGCATGAGTGGTAGCAGGTGATGACGTTCGATGCCAGATTGCGGTGGCTCAGTACTACGCCCTTGGCGCTGCCGGTGGTTCCCGAGGTGTAGATGATGGTAGCAATATCTTCGGGTGTGGGCACGCTGGCGCGTCCGTCGCATGTAAACTTCTCGTCGTCAGACTTGAGTATCTCGAAGGTGTCGAGGTCAAAGATGAGGGTCATCTTGTCCTTTACCTCCTGGCTCACTTTGCCGATGAGGCGCTGCGATACGAACATCACCTTGCTCTCCGAGTGGTTGATGATGTTGGTCACCTCATTCTCCGAGCTGTCGGGTAGGATGGGGATGGCGATACGGCCGAAGGGCACTACACTGAAAAAGGCTACCGACCAGTTGGGCATGCTCTGCGACAGGATGGCTACCTTGTCGCCGGCACCGATGCCGTATTGGGTGAGCTTCTTCGAGAGGCTGTCACACTTGTTCTTGAATGACTTGTAGGTGTAACCGCCTTTCTTGGTGTCGTACCATTGGGTGTATTGGTTCTTGGCGTATGCCGTAGTAGCGTATTCGTACAGTTTGGCAATCGTGTCAACGTAGTTTTCTCGCATACGCTGCATACGCTTGTAGAGTTGGATCATATTCTTTTGTCGTTTTTGGGCCTCCCCTGCCCCTCCCAAGGAGGGGTGACTCGTAGGAATGGCGCTAATGATATAATTAATGGATCTTGCTACTCCCTCTCCTTGGGGGAGGGTTGGGGAGAGGCTCTTAATGAGTTACATACATCTCCTTATGCTTTCCCGTAAGGTGCATCTCCTCGTACATCTCCTGGATGCGCTTCATGTCGGCACGGGCATCGTCGGTGAGCTCCACCTTCTTGCCCCATCCCACATGCTTGGTGCCCCAGTCGAAGTAGCCGAGATATACCGAACAGCCTACCTCGCGAGCGATGGTGTGGAAACCGGTTTTCCAACGCTTGATGGGCTTGCGCGTACCCTCGGGGGCTATGGCCAGATGGCATACCTTGGCCTCCTTCATCTGATGGATGGTGCTGAGCACCATCGACACGGCATTCTTGCGGTCAACGGGCAGCCCGCCCAGCTTACGCAGCAGCCCTCCCAACGGCCAGAAGAAGAATTCCTTCTTGATCATCACCTTGGCATCACCGCCGATTGACTTGTAGAAGAGGTATGAGATGACGAAATCCCATCCCGAGGTGTGCGGCACACCGAGGATGATGCACTTGTCTTCGGGTACGATGGCATCATTGTCTACCGTCCATCCCATGCGCTTGAGCAGCCAGCTGCAGAATTTTCTCCACATAGTGTTCAGTTTTTTGTATTTGTTAAGGTCTTAACATTGGGTCAGGTTGTGTGTTTCACTCTCTTATCCCTTCAGCCAAGAATGCTTGGCAACGCTGTATATGGGCACGAAGGGTATGATGAGTGGAGTCTTCTTGATGTAGGCTTGGAATGCAGGGTCGCTGCCGTAGGTCTCGGTCTGTCGCAGCTCGAGTCGGCGTGCACCGCTGAACATCACGTATACGATGCCTGCATATCCGAGCGAGGCTATCACCCATTGCCCCACCGTGCAGCACGAGCCGAAGCAGATGATGAAACTGCCCGTCCACATCAGCACCTCGCCGAAGTAGTTGGGGCAGCGCACGATGCGGTATAGCCCCGTGTCTACATATCTGCGGGCATTCACCTTCTTGGCCGCACTCTTCTGTGCATCGGCCACCATCTCTATCACCACACCTATGGCCGCCACGATGGCACCTGCCCACATCCATCCCTCGCTTACGGGGAGTCCCTTGCCGAGGTTGAGCAGATGGAACGTCACTGGACTCACCTGTCCCACATAGAGTAGTGCACAGGCAATCCATATCATCATCATCACGAATACAGGCTTCTTCTGCGTGTTGTCAGGTTGGTAGAGTATCTTCTTGTACGATGCTGACCGCTTCTCCCTCAGCAGCAGGAACATCGACAAGCGCAAACCATATACGAACAGTACGCCACACAAGATGGCGGCGGGCAGTGTGAGGCTATCCCAAAAGATGACAGCCGCGGCCACGCTCAGTGCCGATATGGCAAGTCCATAACCTACACTGAAGAAATAGATGAAGTAAATCCATCCCACTGCCGATACGGCAAACGATATAGCTAACAATATCCAAAGGTAACTCATGATTGTACTTTTCCTACTATAACAATAATCGGCACAAAAATACTGAAAAACGCTGGAATAATCAATCAAAATAGGGATAAAGTATAAATTTATCCACGACATATTTTATATCCCAAGGTTTGGGATATACGTACCAAGCCTTGGGATGTACATACCAAAGCTTGGGATATACATACCAAGCCTTGGGATATAAAAAAATACTCCGTGTAGTAAAAAAATATTCTGTGTGATAATAAATCAAGGAGAGGGGCGATATCGCTCCTCTCCTTGGTGTAATGTTGAAGTATATGTCTACCGTATTATTTGACCCATACTTTCACAGCCTCTACAGTGCCGTCGGCACGTACCGTGCGCTTGATGGTTACACCCGCTTCGGGTTGGGCAACCTGTACACCCATAAGGTTGTAGTAGCTTACCGATACTACAGTTGCAGTTGCATTATCGATTCCCTCGCCAGGTTTATCCTCTTCGGGAGCGAACGGTATGAGGTTCCATCCGAAGTTGAATGGAGCATTGTTACCACGTCCTGCTGTAGCAGCACCAGGAAGCATCACGTTAATCCAACCTTTGGCAAAGTCGCCCGAACCACCGACAAGGCAGTAGTTACGGCCATTGTAATAGATGCGGAATGTGCGCCACAGTACGCTGGCTGGGTCGAGTACGAAGTGTACGCTACCTGTACGGGCTTGGATGTTTTCGGCTATGTGGTAGAAACCGAGGCTCTGGCTCATGCCACATTCGGTCTCCTGCTCGATGGTCCAGAGGTTGCCATCGTTCTTATAGGTGCCGATGGCATAAGCGCCACAAGTGTCGGCATAGGCGAAGTGCCATACTTGAGCATTTTGCTGGGTCATGGTTTCGTCGATGAGTTCGCTGATGTATACGCTTTGTTTGTCGGCATCGCTGTTCGGAGCCGTCACGTAATTGCCGTTAGTGGCATCTTGTATGTAGTAGAGGCCGTCGGGCAACATCTGCCAGTCTGTGAAATCAACCAGTGTGTCATTGGGCAACACGTCAGAAGCCAAACAGATGGCATAACCTGCCGAAGCGTAGAGAGCCTCGATGTAGTTGTCGATGGTAATTATCATCTGGTCTACCTCGGGCTGAGAGGCAAGCTGCACGGCAAGCATCTTCTCGGCTACACCTACGATAGAGTCGAGGGCGGCGTAGGCAGTGCTGTCGAGCATGGCAAAGCCTTCACCCACCTTTTCTTTGTTGTCTGTCAAAGTCGTTTTACCCTTTTCGATAGCTGCGGGCAGGGTGCTCCAATCCTCGGCAGGTGTGTAGGGGTTGAAGAAAAGCAGGCCGCTGGCCTCGGCATCGGCCTTGCTATAGCCGGTCTCCTCGTCCTTGTTGCCAAGCACATAGAGCGTGTCAATCTTAGACAACTGGTTACCGTTGCTATTGTGACGGCAGTCTGCCAACGTAATGGCGACCTTGTCACCTGCCTTCAAGTTTACATAGAAGCAGTGATCTGCAGGATCGGTACCGTAATTGTATGAGATGGGATCGCCAATCTGATTCAAAGTCTCTGAACCATTCTGAATGAAATAAGCATAACTGCGCAAGTCGCCGCGGCCTTTGTTTACACGGTTTTCATCTTGTGATGACACTGTAGCATGCAAGACATACACGGCATCAGCTGTAGCTGTAAAGATTGCTGCTAACGGAGTTTTCTGCAATGAATGCACAATACCATCAGTACGCATATATTGCCATGCGGTGGGCACATTATCATGCCATGTGAGAACGCCATTGGCTGTACCCTTACCATCTTCGCTATAGGAATCGTCACAGCTGGCATTCTCTAAAGTCCAATAGTTGATACCCGTAGAGAGCACCTCGCCAAAGCTCCAAGGACAATCGTAACCCATGAAGAGCAAATCGTGTGCATTAGCCTCCTCGGCGATTTCAGCCGAATAGGGGAAAAGGCGGGAGTTGAGGGGCAATGAGAAATCCACTGTAACCATCGATGCCCAGAAGCTGGTGATGATGGCGTATGCCTCTTCTATGTAGAGTTGCAGCTCACTGGGAGCCAATTCTCCTTCTTGATACATGGTCAGGTAACTGTCCATCTCTGCTTGCAGGGCGCTTATCTTGTCCATCCATGCTTGTGTGAAGCATCCGTATTGGGTACCTACCTCACAGGTGGTCGTGATGATGTTCAAGGAGTCGACGCACAAGAAAATTTCTATTCCTACTATAACTGCTGCCGATGCATTCTCCAAGTCGGTGATCTGGCTGTTTACTGCAGCGGTGTCGCTATTGGCCTCGTTATACATTGTATTGGCTGCGTCTAATGCTCCTTGTAGCTGTTCCAATTCATTGATGATATCTTCGGCATCGTCAGATGATGCATATTTGTCGAACACCTCAGTGGATGTGCCGATCTGTGCCAGGAGGTTCTCATAGGCAGTGATAGACGCATCTGCTGCATCCATAGCTTCTTCCAGAGCCTCTTTTGCTGCTGTGGCAGCATCGATGGTGCCACCATTGGTGATGATGTCCTTGGCCGCCGTAATGGCGTTGCTCAATGTGGTATATACACTCACCTGCATCTTGATAGTGTCAGAATAGGCTTCACCGGCAGTAATGCTCTCTTGCAGCGAAATCATCGCAATGGCTTGTGCTACATCAACATCGGCATCTGCATAGTAGTGGAGCTGGGCATTGTCCCATGCAATCCAGTTGGCAGTGGTGGACTCTGTCTTGAAACCTACGGTCAAAGTTCCGTCAGCAACTGTTGCCAAAGTGTAGAAACGCTCGGGAGTGCCATTGCCGGTGGCTATTGAGGTCTTGGCGTCATTGGCATAAAGATATACACCCTCTACTGGCTGGGTGTCGTCGCCCTGCTGGCAAGCTATACAAGCGGCAGAGAAAAGGTAAGCACCATTGGGCAGGTCGGTCAAGGACTGCTCTATGGAAATGTCTGCCAGATTTTTTATACTCTCCGCTGTTGAAGCGGTCCACTGTTCGATGAAGTTACCACCGAACATGGGCGAATAGTTGTTGCCTTTGTTGCTTGTCTTGAAACCATTGTTTGTCCAAGATGTGAGTGCATCCATTCCTGGGTCTGTCAAAAGAGATGTGACATCTTCTCCTAACTGTGCATAACCGAAAAACGGCATCAATGCACAACACGCCATCATTACAGCTTTTTTGTAAATCTTCTTCATGATACGAATTGTTTATAGATTAGAAATATTAGAAATAGAAAACTGCCTTCAAAGGTAGGGAAATATGTTCGAATGTCAAATTTTTAGGAGAAAAAGATTTAAAATCTCGAAAAAAATGGGGCTTTTTCGTGAACTTCTGTAAAGATCGGTTCTACCTGCCTGATGATAAAATACAAAGCCGCTATTGTAGGATTCGGAACAAACCGTTACCTTTGCTCTACTGTTTCTTTGACGGTATACCTATTTATATATAAACTATGATTATCCCCTTTCGCCCTATAACGGCAAGTGATGCCGATGTGCTGCGTTCTTTCACGATGGAGAGCAAGTGCATGAACTGTGACATGAATGTGGCCAATCTCTGCAGCTGGCAGTTTCTGTACCATACGGAGTATGCCGTGGTAGACGGATTCCTGCTCCTGCGCTTTCTGCTCGACGGACAGATGACCTATATGAAACCCCTCGGCAAGGGCGACCTGCGGCACGTGCTGCAGCTGCTCGTTGCCGATGCCCGCAGCTTGGGCGATACGCTCAGGGTAGCTTGTGTATGCCCCTGCGCTCAGGAGGTGATGGAGGAGGCCATGCCCGGTGCCTTCACCTTCGCTACCAACCGTGACTCGGCCGACTACCTTTATCTGCGTGAGAAGTTAGTGACGCTCAGCGGCAAGAAGTTGCAGCCCAAACGCAACCATATCAACAAGTTCAAGCGTCTGTACCCCAACTACGAGTACCGCCCGATGACATCGGAGATGGTGCCCGACTGCTTGCGCCTGGCCGAGGAGTGGTGCCTCACCAATGACTGCCGCGAGCAGCGTGCTGCCATGGCCGAACAGCGCATGATGGCTTATGCGCTGAGCCATATGGAGGAGTTGCATATCCTCGGTGGGGCGCTCTTTGTGGAGGAGCGCATGGTGGCTTTCACCTTCGGAGCGCGTATCAACAAGGATGCCTTCGATGTCTGTGTGGAGAAGGCCGATACTCATTATGAGGGGGCTTATGCTGTCATCAATAATGAGTTCGCCAGTCATCTGCCCGAGGATATCACCTACATCAATCGCGAGGAGGATCTCGGGCTGGAGGGCCTGCGCAAGGCTAAGCTCTCTTACCACCCCGACCTGTTGCTCGACAAGATGACCGCCACGCTCACTGCGCAGCCTGCAGAGACCGATGAGGAGCGTCGGGTGCGTTTCGAGACTCGCCGTCTGTGGGAGTGCTCCTTTGCCGATCCGCGTGCCTTCATTGACCTCTACTTCCGCGAGAAGTACCGCACCGAGCGCAACGAGGTTGTCGAGCGCGATGGGCGTGTGGTGTCGGCATTGCAGAAACTTCCTTATCCTGTGACCTATGGCGGGCGCCTGCTGCCTGCCTCGTACATATCGGGTGCCTGTACCGATGAGGCTTACCGTCGTCGTGGACTCATGGGCGAGCTGATCGCTCAGACCCACCGCGCCATGCGTGGAGAGAATGCCGCATTCAGTTTTCTCATCCCCGCCACCCCCGAACTCTTCAGCTATTACGCCAAGGCGGGCTACACACCCTGCTTCCGCTTCGGGTGGCAGATGGTGGCGGTTGACGGCATGATGCCCGTTGACGGTTCGCTCATGGTCGATATGGTGGATCAGCCCGGCGATTGCCTTGCCTACCTCCGTGCCAAGATGCAGGAGCGTCCCCTGTGTGTGCAGCATCCGATAAGCGACCTCCGCGCTGTGGCCGATGATATGTGCCTTGCCGGCGACACGATGTGGGCAGCCCGCCGGGGCTCTAACCTCGTGGCTCTGGCTATATGCCGCAATGAGACCGACGGCACACTGCTGCGTGAGTGCGTGTATGACGATGAAGCTGCCCGCAACACGCTCATCGCCCATATTGCCGCCCATTATGGGCGCACGGCTGTGGATGTGCTCGATGTGTCGGGGCAGAGCGGGGACTACTTCGGCATGGCGCGCATCATCGATGCTTCGGCTATGCTTGCCGCTTATGCAGCCCTGCATCCCGCACTGTCGCTCACGTTGAGCGTCACCGATCCGCTGCTCGCCGAGAACAATGGCTGCTATCGTTTGGAGAATGGCCGATGCGAACGTCTGGCAACTGTGGAGCCTGATGCTGAGGCCTACACCATCGCCCAGCTCACCCATCGTCTGCTCACTGAAGAGAATCCGCTGATGAGTCTGATGATGAATGATTGAGATGCTGTAGCTGGCTTCCCCTTCTTACTCCTCCTTGGCGTATTGGATGGCTCTGTTGATATAATGCAGGAAGGGTTGTGTCTGGCGATACAGCTCTGCGGCGCGACGGGTCAGGTCGGGTGCACACATGAAGTCGGTGGAGGGGGTGTGGAGCAGGCAGTAGGCTTTCAGGCGTAGATATTCGGTGTACAGAGTCTCGTGCTCGAAACCTTTGGGGTTGCGTTTCAAGGCTCCTTCATAATCAAGCGTGAAGGTTGGGGCTACGGAACGTACGATAGCATCGAAGTCGCCCTCGCCACCAACGATGTCTTCGCGGATAATCTGCAGTGCGCGGGCGTCGCAGCAGTAGTCGCCTGTGGCAAGCATGTGCCCGTAGGGATACCCCTCGCCGCCAGTGCCTATGTGAAAGTAATAGCCCGAGTAGCCCGATTTCTTTCCGCCGGGACAGATGAAGGCTCCCATGTGTGTCTTGTAGGGACTCTTGTCGGCACTGAAGCGCACATCGCGGTAGATGCGGTAGGTGCAGTCCTTGGCGGTAAGGCCGGTGATGGAGTCGTCGAATCGGGAAATTTCACTGATGAGCTCGTCTACAAAGGCGTTGAAGCGTGTCTGCAGTGCGGTATAGCGGGGCTTGTTGGCGACAAACCACTCGCGATTGTTGTTTTGCTGCAATTCCTGCAGGAAGGTGATAATCTCTTTCATGATGCTGTGTTGTTATTGTCGTTGTCGTTTTATCCCATCACTTCTTGTAGTACCTCAAGCGACTTGATGGCAGGGAAGGCCGGAATGTGTAGGGCGTAGTAGCGGGCAAGGTGATTGATGAGGCGGGCGCGATCGTGGCGGCTCATTGTGATAGTGTCCATCGTGGCGTAGCTGGCATCGCTGAGACGGCACAGCAGGGTAGCATCGGTGCTGCATAGCAGCTCGTCGGAGGGTATGCCCGTCATAGTGAAGCGGCCGCGTGTGAGGTCGAAGCTGCAGCCCTCGACATAGTCCTCGGTGTTGGGTGCAATGCCTAAGAAGCGAGCCAGTTTAAGCAGGAATACGAGGTGGAAGTTGGCATATCCGTCGGGAGCCACGTCGAGCCACTGTACCGAATGCTCTACATATATATATAGGTGGGTGTTCTCTGCCTCGCCGGTCAAGGTATGGACCATGAACTCGGCGAGCAGCATGGCAATGCTGCGTTTGATTGGGTGGTAGGGGATGTCTTGTTGCGTGAAGAGGAGACGGGCCTCTTTCATTCGGTGGAGTGTGACGGTGGGCTTGGCATCCCACTGGAAGGAGAGGAACGACAGAGGCTGGAACAGGCGTGCGCTGGTGCCCGAACGCTTGCCACGCGAGCCGTTGACCATAAAGGCCACGTGCCCGCGCGAGGCGGTGAACAGGTGGGCAATGAACGACTTGTCATCGTACTTTACCGTGCGCAAAACGAGGCCTTTGTCGTCAATATACATAAGAACACTCCGTTAAAGATACCGCAAAGCTACAAAAAAAGAGCCATTGAACAAAAAAAAAGTGCAAATCGTTTGTAGATTCAAAAAAAGTGGCTACCTTTGCAACCGCTTTCGAACAACAAGCCCCGTTGACGCGGGGACAACACGCAAGGATGGCGCTATCGTCTATCGGCTAGGACGAGAGATTTTCATTCTCTAAAGCGGGGTTCGACTCCCCGTAGCGCTACAAAAGTTAAATTAAAAATTGAAGATTAGAAATGGCAAACCACAAATCATCGCTGAAGAGAATCAGACAGACTGAAACCAGAAGATTGCGCAACAGATATTATGCTAAGACTATGCGTAACGCAGTTCGTAAGCTCCGCGCAACCACTGATAAGGCTGAAGCTCAGGCTATGTATCCCGCTGTTCAGAAGATGTTGGACAAGCTCGCTAAGACTAACAACATCCACAAGAACAAGGCTGCAAACTTGAAGTCAAAGCTCTGCGCACACATCGCAAAACTCTAAGAGACACCTTATCACAACAATAGTATAGGGTCGGAAGCCATCTTCCGACCCTTTGTTGTAGTCAAGTTCACCTCATCATCCTATACAATTATGATCGAATACCTCAAAGGAGACCTTACCGAGCTTACTCCCACCACCGCCACCATCGAATGCCATGGTGTGGGATACCTTGCCAACATATCGCTCAATACCTATACGGCGATACAGAACCGTCCTCAGGTGAAGCTCTACGTGCACGAAGCCATCCGCGAAGATGCCTATGTGCTTTACGGGTTTGCCGACAAGCGCGAGCGCGAACTCTTCCTGTTGCTCATATCGGTTTCGGGTATCGGAGGCAATACGGCACGCACCATCCTGTCGGCCCTCAATCCCAATGAACTGTGCGAGGTTATCGCCTCGGGCAATGACAAGTTGTTGAAGATGGTGAAGGGCATAGGTGGAAAGACTGCCCAGCGCATCATCGTGGAGCTTAAGGACAAGATTGCTGCTGTGGGAGGCGATATGCCGGGCGATACGGCTGCTGGCAGCATGCTCTTTGCCGACACGCACAGTGAGGTGCTTGACAGTGCAGTGGCGGCACTCACCATGTTGGGCTACACTGCCGCGGCTTCGCAGAAGGTGGTCAAGGCGATTGTGAAGGAGCAGCCATCGGTGACGGTGGAGGCTGCCATCAAGGAGGCGCTGAGACGGTTGTAGCTTTTGCCCGGCGTTTGTCTTGTCAAAGGCTCCAGGAGTCTTCCTGCATCAGCTCATCTAACTTGTCCTTTATCTCCATCAGCTCGGTACGCACATCCTTGAGGCGTTGCACGATGTCCTGATGGTCCACCACCTGGCGCTTGCTCGTCTTGAGCCTGTTGCGGGCGGCCTTGACCGTCAGCCCCTGTTCTTTGACAAGGTGGTGGATGAGGCGGATGAGCTCGATGTCTTCTTTTGTGTACTGGCGTGCACCGCCAGCTGTCTTCTTGGGATGGAGGCTCGGAATCTCCTTCTCCCAGAAACGGAGGGTAGACTCGGCAACGCCGATTTCGGCGGCTACCTCACGGATGCTATAATATAGTTTCAGATCTTTTCCCATAGGTTAATCCATCACCTTGCCGTGGTTGTTGGCCATGCGTATCATTTCGTCATACTGGTCGGCATCGAGGTCCATGAAGTAGTAGTTGGCCGGATTTACCGGGCGGCCACGCTGCAGTACCTCGTAGTGTACGTGAGGACCCGAAGAGCGTCCTGTGTTGCCAGAGAGGGCGATGGTTTCGCCGCGTACCACCTTTTGTCCGCGTTTTACGTTGAAGCTCTTCAGGTGTGCATAGCGTGTCTCGTATCCGTATCCGTGATCTATGGTGACTATGTATCCGTATCCTCGTTCCCAGCGGGCGTTCTTGACCACTCCGTCGGCTGTAGCATACACGGGGGTGCCTATGTCGCAAGAGAAGTCCATGCCGTCGTGGAAGATGCGCGTCTGATAGATGGGGTGTATGCGGTAGCCGAATCCCGAGGCGGTGCGCTTGAGGTCCTTGTTTGATACGGGCTGTATGGCTGGCAGGTGACGCAACATGTCCTCGTGATTCTTGTAGAAATCCACAATCTCGTCGAACGACTTCGACTGTATGTAGAGCTTTCTCGCCAGCATGTCTGTCTTCTGCGTGGTAGCCATCACCAGTGCCGCATTGTCAAGATCCTCCAACTCCTCGTAGCGGTTGGTGCCGGTGTAGGTGGCATTGCGCACGTCTTCCGATACAGGGTCGGCCATAAACATCACACGGTAAAGGTTGTCGTCGCGTTGGCGGATGTCTTCCATCACCTCCATGGCCTCGTCCAAGCGTTGCGAAAGTACTTCGTACTGGGTCTGCAGGCGGGCGTTCTCTTCGCGCAGGTCTTCGGCATCTTCAGGAGTTCCTAAAATGAGCAGTGCCATGAAATAGCCCCCTACGCCCAACAGTGCCCAGAAGAAGATGTTGCGCAAGTAGGTCAACAGCCGACTGCGCATATTGGGATATACGCGGTCATACATCTTGGTTTTCTCGTTATATTTATAATATACGTTACGCATGGGCGGGTTTAGCCTGTCGATTGCACTTTTATGGCAATCAAACTGAAAATTTTACGCAATATTTAGGGCAAAAGTACGAAAAGGTGCGTATCTTTGCAAACTATTTCGTAGAATATTAAAAATAATTAGATATTAAACAGCTATGTTGACAGCAAAGGAAATCAGAGAATCATTCAAATCCTTTTTCGAGACCAAGGGGCACCAGATTGTCCCCTCGGCTCCGATGGTGGTCAAGGACGACCCCACACTGATGTTTACCAACGCCGGCATGAACCAGTTCAAGGACATCATTCTGGGCAATGCCGCAGCCAAGTATAAGCGTGTGGCCGACTCGCAGAAGTGTCTCCGTGTGAGCGGTAAGCACAACGACCTCGAGGAGGTTGGCCACGATACCTATCACCATACCATGTTCGAGATGTTGGGCAACTGGTCGTTTGGCGACTATTTCAAGCAGGAGGCCATCGACTGGGCATGGGAGTATCTCGTGGATGTGCTCAAGCTCGACCCCAAGAACCTCTATGCCACCGTCTTCGAGGGCAGCAAGGAGGAGGGCCTGGGTCGCGACGATGAGGCAGCAGCCATCTGGGAGCGCCATCTGCCCAAGGATCACATCATCAACGGCAACAAGAAGGACAACTTCTGGGAGATGGGCGATACGGGTCCCTGCGGCCCCTGTTCGGAGATCCATATTGACCTTCGCTCTGAAGAGGAGAAGGCCGCTGTTCCCGGTGTGCAGCTGGTGAACCACGACCACCCTCAGGTGATCGAGATATGGAACCTCGTTTTCATGCAATATAACCGCAAGGCCGACGGCAGTCTCGAAGGCCTCCCCGCCAAGGTTATCGATACCGGTATGGGATTTGAGCGTCTCTGCATGGCCTTGCAGGGTAAGACATCGAACTACGACACCGACGTGTTCCAACCCATCATCAAGGTGATAGCAGCCATGTCGGGCAAGGTGTATGGCGACGATGCCAAGAACGATGTGGCCATGCGCGTCATTGCCGACCACATCCGCACCATCGCCTTCTCTATCACTGATGGACAGTTGCCTTCGAATGCCAAGGCAGGCTACGTTATCCGCCGCATCCTGCGCCGTGCCGTACGTTATGCCTACACCTTCCTCGGGCAGAAGCAGGCCTTCATGTACCGCCTGCTCCCCGTACTCATCGAGAGCATGGGCGATGCATACCCCGAGCTGAAGACACAGCAGACACTCATCGAGAAGGTTATCAAGGAGGAGGAGGAATCATTCCTCCGCACGCTCGAGACGGGTATCCGCCTGCTCGACAAGGTGATTGCCGATGCCCGCACTGTCGGCAAGAAGGAGATCAGCGGTGTCGATGCCTTCACGCTGTACGATACCTACGGATTCCCGCTCGACCTCACCGAACTCATCCTCCGCGAGAACGACATGACCGTCAACCTCGCCGAGTTTACCGCCGAGATGGACAAGCAGAAGGCGCGCGCCCGCAACGCTGCCGCCGTGGACCTGGGCGACTGGGTAGTACTGGCCGAGGGCGAGAGCGAGTTTGTAGGCTACGACTACACCGAACACGATGCCCGCATCTTGCGCTACCGTAAGGTGACGCAGAAGAAGCAGGAGCTCTATCAGATTGTGCTCGACAAGACTCCCTTCTACGCCGAGAGCGGTGGTCAGGTTGGCGATACCGGTGCCATCGTGAGCGAGTACGAAACCATCGACATCATCGATACCAAGAAGGAGAACGGGCTCTCTGTGCACATCGCTGCCAAGCTGCCCCAGCATCCCGAGGCCGAGTTCATGGCTTGCGTAGATACCGAAAAGCGTGCCGCCTGTGCCGCCAACCACTCGTGTACACACCTCATCGACGAGGCGCTGCGCGAAGTACTGGGTACCCACGTGGAGCAGAAGGGTTCGTTGGTTACCCCCGACTCCTTGCGCTTCGACTTCTCACACTTCCAGAAGGTTACCGACGAGGAGTTGCGCCAGGTAGAGCATCTCGTGAACGCCAAGATACGCGCCAACGTAGAGCTCACCGAGTACCGCAACCTCCCCATCGAGAAGGCTCGCGAGCTGGGTGCCATCGCCCTCTTCGGCGAGAAGTATGGCGACCTCGTGCGAGTGGTGCAGTTTGGCAACTCCATCGAGTTCTGTGGTGGTACCCACGTGAGTGCTACCGGCAAGATTGGTATGGTCAAGATCATCAGCGAGAGCAGCATTGCTGCCGGCGTACGCCGTATAGAAGCCGTTACAGGTGCCAAGGTAGAGGAGATGCTCGACCACATGCAGGACTCGCTTGCCGAGATACGACAGCTCTTCCATGGCGCACCCGACATCAAGGCTACCCTCGTCAAGTTCATCGGCGAGCACGATGACTTGAAGAAGAAGATCGAGGAGTTCATGAAGGAGAAGGCCGCTACGCTCAAGGCACACCTCTCCGAGAAGATGGAGTGCGTGAACGGCATCAACGTCATCAGCGGTGTAGCCCCCATGTTCCCTGCCGAGGTGGTGAAGAACATCGTGTTCCAACTCCGTGGCGAGACTTCCGAGAACCTTCTCGTGGTGGTGGGCAGCATTGATGCAGGCCGTCCCATGCTTACCGTGTCGGTGAGCGAGGACCTCACCGCCAAGGGTATCAATGCCGGACAGCTCGTGCGCGAGGCTGCCAAGCTCATCCAGGGTGGTGGCGGCGGACAGGCACACTTCGCTACCGCGGGTGGTAAGAACCCCGAAGGCATCATCAATGCCGTGAACAAGGTGGTGGAACTGGCTACCGCATAGCGCTTAGCGAAACTGGAAAGCTATAAGGAGAGGAGCGAGTCATCGCTCCTCTCTTATTATATATATTTTACAAAAGTATAGAAAAAGCATCTCCAGGCAGTAGTTCCCTCCCATGTTGCATGTCAAGTTTCGGACACCTTGCGACTATCATCATTCGCCGGAATAAACTTTTTATCGGACACCAATAAAAACAAATAAGTGGAGAATGGGAAAAAGAAGTTTCATAACATGCCCCGTAATCTCTCGCATAAGACACAGACGAAAGCAGGGAACCACGCGAGTTCCCTGCTTCCCGTTTTTATTCGAATATATGTGATTACTCCTCCGTGAACAGGTTGAGCTGCTCGCTTGCTGTCTCCTCGGGGATGTCTGTCTCCTCAACGGTTGTCTCCGGCTCTTCGGGCTGCTCGGTGGCTTCGGGCTCGGGACGGCGAGTGGACTCCAGTTCCTCGATGGCGGCGACCTCGAAGTTGGTGACGCGCTTGCCTATGGCCTTGAATCCCTTGATGAGGGCAAACTCCTCGGCATCGATGACGAGCGGTTCGCGGAAGCTGTCGCCCCCACCGAAGTTGACCTGGATGAGCGGATACATCTCGCAGGTGAGTAGGGCGAGGCTGCTGTCCTTGTGCTCGTCAACGAAGGTGTTCTTCTTAGCCGTGGCCTCCATCGTGAAGCGCTTGATGTAGTAGAAGCCCTTCTGCGAGGCGTTCTTTACGATGGCTGTCCATACCTTATCGGGGTTGTACTTCTCGATGCAGAGGATGTCGGGCTCGTAGTGGTTGTTGGCATCGAAGTCGGTGAGGTAGAACTCGCCGCTCTTGAGTACCACGAGGATGCGGTCGTCGCTGTGGAACTCGCCCAGGTATTCGCCGTGTCCGTCGAAGTCGAGGCGCAGGATGTCGCGGTCGAACCATACCTTTCGGCCACCGAGCGTGGAGGCTCCGTGTGACTTGAGCCCGATGCGCTGCACCTCGAGGCGGGTGAGCAGGTTGCCCATCGAGGCGCGCCCCTTGATACCAATCTCGCTGAAGTCCTTCTCGATGACGGTCTTGCGCAGGTTGGGTACGGGCTTGAGCTGTACCTTGATGACCTCGGCCTCGCCATTGGGGTTGGCGGTGAAGTAGGCGATGCGTGAGCCGGGCTTGCCTTGGGTGAGGTTGTACTCGCGGTCGCGGTTGGTGCCGGTGACGGCAAAGCGCTTGATGTAGTGGGGACCGCCACGTCCGTCGCGGTACACTACGTTATATATGGTGCGCTTGTCGTTCTTCTTGTAGATGCCCACGTGCAGTACGCCTGGCCCGACGAACATCTTCTCGGCCACGCGCACGATCTTGTAGCGTCCGTCCTTGTAGAAGAGGATGACGTCGTCGATGGACGAGCAGTTGGAGACGAACTCGTCCTTCTTGAGCGAGGTGCCGATGAAGCCCTCTTCACGGTTGATGTAGAGTTTCTCGTTGGCCTCGATGACCTTGGCTGCCTCGATATTCTCGAAGTTGCGCAACTCGGTCTTGCGGGGGAAGGCGGCACCGTACTTGGTCTTGAGCATGGTGAACCAGCGGATGGTAACGCCTACCATGTCGGAGAGTTCCTTGTCGATCTCCTCAATCTCGGCACGGGTACGGGCAATGAGCTCGTCAGCCTTGTCCTTGTTGAACTTGAGGATGCGGGCCATCTTGATTTCCATCAGCTTGAGGATGTCGTCCTTGGTGACCTCACGCACGAAGGTGGGGTAGTAGGGTGTCAGGCGCTCGTCGATGTGTTCGCAGGCGGCATCCATCGTGGGGGCTTGCTCGAACTTCTTGTCCTTATATATGCGCTCCTCGATGAAGATTCGCTCCAAGGAGGCGAAGTGCAGTTGCTCAAGGAGCTCGCCCTTGCGTATCTCTAATTCCTGACGGAGAAGGCTGAGCGTGTTGTCCACCGACTTGCGCAATACGTGGCTCACGCCGAGGAAGTGGGGCTTGTTGTCGTCGATGACGCAACAGTTGGGCGAGATGCTTATCTCGCAATCGGTGAAGGCATATAGTGCGTCGAGGGTCTTGTCCGATGACACGCCCGGAGCCAGATGTACGAGAATCTCTACCTCGGCAGCCGTGTTGTCATCGACCTTGCGTATCTTGATCTTGCCCTTCTCGGCGGCCTTGAGTATGGATTCGATGAGGGTCGACGTGGTCTTTCCGTAGGGTATCTCGGTGATGGCTAATGTCTTGTTGTCTAACTTGTTGATGCGGGCACGTACGCGCACTGCACCGCCACGCTCGCCGTCGTTGTAGCGGGCCACGTCGATGAAGCCGCCCGTCTGGAAGTCGGGGTAGAGCGCAAACTCCTCCCCCTTGAGGTAGCTGATGGCAGCATCGCACAGCTCATTGAAGTTGTGAGGAAGAATCTTTGATGACAGGCCTACGGCAATACCCTCGACACCCTGAGCCAGTAGCAAAGGATACTTCACCGGCAGGGTGATAGGCTCTTTGTTGCGGCCGTCATAGGAGAGCTTCCACTCCGTGGTCTTGGGGTTGAACACCACTTCGAGGGCAAACTTCGACAAGCGTGCCTCGATGTAACGTGGTGCGGCAGCTGAGTCGCCCGTAAGGATATTGCCCCAGTTTCCCTGACAGTCGATGAGCAGGTCCTTCTGTCCCAACTGCACGAGTGCATCACCGATGGAGGCATCGCCGTGGGGGTGGAACTGCATCGTATGACCCACGATGTTGGCTACCTTGTTGTAGCGTCCGTCATCGAGGCGCTTCATCGAGTGCAGGATGCGTCGTTGCACAGGCTTGAATCCGTCGTTGATATGGGGTACGGCACGCTCAAGGATAACGTAGGAGGCATAGTCGAGAAACCAGTTCTGGTACATTCCCGAGAGCTGGTACTTCACGGTGTCGTCATCTCCCTTGTCTTTCACGGGGTGGTAATTACCCTCGCTGTGTCCGGCTTCGACACCTTCGGTAAGTTCTTCGGCATTTTCCGCCTCGTCGGCCTTGTTGAAATCTTCTTCGCTCATGGAGTGTAAGGTATTGCTTTAATAAGGCAAATTTAGTGCAAACCAAACGAAATGCCAAATCTCAGCGAGCGAAAAAAAGGAAATGCATGATTTTTATGCTGAGCGGCTGCAATAAAGCTATAGGTGTAGATACGTCGAGAAGACTCTATTCGCGGATATACGCTTCGAGGCGAGCTATCTCTTTTTTACGGTTGATGAGCACTTCGCGGTATTTGTCCGCGAGAGCAGTGTCGATGAGTTGTATGGAGTTGCCTTGCTTGTCGGCCATGACAGCCAGTGACTTGGCCTGTTCGAGTTGGGCTATGGCTTCGTCTATGCTGTCGGTCATCTCGTAATAGAGCGCCATGTTGTAGGCGGCCATATAGCGTTGGTTGCGGCTCTTGCTGGTGGATAGTGAACGCCACTGTTCGGCAGCAGCATCCCAGTTACCTTCACCTACGTACACCTTGGCTTCGCGCAAGGCATAGTTGAGGCGGTCGAAATAGAACACGCGCTCGCGCTCCTTCCATTTCGGGAAATAGGCCTCTATGGCTGTCTCGGCCAATAAATGAGGAACCAGGGGCATATATTCATGCACCTGCGCCGTGTCGTAGGCCCAAGAATCCACGATTTTCTTGTCAATGGTGGCTGTGCCTGATATGGTGTCTTTGTCGGGGGTATAGATGCGCGAACAGAGGTAGGCATTCATGGGGCGGCCGATAGTGCGTGGTGCGCGATTGATGGTGACGCAGGCGTAATCGATGGAATAGAGCATATCCACCTCTAACCTTTCACAGAGGGCATTGACCTTTTCCTGTGTGAGGATGTGGGGAGCCACACTGTCGGGATGATACAGAAGCGAGTCGAGCACTACTACTCTGTCAAGCATGCCGGCATCGGCAAAGCTGAGGGCTATATGCTCCTTTACCGAGTCGGCATTGCAGGGATAGATGAGGGCATCCTCGTTGATGACAATGACGTTGTTTGCGCTGAAGTTGTTGACCACCCCCACACTGCCCGCTCCGTACTTGGGCATTATCTCGGGTGGTATCATCTGCTCCACGGAGAGGTAGAGCACCTCGGAGCAGGAGGTGAGGAGGAGGCAAGTTGAAAGATGGAAGATGAAAGATGAAAGTTTAGAAGCAACTCTCATCTTCTTATTCCTATCTTGTAAGCGACTTTCAACTTTCATCTTCTATCTTTCAACTCGTTTTATAAGTTCTTCCCGTGGCAGTTCTTGAACTTCTTGCCGCTACCGCACGGACAGGGGTCGTTACGTCCTACGGTATGCTCGGCACGTACGGGCTCGCGACGTTGGGTGCGGGTGTCGTGCTGTGCTGCCGCCTGCTGGTTGCGGTCGCCCAGCTCGGTGCGGTTCTCCTGATACTGCTGCTGGCGACGTTGTGCGCGAGTCTCGATAGGTGCTTCGCGCACTTGCTCGGGTTCGCGCATAGGAATCTGTCCGCGCATGAGGATAGAGAGTGTCTTGTCGTTGATTTTATTGACCATCGCGTCGAAGAGGTTTACCGACTCTAACTTATAAATCAGCAGCGGGTCTTTCTGTTCGTAGCTGGCGTTGCGCACAGAGTGCTTCAGCTCGTCGAGTTCGCGCAGGTTCTCCTTCCATGCATCGTCGATGACGTGGAGCATGATGGCCTTTTCGAAACTCTTGACTACCTCCTTGCACTCACTCTCGTAGGCGGCCTTGAGGTTGACGGGAATCTGATACAGGCGCTTGCCGTCGGTGATGGGGACGAGGATATTTTCGTAGCGCATGCCTTCGTTCTCGTACACCTGCTTGATGACAGGGTTGGCAATCTGTGCCAAGCGATCCATCTTGCCTTTGAAGTTGGTCATAGCGGCATTGAAAGCCTGCTCGGCCAGCTCGGGTGTCTTCTTGTTGCGGAAGTCCTCCTCGGTGAAGGGGCATTCGAGTGCCATCACACGGAAGAGTTCCAGACGGATGCCTTCGTAGTCGTTGTTCTCGATGATGCTCTCGCAGCGGTCCCAAATCATGTTAGCAAGGTCCATGCCGATGCGCTCGCCCATGAGGGCGTGGCGACGTTTGGTGTAGATGACCGTACGCTGCTTGTTCATCACGTCATCATACTCGAGCAGGTGCTTACGTGTGCCGAAGTGGTTCTCCTCGACCTTCTTCTGCGCGTTCTCGATGCTCTTGGATATCATCTTGTGCTCAAGCATCTCGCCCTCCTCGAAACCGAGCTTGTCCATCACGCTGGAGATGCGGTCGGCAGCGAAGAGTCGCATGAGGTTATCTTCCAATGACACGAAGAATACAGACGAACCCGGGTCACCCTGACGGCCTGCACGTCCGCGCAACTGGCGGTCAACACGGCGGCTCTCATGACGTTCGGTACCGATGATGGCCAAACCACCGGCAGCTTTCACTTCGTCAGAGAGCTTGATGTCGGTACCACGACCCGCCATATTGGTGGCGATAGTTACAGTACCCAGCATACGCTCTTCTACTTTGAGAAGTCCGGTAGCTTCACGAATCTCACGTTTCTCCTTCTGGGCTGCTTCTACCTCTATGCGTGTCTGGTAATTTATGGCAGCATTCCTCTCGCTGAAGCCTCGTCCGTCAGTAGCGACGTGAACCGTACCCATGGCACTCTGTCCTGCCTTGGCTACGATATCGGCCTCTTTCTGATGCAGCTTGGCGTTCAATACCTGGTGAGGTATCTTGCGCATGGTGAGCATGCGGCTCAAGAGCTCGCTGATCTCTACCGATGTGGTACCTACGAGTACGGGACGTCCCTCGGCCACCATTTTATCCACCTCTTCAATCACGGCATTGTACTTCTCGCGCTGGGTCTTGTAGATGCGGTCGTTCATGTCGTTACGTGCAATGGGACGGTTGGTGGGGATTACCACCACGTCGAGTTTGTAGATGTCCCACAACTCGCCGGCCTCGGTTTCGGCCGTACCGGTCATACCCGACAGCTTGTGGTACATGCGGAAGTAGTTCTGCAGGGTGATGGTGGCGAAGGTCTGCGTGGCAGCCTCTACCTTCACACGCTCCTTGGCCTCGATGGCTTGGTGCAAGCCGTCGCTATAACGGCGACCCTCCATTATACGGCCTGTCTGCTCGTCTACAATCTTCACCTCGCCCTGTTCGGTCACGATGTACTCAGTGTTCTTTTCGAACATGGTGTAGGCCTTGAGCAGCTGGTTGATGGTATGTACGCGTTCGCTCTTCACGGCATAGTTGGTGAAGAGTTCATCCTTTTTCATCAGCAGTTCGTCGCCCTCCAAACCACTGTTCTCGATGGCGGCCATCTCCGAAGCGATGTCGGGGAGCACGAAGAGTGTGGGGTCGGCAGCGTTGCCGGTGATGAGCTCGATACCCTTGTCGGTGAGGTCTACGCTGTTCATCTTCTCGTCGATGACAAAGTAGAGTGGCTCTACGGCTTCGGGCATGCGGCGGTTGTTCTGTTCCATGTAGATAGCCTCGGTCTTGAGCATACCGGTCTTGATACCCGGTTCGCTGAGGAACTTGATGAGAGGCTTGTTCTTGGGCAGTGCCTTATGGCTGCGGAAGAGGGCGAGGAAACCTGCTTCCACTTCTTCCTGTTTCTCTGAGGGGATAAGGCGCTTGGCCTCGGCAAGGAGCTGGGTAGCGAGGCGCTTCTGTGCCTCCACGAGACGCTCCACGAGAGGACGCAACTCCTCGAACAGTTGGTCACCCTTCTTGGGGACAGGGCCTGAGATGATGAGCGGGGTACGGGCATCGTCAATCAATACCGAGTCCACCTCGTCAACGATGGCGTAGTTGTGACGGCGCTGTACGAGGTCGGCAGGCGAAGAAGCCATGTTGTCGCGCAGGTAGTCGAAGCCAAACTCATTGTTCGTACCGAAGGTAATATCGGCGAGGTAAGCCTGACGGCGAGCCTCCGAGTTGGGCTGGTGCTTGTCGATACAGTCGACCGAAAGCCCGTGGAACATATAGAGCGGCCCCATCCATTCCGAGTCACGCTTGGCGAGGTAGTCATTCACAGTCACCACGTGTACACCGTTACCTGTCAATGCATTGAGGAATACGGGCAGTGTAGCCACGAGGGTCTTACCCTCACCTGTTGCCATCTCGGCAATCTTACCCTTGTGCAGTACCACACCACCGAAGAGCTGTACATCGTAGTGTATCATATTCCACACGGTGTCGTTGCCGCCAGCTTCCCAATGGTTGGTGTAGATAGCCTTGTCGTCCTCGATGCGCACGAAATCCTTTGTGGCAGCCAGCGTACGATCCATGTCGGTTGCCGTCACCACCACCTCCTCGTTTTCGGTGAAGCGGCGTGCGGTCTCCTTCACGATGGCGAATGTTTCGGGCAGAATCTCGTCGAGCACCACTTCGTACTTGTCCAGCACAGCAGTCTCTAATTTGTCTATCTCGTTGAAGAGCTGCTCGCGCTCCTCTATTTCGGTCTCTTCTACCTTCGCTTTCAGTTCGGCAATCTTGGCATTCTCCTCAGTGGCCGACTGCTTGATGCGTTCTTTCAGCTCCTGCGTCTTGGCACGCAGCTCATCGTTGTTCAGTTTCTCTATCGCGGGGTAGGCAGCCTTCACTTTCTCCACCCACGGTTGTATTTCACGCATGTCGCGCGTGTTCTTGTTACCGAACAACTTTCCTATTAGTTCATTAAATCCCATATATTATTATTTTTATTATTCATCTATGCTATTTTATCACAACAATGATGCCAATGAGTAATTTGCATGGCAGTGTCGCTTTTTTGTCACAGCCACTGACAATATTGCCGTATTAAAGTGCAAATTTAGTGCAAGCCAAGAGAAAACGCAAATTTATTTAATCTTATTTTCTTTCTTGTCACTCGACTGTGATTATACCTGATTTAATAAAAAGCCATACATTTACGATGATTGTGAATATACTTACACTCGCTATGTGAAAAATTAAAACAAGCTTTATTTTGTTTTCGCTCGTTTATTCGTACCTTTGCAAAACTTTAGATGTTATACACAATTTTAATAAATAAGGTACTATGGATTTGTTAAGTCAGATTATTGCGCGTGCCAAGAGTAACAAGCAGCGCATCGTACTCCCCGAAGGAACCGAGGAACGTACACTGAAAGCCGCCGACCGCCTTCTTGCCGATGAGGTAGCCGACCTGATTATTATCGGTAACCCGGAAGAGATTAAGGGGCTTGCAGCCCAATGGGGACTCACCCATCTGGACAAGGCCACCATCATCGATCCCGAGAATCATCCGAAGAAGGAGGAGTATGCCAACCTGCTCTACGAACTGCGCAAGAAGAAGGGCATGACACCTGAGGAGGCTCAGAAGCTGGTGACCAATCCGCTCTATCTCGGATGCCTAATCATCAAGGCTGGCGATGCCGACGGTCAGCTCGCTGGTGCACAGAATACTACCGGTAACGTATTGCGTCCAGCTTTGCAGATTATCAAGACTGCTCCGGGTATCAGCTGTGTATCAGGCGCTTTCGTAATGATTACCCAGACCCCGCAGTATGGTGAGAATGGTGTGCTCATCATGGGTGACTGTGCCGTGACTCCCGTACCCGATGCTGCCCAGCTCTCTCAGATTGCCGTATGCTGTGCCGATACCGCTCGCGCCGTAGCAGGTATCGGAGATCCCCGCGTGGCTATGCTGAGCTTCTCGACCAAGGGCTCGGCCAAACATGAGTGTGTAGACAAGGTTACTGAGGCTCTGCGCTTGGCCAAGGAATTGGCTCCCGACCTTAAGATTGACGGTGAGTTGCAGGCCGATGCCGCTCTCGTCCCCTCTGTAGGTGCCAGCAAAGCTCCCGGTTCTGAGATTGCCGGCAAGGCTAACGTACTCGTATTCCCCACACTCGAGGTAGGCAACATTGCCTATAAGCTCGTACAGCGCTTGGGCGGTGCCGAGGCTATCGGTCCCATTCTGCAGGGTATCGCGCGTCCCGTGAACGACCTCTCACGTGGTTGCTCTATCGATGACGTATATAACATGGTGGCCATCACCGCTTGTCAGGCACAGGCAGCAAAGTAAGAACGGCTTTCCCCAATAAAAGCTGCTCCGCTGCACTCCTTGGTGCCGATAAATCGGCAGTCGTCGCAATCGATGCTCCTTCCACATCGGCCCAAGGATGGGTGACTCGGACAGTACTGAAATAAAAAGAATATCAAAGTATTAACAAACAAATAATCCTCCTCAACCCCTTCCGCGATGACGGGAAGCCCCTCCTTGGGAGGGGTTGGGGAGGCTCCAATTTTATGAAAATCCTCGTATTAAATTGCGGTAGTTCATCCATCAAGTATAAACTCTTCGAGATGGACACCCAATCGGTACTCGCACAGGGCGGTATCGAGAAAATCGGCCTTCCAGGCTCATTCCTTAAGTTGACCTTGCCCAATGGCGAGAAGGTGGTACTCGAAAAAGACATCCAGGAGCACACCGCTGGTGTGGAGTTTATCCTGCAGACACTCACAGGTGCTGAGTATGGCGCATTGAAATCGCTCGACGAGCTTGATGCAGTAGGTCACCGTATGGTACACGGTGGTGAGAAGTTCAGCCAGTCGGTACTCCTTAATGAGGAGGTGTTGGCAGCTTTTGAGGCTTGCAATGACTTGGCTCCTCTGCACAACCCCGCCAACCTCAAGGGTGTGAACGCTATCACCGCACTGCTTCCCGAGATTCCTCAGGTGGGCGTGTTCGACACAGCTTTCCATCAGACTATGCCCGACTATGCCTATATGTATGCCGTTCCCTACGAGCTGTACGAGAAGTATGGCGTTCGTCGCTATGGCTTCCATGGAACTTCACACCGCTACGTGTCACAGCGCGTATGTGAGTTCCTCGGCATCAAGCCCGAAGGCACTAAGATTATCACTTGCCACATCGGTAATGGTGCGTCTATCTCGGCCGTAGTGGATGGCAAGTGTGTAGACACCAGCATGGGTCTTACTCCGCTCGAAGGCCTCATGATGGGTACCCGCAGCGGCGATATCGACGGTGGTGCCGTGACCTTCATTATGGAAAAGGAGGGCTTGGACGCTACAGGCATCTCTAACCTCCTGAACAAGAAATCAGGCGTTCAGGGTATCTCTGGCGTGTCTTCTGACATGCGCGAGATCTGTGCTGCCGTAGATGCAGGCAACCCCCGCGCTACTCTCGCACTCAATATGTATGAGTACCGCATCCGTAAGTACATCGGTTCGTACGCTGCAGCTATGGGGGGTGTCGACGTTATCCTCTTCACCGGTGGTGTAGGCGAGAACCAGGACAACACCCGCGAGGCCGTATGCCGTGGTCTCGAATTTATGGGCGTAGAACTCGACGTTCAGAAGAACAAGGGTTTGCGTGGCCAGGAGGCTGTAATCTCTACACCAGACTCAAAAGTGAAAGTGGTAGTCATCCCCACCGACGAGGAGCTGATGATCGCTACTGATACGATGAATTTGCTGTAAAAGGAACCTTCCCCAACCCTTAACTCTCAAGGAGGGGGCTTACAGACATCGTTGAGATTATTTTACATAGTACAAACATTTTAGATATGCCTATTCCCACCTTCCTGAGGACTGGAGTTTCCCTCCTTAGGAGGGGGTAGGGGAGGCCTCTTCCTTATGTACGAACAACTACTAAACCTCGACCCCGTAAAGATCAACTTCAGCAAATCCGGTATGGATTTGTTGAACATCGCTTTGGCCGTCGTCATGTACGGCGTAGCCCTCGGCATCAAGCCGGGCACCTTTGCCAAGGTATTCCGCGAACCCAAGTCAATCCTCGTGGGCCTTATTGGTCAATGGATACTGATTCCCGCAATCACATTCCTCTTGATTATCATCTTCCACAAGCATATCACCCCGATGGTGGCTATGGGTATGATTCTGGTGGGCTCTTGTCCGGGAGGCAACGTGTCTAACTTCATCACCTCCATCTCAAGAGGTAACCGCGAGCTCTCGGTATCGATGTCGGCCGTGACCACTACGGCGGCCATCGTCACCACACCGGCCAACTTTGCCATCTGGGGCAGCCTCTATGTGCGCTACCTCAATCGCCATGCGGCCGATGCATTGCAGACGCTCACCATCCCTATCTGGGACATCTTTGTCACGGTGTTCATTCTGCTCGGCGTGCCCTTGGCATTGGGCGTCCTCACCACACACTATGCCCCGAAGGTGGCCAAGGCGCTCAACAAGCCCTTGCAGTACCTCTCCATCGTGGTGTTCCTCGCTATGGTGCTTATTTCGTTTTGGAACAACTTTGACATCTTCGTGAAGTACCTCAAGTGGGTTGTCCTTATCGTGTTCATCCACAACGGTTTGATACTCTTTACCGGCTATTGGCTCGGTGAACTCTCAGGCTTGCCGCGCCCCGACCGCCGCGCCATCACCATCGAGATGGGTATCCAGAACTCAGGCCTCGGACTCATCCTCCTGTTCAACCCCAACATCTTCCCGCCCGAACTGCAGAATGGCGGCATGCTCATCATTACCGCATGGTGGGGCATCTGGCATATCATTGCAGGCCTCACTGTCGCGGGCATCTTCCGCCTCCGCGATAAGTATAAGTGGAAAGAGTAAAAACTAATTAGGAGTTAGGAATTAGGAGTTGAGGCTCCGAGCCGTATCCATCCGGATGGTAATTCCTAACTCCTAATTCCTAATTGAAATCCCGTGCAAGTCTATAATAAAAACTTCGGATATGCGCTTCTGCGCAGCCTGTGGGTAAACCCTATCATCAGCCTATCGATGCGCCGCCTTGTCGTGCGAGGCAAGGAAAACCTGCCCAGAGACGGGGCCGTCATCATCGGTAGCAACCACACCAATGCGTTGCTCGACCCCTTGGTGATACTCCGCTCGATGAATCGCGCCACCGTCTTCATGACACGTGCCGACATCTTCCGCCGCCCCCTCCTGCAGAAGGTGTTCACCTTCCTCAAGATGCTGCCTATCTACCGCATCCGCGATGGCTATGCTGCCGTGAAGCAGAACGAGGAAATCATACGCAAGTGCGTCGATGTGCTCCGCCACCGCTATCCGCTGGCTCTCTTTCCCGAGGCCACACACCGCCCCAAGCACTCGCTCATGGGACTGAGCAAAGGCATCTTCCACATCGCCCTTGAGGCCAACAAGCAGTTTGGCCATGAGAAACCCGTATACATCGTGCCCACCGGTATAGAGTACAGCCGCTACTTCCGCTACCGATCCGACGTGGTAGTTACCTACGGCAAGCCCATCAACGTCACCGAGTTCGTGCGCCAGCACGAGGGTGAGGTCACCCCAGCCCGTCTGCTGGCCATGCTACGCGAGGAACTGGCCCGCCGCATGAGCGAGCTCATCGCCTTCGTGCCCGACACTGAGGCCTACGATGCCCGTTGGGAGCTCACCAAGCTATGTACCGCCCAGTCGGCCCCCCTGTCGCCTGCCGAGCGCCTCACCCTCAACCGTGCCGCCATCGCCCACATCGTGGAGAAGACCGACGGCGACCCCGAGGCTGCCCAAGCCCTCTATGCCGATGCCCTGGCATTCAAGAAGGAGCGTCGCCTACGCCGCATACACCCCTCGTCCACCGGACATAAGCACCCCCTCGTCGCCTCCATCGGCAACACCGTGGCTCTGCTTTGCGCTTTGCCCTACTACCTCTTCTGTGCAGTAGTGACCCTGCCTTCATGGGTGACCTCCCACTGCATCGTAAGCAAGCTCAAGGACAAGGCCTTCAGCAACACCGCCCGCCTGGGTGTGAACCTCGCCCTGTGGCCCCTGCTCATCATCATCTGGAGCATCGTGGCCCTGTGCACCCTGCCTCTGGTGCCCGCCTTGCTGGCTATCCTCCTGCTGTTGCCTGCCGTAGCCTTCTTCTACGACTACAACGCCTTCGCCCTCCACACCTGGAGCGACTGGCAATGGACACGGGCCAAGCACCTGCACGCCCGCCTCAAGGAACTGCTCCGTCGGTGCAAGTGACGCCTCTCGGATACAACCAACAAACTGCACCAAGAAACAAAAATTAGTACCTCGATAAAAGGAATATTCCAAGTCTTGGAATGAATATTGCCAGTCTTGGAATATATATTGCTAGTCTTGGAATATAGAATAGTTCAGCAACCATACACTCTTTCAATGCGAAGGAGTGTATGGGATGACTGTTATATTATTTGTTGTCTTCTACTCGAAGCTGATGGCGAAGCCGCCGCCGCGTGCCATGTCGAGGCTGAGGGTGTCGGCCGAGGTAACCTGTTGCGTGCTGATGACGTAGGCCTGCGGGTTGGTGGCATAGTCGGCATCGGGGGCATCGGCATAGATGGTGGCCTCGTAGGTGCGGCCTGCCTCAAGGAAGTGGAGGGGAATGTCGACATGGCGCTTGTGCTCATCGGTGATGCCACCTACGAACCACTGACCGCTCTCTTTGGCTTGGCGGGCTATCACGAGGTAGTCGCCCGGCTCGGCAAGGAGGTACTCGGATCGTTGCCAGTCGACAGCCACGTCCTTGATAAACTGGAAGGCATCCATGAACTTCTCATAGTGCTCGGGGAGGTCGGCAGCCATCTGAAGGGGCGAATACATGGTGACGTAGAGGGCCAGCTGATTGGCGATGGTGGCATTGACCTTTGAGTTGTTGTTGCCACCAGTCACAGGGCCGAGGTCCATCTCGAAGATACCGGGTGTGTAGTCCATCGGTCCGCCATTGAGGCGTGTGAAGGGCAGGATGGTCACCAAGTGCGGCTTTGAGCCACCGAACGACTGGTACTCGGTGCCGCGGGCGCTCTCGTTGCCGATGAGGTTGGGGTAGGTGCGGCAGAGTCCGGTGGGGCGCACAGCCTCGTGGGCATTGACCATGATATGGTGCTCGGCGGCCTCAGTCACGGCGTAGAGGTAGTGGTTGACCATCCACTGTCCGTAGTGGTACTCACCGCGCGGGATGATGTCGCCCACGTAGCCGCTCTTTACGGAGTTGTAGCCATACTGCTCCATGAGTTCGTAGGCCTTGTGCATGTGGCGCTCGTAGTTGCGCACCGATGAGGAGGTCTCGTGGTGCATCATGAGGCGCACGCCCTTGCTTTGGGCATAGGCATTGAGTGCCTTGATGTCGAAGTCGGGGTAGGGGGTGACGAAGTCGAACACATAGTCCTTGGAGTTGCCGGCCCAATCTTCCCAACCTTCATTCCAGCCCTCTACGAGCACTTGGTCGAAGCCATGCTCGGCGGCGAAGTCGATGTAGCGGCGCACGTTCTCATTGGTGGCTCCGTGGCGCCCGTTGCGTGAGGCGTTGGCATAGTCGGTCTGCCCCAGCTTCACGGTGGGGTAGTCGTCGGTATAGGCCCAGGTGCCCTTGCCCGAGATCATGTACCACCATACGCCCACATACTTGACGGGCTTGATCCATGATACATCGTCGTAGGCGCAAGGATCGTTGAGATTGAGCACGAGGCGTGAGGCGAGCTGCTTGCGGGCATCGTCGGTGACCTGTATGGTGCGCCAGGGAGTGTGGCAGGGTGTCTGCATGTAGCCTTTCCAACCTGTGGCGTCGGGAGTGAGGTGCGACACGAAGGTGTAGCTGCCGGGGCGCAACTCGAGGTGCATGCAGGGGTAGTCGACGAGGGCTGCCTCGTGGAGGTTGATGTAGAGGCTATCGGCGGTGCGTAGCTGCAGGGAGGTCTGTACGCCAGTCATCGAGAAGGGTGTCTGCGATGAGTTGGGTGTGATGGCCTGTGGCATGAGGCCCTCAATCTCGGTGAGGCGTGACTCTACGTAGTCGTACTCCTGGGTGTCGTAGTCGCCGGGAATCCAGAAGGCGGTGTGGTCGCCCGTGAGGGCAAACTCGGTGCGTTCTTCCTTGATGACGAAGTAGGCCAAGCTGCGTTGAGCGGGAAACTCGTAGCGGAAGCCCAGACCATCGTCGTAGAGGCGGAAGCGGATATTCATCTGGTAGCCGGTGCCCTCCTGCTCCAAGCATACGAGTAGCTCGTTGTAGTGGTTGCGGATGGAGGATTCTTCGCCCCATACGGGTGTCCAGGTATCGTCGAAGGTGGCGTTCTTCACCTCCTTGATGGTGAACCCGCTATTGAGGGGGAGCACCTCAGAGGCGTTACTGGTGATGTCGCCACCGTTCCAGAACTCCTTCTTCTGGGTGTCGCCACGGAGCTCGAAACCCATAGCACTGGGGAGGATAACTGCCTTGTCGCCAAACTGGAGACTGTAGGTGGGGGTGCCGCTCTCGGGGGTGACACCGAACTGCATGGTGAGTGTCTTGCCGGGTGAGGTGAGCTGGTGCTCGCCTTGCCATGTGGTCTCACGGGTTGACTTGCTATCGCATCCCATGAGGGTAGCTGTGGCGATGACAAGGAGGGTAAGGGGGATTCTTTTCATTGTAGTATATTTGATTATTATTTTTTTATAGGAGGTTCTAGGATTTCCTAGAACTCTAAACTAAAATTACTTTCTCTTAAACTCCACCACCAGGGCAGCCTCAGAAGCAACGTACGTGTTTTTAGAGAATGTGATGGGCTCACCCGTGATGACATTGCGGCCATTGGTGAGGCTTTGGGTAATCTCTGAATAATAATCCCAAGGGATGCGCTTGGCTTCCTGTGAGTTGTTAATGTATACGAATACCGCCTCATCATCATTGTAGCGGAAGTAGGCGTAGGTGTTGTCGCGGGTCATGAAGTGGAGGGTCTTTCCGTTATGGATAACCTCCTTGGTCTTGCGCCACTGGAAGAGCTTGCGTGCGTAATTGTGGAGCAGAGAGGCGGGAGAGAGGGAATCCTTTTCGCGTCCCTCGGGAGTGAAGAGATTGACTTTGTCACCAGGCCAACCGCCGGGGAAGTCGACACGCAGACCGCCATGGCCTTGGCTGGGGTCTTTGGATACGAACATCATCTCGTCGCCGGCAAAGAGCTGCGGGATGCCGCGCATGGTGGCCAGCATAGCAAGGGCCATTGCGGTCTTGTTGGGATTGCGCCCTACGACATCGCCCAGACGGTCGGTGTCGTGGTTGCCGGCGAAGATCATCATGTTGGAGAGATCATGGTAGAGGAAGTCGTGTGACAGACAGTCATACACACGCGTCATGCCCTGTCCCCAGCCGGGGTTGCGCTCGGCGAGTCCGGCACGCATGGCATCGTGGAGGGGAAAGTCCATGATGGCACGCAGGTGTGAGTCGAAGCCATCCTTATTGGCATTGCCGCCCTGCCAGTAGGCCAGCTGTGGAGCCGAGGAGGTCCAGCACTCGCCCACGATATTGAAGTTGGGGTACTCGCGCATCAATGCCTCGCACCAGCGGCTCATGGGCTCCTTCTCGTTGTAGGGGTAGGTGTCCACACGCAGGCCGTCGAGGTCGGCATACTCGATCCACCAGATAGCCCACTGGATGAAGTAGCGTAGGGTATATTCGTTGTTGAGGTTCATATCAACCATCGAGGGCACAAACCAGCCGCTCTCCTGGATGTAGAGGTCCTGCTTTGAGGCGTTGGGATCCATGTTGGTGGAGAAGCAGATGTTGGTGCCGGTGTAGGTATCGAATTGGTGTATCCAGTCGTGGAAGGGGAGGTCCTGCATCCACCAGTGCTCGGTGCCGCAGTGGTTGGTGACGATGTCCATAATCATCTTGATGCCCTTGTCGTGGGCCTTCGACACGAGTTCGCGATAGAGGGCATTGCTGCCGAAGCGCGGGTCTATCTGATAGTAGTCAGAGGCGGCATAGCCGTGGTACGACTCCTTGGGCGCATTGTCGAGTAGCAGGGGAGTGGACCATATAGCTGTGGCACCGAGGTCGGCGATGTAGTCGAGGTGGTCGATGATACCCTGGATGTCGCCACCGTGGCGTCCGAAGAAGGCATCGCGGTCGGCCTTGTCATCGGTGTCGGGGGTAGAGTCGTTCGAGGGGTCGCCATTGGCAAAGCGGTCGGGCATGAGCAGGTACACCATGTCGGCCGTGGTGAAGCTGGTGCGCTCGGCAGAGCCTTCGCGACGTGCCTGCAGCTGGTAGGGGTAGCGGAACTCCTTGCCCTCTTTGGTGAAGACGAGATTGTAGGTACCGGGCTGTGCCTTGGCATCGATGGTGACATCGACAAACAGGTAGTTGGGGCTCTCGGCCTCATGTACCTTGGCTATTTGCACGCCCTCGCCGCCCTCGATGGTGAGGTCGTAGGAGGCGATGTCGGTACCATGAATCATCAGCTGTAGGGGTGTGTTCATGCCAGTCCACCAGGAGAGCGGCTCCACGCGGTCTACGGGGTCGCACACGGTGCGGTACTCCCAACGCCAGGGAGCCTCGAGCTGTACCGATACCTCTACCTTGTTGCCCGGTACCGAGCGGGTGAAGGTGAGGGTGTTGTTGTCAGTGCTGATAATCTCAAACTCGCCATGGCCGATGCCTGCGCTCAGGGCTGGGTTGCTATGCTTGAAGGCGATGAGGTCGCGGTAGAAGCCGGTATGCGCATTCTGCTCCCATGCAGGGATGGGGTCTTTCTCGAAGAACTGGAAGCGGTGGTCCCATCCCATCTCCTGACCAGTATAGATGAGCGGTTGTCCGCCTGGCAGGGTGAAGGTGAGCACGGCCATCGCCTGCACGGCATTGCCCATACGCTCAAATTCGGTGCCGGCCCAGGAGTTCTCGTCGTGGTTGGTGATGAACATGAGGCGGTAGGCACCCTCGGGGTGGCGCTCGGTGTCCTTCTTGATATAGGATACCAGGTCGTCGATGTTCTTGTTGCCCTTGGCAATATCGTTCATCATGTGGTGTAGTTCCCAAGAGTAGGAGGAGTGGAAGCCACACTGGCTCTGTAGGAGAGGTTCTTCGCCCTCGGCGAGCATGAAGACATTGGGGTACTGTGCCTTGATGCCCTTGATGGTCTCTTCCCAGAAGGTGAGGGGTACCTCGCAAGCCATATCGCAGCGGAAACCATCGACTCCACGCTGTAGCCAGAAGTGCATGGCCTCTTGCATGCCCTTCACCATACCCTCATCGGCATAGTTGAGGTTGGCCGTGTCGCTCCAGTCGGCCGTATAGGTAAGTCCGCCCTGCGCATCGCGCTCATACCATGAGGCGGGCGATTCGGTCACCCAGCGTGCATCGGGCGAGGTGTGGTTGGCAACCCAGTCGATGATGACCTTCAAACCCAGACGGTGAGCCTCGGCAAGGAAGTTGTCGAAGTCGGCCAACGTGCCAAACTCGGGGTTGATGTCGGTATAGTCCTTGATGGCGTAGTATGAGCCTAAGGTGCCCTTACGCCCCTCTACACCGATGGGATAGATGGGCATGAGCCATACTACGTCGATGCCCAACTCCTTGAGTCGGGGCAGCTCGCGCTGAGCAGCGGCAAAGGTGCCCTCGGGAGTGTATTGACGTACATTCATTTCGTACACTACGGTGTTGCCCCAGTCGGTGGCGTCCGCCGTGGGTTGCTGTTTGTTACCGGTACAGCCTGTCATCAGTATGGCTGCTAAGAATACCCAGAATAGTTTTTTCATGAGTTGTGTGTTATGAGTTATTTGTTGCTTTATTGGAGTACTCAGAGTGCTCGGAGAAGTCTGAGAATGTTATAGTCAATTGTCCATTAAATATAATCTGTACTCTCCCGCGCCAAGGGTCACCGTGGTCGTTGTGCCGGTGTAGCTCTCTGCGGACTCAAAATAGTTTCTCCACGTGCCCTCGATGGGGAAGGTCACGGTGATGACTTGTTCGCGGGTGTCGGGGTTGCCCACTACCACGAAGGCCTCTTCGCCGGCTACGCAGCTGATGTGGCGTCCTGTGGTCCAATACGATGTGGATACCTTCCACGTGAAGTCGGCCTCGCTGGTGAAGAACTGGGGATGCTCTCTTCGGAAGGTGATGAGCTGGGCATAGGCATCGTAGAGGGCACGGCGCTCGGGCATATCAAGATAGTCCCAACGTAGGGGCTTCTCGCCCGTGCGTCCATTCTCTTCGATGGAGTAGTCGTAGCCGAGTTCGCCAAACTGCCATATCATCTTCGGACCAGGCACGGTGAAGAAGAAGGCAGCACCCATGGCGGCACGCTGCATCTGCTCATTGAGCGACTGTGCGATGGTGCCTGCGCCCCAGGTCTTGGCCTTGTAGATGAGACGCTCCTCGTCGTGGCTCTCCATGAAGCCGACGTAGGCTCCGAAGGGCATGGAGGTGTCTGTCCATAGTCCGCTGAAGCTGCTGTTCTCCACGTAGCCCATGGCCGATTGGCAATAGCTGTTGTTGAGGTTGCGCCATACTTTGATGCCCTCCTCGGCAAGTGCACGCTCTTCGGCATCGCAGCAGAAGTGCTCGAGTATCACTACAGCCTCGGGACTTACGGCCTTGATGGCATCATGGTACTCGGTGAGCACGTCGATACGGCCTTGGTCGTAGTTCGATGCGGTGGACTCAGTACATTGACGTTGGGTGAAACCCTTGGTGAGGTCGAAGCGGAAACCGTCGAAGCGGTACTCGCGGAGCAGATACTCGAGATTGCGCTTTACATGCTCGCGCACCTCGGCATTCTCGTGGTTCCAGTCGTGGAACACACTGTAGGGGTGGGGAGCTGTGACGTTGAACCATGGATTATCCCCTGCGGTACAGTTGTCGGTGGTGTTCCAATAGAGCTTGGCCATGGGGTGCGCACCGGTGGCGTGGTTGTATACCACATCGAGAAGCACTGAGATGCCACGGCTGTGACATTCGTCGATGAACTGCTTATACATTTCGCGTGTGCCGTAGGCCTTGTCCATGGCGAAGTAGGCGCAGGGGTTGTAGCCCCAGCTGTTGTTGCCGTCGAACTCCTGCACCGGCATCAGCTCGATGGCATTGATACCCAATGTCTCCAGGTAGTCGAGGCGGGCGAGCGCTCCCTTCAGGTCCTTGGTGGAAGAGAAGTCGCGCAAGAGCAGTTCGTAGATGATGAGGTCGTCGGGGTTGCTGACGGTGAAGTCCGCCTGCCATGCATAGCTCTCGCGAGCGGTCTGGAATGCTCCCACGAGTCCCGATGTAGCGGTAGGGTAAGCGGGCATGTCGGGGTATGTGCTTGCCGGTATCCAGTGGTCATCGGCACTGTATACAATCTCGGTGTAAGGGTCGCAGATGCGTATGGTGCCGCGCTCGGCATCGTGCAGATGGTATTGGAAACGGTATTCTTTGCCTGGCTCTACCTGCGTGAAGGTGTACCACCACGTGCCTGCCTCCTCGTCGCGCTTCATGGCATACTCCGATTGGTACTCCCAATCGCTGAAATCGCCAATGACGTAGGCGTGATCGTAGCTGCCGCCTTGGCTGTCACGATCTTTAAGAACCAGGGTGACGGTGTTCTTATTTATATAGTTGATACCTTCGCACACGTTTACAGGCATTGCAGCATGCTCTACCTCATCGTAGGCGGTGCCGTGCTGGTCCTCCACAGTGCAGAAGAGGTCGGCCGTCTGGCGTGTGCCATCGGCATTGCGCACCACCACACCTATCTTGTTTATCACCTCAGTTAGTGAGGCACCGAACCACTCTCTGATGCTTGGCTCAAGGCGCAGCATCCATACGTCGGGCACGTCGGTGGCGGTAAAACGACATCGGGGCAAATTCGTATTCCAGTCGGCCGGTACGTGCTTCCACTCGAACTCCACGATGCCAATGTGTGCATACAGCACCTCGGTGTATCCACTGAAAGGGAATCCGTCACCAGCCTTATAATAGATTACGCAGGGCTCATCGGCCTTCGGTGTACTATTGTCTGTGAGCGAATAGCCCGAGAGGCCGTAGGGCAGACTGCTTAGGTCGATCTCTTCCTCGGGTGTGACGGGTACTTGTGGTTCGCAACTGGTCAGGAATGCCAAGAAGCACAATTCCAAAGTAAGTAAGATATAGCGTTTCATGAGTTATGAGTTATGAGTTGCCTGCCGGATGGCTGTTATCGTTTTCGTCATCGTTATCGTAACAGCCAAGGCTGTTTTTCGTGCTTAGCGACCTAAGGCCCGATCAAAGGCCTTAGGCCAAAAGGGGCACCCACTGAGGGCACCCCTATAAATAGTGATAGTTATTTATTACTCAATAACACCAGTACCTGCGTTGAAGTCGAGAGTTACCTTCTGACCTGCAGTAGCAGCAACAGCAGCTTGGTCACCACCAGCACCGCGGTATTCGATAACGCCGTTGAATACGTTGTACTCCATTTGCCACCAGTCAACACCTGTGATTGCTGAAGGAGCTGCAGTGTACATACGAATGTTGCCATCAGCTACAGTTGCGGGTGATACGAGTGTTGTGCCCTCAGCGACGAACTTGTTTTCAGCCTTGGCTACGTCCCAACCACCGAAGCAGTCGCCCATACCGTAAACGGCTGCAGGCTCCATAGCTACGATATTGTTAGCGAGGTCAATGTAGATAGTATAGAAACCATCCTCTGCTACGAAGCAGTTGCCATCAGCTACGGTGTAACCTGTATCGGTTCCAAGACCTGTGAAGTCACCACCCCATTCTTTCTTGGAATTAAACTTGAAGCCGTTAGCAGCAGTGATGTAACGTGTGGTCCAGAAAGCACCTGAGTGGCTGTGTACGGGAGTAAGAGCTACGATACCGTCAGAAGCCCAATCCCAACCACCGAAGTCCTGACCGATCATGTAGAGCTCAGTAGGAAGTGTAGACTCCTTGGTGCACTCTGTGGTGAAGGTGTAACCATCAGCGATATCGCCACCCTTGCGAGTGTAGGTGAGAGTGATGGTGTAGAGACCAGCCTTCTCAACCTTGATGTTGGCACCATTTGGCAATGACTCCATACCGAGGTTGGTGTTGGCCTTTACGTTACCTGCGTCATCGAGCTGAATCTTCCAACCATGGCCGTAAGCGAACTTGAACTCGCCGTTTGCAGGCATATCAACATTCTCCATCTTCCAAGTCATAGTCTCGGCATTTATCTCAACAGCGTCGAATGCTGTGAAGCCCCAGCCGTTCATGGCACCGCGAACACCCCACTGTACATCGGCAACTACAATCTGCGGATACAGCAGGTCACCTTCGAGGTTGAGGTCAAGAACGATGTGGTAGAGACCTGTTTGGTCAACCTTCATAGCAGGAGCATTGTCACCGATAACCAATTTTCCACGTTTAACCTTTGCAAGGCCAGGGTTATCAGCAAGCTCAGTTACATTGTACTCCTCAAGTGCAGCGCCATAGTTAGTATACTTGCCTGCCTCGTTAAGCACGAGATAGAACTCCTTGCCGCCTTCGAGCACGATGTACTTCTCATACATACCGCCACGCTTTGCGGCTGTCACCTCATTCAAACCAGCTGCCATACCAAACTCGGCAGTGATTTTCTCAGAGCCAGTAGCATCACCATACACGTAGAAACCGTCGAGAGCAATGTCCTCAAAGTCAACTTTGGGCTCTTCCTTTTCGCAAGATGTTGCGGCAAACATCAGTGCAACAGCACCGATACTCATCAAAAACTTTTTCATAATAGTTTTCTTTTAGTTTAACAAAAAATGAATAGTTTAACAATTAAATTAATATAGATTAGATGTCTTGATATCCTTCGTTCTGTTTCCAATAGCGCTCACCCGTCTCTTCATTAATCTTTGATTTTTCCAGTACAGAGTAGGGGATGGGGAACCACTCGCGATACTTATCTTTAGCGGTCACGTAATCTACGTAGGTGTTATCGGCAAACTTACCGAAGCGGATAAGGTCGCGACGACGTACGCATTCCCATGCAAACTCACGACCACGCTCGTCGAGAATGTCGTCGAGTTGTAGACTCACTACACCGGGATATTCCTTGGCATAGGCCTCTTTCGGGTTATTCTCGTAAGCCATAGTACGGCTCAGCATTTTCTGAAAATCAGTTGTACTGAAGCCTGAGGTACCTTGTCCACCACGAAGAATGGCCTCCTCCTTCATCCAGAGTACATCGGCATAGCGCATCAGTACAAAGTCGTTCTCGGCATACTGGTATTGGCCAGCTTTGTCAACCTCATACTTGGTGCAGCGTGCACCGTCGTACCAGTTGGCTGCCTCCAAAGAAGCAATCTCGATGCGGCAGATAGAGCCAATCTTATTCTCATCAAGAATAATCTCACCGTTCTTGTCGAATACGGGGCCGATAAACCATCCCCACTGCTTGGCGCTCTGGGTTCCATATCCCTGTACAGTCTTAGCATATTCTTTGAGAGGCCCATGATACTCTTTCTCAAGCAATTTGTTGTACTCTGCCAATTCTGCATCAGTCATCTTATCGGGGCGAGCTGGAGGTTCAGGAGCTGCAGGAGGTATTGGACCAGGACCACGGAGATCCTTTTCGCTATAGCGCTCCATGAATTTAGGACGAGCTGCGAATCCGTTCCATGGCTTTTCTACCATGCTGTATACCGATTGATGTGAATAGTGCAAGGTGAGTATGGGCACGCGTAACTTGTTTGACATGCTACCGATATAACGATGGTCAAACTCTCCGTTGCCATTCTCTACGATGACAAAGATGTTTTCCTTGGATGAACTATTGTCTATTTTGAAATTGGCAAACCAATCATCTTCAATGCTGTATGAATTAGAATTGATGACCATATCACAGCAAGCGACGGCATTGGTGTAGAAATCGTTGGTAGACTGAATTGTTACAAAGTTATTTCTATGCACTTTGTTGTCTGCTAAACTGACATTGTCAGGAGTGCATCCAAAAGACTCTGCATTGAGATACAAACGTGCTAAAAGAGCGTATGCGAAACCTTGTGTCACGCGACCGTAGTTGGCTGCACGATTGGCATCGGTTACCACTGCCATATTTGGTGCATTGCGTTCGAGACAATTTACCAGGTGAGACCATACTTGTTCGGGTTCCATGAGTGGTTCAGTCTTGTCAACGAACTCTTCAAGGTAGGGGATACGTCCGAAACAGTCGAAAAGCATGTAATAATAGTATGAGCGTAATACTTCGAGCTCACCTACATATTGGGCGTAAATTTCGGGCTTCATTGACTCTTCTGCATCGGCCAGTGTTGCCAACAGCTTGTTACAAAGCACAGCTCCCGATATGGTCGTGTTCCAAATATTCTTGAAGGCATCACCCATCCAATTCCAATTGTGATTGTTGAGGCGCGTCCAATAATAGCTGTCTTTCCAATGCTCACCCGGCATGCGGATGGGGCAAACACATTCGTCAGAGGTGAGTGAGGCTACTCCCCAATATCCCCAATGATCGTGTAACCACTTGATATCGGCATAGGCTTGTCCCACGAGAAGAACAACATTCTCCTCAGAACCCATCATAGAGTCTACGGTTGGATTACCATAATTCTTTTCTTCGAGCAAATCCTCACAGGAGGTCAATGCTACAAGAGAGAAAAGTGCGGAAACGAAAAATATTGTTGTCTTTTTCATAATGTTAATCGATTAATATAGGCTGATGTTTACTCCAATAAGAATGTTTGCCACTGTTGGATAGAAGTCGCAATAGTCGATACCTGCATCCCAAACACCAGTGGTGTTCACTTCGGGGTCTTGTCCGCTGTACTTGGTGAGGGTAAGCAGATTCTGTCCTGTAACATAGAATCTCATATTTTCTACATATTTGTTGCTCACGGGTTTGTAGTTGTAGCCCAAGGTGATGTTGTCAAGCTTGATGTATGAACCATCCTCAAGGTAATAATCTGAGAAGTGACCCTTGTCTGAGTACACTACATTGCTTCCAATTGCATCCTTGATGAACACGTTGGATGATTGTGACTGCTGTGGACCATAAGCCCAGCGAGTGAGGTTGAGAATCTTGTTGCCCACTACGCCTCGGAAGAACAATGAAAGGTCAAAGTTCTTATACTTCAGCATGTTGTTCCAACCATAAGTGAACCAAGGCTGTGCACTACCTATTATCTGGCGGTCAACCTCTGATACGGTACCTCCATCCTTATAGCCACCGGCAGGTGTCTCAAACATCCATGTACCGTCTTTCTTGAATCCTGCAAACTTGTAACCGTAGAATGAACCTACAGGATGACCCTCGGTAAGAATCTGGGTTTGGGTGTTCATGATACCATTCTCGCCAACGCCGCCTGAGGTGGTCTCCTTATAGTTGAAGCCCTTAGAGGGGTCAGAGAGCTTGGTGATGTAGTTCTTGTTGTAAGAGATGGTAGGAGTGGTTATCCATGTGAAGTCCTTTGAACGAACAGGTACTACGCTTACTGCGAGCTCAGCACCATAACTATCCATTTGTCCGGCATTTGCCAAGAGGGTGGTGTACTGGTAGGGAGGTGTAGGTACCTCGTAGTCCCACAAGAGGTCGCGTGTCTGGCGATAATAAGCATCGAGGCTACCATAAACGCGGTTGTTGAAGAATGAGTAGTCGAAACCGAGGTTGTACTCATATTTCTTCTCCCAACGGAGGTCGGGGTTAACATTCTGGCTTACACCATAAGTATATACATACTGCCCGTTGTACCAGAAAGTACCACCATTAGAAAGCATGGCTACCGAACGGAGGTCAGAGCCGAGGTTGTTTCCTGTAACACCAAATCCGGCACGGAGCTTCAAGTCGTTGCACCAGTCTTGGTTGCGCATGAAATCCTCTCCACTGATTCTCCAACCCAAGCTCACTGCGGGGAACCATCCCCACTTATGGTTGGCACCAAAGCGTGAAGACCCCTCGCGACGTACCGATGCTGATACTAAGTATTTGTCGGCAAAGTTGTAGTTAGCACGCAAGAAGGCTGCGGCCAGTGTGTTGGAGTTACGGTAAGAGCCTACGGTTAAGTAGTCTTTCGATGCATCACCATTACCTATCTGATAATATTTGGCATCATCGGTAGGGAATCCCTTATTTTCGATATTGTTGCCATCGTATAGGAAGTTTTGGTAAGAGAGACCTGCTACTGTTGTGATGCTATGGCGGCCATAAGTGCGCATATAGTCTGCTGTGAGTTCAAAAAGTTTGCTAAAGCTCATGTCGTTCTTGCGACCTGCCTTTCCTGAACCTGCAAGATCTGTATTAATGGTATTGTTATACCAATATGAGCGATTGTCACCTTCCTCGATTGCTGCAAATCCATTGATGCGGAGCATTCCTTTTACTGGCTTTACGTTAATCGTAGCCTTTACTGAACCACGGAAGTAATTACCATCTTGGTATGACTCCTTCTGCATCATCTGCTCTACGGGGTTTGACTGTCCAGTACCTTCGGGCATGAAGAATCCATTGGCATTGGCTGCGTCGTAGATGGGATATGTGGGATTCATTGTTGCTGCTTGCTTGAAGTCACCACAGAAATAGTCGTTGCGATAGTGCATGTAGGAGAGGTCGTACTGCAACTCCAACCAACCATCAAGGGCCTTCTGCGATGCAGCAAGCTTACCGATAATCTCTTCGCGGTTTGAGTTGAGAGCGATACCCTGTGCATCTTTATAAGTAAGTGATGAACGGTAGTTGAACTTGCTTGACGAACCTACGATAGCCACATTGTGATTGTGTGCCAAAGCAGCATCACGGCAAAGAGCACCTACCCAATCGGTGTTCTGATCGGATTGGATGACGGGGCTGATGGCTCCGTTGGATAGTGTTCCGAGGTCACGGAACTCTTCAGCTGTTGCCATGCCCATATCGCCGTTGCGCATGGAGGTAGATACATAACCATCATATTCTACACGTGTGGTAGCTACGTCAGAGAAGCTGTCGCCACGCTTGGTAGTAATAATGATGACACCATTGGTACCGCGTGTTCCATAGATGGCTGCGGCTGAACCGTCTTTGAGTACATCCATTGAGGCTATCTCATTGGGAGATATGTTGTCGATGTTGCTTACAGGCACACCGTCAACGATGAAGAGGGGTGAGGTACCCGCACCTTTGTCGAGAGTAGAGAAACCACGAATCTGAATATTGTAGCCAGTAGATGTGGGGTCTGATGATGTCTTGATGATATTCAAACCAGCTACTTTCCCTTGCAGCAATCCCACGGGACTGGACTTGATGCCGGCATTGAAATCTTCAGATTTGATAGAAGCTACAGAACCGGTTACCTCTTTCTTCTTTTGTGAACCATAACCGATGACCACCACATCGGTGAGATTCGTTGCTTCTTCGGCAAGCGTGATGCGTTTGGGCAGCGCGGAGGCCTTGAAAGTTTGTGTTGTGTAGCCTATGTAGCTAATCTCGATGATGGCATCGGGATCTGCTACAGTAAGTGCAAACTCGCCTTCGAGGCCTGTGGCGGCACCGTTTGTGGTACCCTTTTCCACTACGGATACACCTACGGCGGGGCCTAACTCATCATAGACTACGCCTTGTACCTTGTATTTGCCTTGGGCAAACACCTGCGCGGACATCAGAACTGACAGCATCAGTCCGGCTAATACAATTTTAATCTTATTCATATTACTATAGATGTTTGGTTATACTCGTTTTCCTTTTACTAAATATACGGCTGCAGCTCCACATACAAGCAAGATACCTGCAATGATGAACATGCTGGCTTGGCTCCCTCCTACCATCTTGAGTAGCATACCGCCACATGCAGCAGCAACTATCTGGGGCAAGCAGATGGTGCCATTGAAAAGGCCCAAGTATGTTCCGATATGATTGCCCGAAAGCGAATTGGTGAGCAAAGTGAAGGGGATGGCAAGCATTGCTGCCCAAGCTGCTCCAATGAGCAGGAAGGAAATGAAGAGCAAGTGCTGGTCGTGGATGAAATAAACAGAAGCAAATCCAACTGCTCCTAATAGAAGGCTTACGACATAGGCAGTCTTCACATTCTTGAATCGTGGGATAAGGAGTGCCCATAACATCGAACCTATGGCCTGTACGGCAAACAGGATGCCTACCCAATTACCTGCATCCTGATATTCGGCAGAGCGTACGTCTGTGGTGCCCCATACGGTGTCGGCAATAGCACCATTGGTGTATGTCCACATATACATGAATGCAGCCCAGCAGAAGAACTGCACGAGACCCACTGTCCAAAATACGCTGGGAGCCTTCTTTAGCAGGGTAAGCATTCCTGGCGACTTCTCTTTTTGAGCTTGTAGGTCGATGCCATGGAATTCAGCATACTCCTTCGGCGGCATCTCTTTCACCTTGACGCTGGTAAATAGCACGCAGAGAATAAGGATGGCGGCACCAATGTAGAAGGCATACTTCACGGTGTCGGGAATTTCACCTTCAGGAGCAGTGTTGGCAATACCTATCCAAGCGAAGAGGAAGGGGAAGATGTAACCCACTAAGCTACCTGCGTTGCACAAAAAACTCTGAATGGAATAGGCCAGACTCTTTTGCTCCTCGCGTACGAGGTCACCCACGAGCATCTTGAAGGGCTGCATGGCCATGTTGATGGAGGTGTCGAGCAACATTAGGGCTATGAGTCCGAATACCATGGCACCACCAACGGCAAAACCGAAGCTGCCAGCGTTGGGGAGCATGCACATGACGAGGATAGCCACAAGAGAACCTACGAAAAGGTAGGGGATGCGACGGCCGAAACGACACCATGTGCGGTCGCTATACTTGCCCACAAGAGGTTGTACAATCATGCCCATCAGGGGAGGAAGTATCCAAAAGTAACTCAAGTTATGAGGGTCGGCTCCCAAGGTGGCAAAGATACGGCTGATGTTGGCGCTCTGGAGCGAATAGGCTATTTGCACCCCGAAGAATCCGAGGCTGATATTCCATAGCTGCCAAAATGATAGACGGTTTGTGCTCATGGTATGTGCGCTTTCGTTTGTTAGTTTGTTCGCTGTAGTAAATACCCTTATGGGCAATACTTTTTGTTTATGCAAAAATAGGAATCTTTTTCGTATGCTACCCCCTTCGGGGGCATTGTTGCAGACGAATGGTGGGTTTACTGTGATGAATGGGTTTGAATGCGTGATGAATGGTTTTTTGCACAAAGAAGGTAAAAGTATCGGTGAAATCAGAAAATAATTGTATCTTTACACCCAGAATGTAAGCTTTGCACTGATATGCTGAGAACAATGAAATCCTCTGGGGTGATACATCTTTTTGCCTTGTTGCATGCCTTGGTGGTTCTTGTCTGTCAATGGGTGGGGATGGATGATGCACTTACGCTGACTATCTTTACCATGACGATGACGGTGATTCTGTGTCTCAAGAAAGGCATGCCTATCGACATTGTAGCGGTGATGGTAATTGTTGTCAATGTTGTAGGATTTGTCGTTGGTACTTTGGGCGCCGGTGTAATCCGTCATTTGGTTGATGTGGAGGTGACCGCAAGAATTCTCTCCACCGTACTGACCACAGAATTATTGGGATGGACCCTTGTTCTCCTATCGCGCCTCACCTATAAGAAGAATCGAGTGGAGGCCGATTTGTCGCGATCTGATTCGAAGTTTCGCTGGACACTTGTCATCGTAGGTGTCATCTTGGTCCTGCGTATTGGAGCTGCCATGCTTTTTTCGTCACCCCTATACGCGGATACCAGTGTTATGGAATTTGCCTGGAAGATACTCTCCAGTTCGCCTGCTCTCATTACTTACGTATGCCTCAGCATAATCTGTGTCCGGCAGCTTCAACGTTTGAGCCACTCGGGACATAAACTCCTTGTATGGTTAGGCTATATGGTCTTTGTGAGTGTTATTTCAGCGGTGGGCGCATGGTGCTTTAGCATCACACGTGAGGGGACGATTACCATTGCTGTCGAACTCGATACTTTCCTGCGTTATTTTATCGCATCCATACTTGTTGAAACCACCATATGTTGTATCGTGATATTGGTTGGTAGTATCTTCTCCATACGCAAGGCTATGCAGTTTGAACGTATCAGAGCTGCACAGGCTCAGTATCGTTATGCGACACTCAAACAGCAGGTCAATCCTCACTTTCTATTCAATTCGCTCAATACCCTTGACGGACTCGTATGCGAGCAGCGTATCGGTCAGGCCAGCGACTACATACACAAACTGGCTCATATGTATCGTTATATGCTGCGATGTGAGGATGAGGCCCTTGTGCCTTTGCGCGAGGAAATTGACTTCATTAAGGAGTATGTTGCCTTGCAGAAGGTTCGTTTTGCTAACGGTTTCGAGGTAAGCTACGATGTGTCTGATACGGCAATGCGACGTATGGTGGTTCCTTGTGCTGTTCAGCTGTTGGTTGAAAATGCCTTTAAACATAATGCGGTGACAGCTGATAATCCGCTGCGTATTCTCATATCGGCCGCAGATGATTGCCTTATAATAGAAAACAATGTATTGCCCAAATATACGCGTGCCGCGTCGACTGGACTCGGGCAGAAATATATACGTGAACACTACCATACTCTATCGGCGCAAGATGTGGCCATCGAAAGCACTGCAGAGCATTATCGTGTGGTCATACCACTGCTTTAATAATATGATGTTAGCTCCAAACTTTTAATTAAAATGACCGTTCTGATTATCGAAGATGAAATAATGGCACAGAGCAATCTGATGAGGATGCTTGGACAGTACTGTGCCGATCTTACTATAGTGGGTACGGCAACCTCGGTGTCTACTGCCGTAGAATGGTTGCAGAATCCTTCTCACAAGGCCGATATTCTATTTATGGATGTGGAACTGGCTGATGGCGTGTGTTTCGAGATATTCCGTAAAGTCAATGTCGATGCCCATGTCATCATGACTACTGCTTACGATACCTATGCCATCAAGGCTTTTGAGGCAGGAAGTGTCGACTACCTACTTAAGCCTATTGCCCCAGAAGCTCTATTGCGAGCTGTTTCGCGCTGCCGTACGCGAAGTGAAAAACCTGACATCAATACTGTGATGAACACCTTTGTCGAGCCTAAACGATACCGAGAACGTCTGGTCGTGAAGTTCAACGACCGCATCGTTCCAGTGCCAACAACCGATATAGCCTATATCTGTTCAGAAGAGAAATGTAACTATGTAGTCACCTCCGCAGCCTGTCGCTACATATTGGATGCTTCGCTCGATGTTGTGGCTGAAGTGCTTGATCCAGACAAGTTCTTCAAGATTTCGCGTAGTTGTATCATTTCCTCAAAAGGCATAAAAAGTATCGTGAAGCAGAGCGGACGACTTAGAATCATACCCTTTGTGGATTCGCCAGTAGAGCTCACCGTGAGCCGCTCGCGAGTGGATGATTTCATGGCTTGGTTAGAGCGTTGATGAAATCCTGTGGCTCCTAAACACGCATTCCCCGACAATCGTCGGGGAATGCGTGTTTAGGAGCTTATCGTCCACTTTGTCTAATCAATCGACCTACCTGACGGTTGAAATCTTCGGCTTCGAGGAGTTCCTCCAAAGTGAGGTGCATACGGTAGCGCCAATAGTGGTTGGAGTTGGCCGGCACATTGATGCGCTCGAAGGCGGGATCGGGGTAGCGCAGATGCTCGTCTATGGCCATCCAGTCCTGCAAAGGAAGGATGGTAAGCATGGCGGGTGAGTCGAGGTGTTGGCGCACGATGCTCTCGCATATCCATGCCTCGCACTCTTGGGGTGCCTTTCCGCGCTGGTGTAGCAACTCGTTCCAGTAGCGCTGGGTGAGTGTGGGGTCTTCTTCCCACCAACCGCGTATGCCGCTCATGTCGTGAGTTGAAGTGGTGCATACAGAGTAGTAGGGGTAGTGGGCTGGATCATCGAAGGTGCACCCGAAGGCCTTGGGCATGCGCTGTATCTCAAGAGAGAGGATGCGCAATTCATTCATCACGGTGGGTACGCAGGCGGGTATCATGCCGAGGTCCTCGCCGCAAACGAGCATGTCAGTGGCATCGATGAGTGCTGGAAGCTTCTTCATGGCTTCGCGGTACCAGAAGTCATTGTGGCGGTGGTAGAAGAAGTGGTCGTGCAGTGCATAGAATGCTTTGCGCTCGTTCTCTGAAAGAGCCTTGAATGACTCTGTCTCGAAACCGTTGATGCGTGGGTGGTAAGTGCCGGGTCGGTAGGGATCCTCCACGAAGAGCACATCGGTCTCATCGCCCATGGTGAAGGGGGTGGCGTGACGCTCCTTGTGGAAAGCAATACCCCACTGTGCTATTTCCTCCACGGTGAGAGGCATGGCAGGGTTGAAGTGACCCAGCAGTCCGCTTTTGGTGTGGCAAGGTATCTCCCAGATACGGAAGAACCCGAGGATATGGTCAATGCGGTAAGCATCGAAATAGTCGGCCATCTTGGTGAAGCGACGTGCAAACCACTGGTAACGCTCGGCCGCCATGGCTTGCCAGTTGTAGGTGGGGAAACCCCAGTTTTGTCCGTCACGGGCAAAAGCATCGGGTGGGGCACCGGCTTGGCTCTCAAGGCAGAAGAGACCGGGTTGACTCCATGCCTCTACGCTGGTGCGGCTGATGCCGATGGGGATATCGCCCTTGAGCACTACGCCATGCTTGTGGGCATAGTCGGCGGCATGCTTGAGCTGCTTGTGCAGGTGGTATTGTATGTAGAGGTACAGGCCTGTGGCCTCGGGGCTTTTATTGTCTCTCTCGCAGCAGAATTCGGCGTAGGGGACGAGCCACGATTCGTTGTCTTTGAAGAACCGCTTATAGGATGGTGAAGCAAGGGTATGTTCGCCCTCCTGGGCAAAGATGCGGTGCAGATAATCCCATTTGGCTGTGACTACGGCATCGAAGTCTACTTGGGGTAATTTGTTCAGTTCCTTCTGTTGCTTGCGGAACTCCTTCATAGCCTCCTTGTCGGTGAGTGTACCTACCTCTTCGAGGCGGATATACATGGGGTTGAGGGCAAAGCAGGAGATGGCGTTATAGGGATACGACTCGTGCCAATCACGGTTCATGGTAGTGTCGTTCACGGGCAGCAATTGCAGGAAGCATTGGCCTGTCTTGGCGGCCCAATCGACCATGAGGGGGATGTCGGAGAACTCGCCTATGCCGAAGCTCTTCTTCGAGCGCAGAGAGAATACGGGGATGGCTACGCCGGCACCGCGCCACTGCTCTTGCGGGTCGCGCAGAGTATAGGTGCGCAGCACGCGCAGCGTCACGTCGCTGTAGAGGTCGATGTGTAGGGTGCGGTTCTCGCCGGGCTCCCAGGAGACGAGCTGATGGCTGTTGGACGAGCCAAGTGCTTCGCTATTGATGGTTGATGGTTGATGGTTTGCCTCAGGATGGTGGTTTTCGTTATTGTTACAGTCCTTGGCTGTCTTCTCAAGGATTATAAACTTGAATTCACAGTTTTCGCCCAACTCACCTTTGTCGAGCCACAGCTGCCATTCTGTACCGTGAGGCTCCATGATGCGTGCGCGGTTGGTGTCCCAGGCGCCCAATGCTTTCGCATTGCCACATACGGCGAGTACTTGCTCTTTGCGTAGCGTGGGAGCTTCGCAGCAAATGCAGATGCCGGCAGTACCGTGGAGCTTGTAGTCGTGGGCATCGTGGGCGAAGATGGCACGTGTGAATGCTGATGAATAGAAGGGGGCAAGTTCGGAGCGGTCTACCCAACGGTCGCTGATGTGAACGTGCCCGTGCAGTGTGTCGGGTAGTGTGTGGTGGCACCATTCTGTGCGTTTGATATTGCCGCTCTCCATCACCACGAAGGTGTAGGGAGCGGAAGGTTTGTAGTCGCCCTCTACGGTGATGAACCAGCGTCCCTCGCCATCGGACTGCATGGGGAGTGTGGGTACACTATGGACGTTAGCTACTGGAGAGAATGCCAGATGGAGGCTCTCTCCCCATTGGGTGTTGTAGTGGAGTGTGAATGTGAGTTTCATATTATTTGTTTTTGGTTTTAGTCAACGGTCGGTCGTTCGGATGTTTCAATTCCCAGTTCTCAACAGTCGCTATCTTTTATAAATTTATTTTTTCTTTCTTCGGCTTCGACTCATTGTGCAGTCGGTCAAGGGCTGTCACTACGTAGGTATATTTCACTTCGCCTCCTTCGTAAGTGAGTGGGAAGAAGGGTTGGGTGGTAAATCCCGCTATCTTGGTGGCATCGTTGAGGTTCACCTTCTCACCCTTGACAAAGCGATATACGACGTACCTTACGGGGCGGTTCATTTCGTCCTTGTATTTCGGGGCAGTCCAGCAAAGGACAGGGCCGTCGTCGGTCCAGATGACGGCAAGCTTCTTCACCCGCTTGGGTGCCTTTTTGTCGATGAAAGGGTATCTGGGCTGTAGAGCCAGCCAGCGGTGATACTCCTCGGTGAGTGCGGTGGCATAGCCGCCTGCGTTCTCGGCTACTGCCGATGCTGGCCATTGGCAGCTGCCGCCGATACTTTCGTGGCTGCGTTGCAGGGTCATCTTGCGGGCTTGCTGGTGCTGTGTGGGGTCGTTGGGGTCGGTAGCCTTCACGGTGCGCATCACGTCTTGCCCGATGAAGAGCGGGCGGCCGTTGGCATGCTCTGCCCACCAACCGACCAATGTTTCGTAGTCGGCTGCCTTATGTCCAATTTCCCAGTAGAGCTGCGGTATTGTGTAATCTACCCAACCCTTGTCGATCCAAAGAAGGATGTCGGCATACAGGTCATCGTAGTTTTGCAAACCATTGGTGAGGCTTCCTTCGGGGTCGTTCTTTTGATTACGATAGATGCCGAAGGGCGATATACCAAACTTTATCCAGGGCTTCACACCACGTATCGTATGGTGTAGCTGTTCGATGAGAAGGTTCACGTTGTCGCGTCGCCAGTCGGCCTTGTCGGTAAAGCCGCGGGGGTCGGCACGGAACGAGGCCTCATCGTCAAACTCTACACCCGGCACAGGGTAGGGGTAGAAGTAGTCGTCGATATGGAGCCCGTCTACATCGTAGCGCTTCAAGATATCGGTTACGATGGTGCAGATGTAGTCGCGGTTGAGTTGCAAAGCGGGGTTGAAGATGAGCATCCCGTCGTAATGGATGAAGCGTTCGGGATCTTTCTTGTAGGGGTGCTTCAGCCCCAGACTTTTGGTGCCTTTTGTTTTGGCACGATAAGGGTTGATCCAAGCGTGTAGCTCCATTCCTCGAAGGTGACACTCGTTGATCATCCATTGTAGGGGATCCCAGAAGGGGTCGGGGGCTACACCCTGCTCGCCCGTGAGGTAGCGGCTCCATGGTTCATAATAGGAAAGGTACAGCGCATCGGCTTCGGGACGCACTTGGAAGATGATGGCGTTGATGCCTGCCCGCTGCAACGCATCGAGCTGTGTGGTAAGGGTGGCCTGCATCTGAGCGGGAGTCATCCCTATGAACTGTCCGTTGACAGCCTGTATCCATGCTCCGCGGAATTCGCGCTTCAATGGCTCGTTTGCCTGTAGGGTGTTGATGTTTGCGAGGAACGCAAGCAGTAGGATGGCAAAATATCGTTTCATCAGTGTCGTTCTTGAAATTTGCCGTAAAGTTACATAAAATAGATGCAACGTACAAGAAAAAGATACAACTTCCGCAAGAATGACATCAATTACTCGCATATCACATAAGCGTGGTGGCGAGTGTCATCCCCAATGGGTGTGAGGGGGAGATAACCATTGGTGATACGTCCATCTCGGTAGGTAGCGGGGTGGAGTGCAGCCTGCTCGGCGCTGAAAGTGCGCAGTGAGGCATTGTCGGCAAAGAGGGCGATGCGGTATAGTCCCTTAGTTTCGGGGGCAAGGTACTGGCGGTATACCTCGTGGGCAATGATGCCCATGTTCATGCGGAGGTTGATTTCTACGCAGGGGTGAAGGGTGAATCCTGATTCTTTAATTCTGAATTCTGGGGACATTGTTCCAGACTTTTTTTCGGGCTTTTGCCTGTGGTCAACAAGCATCATATCCACCCCGAAGTAGAGGGGAAAACGAGTGGTGTCCCATTCGGTGGGGATGATGTCGGTGTAGTGGGCTATGAACCAACGTGCTGTCTCGTGTAGTGTTTCGCGGGGTATGTACGTGGTGAGCAACTCTTCTATCTTAGCATCGCTCATGAGGTGGTTGCCGTCGTAGCGGCCGTGGTGGTCGGTCACGAATAGCGAGTAGCCGATGAAGTGGCACCGCCCGTCGGCTACGCGGAATTCCATAGCGAAATCCTGTACCTTATTATAATAGGGCTCGGCAGTGAGGTAGCCATGGCGGCGGATGAGGGCAGTGATCCAGGGCTCGACTTTCTTTAATGACGATATGCCAACATTTCCTGACGAGCGAAGCGCTTCACTGTTGATGTGCCTCAATCCCTTGCCGCTGCCCGAGAGGGGAGCTTTGAGCAGTATGTGCCCGTGTCGGGCGGCATAGCCGGCAATCTCGTCAATTGATTTGGCGATGAGGCTCTCTCCGGTGTAGTTGCCGGCAAGGTGCTCTTGGCGAAAGGTGCAGAGTAAGTGGTGGGCAGTGGCGCGCTCTGAGCGGTGGCGTAGGGTGGCCAGCGATTCGTCGGTAGGAAGCTCCTCTTCGGGGATACCTTCCTGTATGAATCGTGCTTTGGCTGTGAAGTCCCACCCCCATGGCTGTGGGCTGCCTTCTACTACGTTCATCAGTGGGGCCAAGTCGCGTGCCATCTCGCGTATGTTGCGGGGGGCAATGAAATGACGGTCGCCATTGGCGAGAGCCAGGTCGTGCTCAGGGTTGAAAAGATGGTAAGCTTTCACGATGCGAAGATACGAAAAAAAACGTTGAAGGTAGCTAAAAATTGTAATGTTTGGTTTGCAAAATGGTAAATTAAGCGTAACTTTGTGGCAAAATATAAAAAATAGGCCGATAATATGGAGGCTTTCTACAAGACACACGAATATCTGTTGGCACATACCGAGGCTCCGGTACGCCGCAACCTGATGGATGAGATTGATTGGAATGACCGCTTGATAGGTATCAAGGGTACGCGTGGCGTGGGTAAAACGACGTTTCTTATTCAGTATGCGCAAGAGCGTTTTCGTAACGACCGCTCGTGCCTGTATGTCAATATGAACAACTTTTACTTCCAAGGTAAGGGGTTGGCTGAATTTGCAGAGGAGTTCATACGCCGTGGAGGTAAGGTGTTGCTCATCGATCAGGTATTTAAGATACCCAATTGGAGCCATCAACTGCGCGAATGTTACGACAGGTTCCCGCAACTGAAAATTGTGTTTACCGGAACGTCTGTGATGCGTCTCAAGGAGGAGAATCATGAGCTCAATGGCATTGCCAAGCCGTATAACTTGCGTGGATTCTCATTCCGTGAGTATCTGAACCTCAAGACGGGCAATAACTTCCGCAGCTATACGCTGGAGGAGATACTCTCCAATCATGAGCAAATAGCCCGTACAATATTGCCAAAGGTGAGCCCCAATGCTTTCTTCCAGAACTATCTGCACCACGGGTTTTATCCTTTCTTCCTTGAAAAACGCAATTTCTCGGAGAACCTTCTCAAGACGATGAATGCCATGATGGAGGTGGATATACTAATCGTGCAACAGATAGAACTCAAGTATCTATCCAAGATAAAGAAACTGCTTTATTTGTTGGCGGTAAATGGTCCGCAGGCACCCAATGTGAGCAAGCTGGCTGATACTATACAGACCTCACGTGCTACGGTGATGAACTACATCAAGTATCTGGCCGATGCACGACTTATCAATATGATATACAATCCAGGCGATTCCTTTCCCAAGAAACCTGCCAAGATTATACTTCATAATACCAATTTGGTATACAGCATCTATCCCGTGAAGGTTGACGAGCAGGATGTGTTGGAAACCTTTATGGCCAACTCCCTGTGGAAAGACCATGCCGTGAACAAGGGTGGTAAGGGGGTGTCGTTCTTCGTGGACGAGAAAATACAGCTGCGTGTGTGTGCCGAGGGTGTCCGTGTCAAGAACAACCCTGATGTGTACTACGTTATGCACAGACGTGAGCTTGGACGCGGCAACCAGATTCCGCTCTGGCTCTTCGGATTTTTATATTAAATTAAAGCGAGGATTCATGTTTGGGTAAGAAGATTTTTAATCTAAAGTATAGGAAAGAATAACGTTATTTTTAACAAACTACAACTATGGTTAAACAAAAGAAGTTTATCACTTGTGACGGTAATCAGGCAGCTGCACATATCTCCTATATGTTCAGTGAGGTTGCAGCCATCTATCCTATTACGCCGTCATCAACAATGGCTGAGTATGTCGACGAGTGGGCTGCTCAGGGCCGCAAGAATATCTTCGGCGAAACAGTACTCGTACAGGAAATGCAGTCTGAAGGTGGTGCTGCAGGTGCCGTACACGGTTCACTCCAGGCCGGTGCACTGACAACTACATATACCGCATCGCAGGGCTTGCTGCTGATGATTCCCAATATGTACAAGATTGCAGGCGAGTTCCTCCCCTGCGTATTCCACGTATCGGCACGTACATTGGCCTCTCATGCCCTTTGTATCTTCGGCGACCATCAGGATGTGATGTCGACCCGTCAGACAGGCTTTGCCATGTTGGCCGAAGGCTCTGTGCAGGAGGTGATGGACCTTGCCGGTGTGGCTCACCTCGCTACCATCAAGAGCCGCGTACCGTTCGTGAATTTCTTTGACGGATTCCGTACCTCTCACGAGATTCAGAAGATTGAGATGTTGGAGAACGAGGATCTCGCTCCGCTCATTGACAAGCAGGCGCTTGCTGAGTTCCGTGGTCGTGCCCTCTCTCCTGAGCATCCCGTGGCACGTGGTATGGCCGAGAACCCCGACACCTTCTTCGCTCATCGCGAGAGTTGCAACAACTACTATGCCAACGTACCTGCTGTTGTAGAGGAGTACATGGAGAAGATTTCGGAGGTTACTGGTCGCAAGTATGGCTTGTTCGACTATTATGGCGCTCCCGATGCTGAGCGTGTCATCATTGCCATGGGCTCTGTGACTGAGGCTATCCGCGAAGTGGTAGACCACCTCACCGCTCAGGGTGAGAAGGTTGGTCTCGTGGCCGTACACCTCTATCGTCCCTTCTCGGCCAAGCACTTCCTCGCTGCTGTGCCCAAGACAGCCAAGCGCATTGCCGTTCTTGACCGCACCAAAGAACCCGGTGCCAATGGTGAACCTCTTTATCTCGACGTTAAGGAATGCTACTATGGCCAGCCCGAAGCTCCTGTTATCGTGGGTGGGCGCTATGGCCTCGGATCTAACGATACCACACCGGCTCAGATTCTTGCCGTATATGAGAACCTCGCTATGGCAGAGCCTAAGAACCAGTTTACTGTGGGTATCGTTGACGATGTTACCTTCACTTCACTGCCCCAGCAGGAAGAGATTGCTATGGGGGGTGAAGGCATGTTCCAGGCGAAGTTCTACGGCCTCGGCGCTGACGGTACGGTAGGTGCCAACAAAAACTCAGTGAAGATTATCGGTGACAACACCGACAAGCACTGCCAGGCATACTTCTCATACGACTCCAAAAAGTCGGGCGGTTTCACCTGCTCTCACCTCCGCTTCGGTGACAGCGAAATTCGCTCTACCTATTTGGTGAATACACCTAACTTCGTGGCTTGCCACGTACAGGCTTACCTGAAGATGTACGATGTGACACGCGGTTTGCAGAAGAATGGTACCTTCCTTCTCAACACTATCTGGGAGGGAGACGAACTGGCTGCCAACCTGCCCAACAACGTGAAGCGCTACTTTGCAGAGAACAATATCAAGGTTTACTACATCAACGCTACCAAGATTGCTCAGGAGATTGGTCTCGGCAACCGTACTAACACCATCCTTCAGAGTGCCTTCTTCCGCATTACCGAGGTGATTCCCGTAGACTTGGCTATCGAGCAAATGAAGAAGTTCATCGTGAAGTCATACGGCAAGAAGGGTGAGGATATCGTGAACAAGAACTATGCAGCCGTTGACCGCGGTGGCGAGTACAAGGAACTTCCTGTGGACGCTGCTTGGGCTAATCTCCCCACTGACGAGGTGGCTGCCAACGACGATCCCGCATTCATCAACGAAGTGGTTCGTCCTATCAATGCACAGAATGGCGACCTGCTCCCCGTATCGGCCTTCAAGGGTTATGAGGACGGTACTTGGCCTCAGGGTACAGCCGCATACGAGAAGCGTGGCGTAGCTCCCTTCGTGCCTGTTTGGGATGCCGAGAAGTGTATCCAGTGCAACAAGTGTGCATTCGTTTGTCCTCACGCTTGTATCCGTCCGTTCGTAATGGACGATACCGAAGCAGCTGGCGTAAACGGTGCTATGATTGATATGAAGGCTCCCGCTCCTATGAAGGGTATGAAGTTCCGTATCCAAGTGGGTGTAATGGACTGTCTCGGTTGCGGCAACTGTGTTGACGTATGTCCCGGCAATCCGAAGCTCGGTGGCCCTGCCCTCAAGATGGTTCCGCTCGAAGGCGAGCTTCATGAGGCTGCCAATTGGGATTACTGCGTGAAGAACGTGAAGACCAAGCAGCACCTGGTAGACATCAAGTCTAATCCCAAGAACTCACAGTTCGCTACTCCGCTCTTCGAGTTCTCGGGCGCTTGCTCTGGTTGCGGTGAAACACCTTATGTAAAGCTCATCTCTCAGCTCTATGGTGACCGTGAGATGGTGGCCAACGCTACAGGTTGCTCATCCATCTACTCTGGTTCAATCCCCTCAACACCATATACGACCAATGAGAAGGGTCAGGGTCCCGCATGGGCCAACTCACTCTTCGAGGACTTCTGCGAGTTTGGCCTCGGTATGGCATTGGCCAACAAGAAGATGAAGGCACGTATCCAGGCTATCCTCGAGGGTGCTATCGCCGATGAGGCTACACCTGCCGAGTTCAAGGAGGCTGCTCAAGAGTGGATTGCCGGTCAGAACGATGCCGATGCATCTAAGGCTGCGGCTGCCAAACTCAATCCGATGATTGAGAAGGGTGCTGCCGACGGCTGCCCCGCATGTGCTCAGCTCAAGGAACTCAGCCACTACCTTGTGAAGCGTTCACAGTGGATTATTGGTGGTGACGGTGCTTCATACGACATCGGTTACGGTGGTCTCGACCACGTGATTGCTTCGGGTGAAGATGTGAACATCCTCGTGCTCGACACCGAGGTGTACTCTAACACCGGCGGACAGTCTTCAAAGGCTACTCCGCTCGGTGCTATTGCCAAGTTCGCAGCTTCAGGTAAGCGTATCCGTAAGAAAGACCTCGGTATGATTGCTACCACATACGGCTATGTATACGTGGCACAGATAGCTATGGGTGCCGACCAGAGCCAGTGTCTCAAGGCTATCCGCGAGGCTGAGGCTTATCCCGGTCCATCCATCATCATCGCATACGCCCCCTGTATCAACCACGGTCTCAAGAAGGGCATGGGCAAGGCTCAGGCCGAGGAGGCTGCTGCCGTAGCATGCGGTTACTGGCACCTGTGGCGCTACAACCCCGCACTCGAGGCTGAGGGCAAGAATCCGTTCACACTCGACTCCAAGGAGCCGCAGTGGGAGGGCTTCCAGGACTTCCTGAAGGGCGAGGTACGCTTCGCTTCTGTCATGAAGCAGTATCCAGCCGAGGCTGCCGACCTCTTTGCTGCTTGTGAAGAGATGGCCAAGAAGCGCTACCAGAGCTATGTGCGCATGACCAAGATGGAGTATTAAGTGAACTGAAGATTACATGATAGCCAGGTGTGAAGGTATCTGGCTATCATTAACTGAAAATAACAACAAACCTTAAAAGAAAGAACAATGATTGGAACTATTATTTACATCATCGGTCTGGTGCTTGCTATCAAGGCCGTATTGGAGATTTTAAAGATGCCTATAGGCCTCGTGGGTAAGATTATCAGTTCAGTGTTGGTACTTTCATGCTCTTGGCTTGGATTGGCTGTGTATTACTTCTACGCCAAGGACAAGTTGGTAGATTGGTTCAAGTAATCAAATAATCACCATAGAGGTGTGAGCGGAGCCTGTGGCACCGCTCACTTGTTTTCATAGAATGAATCACTACAGTATCATTATCCCCACCGTCTTCACCGCCTCGCACTACGAAGCCGTAGTACATCTCTTGAGCCAACTTACTACCCGTACCGTAGCTTTCACGGAGGACGACTACCGTCGTCTCTTGGCCTCTGACAGCAATCGCCTGCTGCTCCTGTGCTGTGACGATGCCGTAGTAGGAATGCTCACAATCGGTAGATATTACAGCCCCACAGGCTGTAAGGCTTGGATTGAGGATGTGGTGGTAGACAACGCTTATCGCGGGCAAGGATTAGGACGCCTGCTTGTGGCAGAAGCTATAGAGCAGGCCCGTGAGTGGGATGCCCATACCTTGATGCTCACCTCAAACCCGAAGCGCATTGCTGCCAATGCCCTGTACCGCTCGCTTGGCTTCGAACCGAAAGAAACTAACGTCTATCGGATGCTTCTTGATTGATAGTCCAAACTTCAATTATCTCCTGGCGCTCTGCCCGTTTCCATTGTCTGTATTGTCATGTGCAGGAGCTTGTCGGTTGAGGTTCACACGATAGCGGTGTGGGGTGGTGCCGATGTGGAGCTTGAAGAACTGCACGAAAGCTGAGGGGTTGGCAAAGTTGAGGCGGAATGAGATCTCCTCCACTGTGAGGTCAGTAGTGCGCAGCAACATGGAGGCCTCGATGAGCAGTGCTTCGTGTATCCAGTCCAGGATGGGTCGCCCCGTGATGCGCTTGATGGCTGTGGAGAGGTATTTGGGTGTGAGGTTCAGGCGGTCGGCATAGTAATGCACCGTGTGCTCCTCGCGGAAGTGCAGGGCCAGCAGGCGGAAGAAGCGGTCGCTGAGGCTCTCGTGGCGGATGGTCACGTCGGGCTGCAGGTGATAGATGCGCTCATATTCGGCCAGTATTTCCAGTATGAGGGCGCTGAAGATGGCACTCACGATCTCGCGCTGGTAGCGCCCCTCCTCGTTCATCTCCTTATGGATGAAGCGATAGTAGCTGTACAGGTCGTCGAACTTGGTATCGGTGAGCGTGATCACCGCTCGGTAGCGCGAGTAGCCGAAGAAGTTGGTGTCCACGGGCGAGGGCAGCCGCAGGATATATTCGGGCAACAGGGCTATGAGGTTGTTCTCGGTGAGCAGCACTGGCTCTATGTAGTTGATGACTTGATTTTCGGAGAGCACAATAACGTTGTTTCCCTCCACGCGGTATTCCTTGCCGTTGATGACCATGCGACCGCCGCTGCCCTTGCAGAGGATGATGATGAAACCGCCCTTGAGGAGTAGGTGGGTGACATCCTTGCGCGGCAGGTGCAGGTCAAGGTTGATGAGGAAGTCCTTGCCACCGCCCTCGGCGATGAGCCGTGCCACGTCGATGTACTCGATGTTGTCGCGAAGTTTCTCCATAGCAGTGCGTAAAAGCGAAGTTCGGAACAGCTTTCTTGCGACAAATGTACGAAACTTCCTCTATATGGTTTTACTTTGCAGTGCTAAAAAACTATAAATCCGCCGTGCTTTCTTGTTTCGTGCATAAAGCGCAGAAATCGGAAGTATTGCTCCACACGGCTTGCGCCAGATGTTCTATATTCCAAGACTGGCAATATTCATTCCAAGACTGACAATATATATTCCAAGTCTTGGAATATTACTTTTGTCGAGGCATTAATTAACGTTACCTCCCACATCATCTGCGGAGATTCGCTATTGACCATACGAACAACCCTATTGCGATGGGCAGAAATAATGGTGTAGACTTCTGCAAAATCTTTACTGATGTACTATGGCTCTCCTTTCATAAGTGTTGGTTTAATTCGCGAATGTACAACCTTATTTTGAATAAACAATCCCAGGATTGCACAAAAACGTCAAGGCATTTCTGTACAATTCATAAAGATTCTTAAAGAAGAAGTTTTGAATATTTCTGTGTCCAAAATTGCAATCCCGCTTTGGACACATATCTCTACCTTTGCAGCGTAAATGTCTTTTTTCCACTGTATGGCCGATGTAGTTCAATACAGAATACTCATTCCCCAAACGCGTTAAATGGAATGGTAGATACAGGTTTAAGTCCTGTCATCGGCACTGTTAGTATTCGCTGTGACGGTAATGTAAGGTTTTACTAGCCGAAACGCCTGCAAATCCCGTACAAAAAATCCGTAGCAATTTGTAAAGCTATTTCTTTGATTTGCTTACGCGGTGCAGAAATCGGAAGTATAGACTTAACCAACTCAAAAACTTATAAACTCAAAAACTAAGTCTTTTGCTTACTTCCTGCATTTTCCTAATGCCTCGTGGCTGCGTTCTTTTCGATTGCCTTGGGGATTGGGCGGATTGAGGGCAAGGAGAAGGGATTATAACGCAAGCGAACAAAGTTACAGATTAATGGCAGGCGCAAACTTGCAGTTACGGAAATATCATTATCTTTGCAGTAAACAGCGAAGATATACTGCACTCGCTTTGAAAAATATCTAAGCAAGCTTGATATTTCTCGCTCGTTTGTTCGTATCTTTGCATATATTTTGCGAGGTATGACAAACGAGATAATCATCTATCAAACCGAAGACGGACAGACACAGATTGATGTCCGCATGGAGAATGAGACGGTGTGGTTAAGTGCCAGTCAAATGGCGAGTTTATTTGACAGGGAAGAGTCTAATATCCGTCGACATATTATCAATGTCTTTAATGAAGGTGAACTTGAACGAACGAATAACGTGCAAAATTTACACGTTAATGGTGTGAAGAAGCCGGTTCCTTTCTATACACTCGATGTCATCATCTCCGTAGGCTATCGCGTGAAGAGTCTGCGTGGCGTACAATTCCGCCAATGGGCCAACCGCGTACTGAAGCAATATCTCGTAAAGGGCTATGCCGTGAACGAGCGTCGTGTGCAAGAGCACTATACCGAACTGCGCCAGTTGGTGCAGATATTGGGCCGCACGATAAGCAGTCAAGAGCAGTTGAGCAAACAAGAGAATCAAGACCTGCTCGATGTGGTGGTAGACTACACCTATGCCCTCGACACACTCGACAACTACGACTACGAGCGCCTTACCATAGACCGCACTACAAGCGAAGAACCCTTCCGTGCCACTTACGAAGGTGCCATGAAAGAGATTGACCGCCTACGCGAGAAGTTTGGCGGCAGCCGATGGTTTGGCAACGAGAAGGACGACTCCTTCAAGAGTAGTATCGGGCAGATATACCAAACTTTTGGTGGAGAGGAGCTATACCCCTCGGTAGAGGAAAAAGCAGCAATGTTGCTCTACCTCGTCACTAAGAACCATTCTTTTAGTGCCGACGCGGCATGAAAGCGTCGGTTGCGACGACTGCCGGTTTATCGGCACCAAGGAGTTTAAGTAGCCCGTGGCTACGTCTCCAAACGCATCGCTGCAACTCTTTTCCTCTGGTTCCTCAACGGCAACCGCATCCTCTATCGCCCTGACGGCACCAAGCGCCTTGCCGATAACACTCTCGTGGCTCTCACTCTTATGATTGCTGAGAGTAAGACTGAGGAGAAAGATGTGATGGTAAAGGTGGTGGTGAACTTGATTAATCAGCGTAACGAATAAGGATTATTGAAGTATAACTCCACAAAAGGCCTTCGAAGTACGTCTGCGCCTATTCTTCGAAAACTTTCTGTGGGTTTTATGAGGAGTTGGGATGCTTTGATTGTGCGCTTACTCATCACAGCAGAGCATCTCTTTTATTTCCCCTTTATATTTAAATTCCAATCAGCTTTTATTTCTATTTTTGTCTTATATGAATAAGGCTCATCAGAATAGAACCATACGTAAGCATAGAATTTTGATTTAGAAGTTTTGGTGTTGAATGTTAATTTGAATGAGGTGTCGCTAATGCGTTCTATTGTTGTGATTTCATTATCATTCCAATGGTCTCTCTTCAATTGTTCTAAATAGTATCTTGCATTCCTCCCCCTCTTCTCTTTTTCTTGCTGCTCCCCACGGAGTGCAAGCAATCTTAAAGACGTGGCTTCTGTAAAGGCATTGACAATCATTTCCTGAATATTCATATCATCTTTATATGGGTATTTCTCTTGTAATTGCGCCGCTACTTCGTTTCTGGTGATGCCTTGATGGTATTTTACTCGCAGTATTTCGCAAACAATTTCGAGAGTAACTTCAAGTTCATCTACTTCTTGCGGCTCTTTTAAACCGAGTTTTTCTTCGATAATATTCAAAGTTTCTATGGACTCTCTGTCTAGTATATTGTATTTGTTGTTGTAATAATCTTCAACCATCATCATATTGAGAAGTTTCTCGTTTACATCACCAATGATAGGTTTAAAGCGTCCAAACTCGGTAAATTTATAATTACCATTTGGGGTTGCTTGTTCGCAGATCCTATCTGTACGTGATTTTAGATAATTTTCGTCGATGGTTGCGTATATCTTATATCCAGGTGCAATCATGCCAATTGATGGCTCCGTAAACTCTGCATGTAATTTAATATAGGGAGGGGCTATTGATGCATTCTGAATCATCTTCAGAAAGGCTGTTTGCCTTTTGTTATTCCATTTCTTGTGCGAATAAATCTCTCCTAAATATATTTCGAGTTTTCGAGGGAAAGGATTTCCTTTATATATAGTATAGTCTGATTGGTCGTTGATATTCGCGGATTTTTTTAATTGTTCTTCATAGTTTGTTCCATTTAATCCGTAAAAAACATAATCCTTAGAAGATTGTATAGTTCCCATACAATCAATTGCCTCTTTCATACAACTATAATATAGCACAGTCCACTGTTTCTTATAAGACTCTATTCTATCATTTATGAAAGATTTATAAAGTGTCAAATCAACCGTATTCTCACTTAGTAGGCAAGCAACTCGCACTAACTTGCCATCTCTGTCATAAATGCGTGTGATGCCCTTATCAAGATCTCCGTAAGGATTCATCTCCTCGTTAATTATTCGAAATTCAGGATGTAAATCATACGAATAGAAGTTTATTTGTGTGGGATATGATATAGAAACCGACTTACAAGGTTCTTGATAAACCCACTCCCAACCTTCTATTTGATGATAAAAATCTTTCCTATCATCAGCTTTTACCATTGACAAACAGAGAAATAAAAAAATATATAAAATTACTACATTTCTTTTCATGTCATATATTGTTTTGTGAGTTGTCTAATTTATTGCAACTATGCATAAATAAAAAAGGCGTGAAACCATCCGTTACTCGCCTTTCGTTTAGGTTACCGCCAAGTGACCTTTGTACCAACAAGCAAAGAATAGTCCACACCCAATCGGGGTGAACTTCCAGTCTGCTTGTTCTCGGTACAGAACATTGGCGGTATTCAAACGAAAGAGAACAAGAGCCAAAAGCTCCAAATCTATTTATCAAGAACGAACGGGACGCGTTGTTGAATTCTGAATTGTGAATTATTAATTCTATTTAAGTGATATTCTCACTATCACAAACCTTCGCGAAAGCGTCTGTCCGAGTTTACTTCATAGGCAATTCGTTTTTTAAGTTCTACATCAATAAATTCATTCGTACGAGACAAAGATAATGTATTTTCCCGATTAAATGAAAATACTGGAAAGTTTTATGTAAATTTGCAATGACGAAACTCTAATTGGTCTATGGAGGATAAGAGTAGGAAGATCAATATCAACCATTATGCTGACGGTACGGCAAGCGTATTACGCAAGAAGGTTGTATTTACGGAGCTACGATTCTATCAACGTAGTGAAGTGCTATTTCATCTCACCAAGACTTTCTGTAAGCGATTCCTTCCCGAACGGGGCGACCGCACTGTGGACCAAATGGTGCAAGCAGCACGTAGCACTAAACAAAACATCGCTGAAGGATGCTCCGATGGGCAGACCTCCATGGAGTCGGAACTCAAGTTGTTGGGCATAGCACGAGGCAGCAACCTCGAACTCCTCGAAGACTACCACGACTACATCAACTACCACGGCCATGAAGAATGGTTTGGCAAGAATCCTCGTTCGGAGTCTCTCCATAGATTCTGCCGCGAGCATAGTCTATTGGACGAATACAAGCCCCTCTTCCCCAAGATGAATGATGAAGAGCTGGCCAATATGGCTATTTGCTTGTGTCATCAGATAGATAAGGCGCTTACAAAATACATAGAGCGCCGTGATCGTGAGTTTGTCACCGAGGGTGGCATACGCGAGCGTATGACTGCTGCCCGACTTGAGCAACGCACCACGCAACGCGAGACTATAGAGGCGCAAACACGGCGCATAGAGGAGCAGGCGCGCATCATCGATTACCTGAGAGCAGAAGTAGAGCAGTTGAGAAAGAGGTTGCAATCCTTCGAGGAGGAAAATCGGGAATAATCGGTTGGGGAGGTAGCTTGCCGTTTGCTGGGTTGTCCGGGTCGTCTGGATTGTCCGGAAGACCTGGAATATCCGGAAATCATGCAAAGCATTTATTGTTATCAGCAGTGCGAATTTTCTTGAACGAACCGCCTGTTTTTCCGATTCCACGAAGCGAATTCTTTAATCATAAGCTTTGATTTAGTATTCAGCGCCTTTGATTTAGTATTCATAAGCTTTGAATAGCAAATCAGTGCTTATGATTTAGTTTTTCAGTGAATGCATTGCGACTTTATGAGCGCTGCAAAAGAAGAAATCTGACCTTCCATCTTAATTTAACGTAACTTCCGCAATGCCATAGTCTATAGAGAGAAATAGATTATTATCTCTAAAAAATCCCTAAAAGCGAAGTTTGCAATATTTATCCGTCTATAAATGTAATGAACTGCTCCTGTAGAGGCGATACTTTTGCACTCCTGTTTGTTATTATTAACGGAATATTAGAAAATCTGATGGAGAAGACAAATTACTACAACCTGCCCTACAAGGCTGTGAAGGAGCTGTTGCATACCGACACCGAGCAGGGACTCACCGAGCACGAGGCGATGGAGCGCCTCGGGGAGTATGGCTACAACGAGTTTAAGAAACGCGAGCACACGACGCTGTGGCAGAAGTTCGTGGCGCAGTTCAAGAGCTTCATGATTATCGTGCTGCTCATCGCGGCGGCCATCTCGGGTGTCACGGGCTATATGAATGGCGAGGGCATCACCGACGCGCTCATCATCTTGGTCATCCTCGTGGCCAATGCCATCATCGGCATGGTGCAGGAGTCGAAGGCGGAGCGGTCGCTCGATGCCCTGGAACGCATGGCCGCACCGCGCAGCAAGGTGGTGCGCGATGGGGAGCGCCGCATCATAGAGTCGCGCGAGCTGGTGCCGGGCGACATCGTGGAGATAGAGACGGGCGATAGCATCCCTGCCGACCTGCGCCTCACCGAGGCCATCAACCTGAAGGTGCAGGAGGCTGCGCTGACGGGCGAGTCGGTGCCCGTGGAGAAGAGCACCGAGTCTATTGAGGGCGATGCTTCCATAGGCGACAGGGTGAACATGGCGTTTGCCTCGTGCAGCGTCACCTACGGCCGTGGACGCGGCATCGTGGTGGCTACGGGGACCGACTCCGAGATGGGCAAGATAGCCGCCATGATAGAGTCGGTGCCCGAGATGAAAACGCCCATGCAGGTGCGCCTCGACCAGCTGGGACGCGTGCTGGCCATCGTGAGCCTCGTGGTGTGTGGCATCATCTTCGTCATTGGCCTCTGCTACGGACGTCCGCTGATGGAGATGTTCATGACCGCCGTGAGCCTTGCCGTGGCTGCCATCCCCGAGGGACTGCCTGCGGTGTCGACCATCGTGCTCGCCCTGGGTGTGCAGAAGTTGGCCAAGCAGAATGCCATCGTGCGCAACCTGCCCTCTGTGGAGACGCTGGGCAGCACCACGGTCATCTGCTCGGACAAGACGGGTACGCTGACGCAGAACCGCATGACGGTGGTGGAGATGGGCATGGGTACCGAGGTGAGTGGCCTCGCCTCATTGTCGCTTCTCCATTCCCAGCTGGTGCAGTTCTCGGTGCTCTGCAACGATGCCGTCATCAGTCGCGAGGATGATAGCGTGACTACCATCGGCGATCCCACAGAGACAGCGCTCGTAGACCTTGGGCTGAGGTTCGGCATTGACAAGGATGCGCTGTTGACCGAGATGCCACGCGTGGCCGAAGTGCCTTTCGATTCGGATCGCAAGCGTATGACTACCATCCACAGCACCGCCTCGGGACGCTATCTCGTGGCTGTCAAGGGCGGGGTCGACGAGGTGCTGGAGTGCTGCACGAAGATTAATGTAGACGACAATGAGAAACCCTCACACAATACCTCGCACAAGTCGCCGTCTATACTTTCGTTCACGGTGAGGAACATCACTGGTGACGACATCCACCGTATATTTGAGAAGAACGAGGAGATGGCCTCCAAGGCACTTCGCGTGCTGGCCATCGCCTATAAATATATGGATGAGTTGCCCAGCGACATCAGTGCCGCGAGCATCGAAGAGGGTCTCACCTTCGTGGGTATGGTGGGCATGATAGACCCGCCACGTGAGGAGGCTCGCCTTGCCGTCGCGCAGTGCCGCCTCGCAGGCATCAAGCCTGTGATGATTACGGGCGACCACTCCCTCACTGCCTCGGCCATTGCCACCCAGCTGGGCATCATGACTGCTGGCGACCGCGTGCTTACGGGTGCCGAGGTGGAGCGTCTCTCCGATGATGAGTTGCGCGAGCAGTGCGGCAGCGTAGCCGTCTTTGCCCGCGTAGCCCCCGAGCACAAGGTGCGCATCGTGAAAGCTTTCCAGCAGCGCGGCAATGTGGTGGCGATGACGGGCGACGGCGTGAACGATGCTCCTGCCCTCAAACTGGCCGACATCGGCGTGGCCATGGGCATCACGGGCACCGATGTGGCCAAGGAGGCTGCCGATGTGGTGCTGGCCGACGACAACTTTGCCACCATCGTGACCTCCGTGCGTGAGGGACGCCGCATCTTCGACAACCTGATGAAGAGCATCCTGTTCATGGTGTCGACCAACCTGAGCGAGATTATCCTGCTGCTCGTGGCCGTGCTGCTCAACTTCGACATGCCGCTGCTTCCCATACAGCTACTCTTCATCAACCTCGTGGGCGACAGCCTGCCCTCGCTGGCCCTCAGCGTCGACCATGCAGCGAAGGACATTATGGAGCGTCCGCCCGTGACACCTCATCAGGGCATCTTCACCCGTTCGTTCACCACGAAGGTAGTGCTGCAGTCGCTCATCATCGGCGTAGCCTCGCTGGGTGCCTATATGATTGGTTTGGAACACTCCATCGAGACCGCCCGCACCATGACCTTTGCCGTGATGATTTTCTCGCAATTCACGATGATTTTCAGCATCCGAGCCGGCCGTCAGTGGTTCACCCATCGCTTCTTCACCAACCGTTGGCTGTGGCTGACGATTGCCCTGGTCGTTGCCCTCACCCTCATCGTGATGCTTGTACCTGCTATGCAGGGGCTATTCAAGATTACTGCCCTCAGTACCTCGCAGTGGTGGATGGTTGTTGGCCTTTCCGTAGGTGTGCTCATTGTGAGCGAACTGCTGAAGCTGTTGACCTGGCAGATGAAAAAGCAGTAATGGCTGATAAAAAAGAGACGAGGCTGTAAGCTTCGTCTCTTTCTCTGTAGCGGGACCCGGGATTGAACCGGGGACCTCATGATTATGAATCATGCGCTCTAACCAGCTGAGCTATCCCGCCATCCTTCTGAATTGCGGGTGCAAAGGTAAAGCTATTTTTTCTGTCCGCCAAATAAAAGTCTGTTTTTTTTTATAACTTTTTTGCAAGATACAATGGTAGGGTTAAAAAACTGGGATAATATTTGTGTCATACGATATTTTTTGTATATTCGCGACAAAAAGGCTAATACTATGACAAAGGTACATTTGGAATATCCACTGAATGGCAATTCGCGCAACATCATTTGGGACTTTATAGGTACTATTGGAGGATTGGAGGCGTGGATGGCTGATAAGATTACTGAGTGTAACGGCGTGTATACCTTCCAATGGGGCAAGGAAGAGACGCGCGAAGCCGAATTGCTGGGATGTCGCGAAGGGGTATACATCCGCTTCCATTGGATTGACGAGGGACCAAAAACCTACTTTGAACTGCGTATCAACGTTAGCGAACTTACCAAAGCGCATATTCTGGAGATTACCGAACTGGCGAAGAACGAAGATGAGGAAGACCTCGTACAGATGTGGGAAAGCCAAATGGATGACTTACGCCGTGTAGCTGGGTTATAATAACTGTTGCAGCTCGGAAAAATACAAGCAAACTTGCTTTTTCGCTCGCCTTGCACTAATTTTGCACGTGATTTAATAGCGGCATCACTGTGCGCATCAAGAAACTCGACATATTCGTGCTGAAAAGTTTCGGTTTTATGTTTGTCGGAACTTTCTTTATCTGCTTGTTTATCTTTATCATGCAGTTCCTATGGCTGTATGTGGACGATATGGTCGGTAAAGGGCTTTCGATAGATGTGCTGGCCAAATTCTTCTATTACGCTTCGCTTACTCTGGTACCCAAAGCGCTTCCCCTGGCAGTGTTGTTGGCTGCATTGATTACTTTCGGCAACTTCGGTGAGCGTGTGGAACTCACTGCCATGAAAGCGGCGGGAGTGCCACTGATAAGGGTGATGCGTCCGCTCATTGGGTTCAGCCTTGTGTTGAGCCTCATCTCATTCTACTTTCAGAACATCACTATTCCCCAGGCCAACCTCAAACTGCAGACACTGCTCATCTCGATGAAGCAGAAATCGCCCGAGTTGGAGATTCCCGAGGGAGCCTTCTACGATGGCATCGAGGACTACAACCTTTACGTCAAGAAGAAAGACAGCAATACGGGTATGCTCTACGGAGTGGTTATTTACAATATGACCAACGGATTTGAGAATGCCACTATCCTCAAGGCCGACAGTGGACGGCTGGAAACCACCGCCGACAAGCAGCATCTGAAGATGATACTCTATCACGGCGAGCAGTTTGAGAACCTTAAGGACGGGCAAATCAATTCCAAAAATATCCCCTATCGTCGTGAGCAATTTGGCGAGAAGACTATGCTCATTGAGTTCAGCAACGACTTTGACCTGATGGATGGCAGTTTCCTCAGCAACAATGCCATGAACAAGAATATGGTGCGCCTGAGTCGCGACATAGACTCGCTTTCCGCAGCACAAGATAGCATCGGACGTGTCTATTACAACCAACTCAAAACCAGTTCGCTGGCCTCATATAAACTGTCGAAGAACGATACCACCAGACTGAAGCAACATGTCGAGGAGGAGAAGGTGACACGCATCAATATTGACAGTCTCTTCTATTCCTCTACTCGCGACCAGCGCAAGGAGTGGCTCAAGAGCGAAGAGTCGCGCATCAACGGCCTCAAGAACGAGACTACCCTCAAGAGCAAGACGGTATTCAATGCCGACAGGAACATACGCATCCATCAGATAGAATGGTTCTACAAGATTACCATGTCGCTCTCATGCCTTGTGTTTTTTCTCATTGGAGCGCCGTTGGGTGCCATCATCCGTAAGGGTGGACTGGGTATGCCTGTCATTGCATCGGTTTTTACCTTCATCGTATATTACATTTTGGAGTCTTCGGGAACCAAACTTGCCAAGGCGGGCGAGATTCCCGTATGGTGGGGCAGTTGGATGAGTATCTCCGTGTTGGCACCATTAGGGGTATTCCTCACCTATCAGGCTAACCGAGACTCGGGGGTCTTCAATGCCGACATATACAAAAATGCCTTTCGTTGGCTCTTTGGCTTGCGAAGCAAGCGCCATCTTGCGATGAAGGAGGTTATTATAGATGAGCCCGACTACCCCGCTATACAGGAACAACTAACGGCGCTCACTGTAGCCTGTAAGGAATATAACCGCACACAACTGCGTGGTTTCTTCCCGCACTATATACGCATATTTTCCGCCGAAAGCAACCGCGATAGCGCATTGCTCAGTCTCAATACTCTGTTGAATAGCATTGTGGAGCAATTGGCCAACAGCCGCCGCCACGAGATACTGAGAGCACTGAACTCGTACCCTGTATTGTCGGTCGGCACACATGCGGCTCCCCTGCCCCGTAAGTGGATGAACATGACGGTAGGCATCGTGCTTCCCTTGGGAGTGTTCTTCTATGCACGTGCCTGCTTCTTCCGCTACCGCTTGAAGGGCGACCTCAAACTGATAGTAAAGACAAACAAAGAAATACAAGATATTATCTATGAAAAAAGACTCTAACGATAAGATTTGGCAACTGAGTTCCATCGATCATGCCTTGGAGGTGTTTCGCCAAGGCGGCATCGTCATCGTGGTCGACGATGAGGACCGTGAGAATGAGGGCGACTTTATCGTTGCTGCCGAGAAGATAACGCCCGAGATAGTTAACTTCATGCTGCGCTACGGACGTGGCGTGCTGTGTGCACCCATTACGCTGTCGCGCTGCGAAGAGTTGAACCTTGCTCCGCAGGTGAATACCAATACCAGCATCCTGGGCACTCCCTTCACCGTCACCGTAGACCTGCTCGAGGGGTGCACCACCGGTGTGTCGACTGCCGACCGTGCAGCTACTATCCGTGCTTTGGCCGACCCCAAGCGTACGGCTGAGGACTTTGGGCGTCCCGGACATATCAATCCGCTCTACGCGCAGGACAAGGGTGTGCTTCGCCGTGCCGGACATACGGAAGCTGCCATCGACCTCGCTCGCCTCTCAGGACTCTATCCCGCTGCTGCCCTCATCGAAATCATGAACGAGGATGGTACCATGGCACGTATGCCGCAGCTGATGGAAATCTCTCGGGAGATGAATATCCCCATCATCACTATTCATGACCTCATCGCCTATCGTCTCAATACGGAGTCGATGATTGAGCGTGGAGAAGAGGTGGACATGCCCACCGTACACGGGCACTTTCGCCTTATCCCCTTCCGCCAACTCAGTAACGGAGCTGAGCACGTGGCGCTCATCAAGGGCGAGTGGGAAGAGGATGAACCTATCCTCGTGCGCATGCACTCTTCATGCATGACGGGAGATATCTTCGGGTCGTGCCGTTGCGACTGTGGCGACCAGCTCCACAAGGCCATGGAGGAAATTGATGCAGCCGGCAAGGGGCTCATTGTGTATATGATGCAGGAGGGCCGTGGCATTGGTTTGATGAACAAGATACGCGCCTACAAGCTCCAGGAAGAGGGACTCGACACCGTGGATGCCAACATACACCTCGGTTTTGATGCCGACGAGCGCGACTATGGCGTGGGCGCACAGATACTGCGTTCGCTCGGTGTACACAAGATGCGCCTGCTCACCAACAATCCCGTCAAGCGCATCGGCCTCGAAGCCTATGGCCTTGAGATTGTAGAGAATGTGCCTATTGAGATTGAACCCAACTGCTATAATGAGCGTTACTTGCGCACCAAGAAAGACCGCATGGGACACACGTTGCATGGCCTTCCCCCTGTCCCTCCCAAGAAGGGGTAATATACCACCATATAATGTAACTTTTGAATAAATAATAACAATGGCATCTTCCCCTCGAAATGACAGGAATTCCCCTCCTTGGGAGGGGTTAGGGGAGGCCTCAAATGAATTACAGAAATGAACACTCCAAGCAACCTTATCAACCGACTTTCTCCGTCAGCCACGCTGGCGATGTCGCAACGCAGTGCCGAGCTCAAGGCCCAAGGCGTTGATGTGATTAACCTCAGTGTAGGCGAGCCCGACTTCAACACCCCCGACCACATCAAGGAGGCAGCCAAGCAGGCTATCGATGACAACTTCTCGCGCTACTCACCCGTACCTGGCTACCCTGCATTGCGCCAGGCTATCGTAGACAAGTTGAAGAACGAGAACAACCTCGAATATACCGTCAATCAGATCTCTTGCTCCAACGGAGCCAAGCAATCGGTATGTAACGTTGTGATGGCACTCGTGAACGAAGGCGATGAGGTTATCGTGCCCGCTCCCTACTGGGTGAGCTATCCAGAGATGGTGCTCATGGCTAACGGTACTCCTGTTATCGTGGCTGCAGGCATCGAGCAGGACTTCAAGATTACTGCCGAGCAGCTCGAGGCTACTATCACCGATAAGACCAAGGCGCTCATCCTCTGCTCTCCCTCTAACCCCACAGGCTCTGTATACAGTCGCGAGGAGTTGGCCGCATTGGCAGCTGTGCTCGAGCGTCATCCGCAGGTATACGTTATTGCCGATGAGATATACGAGCACATCAACTATGTGGGCCGTCATGAAAGTATCGCCCAGTTCGAGGGTGTACGTGACCGTGTGATTATCATCAACGGTGTGTCCAAAGCCTATGCTATGACTGGCTGGCGTATCGGTTTCATCGCTGGTCCCGAATGGATCGTAAAGGCGTGCAACAAACTGCAGGGCCAGTACACCAGCGGCCCCTGCTCCGTGTCGCAGAAGGCAGCTGAGGCCGCCTATCGTGGTACTCAGGAGCCTGTAGAGGAGATGCGCCGTGCTTTTGAGCGTCGCCGCAACCTTATTGTCGAGCTCGGCCGTGACATTCCTGGCTTCGAGGTCAACGAGCCTCAGGGAGCCTTTTACCTCTTCCCCAAGTGCAGTGCCTACTTCGGCAAGAAGTTTGGCGACAAGATCATCGAAACAGCCTCTGACCTCGCCATGTATCTTCTCGAGGAGGGTCACGTGGCTTGCGTGGGTGGTGACTCCTTCGGCTCGCCCGAGTGCATTCGCATGAGCTATGCCACCAGCGATGAGAACATCGTAGAGTCTATGCGCCGCATCAAGGAAGCACTGGCCAAGCTGGTATAATAAGCAATTGTTTGTTTTGATAATGTGTGAGGCGTAGGTTTACGCCTCACTCTTTTTTTCTGCTCAGCGATAGTCCCATTTCCTATCTGACAGTGATGTGCAGGCAGCTTTGCTTGCGCTCGTATTTTACATAGCAGCGATCGGCCTTGTGCATGTCGTAGACGGTTTGGAAGAGTAGCTGTTGCAGTTTCATGTCGTTGGCAATGTGCTCGGCTGGTTTGTCGAAGCGTACGTAGGTGATGTCGATGGTGGTGCCGTATTGGTGGCACGAGTTTTGCGAGGCATTTACATTGCTGCGGCGTAGTCGCTTGATGTGGTCTTGCGTGCGGTATACGCTGGTGACGATGAAACGGTGACGGCGGTCGTAACCGCGGTTGTAGAGTGAGTCCTGGAAGGCCTCTCCCAAATCGTCCAAGAGTTCCTTGGCCTTGGGCACGAGGTAGGGAGCTGAGTGGGTGAGAGGGTCTATCTTGTAGAGTTTGTTGGTCGTGATGTGCTGCAGGCCGAAAGCACCTATCTCGAGCTCTTCGATGGTGAGCGGACGCTCGGTGCCATTGGCATAGGCTGCTTCGAGCTGCGTGTCGTTGAGGTCGTTGAAAATACGTGGGTAGTTGCGGTAGGGGTCGCGACGGTCGGTAAGCGCGGGGTCGTGATTGGGCTTCTCCAGCTCTTTGAACGGCATGGATATGCTCTCGGCTATGGCATCGCTCAGGTGGATGTGGCACGTACCGCGCAGCTGATATATGCCTATTATGATAAGTAGCAGCAGTAGGAGGGTGGTGGTGAAGAAACCTAAGCCGCGGCGGCTGAACAGGTGCCCGTGGGCAAAGTGGTTGGCAAAGCGCAGGTAACGGCGTAGCAGCCCTTTGCCGTACCATTTGATGGCCTGTGCCACGAAGGGAACGAGGGCGAGGGCAATCTTATAGCCCAACAGGTCATGCGGGGTGGTGAAAGCACCGCACAGTGCGGCCACGAGCAGGTAAATGGGGTAGCCCACGTAGGCGAGTTGGCGTAGAGGCCATTTCAGTACGTTGGTACCTATGAGATAGGCTGAAGTAAAGGCGGTGAGGAAAGCGAATACCTTGCAGCGGAACCAGGCTCGCACGTGGTAGTCGTCGCCCACGAAAAGGCAGCCCACGAGGTCGGTAAATAAAAATAGCAGCCCCACCATTGGAATGAGCTGCGCTACAAATAAGATTGTATCTTTGCGATTGAGGTTCATAAGTCTATGCAAAGGTAAGAAACAGTTTTTAATCTATCAAGACTTTAGTTGTTAATCTCCCTTAAATATGCCTCAAGGCTTTATAGCATCGTTTCTCCCAATCGCCTGCTATTCATTGTCTGCTGCGTGCTGTTTGCGGTTGGATGTAGAAAAGAGTTGTGGCTGACCTGCCACAACTCTTCGAATTCTCCGTAGGTATGGGATAGGGTATGATGTTACTTCTTTTTTCCTTGTTGCTCCTTAGCCATGCGGATGGTAGTGAAAGAGTAGGGGGGCATCTCGTAGTTGAACTGTGGGGCTACCTCGATGGTACTCTCGGTGGGTGTGGCCTTACGGTCGGTGGGGGTACCGGTGAGCACGGTGCAGGTGGCGGCAGTGGCAAAGGCCTCACAGTCGTTCACCTCTACGGCAGTAGTTACGGCTACGGGCAGCAGGTTGACTAACTTGATGATGAGGTCACCGGTGGCCGAATCGTAGACGGTAGAGGTCGCTATGCGCTTGCGCACATCATCGCGGGGACTTTCCACCTTCAGGAACCCTGTGAGGTACTGGTCACCGCTGTTGTTCCCGAATATCTTTTGTGTATAGTAGCCGGGAGTGAGGTCGATACGTGATGAGTTGAAGTAAATCATGTCGGGGTTCCAGTTGGTGTGGCCATGGCGGGCGAGCAGGGGGGCATACGAGGTCATGCGCACGATGTCGGCATTGCGTTCCACGTTGACGAGGTGCAGGGCTTCGCATAGGGCGGTCTCTATGTTGTTGTGGCGACCCGCGATGTGGCAGGCATATTCGCCGAGGTACACTTCGCTGGCGTTGCGGTCATAGTGGTCGTAGTAGTCCTGGTTGTGGATGTACCAGCCGGGGCTTACGTAGTAGTGCTCGTCGACCATGGGAATATCCTTCTCCTTGGCGAGTTTCCATCCCCACTCGTAGTCGGAACCTTCGTAGAAGGGACCTACGGTGCCGCAGATGATGATTTCGGGGTGCTTGGCGCGTACAGCGTCGTAGATCATGTTGAAGCGCTCGGTGAAGGTGTTCGAGATGAGGTCTTCGTTGCCGATACCGATATACTTGAGGTTGAAGGGTTTGGGATGCCCGGCCTCGGCGCGTACACGTCCCCACTTGGTGGTCTTGGCATCGCCGTTGGCCCACTCGATGAGGTCGAGGATGTCCTGTATGAAGGCATCCATCTTGTCCATGGGCACACCGCCCTGCTGGCCGTGGCCGCCGTGCGAAGAGTTTTGGCAGGGTACGGCAGCGGGTATTACGGGCAGGGGCTCTGCACCGATGTCCTCACAGAAGAGGAAGTACTCGTAGTAGCCGAGGCCGAGTGTCTGGTGATAGTGCCAGATGTTGGGCATGTGCTGGCGCTCTTCGAGCTTGCCGATGGATCGTTTCCAGAGGTACATGTTGTCGAGTCCGTTGCCGTGAGCGGCACATCCGCCGGGGAAGCGCACGAACTTGGGCTTCATGTCGGCAATGACCTGTGCGAGGTCGGCACGGAGACCGTTCTTGCGGTTCTTGAAGGTGTTGCGCGGGAAGAGCGATACCATATCCATATCTACCGCTCCCACAGTCTGGGGTGTGATGACGAGGCGAGCCTTGGCGGCATCCTTCGCGGCCTTGAAGGTGACCTTGAGGGACTTCCATTCGGCACTGCTTACGGTGATACTCTTCTCGGCAAGGGTTTCATCGTCTTCGCTGACGAGACTGATGAGGAGCTTGCTGCTTTTGTCTGATGCCTTACGAGCCATCAGACTTAGGTCATAGAGGTCGCCGGCCTTGAGGGCGATGCCATCGTATCCGCCATTCTCCCAGGTGGCTCCTGCGGCAGTGGTTGTCAGTGTGGCGTAGTGACAGTTGTTGGCGTGTATGGGGCGGTCGGTGCCTACGGTCACGGAACTTCCCTCACCCTTGAGCTCCCAAGCCGTGAGGCTGTGCCATCCGCCACGGTCGGCTGCCGAGTATTCGAAGTCGCGGTTCTGTATAAGCTCCCCATACAGACCACCGTCGGCTCCGTAGCTGATGTCTTCGAAGAAGATACCGATGAGCTCGTTGCTGATCTCCTTGCGCTCCTTGCCGTTGATGGTGAGGCGTGCATTGACGGGCTTGAGGTCGGCAAAGCGCACGGGGTCTTGTCCCATGTGTTCATCGAGTTTCACCTGGCGGTTGCACAGGTAGTCGTCGCGTTTGATGAGTTTGTCAATCTGCTCCCATTCTACGCGGTGTACTTGCCCTTCCACTTGACGGTCGTTGAGGACGATGGTGCTAAAGTTTGGACTTTGGCATGAGCCTGTATTTGCAGGGCGGTTCCCGACACTCACATCCATCTTCTCCCATGTGCGGCAATCCGCGGAGCCATAGGCATAGATGGTGCTGTCGAGTGTGCTATATATGACAGCCCATCCCTCATTGTTCTTGCCCTGTACGAGTATAGGGCGCACACAGCTGCCACCCTCCACATAGGGATAGTCCTGCGGCTTCCAGTTGATGAGGTCGGGGCTTTCGCAATAGGCAAACTGCGGGTTGTCGGCTTTGGGCGACCATACGCAGCGCCACATGCCTTGGCTGTCGCGTGTGAGGTGCGGGGCGAACATCTTCTTCTGTGCGCCCCAGGTGCCGAAATCGCTGTCTACAAAGGTACGGCCATTACCGATAGAGCTCCAGTGGATGCTGTCGGAGCTGTAGGCAAAGGCGAGGCCTCGCCCGCTGACGTAAGAGAATAGGTAGCCGTAATCGGGCTTGTTGGCGTACAGGCTGAGTGTACATAGGATGGCCGCGAAGGCCAGTGAGAGTCTTTTCATAGGTTGTATGTGTTTTGTTATTGTATGTGTACTTTGCGCCCGTTGACGATATAGATGCCGTTAGACGGGTTGTATACACGGCGTCCGAAGAGGTCGTGGATGATGGTCTCGGTAGTGATGGTCTCAATGCTTTCTATGTCGGTGGGGTCGTTGATGGTGAGTGCGCCCTCGACGGTGGCATTGGCGTTGGTTTGGTTCCCGATGGTCTTCACCTTGTATTTGCATGTGCCGATCTTGGTGGGCGTGCCATGTATGGTGATGGTCTTGGCATCCTTGTCGACGATGCGCTCGAGGCCATACGAGGTGACTCCTGTGCATATCGCGTTGGAGGCGTTCTTGTAGTGCAGTATGATGGGCTGTATGGAATCGCCTAAGGTGATGGTTTGTTCAAAGGGACCCGAGAGTTCGTCCTGCGTGAGCGATGCAGCGAAGAGGTCGGGCAGGTAGTAGCCGATGTGGGGTGGCTGGTTGTAGGCTACATTCTGCCAGGCTATGCCCATGCGGTAGGTGTGGTCGTGCATGAGGGTGGGCACGCGGAACGAGGTGGGTAGGTAGGTGGTGAAGATGTTGAGCGTGAGGTTGTCGTTGCTGCTCCATAGGATGAGCTCCTCTCGCCAGTCACCGAAGAGGTCGGCCTGTAGGTTGGGAGTCGACTTGGTGCCGTTGCAGGTGCTCGATGCGTTGTAGCCGTAAGGGTTCTTTCCGTTGATATAGAGACGTGATGTGCCGTTGCCGTTCCAGTTGTCAATCTTGCCACCGTCGAAGAGTTCCTCCTGCAGGTCGCTGTCCCAGAAGATGCGGAAATTCATTGATGTCTTGCCCGAACTTGCCACTTTGCCGGTTATGGCACTGCGCTGCTGGCCGTCGTTTGATGAGCTGAAGTAGGAGCCGCGGTCGGTACTTGAGAGCTGTGCTGCTATGCCGCGTCCGTTGTCTTCCGGGCCGGTAGCTTTAAAGAGTATCTCGCCCGTCGCAGCGTCGTGGAGGTCCCATCCGTAGGGCGACTCTTCGTGCACGATGAAAAGCTCCATGCCTGGGCGGTCGGGGTTGTGGTCGGCCAGGTGCATGGCATCGCCGTGCCCATAGCCGGTGGTGTAGAGTAGGGTGCCGTCGTTGTCGAGGGCGGATGCTCCCAGAATGATTTCGTCGGCTCCGTCGCTATCCACATCGCCTACCGAGAGGTTGTGGTTGCCGTTGCCATATATGGTGCGGCTGCCGTTGCTCTTTCCTGTAGGCACCGGTGCGGTGTAGGTGCTGGTCTTACCGTCGGCATCGGTCACCTTATATTGTGTCTTGCTGTGCGATGAGTGGTACCACTTGTCGGTGATGTGTTCACCGTCGAACGCCACTGCCCAAAGGTAGGCATAGGTGTAGTATCCGCGCACGAATACGGCGTGGGCGTTCTTGTCGGCTCCGTCGAGATGAGCCACGGCAGCGAGGTATCGCTCGCCGCGGTTGCCATATCCAGCCTTGTCGGTCTTGCCCTTACGGTCGTCCCAGTTGAAGGTGCCGGCCGACTCGCTGCCTACGGTGGTCGCGTTGCGGTTGGGCTTGTAGAATACGGTGTGGATGGCGCGTCCCGTGAGACCCTCAAACACGGTGAGGAACTCGTATCCGCCATCGATCCTTCCATCGCCGTTTCGCCAGCTCTTGCTGTTGTCGCAGGACTGTATCTTACTGTCGCTCCCGGCACTGCTCACGTAGTTTCCTTGTCCGTCCTTACTGCCGGGGGCCGTCTTACACATCATCTCGGCTCGTCCGTCGCCGTTGAAGTCATACACCATAAACTGTGTGTAGTGTGCTCCGGCGCGAATGTTCACGCCGAGATCCACCCGCCACAGCTTCTCGGGGGTGAGTCCGGTGCCACCCTGCGTCCAGTCCACTTTGTAACAGTCGAGATACACATTGCCGGTGATCCCACCCTGTGAGTTGTCCTTCGAGTTCGAGGGATCCCACTTCACGAATAGCTCATACTCGCCGTCGCCATCCACATCACCTACCGAGCAGTCGTTGGGCGAGTAAGTGTAGCCGCTTGCCGTGGGTCGCTCCAGATGTAGCTGGTAGTAATAGTCGGCCCAGGGTGCCACGGCATCGGTGGTGTCGATGGCTTCGCCGTCTACCTTCGTCACCACTTGATAGCGGCAGGTGCCGTTGCCGGTGGCATCGGTGTGGCAAGTAGCTGTACTGATGTCGGCCTTCACCACGTTGCCGTCGCGTAACAGGTCAAAAGTGGTGCTTTCGCTGTCGGTACCTAAGAAGCGCCAGCTGACGAATATGCCGCCGCTTTGTGCGGGTAGGGCTATCACACCGCGCCCCAGCTGCTCCAGCTGTGCGTCAGTGCTCACTTGGGCCTGCGCTCCTATGGCGAGGCAGGCTATAAGGGCAGCCGTAAAGAAGTTTTTCATTGTCGTGCATGTCTTTATTATGTGTGTAAAGATACGGCTATTCTCGGACGTGTGCAAACTTTCAGCATGTTTTGAGCTTTTGTGCCGATAAAGTATTGTGCGAGATGATAAAAGTAAGATAAAAACTTGTAGGCAAGTGGCAAATCCTATACCTTTGCAGGTATGAAGGCGAAGATAGGCTACACTCGTTGGGGATAAAGCAGGTTTTATTCACTCGTTTGCTCTATCTCGTACAAATACAATAACCGAAAAGTGCTTTACGCTTATGAAATCTATGTACCGTGTCTTGGCATTGTTTGCTGTTTGTCTTGTGGCTGTGTCTGCTATGGCTCAGCGTCGTACGCTTATTGATAACGATTGGGAGTTTGTCCGCGAGGGGCAACCGCAAGTTGTCGTCGACCTGCCACACGATTGGAGCATTCAGGGTGTTCCTGCCAAGGACGAGCCTGCGGGTAACGACGGGGGCTACTATCCCACGGGCAAGGGCGAGTACCGCAAGGTGCTGTCGCTGAAGACAAAGGGTGCCGATCGCTGCTATGCACTTTATTTCGAGGGGGTATATATGAATGCCGAGGTCATTGTCAACGGCACCTCCACCGGCACGCAGCATTACGGCTATAGTTCCTTCCTGTGTGATGTGACGGACTTGTTGCGCGAGGGCGACAACGAGATACTGGTGCGTGTGGACAACTCGCAACAGAAGAATTGCCGCTGGTATACCGGTTCGGGCATATACCGCCACGTGTGGCTCGTTGAGACGGCCGATGTGCATTTCAAGCATTGGGGCACCTTCGTCACCACACCCGTGGTCGATACCCATGGAGTGAGCCAGGTGAGTGTGAAGACCGTGCTGGTCAACGAGAGTGACCGCGAGCGCACATTGCAAGTGACGGCCGGTGTGAAGGGTGTCACGAACGACGGTGGCGCTTTCGGCATCGATAAGAGCCATGCCATACGCCTGCAGCCTGGCGAGGAACGTGAGGCCGAGTTCCTGCTTGAGGTGGCCGATGCCTGTCTTTGGAGCCCCGACACGCCCCATCTCTATGACATGACGCTGTCGATTGCCGAGAAGGGCAACGTCATCGACCATATCACCCAGCCCTTCGGCATCCGCAGCATCGCCTTCAATGCCGGGCAGGGCTTCCTGCTCAACGGGCAGCCCGTCGAGCTCAATGGTGGCTGCCTGCACCACGACAATGGCATCTTGGGTGCTGCCGCCTATGACCGTGCCGAGGAGCGCAAGGCCGAGCTGATGAAGGCGGCCGGCTTCAATGCCGTGCGCACCAGTCACAATCCCCCCTCCGAGGCGTTCCTCGATGCTTGCGACCGCATCGGTCTGCTCGTCATCGATGAGGCGTTCGACGGATGGCGCACGGCCAAGACCCCACATGACTATTCCACCCTGATCGACCGTCATTGGCACGACGACCTCTCGGCACTCGTGTTGCGCGACCGCAACCACCCCAGCATCTTTGCCTGGAGCGTGGGCAACGAGGTCATCGAGCGCAAGGAGATACAGGTGGTCACTACCGCCCGCAAGCTGGCACGCCTGTGCCGTGAACTCGACCCCACACGCCCGGTCACTTCGGCACTCTGTGCGTGGGATAGCGACTGGGAAATCTACGACCCCTTGGCCGAGGCCTTCGAACTTGTGGGCTACAACTATATGATACACAAGCATGCCGGCGACCACAAGCGCGACCCTCAGCGTGTAATGTATCAGAGCGAGTCGTACCCCCGCGAGGCCTTTCGCAACTGGGCCTATAGTGCCGATCATCCCTACATCTTCGGCGATTTCGTATGGACCGCCGTCGACTACCAGGGCGAGAGCGGTATAGGCCGTTGGTACTACCAGGGCGAGAGCGAGGGCGAGCACTACCACCGCAACCAGTTCCCCTGGCATGCAGCCTACTGTGGCGACATCGACTTCACCGGACAGCGCAAGCCCATCTCCTACTACCGTGACCTGCTGTGGAACGTGGATCGCCCGCTCTACCTCTCCGTGAAGGAGCCTGATGGCTACTACGGCAAAATCCGGGAGACCCAGTGGAGCGTATGGCCCACTTTCGAGAGTTGGACGTGGCCCGGACACGAAGGCCGCCCCATCGAGGTGGAGATCTACAGCCGCTCGCCTCGTGTGCGCCTATATATCAACGACAGCCTTGTGGCCGAGCGCCCCACGACCCGTGCCGAGGAGTACAAAGCTGTCATCACCGTGCCCTACACACCCGGTACGCTCCGTGCCGAGGCTGTGGACGAGCAGGGCCGTCCCATAGCAGCGATGAACACCGGGCACCACACACTGCGCACGGCAGGCGAGCCCTATGCCCTGCGTCTCACTGCCGACCGCACCACCCTCCGTGCCGACAATCAGGACTTGGCATTCATCACCGTCGAGGTGGTCGACAAGCATGGCACGTTGTGTCCCAACGCTGCCGATGAGCTCACCCTTACCCTCCGTGGCCGCGGCACTTTGGTAGCCTTCGGCAATGCCGACATCAAGGACCTGGGCTCTACCGTCGATGCCACACACCACGCATGGAAGGGCCGTGCCATGGCCATCCTCCGCGCTGCCGACAGCAAGGGCTCTCTTACCCTCACCGTATCGGGCAAGGGGCTGAAGTCGGCCACGGTAACCGTGAAAATGAAGGAAAAGTTCTAAAAAAAATCACCATTCATTCGAACATGAGAAAACACACAGCCTTGAAGGCCCTGTTGCTGATGTTGCCGATGAGCATCACGGCACAGCAAATGAGTGAGACAAAGCAGGGGTTGCGCGTCGACCCTGCAGGTAACCAACCTACTACGGAACTTACGGTATACGCACCAAACATCATCCGTGTGACCAAATATGCCGATGGTTTGGAGGCTATGCCCGCCAAGAAGAGCTTCTCGGTAATCCTCACCCCCGGCAAGGAGAAGGGGCTGTGGAGCATCGAGGGCAATACCCTCACCACCGCCTGCCTCACGGTGACCGTAGATGAGGCTACGGGCGAGGTGCGCTTTGCCGATGCCCAGGGCAACACCCTGCTCAGCGAGAGTGCCGGCGGTGTGGTGACTCCCATCACCGAGGGTGTTGACAAAGGGCACTACCGCATCGGCCAGTCCTTTGTGCTCGATGCCGATGAGGCCATCTACGGCTTTGGGCAGCGTCGTCGCCCCAACCTCAACCAGCGTGGCGAGACGGTCGATATCTGGAACCACAATGCCAACATCACCATTCCCTACTTCACCTCGGTGAAGGGCTATGGCCTCTACTGGGACAATGCGGGTCGCAGCCGCTTCGAGGACACTCCGCAGGCTACCACCTTCACCTCTGAGGTGGGGGAGGGGGTCGATTACTATTTCCTCTATAAGGACGGCACGCAGGACGGTGTCATTGCCTCTATCCGCCAGCTCACTGGTCAGGCCACCATGTTCCCCCTCTGGACCATGGGTCACTGGCAGTGCCGCGAGCGCTACAAGACCAGCGACGAGCTGTGCGAGGTGCTCGACCGTTATCGTGAACTGGAGATTCCGCTCGACGGCATCGTGCAGGATTGGCAGTATTGGGGATGCGACTCCAACTGGAATGCCATGGACTTCATGAACCCCTACTATATCAATAAGGTGGGTGACCCCGCCTGGAGCAAGTATCTGCCCGACGACCTGCGCCCCCTCGCCGAGGAGTACATGAAGAAAGGGCTGGAGCCGCGCATCAAGTCGCCCCAGGAGATGATCGACTATGTGCACAGCCGTCATGCCCACTTGATGATCTCCATCTGGGCCAACTTCGGCCCGTGGACACCGCAGTTCGCGGAACTCGATGCCATCGGTGCCCTGTACCCCTTCGACACTTGGCCCCGTAACCGTGGCGTGAAGCCCTACGACCCCTTCAATGCTGAGGCTCGCGAGATCTACTGGAAATACCTCAAGCACCTCTACGGCATGGATATCGATGCCTGGTGGAGCGACTCTACCGAGCCCGACCACTTCGAGCGCCCCGGCGATGATGACCACCTCACAGCCGAGGGTAGCTGGCGCAGTGTGAAGAACGCCTTTCCCCTGATGACCAACAAGGGCATCTACGAGAAGCTGCGTCAGCAGAAGGGCAACACCAAGCGTGCCTTCCAGATGACCCGCAGCAGCTCGTTCGGCATACAGCACTACGGCACCTTCAGCTGGAGTGGCGATATACAGTCAAACTGGGCGACCTTCAAGAACCAGATACCCTCGGGCCTCAACTACATCCTTTGCGGTATCCCCTACTGGAATACCGATATAGGTGGCTTCTTCTGCTGGGACTACAACAATAATCCGCGCGACCCCTTCGCACAGGAGCTGCAGGTGCGCTGGATGCAGTGGGGATGCTTCATGCCCCTCATGCGCAACCACTGCTCGTCACCCATGGTCAACGAGCTATACCGCTATGCCGAGCCCGGCCACTGGGCCTTCGATGTGCAGAAGCAATACATCGAACTCCGCTACCGCCTGCTCCCCTACATCTACAGCAACTGCGGCGATGTGGTGCAGCGCAGTGGCTCCATGATGCGTGCCCTCGTGATGGATTTCCCGCGCGACAAGAGAGCCATCAACCTCACCGACGAGTACCTCTTCGGCCGCAATATCTTAGTGAAGCCCGTCACCGACCCGCTCTACACCTACCTCGACTACGGCAAGATAGGCCATGCCATCTATCCCGAGGTGGAGCGTGCATCGGCTCCCGTCAAGGTATACCTTCCCGAGGACACCGACTGGTGGGACTTCTGGAGCAACGAGTACCACGGAGGCGGGCAGACCATCCTGCGTCCCGCGCCCATCCATATCATGCCCCTCTTCGTCAAGGCGGGTAGCATCATCCCCTTCGGCCCTGCCGTGCAGTATGCAGCCGAGAAGCCCTGGGACAACCTCGAGGTACGCGTATACCCCGGTGCCGATGGCGAGTTTATCCTCTATGAAGACGAGGGCGACAACTACAACTACGAGAAGGGTGCCTTCACCGAGATTCCCTTCCGCTGGGATAACGACCACGGCACCCTCATCATCGGTGAGCGCAAGGGCAAGTACAAGGGCATGCTCAAGGAGCGCAAGTTCCGCATCCATCTCGTGAGCAAGGAGTCACCGGCAGGCGATGCCGAGGCCCAGACCTTCACCACCGTAGAGTACACCGGCAAGGAGGTGCGCGTGAAGCTGTGCGAGGGCACTGTGCCCGACGGCATGGAAGATGTCACCACCACCTATATCGCCAACCCCAGCTTCGAGGCCGACGGCCGTTCAGGCAACAAGTTCGCCCCCGAAGGCTGGAGCGTCAGCAGTCCTACCTCATGGTGGGGGATCAACACCCACGGAGGTGGCGAGCCCCGTCCTACCCACGGGCGCTACATCTTCGGCGTTCACGACAACAGCAACACCCTTACCGCCTCCATCACGCAGGTCATCAGCAGCCTGCCTCAAGGCGACTATGTGTTGGCGGTTGACATGCACGCATCCAACACCCCCAACGCCATCCGCGTAGGTGCCCAGCGCCTCTTTGCTGGTGAGGCCGTGGCCTATTTCCGCGACCAGGTGAAAGATGCCGGCATCGGCGACAATTATCCCATGCAGACCATCAGGCTCCCCTTCACCCAGAAGGCCGGCAAGGCTCCCCTGACTATCGGCGTAGCTACCGACGGAGCACCCAACGCTACATGGTTCAAGATCGACAACTTCCGCCTCTATCGCATAGTGAAGTAGGGGGTAGGCCGCACCTGCGGCAACAGGCGGGCGCGCCTGTGACGTCAGATGCCCATATTGCCGGACAGGCAGCCTTTGAGGCAGAAACCGCCCCTCACGAAGAAAATTTTGTTTCATCGCGAAGAAAATTTTGTTTTATCGCGTAGAAACAAAATTCGCCTCCTCGGCGAGGGAAAAACCTGTGCCGTGAACTGTCCGCGCACTGACGGTGCCGGTCGGACAGCCGTTGGTGGATATGTGCGAAAGCTATATCTTCGCACATTTTTTTCTCACGCAGACTCCCGCAGACTTTGGCGAGTCGCTTCGCCCTTGCTTGCCCTCCGGTGCTGAAGCGTTGCTTTCCCCCTACGGGCGGCGAACTCCGTTTCGTGAGATTTGTGTGAAATAAATGTCCATGGCCGGTAAACGAGGTAAACGCGGTAAACTCCCCTGTTTTTTTTATTTCGTAGGAACTGGCACGGGAGGCTCTATATATAGGGGGTAATATTATTAATTATATATTTAAATATATAATATAATATTAAGCTCTCTCTTCCTCCACAAAAGCAGGTGAGTTGACCGGGTTGACCGAGTTTACCTGCCGGGAAATGGCGGCTGGCTAAAAGCCGAAAATTTGCGCACCAGTTAGGCTGCAAATGTTTCCCAACTGGGCTGCAAAAACCGTGTGTTCTGTGAACTGAAAGATCGGTGGTCATCTCGCAGCATCAGTGTTGTCTGCGTGCTATAGGGAACTCTTGCCGAGAGATTCTTCCTTAGCGTAAAGCACTGATTGGTAGCACCCCATCCACAATATGCGCTAACGGCTTTTTTGTGAAATTCCGTAAAATAATTCGTGCTAAATGGTGGGTAACTCGCAAGAAGTTAGTACCTTTGCACCCCGAAATCAATCTCTCGGCAAGAGATTTGAACCGTGAAAGATGGTAATAAGCTGTAAAACAGACAGATAGCCGACATTGATACCATCATCCCTCGAAGATATTATTAAACCAAATATTTACAAAATCAAAAAAACAAAACATGAAAAAGAGATTTACTCTTATCCTCGCCTCTATGCTTCTGGCTATGGGGGCTTGGGCGCAAATTTATGTGAGCGAAGTGAGTGAAACAAAGATTACCTCTGCAGAACTCAATGCGAAGACCGAGGCGACGTACATTGCCATTAAGAACCTGTCTGCCACTAACCACTATTATTATGTAGGAAACACAGGTGCTGCTCCCTACAGCAAGGCCGATTTCTCTAATGATGCCGTGTTTATATGGGAGCCTGTCACTGACGGTACCCCCGGAAGCTACTACCTGAAGAAACTTGACGGTACCTATATGCAGACTTCATCGCCCAAGGATTTTGGCACAGTAGACAATGCTGCAAAATTCACTACAACCAACCCTACATCAACGGGTAGCGGTTCCACCAAATTTAATGGCGATGGCGATTCCCAAAGCTACATTGATGGCAACGATGATGCCAACCTTGTTCGTTTTGTAAAAGGTACTAACTGGATTAATGTGCAGAATGGAGATAGCGGAACGCCTACATATAACACCGGTCTAGGTGGATGGACCATCCATTATGTTTACAGCGTAAACGTTGAAGAGGTGTCTGCGGTTAATGTAACCTATCAGTATATGCTTGATGGCAAGGTAAAGAAATCGGTAACGGTTGAACAGGCTGTTGGCAGTGCTTATGACGCTCCTGCTATCGACTATGTTACATTTGAAAATCCTACAGGTACAGCCACTGCTGATGCAACCGTACAGGTTACTTGCACCCAAAACCTCCCCTTTACGGTGTCTACTGACTATGCTAACGCGACTTGGTATTATATGACCATACGTAGCAACAACCAGAAGTATGTTGCAAGAAGCGAGAGCGCTCCTTATACAAACTCTACAACCATTACAGCTGGTGATAATGGCCTTTGGGCATTCAAGGGTAATGTGTTCGAAGGTATTCAGGTAATTAACAAGGGTGCTGGTGATGGTTACACTTTGGGCTATGCTGGCACTACAACTGAAGCTAATGTTTCTATGGCAGAGGGTGAAACTACATGGACTATAGAAGAGGGTAATGGTGGTTTCATACTCGGTCAAGGTGAGAATGTATATGCTCACGACTATAACAGCAAACTTCAGATCTGGAATAACGCTGCAGCAGCAACCGATGCCGGATCAGCCTTCAATGTGTTCACTGTTGAAGAATTGACCACTACACATAAAACAGCACTTCAAACATTAATAGATCAAGCCGGCACATACGAAGCAGGAACGACTATCGGTTATTACACCGAAGCATCTGTTGCGAATCTGGCTACTCCTCTTGAGAATGCCAATACTGCTCTTTCCAGCAACTCCTTGGAAGAAGTCTTGAATGCTACTACTGCGTTGCAGGCTGCTATCAACAACTTGGAACTCATTCTTCCTGAAAAGGGCAAGTTCTACCGCTTCAAACATCCGACAGCAGATGCTTATATGTTGAGTGACGTATATAGTGGGAATGCAAAATATTTGGCTATGGGTGCGCTCGAAAGCAATAAGGTAAGCTCTGTCTTCTATTATGGTGAAGATGGCACTTTGCTTTCGTATGCTAATGGACGTTACCTTTCTGATGCTGGATCAAGCTCTTCAGATTGGACATGTTTGGCTGTAGGAACTAAGGGCAATGCTGCAACCTTTGGTAAAGGTAGTGCTGTTGGTAGAGTGGGCTTCTATGTTGGCTCAGCGTCAAATCGCGCATATTATTCAGGTAATGCAAATGCTGGCTATGTAAATGCTGGCGGTTCGTTCGGCTCAAATGCTGGCTATGACTGGGTAGTAGAAGAGGTAACATACCTCCCCGTAGCCATGAACACCACATACGGCTATGCCACACTTTGTTCACCCGTAGCATTGAGCACATATCAGTGGAACAGTACAAGTGCATATCGTGTGAAGGCTTATACAGGAACACTTTCTGACAATGTGCTCACTCTTACTCGTATTGACGAGGCAGATGGTGTTATCCCTGCTAACACTCCTGTTGTATTGGAATATGTAGCAGATATCGAAAACGGTTATGTATATCTTGCAGTAAGCAACTCAGACAAAGAGGCTATTGCATCTGACCTTATAGGAACTGCTGCTGCAGTTGTTAATCCGAAAGCTGGTACAGAGTACACCCTGCAGAGCCACAACGGTGGCGTTGCTTTCAAGCAATACACCGGCGATAACCTCACCGGTTTCAAGGCATACCTCACCTTGACCGAGACTTCCGAGGTACAGGCCATCCGCATCCGCAAGGGTAGCGAAGAGGGCACCACATCAATTGACAATGCACAATTGACAATGGACAATGAGAACGTAGTCATCTACGACCTCCAGGGCCGTCGCGTAGAGAAGATGGAGAAGGGTATCTACATCGTTAATGGCAAAAAGATTATTAAGTAAGAAGCCCGATTCGTAAACTATAAAATAGATAAAGACAATGAACAAGAAAACATATATCACCCCCGCAATGGAGGTAATGAACATCGAAACAGTAGAGATGATGGCAGCAAGCATCGCTGTAGTAAACGAAAGCGGTAACGAGATGCTTGGCAACGAGCGTCGCGGCTCATGGGGCGACCTGTGGGGCGAAGGCGAATAAGCCAGGAACTGTCACAATAGATAGCAGCAGGGGCGAGACCGCATGGTCGCGCCCCTGCTTTCGTCTATGCTTGCAAGAAAAACAAGTCTTCTATTGGCTGATTGACAAAGATTTGCTATCTTTGTGCGCTAATTCTGTGCTTTATACGGCACATGGCAGAAAGAAAGACACAACCTACTGAGTACCAACCATAAAATTATAACATAACCCATGAGAAAACTTTTCTTCCCGGCACTCATCACCCTGATGCTGTGCCTCCCCTTGAGCGTAAAGGCCAAGGTGGATCATCTGTTGCCCAAGGTGCACTCGCTCACCGAGACCAAGGGCACTCCCTTTGCGCTGCACCGCGCCGTGACCATCACCGACGCCAACAATACCGTGGCGCTCAAGGAGGTGTTCACCGACTACGGATGCACCATAGAGGACGGTGCGTCGGCTACCGTCACCGTAGAGATGGTGGAGAGCATCGAAGGAGCCTACGACTATACCCTCGAAGGCTATGACAACGAGGGCTACCAGCTCACGGTGACCGAGAATGCGATTGCTATCAAGGCCGTGAAGCCTATCGGTGTCATCCGCGCTGCACAGACCCTCGCCCAATTGGCCGAGGGCTACGACGAAGGCAGCGAGGCCATTGAGACGGTGGAGATTACCGACTGGGCCGCCTTCAAGCTGCGTGGCTACATGCACGATGTGGGCCGCTCGTTCATCAGTGTGGATGAGCTGAAGAAACATATCGAGCTGCTCTCACGCTTCAAGGTGAATACCTTCCACTGGCACTTCACCGAGAACCAGGCTTGGCGCTTCGAGGTGATAGACAGCGACCCCGCGGCAGAGCCCGACTACACCAAGCTCACCTCTGAGGAAAGCATGACCCGCTTTGCCGGTGACTACTACACCCAGGCGCAGTGCCGCGAAGTGGCTGCCTATGCCAAGGAGCGCGGCGTGACCATCATCCCCGAGATTGACATGCCCGGCCACAGCGATGCCTTCGAGCGTGCCATGGGATACAGCATGCAGACCGATGAGGGCGTAGCCGTACTGAAGGAGGTGCTCACTCAGCTTGCCGACGTATTCCCCGATGCACCCTACATCCATATCGGTGCCGATGAGGAGGCTATCACCTACACGAAGGACGGCAAGGGATTCCTTGAGATCATGGCCGGCCACATCCGCGAGACATTGGGCCGCAAGATGGTGGTGTGGAACCCCATCAGCGGCGTCACCATCAACAGCACCATGACCGACATGACGCAGATGTGGAGCAGCCGCGGAACAGACATCACGGGTGTTCCCGACATCGACTGCCGCTACAACTATACCAACCATTTCGACGTGTTTGCTGATGTGGTGGGCATCTACAAGAGCAACATCTACTATGCCGACAAGGGCTCCGAGGAGATAGCCGGTACCATCTCGGCCTACTGGAACGACCGCAAGACTCCCACCGAGGAGGACATCGTGAAGCAGAACAACATGTATGCCAACGTGCTGGCCAGTGCCGAGCGTGCCTGGATAGGCGGCAAGGTCAACGGTGCCGAGGGCTACATCGAGAAGCTCGGCACCACACTCCCCAACTCGGGCGAGGTATACGAGGAGTTCAAGGACTGGGAGACGCGCTTCCTCTTCCACAAGGCCCACTCACTGAAGGATGAGCCCATCCCCTATGTGAAGCAGACCAACGTGCGCTGGCGCATCACCGACCCCTTCCCCAATGGCGGCAACAGCGGAGCTACCTTCGCCCCCGACCAATACGCCACAAGCACCGACGATGAGGGACTCATCCCCGAGACCTTCACCCACGAGGGAAAGACCTACTACACGGGCATGGCTACCGGTGCGGGTATCTATCTGCGCCACACATGGGGCAACAACATCATCCCCACCTATTATGGCACTACCAACCATAGCAACATGACCGCGTATGCATGGACCTATGTATACTCACCCAAAGCACAGACTGTAGGCGCACAGATTGAGTTCCAGAACTATGGCCGCTCAGAAAAGGACAGTGCTCCTGATGCTGGCAAGTGGGACCGCAAGGGGTCAGACATCTGGCTCAATGGCTCGCGCATCAATCCTCCCACATGGGACAACACTGGCAAGGGCATCAACAATGAGGTGGACCTCTTGAACGAGAACTTCACCGCCCGCAGTCCTATCGAGGTGCAGCTCAACGAAGGGTGGAACAAAGTGTTCATCAAGCTCCCCTATGTGGGTGCTGGTGGTGTACGTCTCAACAAGTGGATGTTCACCTGTGTCTTCACCGACCTCGAAGGGAAGAATGCCGTGGAGGGACTCATCTACTCGCCCAACCAGTGTATGGACGAGACTACCGAAGCCGTAGCGGCCAAGGTGAGCGAGATCAAGCGCGACCGTGGAGCCCTCATCGGCACAGCCGTAGGCTTGTGGCCTGAGAGCGCTGCCGAAACACTCGACAGCGAGATAGCCGCGATAGAGGCTACCTACGACGAGGCAAAGACCGCCGAGGAGCGTGCCGCACAGGTGACCGCGCTCGAAGAGGCATGGACGGCCTTCACCGCATCGCTCACCAGCGACAACATGAACCAGCCCGTGAGCGGTCACTACTACCGCATGTATACCCCGCTGCGTGGCAATCGATATGCCACAGGCAATGGTGCTGACGCTGCTATCACAGGACCTACAGAGGCAACGACCAAGGCTTCGGTCTGGCAGTTTGTGACACGTGTCGATGGTGCCTACGATATCATCAACCTGGCCGACGGTACCTATATATCGCCAGCCAGTAGCAACAATACCGCACTGAAGACTGTTGTTGAGCAGCCTACTGCAGGGTGGACCATCAATAAGGCTACAGCCACAGGCAACGTAATCGTGGTAAGCGGTAGTGTACAGTTTAATCAGCAGAAAGACGGCAACCTATATCTTCTTAACTGGGGTAGCGGCACCAACACAACAGATGAGGGTTGCCAGTATCGTTTCATCGATGTCAGCACCTCTATACCTCCTCAGCCCATCGTAAAGCTGGTAGATTTGACAAAGGAAACCTATCCCTACACCGTAGATGATGCACTCGCAGCCAAGGCGTTTGCACAGGAGAATATCACCATTGCAGTGGATGTGGTAACACCTGCATCCATGAGCGGTCGTCAAGCACTCGTTTGTGGTGCAGATCCGACTAAAGCTGCAACAGGTGCAACAAAGACCAACTCACCCTATATCGCTTACGGTTTCTATGGAAGCAATCCTGTTTATTTGGCCTCTTCGAGCGGCGGTGACAGATTCACTTATAGAGAGTTCGCTGCCACAGCCAATACAAAGTATCAAATTGTATACGTAATTGACAAGACCAACAAGCAGTTTTCAATTTATGTTAATGGTGAACTGAAAAGTACAGCTACCTATCCCGTAAGTGACTACGAACTCCAGTCGTTCAGCAACTTTGCCGCTAACGCCAATGCAAAACTCTATATCGGTGGCGGTGCAGTGAGTAGTAATGCTTCATACGACAAGTTCGGGGGACAAGTGCGTAGTGTACAGTTCTTTGATGGTGCGCTCAGTGCGGAGAAGGTTGCCATGCTCGAATATCCCATCGTTGCAGAGGACATCATCTTGGACAATGCCGCTACAGCTAATACCTCAATGAATATCTATGGTCTGCAACGCTACCTCGGCTTGGTGCAGAATGCAGGAACAGGTATTGCTGGTGATGGCCAGCTCGTGTGTAACTACCCTGCTGCGACATCTCAAGAGAGTGGCAACGCTTATGCCAACCTGATTGATGGCAACTACACAACTTTCTTCCATAGTGGTTATGGCAATACAATTGGTACAGGAAGCCATTATCTGCAGGCTGACTTGGGCAAGAAGGTCGATAGCTTTCGCTTCTACTTCAAGAAACGTAGCCAAAACAACAACAATCGCCCCACCAAGATTACCATCGAGGGTTCCAATGATAAGGAAACTTGGAATGAAGTACAAGTAATCAATAGTGGGCTCCCCACCAGCGAGACTGTGCTCGACTATTACTCAGAAGAGATTAGCAGCGTGACAGCCTATCAGCACTATCGCTTCACGGTGAACACAACGAACAATAGCACCGTGTTCTACACCTTCTCAGAGTTCTACATCCTCCCCAGTACCAGCATGGTGGTAGAGACCTTCGATGCTGTGCGTGCCTACCGTACAAGTGCTACCGTAGAGACAGCCACTGCGCTCAACACCGTATATGCGTGGAACAAGGGTGTCACTGAAGGTTCGCCCATCGTGGGTGTGGAGTCGTACATCTATGCAGATACTTACAAGGATGGTGCGTTCGTTAACCGCTTCTTCTATAATAATGGAGGTTCGTTGGCTACAGCTACCGGCTCACAGAATGAGGATGCATACATCTGGATTCCTGCGGTTACGGAAGATGGTAAGTACAACTTCAAGAACAAGGCTGGAAAGTATTTTGCACACAAGGGCATGAGTGAGAATGCCCATAACTTTACAGTGGCAGCATCGACTCACCATGCAGGTGTGACTTTGCACACTCAGGGAAGCAACTATTTCGTAATCAAGAACGCAGATGGTGGTTTCGACCAATCATCCATTACTTACGATCAGAAGACAACAAACTACTGTACCGACTTCGTATTCATCCCCGTAGACCTCTACAAGGAGTCTAAATTGTATGTTAAAGTCGAGGTTGATGGATTAGATGCTGACAATCCCAATACGCATTTGGGTAACATCCGTGTCAATGGTGCAGGAAAGAAGCTCTTGACCACTACTGGCGTAACGCAGTACACCTTTAATGACGCTCTAACTACTACCGTAGACTTCGCTCGTGGTTATCGCGGTTTCGAATTGCAAGGTTTCTTCTTGAATGACCAGAACTTGGGTAAGAGCGTCACCCTTACCGAAGAACAAAAGGCCCTCATCACCGAAGAGAATCCGCTCATCGCCAAGTTTACCACCACCGATGAGGCAACCCTCTTCTACGATGACGATGAGTACTCATATCGTATCCCTGCCATTGCAACCACAAGTACGGGACGTATCATTGCCGTGAGCGACTACCGTCATAACCTCGACGATATCGGCCGTGACAATCATGGTACCGGTACTTTGCGTATCGACCTCGTGGCACGTTACAGTGATGACAATGGTGCTACTTGGAGCGAGAAGCAAACCATAGCCGAAGGTTCAGGTAATAAGAACGCTGATGGCTACGATTGTGCATACGGAGATGCTGCTATAGCCACCGTAGGGCAGAACGTACTTGTGATGGCCGCTGCGGGTAATGTATGTTATCCTTATGCTTCGGCCAGCAGCCACAACCGCACGGTACGTCTTTTCAGTGCCGACAATGGTGTTACCTGGATCAAGGAGGATATCTCAGAAAAGCTCTTCATTGGTGAGGATGCCCTCATTCCCAATGGACATGCAGCCTTCTTCGGTAGTGGTAAGTTGGCGGTCGATGAGGACTACAACGGCACAGGCAAGCCACGTGTCTACGGAGCCATGCTCTTGAAGAACGCCTCTACCACCACCAATATCTATGTCATCTACACCGATGACCTCGGCCTCACGTGGAGTATTCTTGGCGGAAGCACAGAGCCTATAGCTAACAACGATGAGCCCAAGGTGGAGATTCTCCCCAGCGGGCAAGTCCTGCTCAGCGTACGCCGTGGCGGTGGCCGCCAGTTCAACGTGTTCACCTACACCGACAAGAGTACCAATGCCGGCACATGGGACAATAACGTGAATGGTTGCACCAATGGTGGAAACAACACCTGCAATGGTGAGATATTCTGCGTTGATGCTAAGAACGAAGAGGGCGCTACGGTGAAGTTGCTCCTCCAGTCACAGCCCAAAGGCGGTAGTGGACTCTACGACCGCAGAAATGTAACCATCTGGTATAAAGAAATCACCGATGCTACCTATACCTCGGAGCAGATTGCTTCCGATTGGACCGAGGGACTTCAGGTGAGCACCCAACTGAGTGCCTATAGCACTATGACTCTACAGAAGGATGGTAAGATAGCCTTTTTCTTCGAGGAGGCACCATGCTATGACGATAATTACACCAAAGGATACTGCATGGTATACATACCACTCACCATTGAAGATATTACCAAGGATACTTATAACACTGTAGAAAGGATTAACATCAACAGCTATGAGATTGCTACCTTCTATGCTAATGAGGCTGTAGAGATCCCAATGGGGGTGGTTGCTTATGTTGCTACCACTGTTCCCGAGATGAATGGCACAGAGGGCACCATCGCCATGAGCAAGATAGAGGATGGCATCATCCCAGCCCGCACGGGTGTGCTACTTCGCGGTGCAGAGGGTACCTATACCTTCGCGCAGGCTGCTGAGGCAGGCACCTTCGTCAGCGGCAACCTGCTCGTGGGCTATGCCGGTAGTGGCGAGTATCAAGAGGTGGCTCTCCCTACCGACGGTTCTACCAACTACGTACTTGCCGTGATGAATGGTGTGGCTGGGTTCTACAAGAAGGATACTGCGTTCAAAGTATACAATAATAAGGCTTACCTGAATGTGCCGGGAACCACATCGGCTACTGCTCTGCGCATCCGCTTTGCCGATGAAGAGACTACTGGCATAGATAATTCAGAACTCACAATCCAGAATACAACTGTCATCTACGACCTCATGGGCCGCAAGGTGACAAACCCCACTAAGGGCGTGTATATCGTGAACGGAAAGAAAGTGGTGAAATAAAGGGAGACAGGTTTCGCTGGAAACATTTATATAAGAAGAATTGATTAGAAAAATCCTATCCGTACTCCACGATGCTGGGATTCCCTTCCTCACAGGGAGGGGTAGGGTAGGTCTCTTGAAAGACTATGAACAAGAAAGTATATATCACTCCTGCAATGGAGGAAATGAACATCGAGACAGTAGAGATGTTGGCCATGTCGGAAAACGAGGTGCTGGTGTCCGATAAAGTCACCACTGATGATGCCTATATGGGGCGTGGCCGTCGCAGCTCCTGGGGCGATCTGTGGGGTGGTGAGGAGTAATTAAGAATCCAAACCGATTCAAAGAAACGGTCAAAGAGAGTCGGCAGGTTTTCTCTCATGTATAGTTTCTGGTAGGGGTGCCCGCGGGCATCCCTGCTTTTTGGGGTCATAGCTGGCGTTCTGTTAGGAACGAATGGCTGTAGACCCGTGAGAATGTAGCAGGAAAAAACGGGTGCGAAAGGTTGCAGGTATGGTTCCGATTTCGTAATTTTGGAGCGTTAATATGGCATGATGTGCGTTGAAAGGAATAGATGTAAATGAAATCTAATTAATTGTATGAAAATGAAGAAGTTTGTATTATCCTTTATGCTGTTGCTCGCAGTGGGTTCTATAGCCTTTGCGCAGGAACAGGGTGACTACTATGTAAAGCATGGAGCTGATGTCAACGTGACACACAATACCCATTACCCCAAGATGGTGGGCGTGGCCAATGTGCGCGGCGAGGAGCAGAAGCTTAACGACATCGCCTCGGCACCGCGTTGTGCGGCCTACTTTGACAAGACGGCTACCGTCTTCGAGGTGAAGAGTGGCGAGACCATCACACCCCTCATCAGCATCAACGGTGCGTGGATGCATGGTTATGTGTATGTGGACTGGAACGGCAACAAGCAGTTCGATGTGAACCTCACAGGCAATGGTCCCTACATCAAGGGCGAGGGCAATGAACTTATGTGTTGGTCGCTCTACAATGGTGCAGACGGTGCCAATGGCAATCAGGGTTGGAACAGTGCGGGTCTTTCGGTGAGTGGCGACCTTCTCGCTCCGGGCTCGTTCATCGTGCCCGAAGGCCTCGAGGCAGGCACTACCTACCGCATGCGCTATGCCGTGATGTGGAACTGTATCGACCCCACGGGCGAGAGCTATGCTAACTACCTCAGCGATGGTGCCTCCATCATCGACGTGACGCTGAAGGTCACGGGCACTGCCAGCGAGGAGGAGAAACTGGCATACCCCATCAACGACTATAAGGAGCCCCGCGTGGGCACGACACCCGATGCAGCGGCATGGAATGCCCTTCCCGACGGCCTACAGGCCTCGTGGGCTTCGCGCGACGTACATTATAAATTGCACGAGGTGCCTGCAATAGAGCAGCAGGACGCAGCCACCGTGCGTGCATGGAAGGGCGAGCGAGCCAACATACAGGCGGTGCTCTACAGCAAGACAGATCAGGGCACGCTCTCTGTGCGCATGACTCCGTGGAAGCAAGGTGGGGTGGCTACAGACATTACCGATGCTGCCGAGGCGCGTTTCGTGAACTACGTGATCACCGACGACTATGCCTCATGCGGCAATCACGACATGAGCCTGCCCACGTGGCTCGTGGCCGACGTGATAGATCAGGACAAGCCCCATGCCGTACCCGCTATGGAGACACGACCTGTATGGTGCACCATTGAGGTGCCGCGCACTATCGAGGCGGGCGAATATACCACCACACTCGAGGTGGTGGACGATGAGGATAACGTGCTGAAGACACTGGCGCTGACCATCGTGGTGGACAGCCGCTCGCTGCCCGAGGTGAAGGACCAAAAGTTCCACCTCGACTTCTGGCAGCAACCATACGCTGTGAGCCGCTACTACGGTGTGGATCGCTGGAGCGACGAGCACCTGGACGCCTTGCGCCCCTACCTGCAGGCATTGGGTCGTGCCGGACAGCGCGTGGTGTCGACCATCCTCTTCTATGAGCCGTGGGGCGAGCAGACTCACGACCTCTTCGATCCCATGGTGCAGACCGTGAAGAAGACCGACGGCAGCTGGAGCTACGACTACACCGTGTTTGACAAATACGTGGAGCTGTGTGCCGCATGTGGCATCGACAGGTACATCAACTGCTTCTCCATGGTGCCCTGGGACATGAGTTTCCGCTACTGGGACGAGGCGAGCGGGAGCTACAAGAGCTTGCAGACCAATACCTCCACCGAGGAGTACCGCGAGTTGTGGACCTCGTTCCTCACCGCCTTCAAGGCGCATCTCGTCAAGAAGGGTTGGTTTGAGAAGACCAATATCGCCCTTGACGAGCGTCAGGAGGCCGACATGCTCAACGCTTACAACATCGCCCATGGACTGGGCTTCAACATGGCGCTTGCCGGCAACTACCACAACAGTCTGTGCGACAAGTTCCGCGACCTCTGCGTGCAACTCGGTCAGGAGGGACAGTTCACTGCCGCCCAGCTTGCCGACCGCAAGGCACGCGGATGGGTGAGCACCTTCTACACCAGCTGCGCCAATGCCGAGCCCAACATCTTCAGCAACTCGCTCCCTGCCGAGGCTACCTATCTGCCTATCTATGCTGCCAAGATGAACCTCGACGGCTACCTGCACTGGGCATGGATGAACTGGGACGAGCATCCCTTGACCGACAGCCGCTTCCGCAAGTTCGGATCGGGCGACACCTACTGCTACTACCCCGGCAACCGCTCCAGCATCCGCTTCGAGCGACTCATCGAGGGCATACACCAGTATGAGAAGATACAGATCCTGCGCGAGGAGTACAAAGACAATCCCGACATGCTCTACAAGCTGAACACGCTGCTTAACCGCTTCAACAGCTCCACCATGGCAGGCACCCAGTGTGCGGCTCTCGTCAACGACCTCGAAGCCTTCCTCAATGGCGAGGAGGTGGACATCCCCGAACCTCCCACCGTAGCCACAGGCTATTACCACATGGCCAGCAAGGCCACCGCACGCCACGAGCACCTCTACAACAACGCGCTGCTCAGCGGCAACGGCAACCGTCTCACCCTGCAGGCCGATACCAAGGTGACCACCAACAACGGCATCTGGCACATCACCTCACTGGGGGGTGGTGTGATAGGCATCAAGAATGGCGACGGCAACCCCATCGTGGCAGGCAACAGCAGCAATGCCGTGATGGGCTCCTACACCGAGCTCAATATCGGCAGCACCACCGAGGCCAATGACGTTCTCTATTACTACTTCACCGAGGCAATCAACTGCTCCAACACCGGCTACTCCATCGGAAGTACCAAGCATCTCACCACCTGGGCCGCAGGCCCCGCCACGGCCGACGACAACCTGTGGCGCTTCGAGCCTGTGAGCGTAGAGGACAAGACCATCTACGAGGTGGTCATCGAGGGTGATGCCAACGCCTACGTCGTATATAACGACGGCAACACCACGCAGAATGCTTTCAATGGTGGCTTCTTCATCACCGACGGTACCATCACCGAGGCGCAGCTCTCGGTGGGTATACTCGGCAACGAACTCAAGAAGGCGACCGTCGATATAGAGGGTACCACCATCACCGTATCGGGTCTTGAGCCTCGTGTCGTGAAGCAGGATCTTTACAACACCAGCAATGCCAGCCTCACGATACCGCCCTACCGCATCCCTGGCATCACCACTGCCAGCAACGGACGACTCATCACTGCTGCTGCGAAGCTCGTGTGTGGTACCGACCCCGGCTATGGTGAGGTAGATGTGGTATGTCGCACCAGCGATGACAATGGCAAGACTTGGAGCGACATGATTCTCGTGGCCGACGGCACAGGCGAGGAGTCGGCAACGGAAAACATCTTCGAGACCGCCTTCGGCGACCCTGCCATCGTGGCCGATCGCACCAGCAATGAGGTGCTCGTCGTGGCCGTGGCCGGATGTACTGTATATGGCAACGCTGCCACCACACGCCAGAACCCCAACATGATAGCCACCATCCACAGCACCGACAACGGCAACACGTGGGCTACTCCCGTCAACGTCACCGAACAGATATACAGCCTCTTCGATAGCGGAAGCCCCATACAGGCAGCTTTCGTGGGTGGCGGCAAGGTGTTTCAGAGCCGCATCGTGAAGACAGGCCAGTATTACCGCCTCTATGCCGCCCTCTGCGCACGTCCCAATGGAAACCGCGTGATCTACTCCGATGACTTCGGCCGCACCTGGCATGCCCTCGGAGGCGCATCGGCACTCCCCGTTACCGGTGGCGACGAACCCAAGTGTGAGGAACTGCCCGACGGGCGCGTCATCCTGTCGAGCCGTGTGGCTGGCGGACGCATCTACAACATCTACACCTACAGCGACACTCGTACCGCCGCTGGCTCATGGGGCAGCGCTGTGAAGAGCACTTTCGAGGGAGCGAACCACAGCGCCGGCAGCAACTCCACCAACGGTGAGATTCTCGTCGTACCTGTAGTGCGCAACAGCGACCGGAAGGAGATGTACCTCGCCCTGCAGTCGCTCCCCACAGGTGGCGGACGCAGTCATGTGGGTATCTTCTATAAGGAACTCGCTGATGCCTCGGACATCAGCAGCGTCGGGAGCTTTGCTACCGGTTGGGACGGATTTTTCCTCGTGACCGAAAAGGCCTCGGCATACAGTTCCATGGATTTGCAGGCCGATGATCGCATCGGCTTCATCTACGAGGAGACGCTCACCAGTTTCGGCAGGGTAGACAATCCCGTATCGACCTGCTTCCCCACCGGTAGTGGACAGCACAACTACGACGGATACAACAATATCTACGTAGCCTACGACCTCGAACACATCACCGAGGATGCCTATAGCATTCGCCGCGATGTAGACCGCCGTGCCTACCTGCAGAGCTATTTCACTGCCATCACCAGCGATGCTGATGATGAGGTGAAGACAGCCGTGGCCGAAGCACTCGAGGCACTCAGCGCCGAACCCACCACTTCGGAGGTGGACAACCTCTACCGCCTGCTGGCAGGCGAGGAGGAGACCTGGTACTACCTGCGCTATCAGGAGAAGCGTAGCAGTGGTGTCCTCGCTGTTAATGCATGGGGCTACATCGGCGACAACCTCCGATATTCCTCTACCGCCACCAAGGGCAACGATGCCCAGCTGTGGCGTATGGTCGATGCCGGTGACGGCACCTGCCATATCGTGAGCAAAACAGGCAAGTACATCGTGCCGACAACAACACTCACCACCAGCACCGAGGAACCAGCCGCAGGATGGATTATCGAAGACTCCTACACCGAAGGCATGTCGGTCATCTACAATGCCGAGCAGGGATGCCAGCTACACGCACTCAAGAACAACACCCTCACCAACTGGGGATACAACAGCCTGGGCGATGGTACAGGTGCACGCAAGAACGACTCGGGCTGCGACTTCGTGTTCGTGGAGGCCGCTAGGGTATCTGCCATCACCGCCTATGACGCTGAGGCAGGCAAGGTGGGCTACTTTACCGACGAGGCGATAGCCACCTACAAGGCAGCCGCTACTGCCGCCATCTTCGCCTTCGATGTGGCCATAGCCGAGGCTACACTGCTCGCCACCACCGAGCGTAATATGCCCGTGAGCGGCAAGGCCTACACCTTCAAGAACGTGCAGAAGGATGGTACCACCATGCGCTGGTTCAAGTATGATGCAGGGCAGATCGTGCTTACTGCCGCCGAGGCCGAGGCCACTCCCTTCGTATGCCGACTGCTCGACAACGGCAAGTATGTCTTCGTATGCAACGACGGCAAGTATTTGGCTTGGAGAGGAACTACAGGTTCCGGTGTCAGGGATGCCTATGACGCTACCGATGCAGCCTATACCGATGTGTCAGTAGAGAAGCTGACCACGGGCGGATATATCACAGGAGACCAGTCGGCCACACGTTACGTATATCTCAAGGCACGCCGCTCGGCCAACGATGCCAATGGATGCTACATCGTAGCCAAGTCTAACAGCAGTTTCAACAACTCGAGTGCCCCCTACTATAATGACAGCTACTCCTCGGCTATATTGATGGATGAGACTACCTATGCCAACACACCCAACCTCAATGGCGTGGGCACAGGCGAGTTGCTGTCGGCTGACTTGCACAATACCTACATGGCTACCTTCAGCGCGCCCTTTGCCACCGTAGCTCCTGTTGATGTGACAGCTTACTATGCCACACAAACCGAGGATTATGTTATCCTCCATGCTGTATCGACCGACAAAGCCATTCCTGCCAACCAGGGCGTGATTCTCGTCGGTGAGGAGGATGGAAATGCCGTCATGCAGCCCATGGCAGGCGAGACCGTTGCCACCATCGAAAGCAACCTGCTGGCCCACTCGGCTGGTGCCGCAAAGGTAATGGACGATGTTGCCAATGCTTACCTGCTCACCAGTGGTGCGCAAGGCGTGGGCTTCTACCGTTGCTCGGGAGGAATGCTGGCTGCCAACAAGGCATACCTTGTGGTGGAAAACGGTGCTCAGGCTGTCCGAATCCGCAAGGCAAGCGATGAAGAAACGACTGGAATTGAGAATTCAGACTTGAACGTAGAGAATTCAGCAATCATCTACAATCTTCAGGGGCGCTGCGTAGAGAAGATGGAGAAGGGTGTCTACATCGTGAACGGAAAAAAGGTGATTCGCTAAAATAAAAATTGAAAGTTAAGAATTAAAAGTTCAGAATTAGAACGAACTATACCCTATCTTCCGTCCGTAAGGAATATCGTCTATAGATGATAGGCTTGTCATCTGTAGACGATTTTTTCCGTCTATAGATGTTGCCGGCAAGGGGTTAGCCCACTCCTAAGTCGGTGTTGCCGATAAATATTTCTATGCCATCAAAACACCTGTAGGATGGGGTATGCCTCACGGGCAACCCATTGGGCAAGGGCTTCGTCGCGATGGTGAGGGGTTATTCGTCGTTCTTCACCCATAGCTCCTGACCTGGACCCGCTTTCTCATCCAGCGTATCACGGCATAGGCCATAGGAGTGCCGAAGAGGGCTTCGATGGAGAGTTTCGATACGTACTGGAACACCAGCATGTAGATGAGGTCGTGTGTGCTGACGACACCGGCAAAGGCGATGAGCACGAAGGGGAGCGTGTCGAACATATAGCCTACGGCAGAACTGCCGATGGTGCGCACCCACAAGCGGCGGCCACGCATCTTGATCTTGATGTGTTCCATAAGCCAGGCGTTGGAGAGCTCGCCGCAAAGGAAACCGGCCAATGAGCCCAGCACAATGCGGGGTACGTACGTGAATACGTGGTTGTAGGCGGCAGCCGTATCGGCCAGATAATCGGGAGAGGGAAGCCACACTCCAATCTGCGTGCAGATGACCAGCACAATGTTGCACACGAATGTCAGCCATATCACCCGCTTGGCTGTGCGGAATCCCCATAGTTCGGTGAGCACATCGCCCAGCATGTAGGCAAAGGGGAAGGTGATGGTGCCTGCATCGAAGTAGAAGATATCGAAGAGACTGATGACCTTGACGGCCATGATGTTGGATACTAAGTAAAGTGTCACGAAGAGCGCTGTGACAATCATCAGCGGTGTGGCGCTGACGGTTCGGTTTTTTGAAGGGTTTTCCGAGACCTTGTTCATTTTGTTTAGGGTTTAATGTTTAATGTTTAGAGTTTGCTATCTCTGCTGCCTTGGCCAGTGCCTCGGGCTTGCCGGCATCGACCCAGCGGAATCCGTCGGGAGCTTCTATGCCCCGTATGCGGCGTGTGGCGGCTTGCTGCCAGTAGAAATTGGTGATAGAGAACACCTCATCGCCCTTCTCCAGTAGCGGAAAGAGCGACGGCGATATGACATGTATGCCGGCAAAAGCACGCAGGCGGAGCTCCTCATCGTCGCCGTCAAGGGCTGTCAGTGCCTCTCGTTTGCTCTCATGGGATGTACGCACCTCGCCTGTCTGCATGTTCTTCCATGCCACGAGGTTGTCTTGCTTGTCAAGCACGAAGTAGCGTGAGGTGTTGCGCCGGCTCACGAGGAGTGAGGCTTCGGCATTGCCGGTCTGATGCCTGCTATATAAGGCGGTAAGGTCGATGTTGGAGAATATGTCTACGTTGTGTATCAGTACCGGGTGTTCGGTGCCGAAGAGAGGGAGTGCTTTGCGTATGCCACCGCCGGTATCAAGCAACTGCCCCCGTTCGTCGGAAAGAACCACATCAAGTCCGAATCCGTTATGGGCATTCACATAGTCGATAATCTGATTGGCATAGTGGTACACGTTGATGACCACGCGACGGAAACCGGCCTCGCGTAACCGTAGTAGCTGGTGGGCTATCATAGGCCGGCCGGCCACCTCGACCATCGCTTTGGGACGGTCGTCCGTATAGGGCTTTAATCGGGTGCCGAGCCCGGCGGCAAATATCATTGCATTCATCTTGGGAACTTGCAATTAGACAGTTTACAATGTACAATTGGGAATACTTTCGATGCCGGTTTGTCCTACGATTTCTTTCCGAACCCGGCCTCAATTTTCAGGAAGGCCGATACGATGAAGGTCACAGCACAGCACGCCATCACCCAGATGAAGAATCCCTGGTATCCCATCCACTCCTGCAGGGCACCTGCCATCATGCCGGGCAGCATCATGCCGGCCGCCATAAATGCTGTGGCAATGGCGTAGTGGGCCGTCTCGTGGGTGCCTCGTGCGTAATATATAAGGAAGAGCATGTAGGCGGTGAAACCGAAGCCGTATCCGAACTGCTCCACGAAGAGGCAGGCCGAGATGACGGGCAGGCTGGCTGTCTGTGCATAGCTGAGGTATACGTACACGATATCGGGCAGTGAGATGGCCCATACCATAGGCCATAGCCAACGCTTGAGCCCGTGGCGCGAAATGCATATACCGCCGAGTATGCCGCCGAGTGTGAGGCCTATGGGACCGAGCGTACCTTGTATTACACCAATCTGCTCCAGCGTCAGCCCCAATCCGCCCTCTGCAACAGGATCCATCAGGAAAGGAATGCTCATCTTTGCCAATTGTGCCTCGGGGAAGCGGAAGAGCAGCATGAAGAGCAATGCCGGTACGGCACCTTTCTTCTGGAAGAAGGTGACGAAGGTGTGGGCAAACTCCTTCAGCAGGTCACGGGCGGCAAAGTTGCGGCTGGCATCGCTCTTGGGGCGGGGGAGCAACAGCAGATGGTATGCTCCGACAATCGCAAACAATAAAGCTACGGCACCAAAGGCCATTGTCCATGCCTCGCGTTCATTGCCGTAGTGACGGATGAGCCAGTCGACGACAATCAACATGCCGCCTTGTCCGGCCAATGTAGCCAAGCGGTAGAAGGTGCTGCGTATACCCACGAAGAAGGACTGGTGACCCTCGTTGAGCGCCATCATGTAGAAGCCATCGGCCGCCACATCGTGTGTGGCCGAGCTGAAGGCCAGCAGCCAGAAAATGGCCAAGGTCCAGTGTAGCCAACCCTCGGCGGGTAGCGTGAAGGCAATGCCGGCCATACCCGCTCCCATCAGCAGCTGCATGGCCACTATCCACCAGCGCTTGGTCTTGAGCAGATCCACGAAGGGACTCCACAGCGGCTTGATGAGCCACGGCAGATAGAACCAGCCTGTATAGTAGGCCACTTCGGCGTTACCCAATCCCAACTGTTTGTACATCACCACGGAAAGGGTGATGACGATGACATAGGGAAGTCCCTCGGCAAAGTATAGCGAGGGTACCCATATCCAAGGGTTTCTTGTTTTGCTCTTCATGTCACGAAAATATATGCAAAAGTAGCAATAATCGGTGAGAATATCGGTAATTATTGCTAATTTTGTATGCAATTTGACCGATGAAGATGGAAAAGTTACAACAACTGTTTTTGCAATATGCCGGGTATCCGGCACGGACTTGCCTGCCGCTCACTCCCGCAGGCTCGAATCGCCAGTATTTCCGCCTTTGCGCCGATGGTCTCCCTGTGATCGGTGTGGTGGGTACCTCACAGCGCGAGAATGAGGCATTCCTTGCTCTCGCGGCTCACTTGCGTGGTAAGGGCCTTCCTGTCCCTGAGGTGTTTGCCGTTTCGGAAGACCGCCTGTGCTATTTGCTGCAGGACCTGGGTGATGTATCGCTCTTTGACCTGTTGATGGGGGCGCAGAAGCGTGGCCGGTATGATGAGGCCGATATCGAGCTGTTGCGTCAGGTGATGCGCCTATTGCCCGATGTGCAGTGGCTGGGTGCCCAGGGACTCGACTTCTCGCAGTGCTACCCCTCACCCGAGCTCAACCGCCGTGGCATACAGTGGGACCTCCACTATTTCAAATACTGTTTCCTCAAGGCTACCGGGCTGGAGTTCGAGGAAGAGCGGCTCGAAGATGACTTCGATCGTATGGCCGATATCCTTCTGGCCGATGCCTCCGATACCTTTATGTATCGTGACTTCCAGTCGCGCAATGTGATGATACACGACGGCCAGCCATGGCTTATCGACTTTCAGGGCGGTCGTCGAGGTCCGGTGGAGTATGACCTCGTGTCGTTCCTGTGGCAGGCCCGTGCCCGCTTCACTCTCGAGATGCGTCGTGAACTCATAGATGAGTATCTGCAATCGGCCAGCCGTTACCGCTTATTTAGCCGGGAAACCTTCGACCAGCGCTTGCGCTACTTCGTACTTTTCCGCATCTTGCAGGTGCTGGGAGCCTATGGCTATCGGGGCTACTTCGAGCATAAGGCACATTTCGTGCAGAGCATCCCCATGGCAATCGATAACCTGCGCGACCTGCTCGGTGAGGACTTTACCGAGTTTCCATACCTAACGGCATTGTTACGTGAAATGGTTTCCCTGCCGCTCTGGGCTTCTTATAAGGAGCCCGAAACGCTGACGGTGCGCATCGCCAGCTTCTCTTATAAGAAGGGTATTCCCGACGATGCCAGTGGCAATGGTGGTGGCTTTGTGTTCGACTGCCGTGCCATACACAATCCCGGCCGTTATGCCGAATACAAGCAACTTACGGGACGAGACGCGCCCGTAATTGCCTTTCTCGATAGGGAGGAGGCCATGCAAGAGTTCCTTGATCACGTGTACGGCATAGTGGACTATTCCGTGGAGAAGTACAGTTCGCGCGGCTTCAAGAACCTCATGGTCTGTTTCGGCTGCACAGGTGGTCAGCACCGCTCTGTATACTCGGCCGAACATCTTGCGACTCATCTGGCCGAAAAGTATGGTGTGAGGGTTATACTCACTCATCGTGAACAGGGTGTATCCCGGGAACTTGCATCGAAAATGTAATTGAAAATTGTAATAGTAATAAAGCGTATGATTCTTATCGCCGATAGTGGCTCAACAAAGACCGACTGGTGCCTTTGCAACGAAGGTACCCCTATCCTTGCTGTACAGACACAAGGCATCAATCCTTATCACCAAACTGAAGAAGCTATAGAGTTGGTGCTGGCCGAGGAACTGCTTCCTCAGCTCACCCGACTGCCCGATTCTCTGCATGTCATCTTCTATGGCGCAGGCTGTGCCAACGACACCGCTTGCGGTCGCGTGAGAGAGGCCATGCAGAGGGCGTTGTCTGCTGACGACATCACCATCCATAGTGACCTGCTCGGTGCCGCCCGCGCCCTATGTGGTCACGAGGAGGGTATCGCCTGTGTGCTTGGTACGGGCTCCAACTCCTGCTTGTTTGATGGCAAGGATATCATTGCCAATGTACCCCCTCTTGGCTATATCCTTGGCGACGAGGGTAGTAGTGCCGTGCTGGGACGCCGGCTTGTGGGCGACTGTCTGAAGAATCAGCTCCCCGAGGCCGTGCGCAATGAGTTTCTTGCCGAGTATGATCTCACTCAGGAGACCATTTTAGAGAAGGTGTATCGCCAACCTCTGGCCAATCGTTTCCTTGCCAGCCTCACTCCTTTCCTCTCCAAGCATCGCGAAGTGCCTGAGGTGCACACCCTATTGGTCGAGAGCTTTGTCGATTTCTTCGTGCGCAATGTCAAGCAATATCGCCGTCCTTGGTTGCCCATCCACTTTGTTGGCTCCATCGCCAATGCTTTCAAAGCCGAGCTCAAGGAGGCTGCCGAGAGTCTGGGAATGGAACTGGGCTGCATTCTCAAGAGCCCGATGGAGGGGCTCGTTAAATTCCATTGCGGTTAGATGTTTTGGGAATACCGTGTAGTTTTGAACGAATTCTGTCGGAACAGGGATGATTGTCGTTTTCTCAATCTTTTGTTTTAATATCTTAAATCTTATCAGTAAATTTGCATCCATTAGAGAATAAAAGAACTCGCTTATGCCTGCAGGACGATTGTATGTGGTGCCCACTCCGGTGGGAAATTTGGAGGATATGACCTTCCGTGCCATTCGTGTGCTCAAGGAGGCGGATCTTATCTTGGCAGAGGATACTCGTACGAGCGGTATCCTGCTCAAGCATTATGAGATAAAGAATACGCTGCAGTCGCACCACAAGTTCAATGAACACAAGACCATTGAGCCTCTCGTACAACGTATACTGGCTGGCGAGACAGTGGCGCTCGTGTCTGATGCCGGCACGCCTGCTATCAGTGATCCGGGGTTCCTTCTCGTGCGTGAGTGTGTGCGTAATAGTATTGAGGTGCAGTGCTTGCCTGGTGCAACGGCTTTTGTTCCCGCTCTCGTATCGTCAGGCTTGCCCAACGATAGATTCTGCTTTGAAGGATTCTTGCCTCAGAAGAAAGGACGTCAGACCCGTCTGTTGGCTTTGCAAGCGGAGCATCGCACGATGATTTTCTACGAGTCGCCCTATCGTTTGGTGAAGACACTGACGCAATTTGCCGAGTACTTCGGTGCCGACCGTGAGGTAGCCGTTTGTCGCGAAATATCGAAACTTCACGAGGAGACCGTGCGTGGCACGCTCGCCGAGGTCATTGCCCACTTTACTGCTACGGAACCACGTGGCGAGATTGTCATCATCCTTGGCGGTTGTCCCGAAGAAAAAGTGGTAAAGAATGATGAACATAAGAAAAACAAATAGAGTTTTATTTATAAAAAGACGTAACGTATGAAAAGATTTCTTTGTTTGGCTTTCTGTGTGGCTGCTTTCGTGAGCTGCACCAATGTGAAGCGTGAGAAGGAACTCACGGCACAGAATGATTCGCTCACCGTAGCGCTCGATGAGAAGAATAGGGCGCTGGATCAGGCAATGTTGGTAATTGCCGATATTCAGGAGGGTTTCCGTGCTATCAATGAGGCAGAGGGGCGTGTGTCGGTGCAGTCGCAAGGTGGCGAAGGTATTACCGATGCCGAGCGCTTGAGGGAGGATATCCTCTTTATCCAGCAGAAGATGGAGGCCAACCGCAAGCAGATTGCACAACTGGAGAAGAAACTCAAGGCGGGAGGTGCTGAGACTGCCAGCTTGCGCAAGGTGTTGGCCAACCTGCAGCAAGAACTCAACGATAAGGTAGCCAGCATTGCTGCCCTACAGGGTGAGTTGGCCCGCAAGAATATCCGTATTGCCGAGCTGGATAGTGCCGTGGTGATACTTACGGGCGATGTCAATACCCTTCAAGAAATTACTGAGGCACAGCAAGAGGTGATAGAGCAACAGGTGGACCAACTCAATACAGCTTGGTATGTATATGGCACTACCAAGGAGCTCAAGGAGCAGAATATATTGAACAAGGGTGAGGTGCTCACCTCTACAGAGTTCAACAAGAATTACTTTACTGAAATTGATATCCGTGACGACAAGGTATTCCCTCTTTATGCCAAGCGGGCTAAACTGCTCACTACCCACCCCGCAGGCTCGTATGAGTTGACCAAGGATGATGACAGGCAGCTTACTCTTTGTGTGCTCGACCCAGAGGCTTTCTGGAGCGTGTCGCGCTATCTGGTCATTCAAGTACGTTGATGCCTCGTGAAGCGCTATACCACTCTCTTTATTGATCTTGACAATACGCTGTATGACTTCTCGGGCAACTCCCGGGAGGCCTACTGCGCTGTATATGCGCTGCTTGGATACGGCCGTTGGTTTGACAGCTTCGAACATTACTTCACCATCTACGAGGGGTATAATCAGCAACTGTGGGCGCTCTATGCCGAGGGTAAGATTACCAAGGAGCACCTCAATGCCGAACGTTATGCTCACCCACTACGTGTGGCTGGTGTGCCTGATGCCGATGCCGTAGGTGCCCGCTTCTGGGCTGAGGCCATGCAGCGGCTTCCCCTTGGTCGGCGTCTGGTGCCTTATGCTCGTGAGGCACTTGAATATCTGCGTCCTCGATACCGGCTCTATGTCCTTTCCAACGGTTTCACTGAGCTGCAGGCGCGCAAAATGCAGAGTGCGGGTATCGACCATTACTTTGATGGAGTGGTGCTTTCTGAAGATATCGGGGTCAACAAGCCCGATCCTGCCATCTTCGAATATGCTTTGCGTGTGGCTGGTGTGAGCAAGGCTGAGACCCTGATGATAGGCGACAACTTTGAAGTCGATATAGAGGGGGCACAACAGGTAGGTATTGATCAAGTGTTTTATAATGTGGGGAGATTGGCTTTGGGTGATAAGCGTCCTCCTACCTATACTATAGAGTCACTTTTGGAACTGAAGGATATATTGTAATAAATAAAGGATGCCCCAAAAGGCATCCTTTATTTAATTCTTTTTGCTGTATCTTATTCCGGATGAATAGCCTCAGAGGGGCAAGCGTCGGCGCAAGTGCCACAATCAACACAAGCAGCAGGGTCGATTACATACTTGGTATCGCCTTCAGAGATAGCCTCAGAGGGACATTCGTCAACGCAGGTACCACACTTGATACAGTCATCATTAATTACGTAAGCCATAATTCTATTGTTTAAAGTTATTCGTACTAACACTACAAAGGTAAGGCTTTTCTTCGCCCGATGTTCTATCTTACCCCTGTTTTTTGCTATATTTGAACCTCGTCTAAATAATAAATGCGTGTTGCTTTCGTTATATAGGGGTATGGACACGAGAAGACACGTCAGCCGTTCGTGCATTATCGGGATAGTGGCATTGGTTGTACTGACCATTTGCCCGCAGCGTCACCTTGCGCAAGAGCGCAAGGTGCAGAACCGTCCGTATATCGATATGCGCCGTTGGCATTACGGGTTCCTTTTCGGGCTTCACATGCAAGATCTTGAGTTTACCAATAATGGCTGTGTACACACGCTGGAAGACGGTACGCAAGAGTTTTGGTTCACCGATGTAGCTGCTTATAATCCAGGCTTCTCGGTTGGTGTGCTGGGCGAATTGTATCTCACTAAGCACCTTTCGCTACGTTTTATCCCTACGATGCATTTTGGCGACAAGATGGTCTATTTTCGAGAGCAGCTCAGCGGAGCGGTAGAGAAGCAGAACATCAAGTCAACCTATCTCTCCGTACCCGTCGATGTGAAATATTCGGCCCAGCGATTCAATAACTATCGTCCTTACGTGGTGGCAGGTCTTGCACCGATGATTGACCTCACGGTGAAGAAGCAGAAGGCACTGCTCACCCAACGATTTGACCTCGCTTTGGAGATGGGTTTCGGTTGCGACTTCTATCTTCCCTTCTTCAAACTTATTCCTGAGTTGAAGTTCTGCTTCGGTCTTACCGACTTGTTGGTGAAAGACCGTAGTGACCTTATAGATAAGAACCTGCTCAAATATACCTCTGCACTCGACGGAGTGTCGAGTCGCATGGTGGTGCTTACCCTCTATTTTGAGTAAACTTCAGTTAGCTTTTATCTTTTCTTCGCACCTTCCGAGATGAGCAGCAGCTTGTCGCCGGCCTGGAGGTGCAGTGATCCGTTGGGCACGAGGAATTCGGTGCCGCGCTTGACTATCATCACAAGGGCACCTTCAGGGAGTTCCATTTCCTTCAGTGTGTCGCCATCGGTAAGCATGGCGGGGGTGACGGTTAGGTCGGTTAGGTCGGTGTCAATCTCGTCGGGGAGCTCTACTCCGAAGTCATTGCCTGTCTTCTCCAACGGAGCCGAGAGTCCAAGCTTACGGGCAAAGAAGGGCAGGGTAGTGCCCTGCAGGATGAGCGAGAGGATGGTGATGAAGAATACGATGTTGAATATCTGGTCGGCTCCCTCTATTTCTGCTACCACGGGATAGGTAGCGAAGATGATGGGTACGGCACCGCGCAGGCCTACCCAAGAGATGTAAAGCTTGGAGCGGGCGGTAATCTTGCGGAAGGGGAGCAGGCTGATGGCTACGCTGAGCGGGCGGCCGATGAGAATCATGAAGGCAGCCACAAGGATGGCTACGAGGGCCACGTCGAGCATCTCGCGCGGATTGACGAGCAGACCGAGGAGGATAAACATGATGATCTGGAAGAGCCAGGTGAGGCCGTCAAAGAAGGTGGATATCTCCTTGCGATTGGCAATCTTGGAATTACCGATCATCATGCCCGAGATGTATACGGCAAGGTAGCCGTTGCCCTTGAAAAGATCGCACACGGAGAAGGTGAAGAACACTACGGCGAGCATGAAGATGGGGTAGAGGGCCTTGTTTTCGAGGTTGAGCTTGTTGATGACGTATACGGCTCCCTTGCCTGTGCCGTAGCCGATGAGGGCTCCGAAGACAAACTGCTGCAGGAAGGAGACGATGATGGCACCGGTACCGCTCACCTCACCCGAGATGAACTGGATGAGTACGATGGTGAGCATGTAGGCCATGGGGTCGTTAGAACCACTCTCCAGCTCAAGCATGGGACGGAGGTTGTGCTTGAGGTTCATCTTCTGCTGGCGCAGGATGGCAAACACCGAGGCCGAATCGGTTGATGACATGGTGGAGGCTAACAGCAGGGAGGGCAGGAAGGCAAAGTAGATGTTGCTCCACTCCATGCCTGAGAGCCACCAGATGAAGAGACCGGTGAAGATGGCGGTGAGCAGTACACCCACGGTGGAAAGCACGAGTCCTGGTGCCAGCACGGGCTTGATCTCCTGGAACTTAGTGTCCATGCCGCCTGAGAAGAGGATGATACAGAGGGCTATCATACCGACGAATTGGGCATCTTTCATGTCGTTGAACTGGATGCCGAGTCCGTCGCTGCCGAAGAGCATACCTACAAAGAGAAATAGTAACAGAGTGGGGACGCCAAAGCGGGCACTGGTCTTGCTCACTGCGATGCTCACGAAGAGCAGGATGGAACCTACGAGGAGGATATTTCCAGAGGTAATCATTGGTATTTCTATTTTATGCATTATACTTTTTTAGACCATATAGAGGCTTTGTAAAAACTATATAATCTAACCTCTGTTGGTTAGCTTTCGCGGACGAAGTCAAGCATTTCGAGGATTTCTTCTCGGGTGGCGGTGCGATTGATGCGTATGTCGCCGATGTTGCCGAGGAGGGTGAAGCGTATCTCGCCTGCTACGTTCTTCTTGTCATGCTTCATCAGTTCGTAGAGTTCGTCGTAGTCGGCACAACTGAAAGACGGCGTGCCGTATACCTCTTTTATATAAGAGAGCATCTGGCGCAGTTTGTCGGCGGGGAATCCTTCGCGAAGGTGCGACAGGTATAGTTCGCCGATGAGCCCCCATGCTACGGCATAACCGTGCAGGCAGGGGGTACCGTGGCGCATGGCCAGCGTCTCATAAGCGTGCCCGAGGGTATGGCCTAAGTTCAGTGCTTTGCGGATGTGCTGCTCCGTGGGATCCTGCTCCACGATATGTTCCTTGGTGTGTATCGACTCCATGATGAGCTGCTGCAGCTCGGCAAGGTCGGGATTGTTGAGGTCGAAGTGCATGAGCTGTGCCCAATGCTCCTCGGTGCTGATGAGCCCGTGCTTGAGCATTTCGGCAAAGCCCGAGACGAGGTTGGCCGTGTCGAGTGTTTGCAGGAATGTGGAGCACACCACCACGGTATCGGCGGGGCAGAAGGCACCAATCTCGTTCTTCAGCGAGTGGAGGTTGATACCGGTCTTGCCACCTACGGCTGCATCGACCATCGACAGTAGCGTGGTGGGCATATTGATGTAGTGTATACCGCGTTTGTAGGTGGCTGCAGCAAAGCCGCCAAGGTCGGTCACCATGCCTCCACCTACATTGATGAGCAGTGAGTGGCGTGTGGCACCATGACTCGACAGTTCCTCCCACACGTGGCAAAGTGTATCAATATGCTTATTGTCGTCACCAGCAGGGATGGTGATATGATACCCTTCGCTGAGGGTTTGCTCTATGAGCGGGTAGCACAATCGGGCAGTGTGCTCGTCGGTGAGGACGAACAGGCGGTCGTAGCTTAGCTCGCTGAGTAGCTCACTCAATGTTTCGCTCAGGTGATTGGTGCTGATGATGCGTTGCTTAGTCATCTTTATCGAAAATTTTTGCAAAATTAGTGTATTTTTTTGGTGGATGGGTATGTCGTTTCGCTTTTATGCGTATTTTTAAACCTTTTTTGTGAGTCAAAGTCATATTATCGTTGATTGTAAAATGAGTAAATATAGTATATATAATAAGGTTATGAAGAAATTGTTGTTCCTGCTTGTCGTAGCGTTGTGTGGCGTGAGTGGCTCAATGGCGCAGGACAGAAAGGTGAGAGTGACGGGTGATGTCACTGATTATGAGACATTCGAGCCCGTGATAGCGGCTACAGTGCAGCTGTTGGCATTGCCCGACAGTAGTTTCCAGACGGGTGCCACGACGGACGATAAGGGACGTTTCGAGATGGAGGAGCGCCTCAAATTAGGCAACTATCTGTTGAAGGTATCATTCGTGGGCTATGGCGATGAGTTTCGCAACTTAACTGTGACTGATGAAACACGTCGTGTACGGTTCGACTCGATACGTCTCAAGACCGATGCTCTGCTGCTCAAGGAGGCTGTCATAGAGGCTCAGATGGCACAGGTGCAGGTCGTGGACGATACGGTGGTATTTAATGCCGAGGCATTCCGTGTGCCCGAAGGGTCGGCTTTGGAGGAGCTTATCCGTAAACTCCCGGGCTATGAAGTGGGCGATGACGGTACGGTGACCTATAATGGACAGACAGTGAGTAAGATTTTGGTTGATGGCAAGGAATTCTTTTCTAACGACAAGTCTATCGCCATGAAGAACCTGCCGGCCAATATGGTGAAGAAAATCAAGAGCTACGAGAAGAAAAGTGACCTCGCTGAGGTAACAGGCATTGATGATGGCGAGGAGGAGTTGGTACTCGACCTGACGGTGAAAGATGATGCCAAGAAGGGCTGGTTCTCAAATATTGATTTGGGTTACGGACGTCCCACACAAGAGACCGCCTACGATATCAACAACCTATATACGGTGAAGGGTATGGTCAATCGTTTCAAGGAGAATGAGTTCTATTCCGTAATCCTCTCTACGAACAATGTGAACGACAACGGCTTTCCTGGTGGCGGTGGCCGTGGTGGCCGTGGCGGTGGCAATGGCATGACTCAGAGCTCTATGGGCGGTTTCACCATGGCACGCAACTTCGGTGATGAGGTGAAGAAGAACAAGACTCGCTATTCATTGGGAGGTAATGTGCGCTTCTCGTATAGAAGCTCTGATTCGCAGAGTCAGACCGCCTCGGAGACCTTCTTGACGCAGGGCAGCGACAACTCCTTTTCTAATAGCAAGAGTCTGTCTTTGAATAATAATTTGAGCTTGAATGCCGATATGCGGTTCGAATGGAATCCTGATACGATGACCAACATCGTGTTCCGTCCGGGTGTGTCGCACTCTACCTCTGCAAACTCTTCGGAGAGTCTTTCTGCAACGTTCAACAGAGACCCTTATGCTACACTCAATGACTTGGATAAAGAGGAGTTTGACGACCCGCTGGATGATGTTTGGGTAGATACGCTTTATGATAGCCGTATCAACTACAACAGTCGTCAGTCGGCAGGTGGTAGTGAGAATACCTCGGTGAACGGAAACCTGCAGTTCAACCGTCGCTTTGGCAATAAGGGACGTAATCTGACCTTGCGTATTGCCGGCGGATACACTACCAGCGAGAACTACTCGAGTTCTACTTCGTTTACCCGTTTCTATCAGCGCAACGACAGTGTGTCTACCATCAATAGGTACAACACCACTCCGTCGAAGACTTATAACTACAATGCGCGTGCTATGTGGAGCGAACCGTTGTGGGAGGCTACTTTCCTACAGTTGAGCTATCAGTTCAGTTATCGTTACAACGACAGCAAGCGCTCAACCTTTGACTTGCCTGATAACTTGGAAGATTGGCAGCTCCCCGACTGGGTGCTTCCTGATGACTACGAGCGTTACTGGAGCGAGGAACTGAGCCGCTTTGCTACTTACGAGAACTTCGACCACGATATTACAGCTCAGCTTCGTTTCATCCGCGAGAAGTATAATATGAATGTGGGCTTCTCATTGCTCCCGCAACGAAGTAAGATGAATTATGAGTATATGGGGCACGATATCGATACCGTGCGTACGGTCTTCAACTTCACCCCCACAATGAACTTCCGCTACCGCTGGAGTAAGCAGCGCAGCTTGCGCATCAATTACCGTGGTCGCAGCAGCCAGCCTTCGATGACCGACCTGCTCCCCATTACCGACGACAGCAATCCGCTGAACATCACGATGGGTAATCCAGGACTGAAACCTACTTTCAACAACAATCTTAACGTGCGTTTCCAGGACTTCAATGTAGACCGTCTGCAGAATATCTCGGCCAATATCGGTATGGGAAGTACGCTCAACAGCATTGTCAACAAGATTACTTATAATGAAGAAACGGGTGGACGTATTTCGCAACCTACCAACCTCGACGGTTGGTGGAGCAACTGGAACGCCAATGCCGGCATAGCCTATAATACCGCTTTGCCCAACCAGCATTACAAGGTGAGCTCATCTACCAATGCTCGTTATAGCTATCAGGAGGGCTATGTGCGTACAGCCTCTGCTTCGGGCGAGTTCCCTCTGTCGGCTACTCGATCAGTTACTCTTTCGGAACGTCTGACCGGAACCTATCAGAACGATTGGTTTGAGGTGACGTTGCATGGCTCGCTCAACTACAATCGTGCCCGAAACAGCTTGCAGCCTACGGCCAATCGAGATACATACTCCTTCTCCTATGGCCCGTCGACCAATATCAACTTGCCTTGGTGGAATCTGAAGGTGTCGTCAGATATCGGCATGAACAGTCGTCGAGGATATAGCGACCCCGAATTCAATACCGACGAGCTCATCTGGAACGCCCAGATTTCGAAGAGCTTCTTGGCGCAGAATGCAGCAACCGTGAGCGTGCAGTTCTACGATATCCTCGGTCAGCAGAGTAATGTGAGCCGCGTCATCAATGCCACGATGCGCAGTGATACGCAGTACAACACCATCAACAGCTATTTCATGGTACATTTCATCTATCGTCTCAACCTCTTTGGTGACAGGGAGTCACGCGGTCAGATGCGCGGTGGCGGCCTCGAAGGTGGTCGTGGCGAGATGCCTATGCGTGGCGGTGGAAGGCCTATGGGAGGTGGTTTTGGCGGCCCTGGCGGCGGTTTTGGCCCCATGTAGAGAAAAAAAACGAGACTTTTTAGGATTTTTTTTTCAAAAATGCTTGCAATGGTTTGATTTTTATTATATTTGCATCCGTAATCAATTAAACTCTAAAGAAAATGAAAGAACTCGTTGAAAAAATTCAGGAAAAGTATGCTGCTTTCGCTACTGATGCAGCTCTCCAAGTAGAAAAGGGAAACAAGGCTGCTGGTACACGTGCTCGTAAGGCTTCTCTCGAGTTGGAGAAGATGATGAAGGAGTTCCGTAAGGCTTCTCTCGAGGCTGCGAAGTAATTGATAGCTCAGCATCATTTGAAAAAGGCCATTGATACCGAACGGTGTCAGTGGTTTTTTTGTTGTTTATAGTATATAGGGATCAGTTAGGATTGCATCGTAGATAAGGTGTGGATTGCACTTTTTAGTAAATATATGTTATAATTTATCTCGATAAGGTTGTAAAACAGGATAGAATGGTTAACTTTGGCATGACATTAGCCTTCGAATGATATGTTTCCTTTGCTGACGACATCTGATACGCTGTTTGCCCTTGTGCTCGAGGTGCTGTTTGTCATCATTTGGGTGGGCACCATTTTTGTGGTTATCACAGAGAACCGCAATCCGGTGAAGACGCTGGCCTGGGTGATGGTGCTGGTGTTCCTGCCCGTTATCGGTTTCGTGTTGTATGTGTTCTTCGGCATGGATATGCGGCAAGAGAAGGTGATAGGCAAGCGTAGCTTGTCGAAGTTGCTCAAGGAGGCACTGCTCAACTATAAGGACTATGCCGTGCCCGCACCACCTTCTCCCTATGAGAAGTTGGTGCGCATGATGCGGCATGCCAACCAGTCGTACCTCTTGCCGGCCAATAAGGTAACTACGTTTACGGATTTTCCCTCCATGTTGCACGACCTGCTGTGCACTATCGCATCGGCCAAGCAGCATATACACGTGCAGTTCTATATATTCATGGACGATGCTGTGGGTCGCTTGCTGCGCGATGCGCTTATCGACAAGGCGCGGCAGGGCATCAAGGTGCGCCTGCTCTACGATGATGTGGGCTCCTGGAGGGTTAGGAACCGTTTCTTCCGTGCCATGAAGGAGGCAGGCATTGAGGTATACCCGTTTGGTGAGGTGAAGTTTGCCGCACTGGCCAAGCGTGCCAACTACCGCAACCACCGTAAGGTGGTGGTGATTGACGGCAAGGTGGGCTACATTGGCGGCATGAATGTGGCTGAGCGCTACTACAAGGGGGTGGCTTGGGGGCACTGGCGCGACACGCATATCCGTATCGATGGTATGGCTGCCAATGCTTTGCAGACCTCTTTCTTTGTCGATTGGTACTATGCTTCACGTGTGTTGGTGAGCGATGGAAATTGCTTCCCCAAGGTGCTGCAGCAGGGCACTACCGATATGCAGATAGTGACCTCCTATCCTATGGGCGAGTGGAAGACAATCATGCAGGGCATGCTGCAGGTGATATGTCAGAGCCGCCACTACCTTTATATACAGACACCCTATTTCTTGCCTACCGAGCCTATACTCACAGCCTTGCGCAATGCGGCATTGGCCGGTGTAGATGTGCGCCTCATGGTGCCACGCCATGGCGACAGCCTCCTGGCCGACCTTGCCTCGCACTCTTACTATAAGGAGGTGATGACTGCCGGTGTCAAGATATACCAGTACGAAGCGGGCTATCTGCACGCTAAGGTGATGTTGGCCGATGACAATTTTGTTACGGTAGGTTCTACGAACTTTGATTTCCGCAGCTTCGAGCACAACTTTGAAATCAATGCCTTCATCTACGACCCCGTAGTGGTGAAGGATATGAAGCGCATCTTCATGGCTGACCTGAAGTGCTCGTCGCGCATTATTGCCGAGGAGTGGCGCAAGCGTCCTTTGTGGAACCGCTTCTGGGAGTCGCTCGTGAGGCTGCTCTCGCCGTTGCTGTGATTACTCCTCCTCTGCTTGCTCTTGCTGCTCTTCCTGCTTTGTACCGAAGAAGCTGAAATGTACGCTACCGTAGATGCGCTCCTGTATAAATTGGGGGTGTGAGGCAAAGTTATGCTCTTTGCCGTGCTCCAGCACGAGTAGTCCGTCGGGGGCGAGCAGCCCACCACCGAGGATGAGGTCGGGCAGTTCGGCCAGGCGGGTCAGTGCATAGGGTGGGTCGGCGAAGATGAGGTCGAAGCTGTCGTGACACCGTTCTATGTAGCGGAACACGTCGGTGCGCAGCGGCAACCAGTTGGTCTCTTTCAGCTGCTCTTTTACCTTATATATAAAGGCGTGGTGCGAGGGTTCGCGCTCTACAGAGACAACGCGCCCACATCCGCGCGAGACGAACTCCAGGCTGATGCTGCCTGTGCCGGCAAAGAGGTCGAGCACATTGGCACACTCCTCGAAGTCGATAAGATTGGTGAGCACGTTGAAGAGGTTTTCCTTGGCAAAGTCTGTGGTGGGGCGTGCCTTGAAGGAACGTGGCACCTCGAAGGTGCGTCGTTTATATTTCCCGCTGATTACTCGCATGCTATGAGGGCTTGAAGGTCGAAGGGTATATCGCCTATGCGTGCCAGCTCCGTGGAGTGGAACTCTTCGGCGGGATGTATGGTGTGTATATGCTCTATGAATCTCTCCAGCTCCTTGGTCAGCTCCTTGGCGTTGCGTGCATAGCCTGCGAGGTGCAGGGTGTCATCGGTTTGCGACAGACCCAGCATCTGCCAGCAGTTGAGCACGAAGTATAGCGTGTCGGCAGTGTTGCGGTTGCTGAAGGTGTTGATGAAGAGCGGTGCGCCATTGGCAAAGCATAGCAGGTCGATGTTGCGCTTGCGCAGGTGTGCCAGGCAGTAACGCTGTCCGTTGGCAAAGCTGTGCTCCACACCATAGTTGATGAGCGCACTGATGGAGGGGCATATCTGCGCCTTGGGGTAGCGCTCCGTGAGCAGCTGGTGCAGCTGGCGTTCTATGCCGAAGAGAACCACGGCTTGTTCTTCGCCTACGAGATTGTGCATCACGACGGTACTTCCGGGCAGCTGTGCAAAGTTCTGCACATACAGCTCCCGCTCATACGATTCGTCGTAGTATTCCTTAGGCACGATGGTGTAGTCGGCATTGGCCACTATTACGTTGACCTTGCCGTAGCTGTGCTTCAGCATCTCGGTCTCCTGTATGGCGGCTTTGAGGTTTGCCGTCAGCGATTTCGCGGGGTCAATGCCGTATGGCTGGTAGGCATACTGCTCCTCGGCTTGGGGGTTGTGTGCCGCAAAACAAAATCCATCCGTACTCAGACGGATGGATAGTGTGTATTGCTTGGTGTGGTTGAAATCAATCACAATAAAAGTCTATGTTCTATTCCTTCGGTTCGTTTTGATTACTCCCAGTTACCGGCGTTGTTGTTACCTACCTCGGCATCACCTACCTTCAGACCCGGATAGCGGCCGAGCTCCAGCTGCAGGTCGATGAGGTTGTTCAGCTCATCCCTGTTGATACCCTCGAGGTATGCCCTGTACGGAGTCTTGGCCTCGAAGAGATAGAGCTTGTTGCCCGACTTGCTGCTTGAGTCGCAACCTGTGCGCAACTCAAACTCGGCACCATTGCCGAAGGGTACGTAGCGCAGTGAGTCGATGTTGAAGCCTTTCGGATACAGTGTGTCGAGTGCCAACACCCACATGGTGTCGCGGCTGAAGATATACTCCTCTACCTGTCCGTCTTTACCCAACTTTACCAGGCCGGCCTTCTCTGCTTCTTGCCATTTCTTCTTGGCCTGTGCCGGCTTAGCTTTGCGGGCATCATCAATAAGCTGCATGGCCTTGCTCTCGGTGAGGCCGTCCTCGAGTTGCTTGTCAGTAAGCTCACCCACCTTTCTTACGAAGGGGAGGCTGTCGTTCTTCACGAAGGCAATCAGCTCGTCAAAGTTGTCGGTGTACTGACCCATATTCTGGTCACGGAATGCCACCTGTGCGGTACGGATGTCAATCAAGCGGGCGATGATTTGCTTCTCTCTCGCTTCGCGTTCCTTACCAAAGTTGATAGTGCCCATGATGCTGCCTACGCAGATGTATGCGAGGCCGCATACGCACACTAATAAAACAATATTTACTACTTTTTTCATGTTTATATGATTTATTTGATTAATTTCGTGCTGCAAAAGTAAGACAAATAGTTTGAAAATACTATAAATAATCCATTTTTTTCTTCTAAGGTAGATGATAAATAGTTTTCTAAGTACCAAAATACGCGAAAATCTCGCTTTCCCCCCCACCGGCGAGCAGTCCGAGGCCATCAACCTCATGGGCGAGTTCCTCATGTCGCGCCGAGGCATGGAGCTGTTTCTTCTGCGTGGCTATGCCGGTACTGGAAAAACCACCCTTGTGGGTGCCCTTGTCAGGACACTTGCCCAGCTGCGCCAGCCCGTCGTGCTCATGGCTCCCACGGGGCGTGCGGCCAAGGTCTTCTCGTCCTACTCGGGGTTCCCTGCCTACACCATCCACAAGCGCATCTACCGTCAGAAGTCAATTACCGACGACAGTTCCTTCTCGCTCAACGTAAACCTCTCCAAGCATACCCTCTTCATCGTTGATGAGGCCTCCATGATATCCAACGAAGGCCTCTCCTCAATCTTTGGTACAGGTCGCCTGCTCGACGACCTCGTCCAGTATGTCTACTCCGGCGAGGGATGCCGTCTGATGCTCATGGGCGACACCGCCCAGCTGCCTCCCGTAGGCGAGGAGGAGAGTCCCGCCCTCTCGCCCTCGCTGCTTTCGGCCTACGGCCTCGAAATCTTCGAGACCACCCTCACGCAGGTGATGCGCCAGCTCTCCGAGTCGGGCATCCTCTACAATGCCACTATGGTGCGCTGCAGGCTCCTTGAGCTGCAAAACGAGTTCAGTCCGTCGTTCTCTCAGGCTTCAGTCTTCAGTTTTCGGTTTCCCGACGTCGTCCGTATTGCCGGCAGCGAGCTGGTCGACTCGCTGAGCACCTCCTACTCCCGTTGGGGCACCGACGAATGCATGGTCATCTGCCGCTCCAACAAGCGGGCCAACATCTACAACCTCGGCATCCGCAACATGATTCTCGACCGCGAAGACGAGCTCAACACTGGCGACCGCCTCATGATAGTGAAGAACAACTACTATTGGATAGAGAAAGAGTTGAGAGAGGCGAAGAGGGAAGAGGGAACAGGGAAGAGTGAAGAGTTAGGCGTTGGCCGTCCGGATGGCAACGCTTCCCTCGCCCCCCTTCCCTCTTCCCCTCCTCTCTCCTTCATCGCCAACGGCGACATAGCGGTGGTGCGCCGTGTGCGTCGCACGCGCGAGCTCTACGGCTTCCGCTTTGCCGATGTGCTGCTTACCTTCCCCGACTACGACGACTACGAGCTCGAGGCCACCATCCTGCTCGACACTCTCCACTCCGAGTCGCCTGCCCTTACCCGTGAGGAGAGCGACCGCCTCTTCGAGGGCGTCATGGAGGACTACGCCCATGTCGCACAGAAGAAGGAACGTTACAAGCTGCTGCGCGAAGACCCCCACTTCAATGCCCTGCAGGTCAAGTATGCCTATGCCGTCACCTGTCACAAGGCGCAGGGTGGCCAGTGGAGCTGTGTCTATCTCGATCAGGGCTACCTTCCGCCCGATGCCTCCACCATCGACTACTACCGCTGGCTCTACACCGCTTTCACCCGCGCCACCGAGCAAATATACCTCGTCAACTGGCCGGAGCAATAGCGCGCCTTTATGTAAATTAATACCTCGACAAAAGTAATATTCCAAGACTTGGAATATATATTGCCAGACTTGGAATGAATATTGCCAGTCTTGGAATATAGAACGTCATGTGTGTTAACGATTTTTGTTGACTGTAGTTCGTCTTATTTGTAGTCTGGGTTGACAGAGTGAACTTGTTGCTTGGGGCACTTTGTCACGTTAAGTTACGATAAACACGAAGCATAAGTTACGATAAAAGGCAGTGTTCTCTTATGATAAATATGCAAGGACTATGATGTAAAGTCAAATCATAACTTATGATTACTTAATCACAACTTATAATTAAGTAATCAGAACTTGTGATTACCTAATCAGAACTTATGATTTATGTTTACATAAGGGGTGGTAAAGGGTTTATTTCTATTAAAACCAACTATTTCCTTATATGATTATATTTTTTTTGATAAACTATTCTGAATTTATATCGAAATCATGTTAAAATAATTCTTCTTCCATTGTTCGTGTTTCAGAATTAAGTTGTACTTTTGCAACGGTGGAGAGTGCTCCACGAGTTTTGATTTATTGGTAGAAGCGTTGTGCTTCATTCTTAGTCGCGAGAACCTAGGAAATTTTCAACGACACATAAGAATGGCATGAACGGTTCTGCGCCATATGGCGTGGACTTGTTTGTCTATTTAAATGTGTCGGGCTATCCTAGGGCCTTCGTGATTGGAAATAGCATTCAGTTCCACGCTTCTTTTATTTTAAACCCAGATAGTGGCTGCGGAGGGACTTGGCGTGGCAAAGGGATAATGTTATGAAAAAGTTTTTCGTAAGTTTGGTAATGCTGCTGAGTACATCAGCAGTAAGTTTGTTTGCGCAGAGCAGTATGCTTGCAACATTGAGTCACGATGGCGAGATTTCTACCTTTTATGGTGCTACGGCATTACGTGATGCTTACAATGCGTCTAAACATGGTGACATCATCACGCTATCAAGTGGATCATTTACGGCAGTCAACATCAGCAAGGCTCTGACCATACGTGGAGCTGGCATGCAAGTTGATACTGCGGCCAATACTTTCCCGACGGTGATTTCCGGTGACTTCACTATCAATATCCCAGATACTGTGACACAACGGTTGACTATGGAGGGACTGTATAATCATTTTACAGTTACAGTAGGTGGCACATTAAAGGATGCTTCGTTCTTGAAATGTAAATTCAAGGCTTTTAGATATGCGAATTCAACTTCTACTAAGATGAAGAATCTTACATTCATTCATTGTAGAATCTCTGACGGATTGAACCTTCCAAACGAAAGTTCTGCTTCGTGTGTGAACTGTTATATTTATGCCCCTAACACCTATTCTCTAACTTCAAGTAACTTTGAGTTTTCTAATTGCATTATTATTAGAACTACTTCATACTTGAGAAATTCTATTTACTCTTCATCTTTCTTTAATTGTATTATATATAATGGTAATGTCAGCAGTACTGATTATTTGGATTCTTCAAATACCGCATATTATTGTCTTGGAAAGGCTTATGGGGATAGGATGTTCCAGAATATACCCAACACTACGAATACGAAACTGACAGCCGACTTGAATACCGTGTTCAAAACCTATACCGGATCATATAATGATGACGAGACCTTTGAACTGACCGATGAGGCCAAGGCGAAATACCTTGGTGCTGACAAAACGCAAGTTGGTATTTACGGAGGCAACCTGCCTTTCGACCCCACACCAACCAATCCTCAGATAACAAAATGCAACGTGGCATCTAAGTCTACGGCCGATGGCAAGCTGAGTGTTGATATTGAGGTGAGTGCAGCCGAGTAATCCCTATAAGAAGGAATGTGTTATGCGAAGATACGCTATATTCCTTATGCTCCTCTGTATGCATTGCATAGCGAGGGGGCAAACGGGGTTCGGTTATCGGTATTGGTTCGACAATGACTGCAATACCGTACATACAGGCTATTCGGCTGCTGACAAATGGCAGATCGAGGCTGATTTGGATGGATTGGATGAATCTCTTCATGCAATCCATATCCAAGTGATGGATGATAAGGGTGTTGAAAGTACACCTGTAACCCGTTTCTTTGTGAAGACAAGGGACAACAGTGTGGAGCAGGGGTACTATTGGTTTGATAATGGTCGTGACGTAAAGCAACTGATAGGTCAGGTGCAAGGCACTTTCTCTATCGATGTATCTGCACTGCCGGAGGGTTTTCATACGTTCTACTTTCAGGTGGTAGGCAAGGATGGCTCACTGTCGTCCATTGTCTCACGGCCGTTCTATAAAGTGGTTGTCCCTGAGTCGGCCCGTTATCGCTGCTGGGTCGATGATGAACCCTCAACGATGACTGTAGGCAAGTATACAGGAGCACCAGTGCTGGTCGATGTCAGCCAAATCAGTGAGGGCTATCATGTGATGCGTGTCCAGATAGAAGGCGCTACACCATCGGCAGTAGTCAGTCGCCCCTTTGTGAAGGTGCCTCAGACCGAAGGTGTGGAGTATCTGAAGTGCCTTAGCATTGTGGATGGCCAGCTGTATCGTGAGGAGAATGTGCCTTCTACAGGCGGTATCATTGATTGGGACTTCGATGTGAGCGGCTTGCCACAAGGATTCCATCAGATGCAGGTGCAGGTGATTACTCCGAGCGGTGCAGCCACCTCCACGTATGATGCCTTTTTCTTGCGCACTACGACCCATGCAGAGATGGATGAGATGCGATGTGTCTATTCTATTGATGGCAATGAGTTTAACACCGAGGCCGGCAGTATGAGCAATGGAGTTTTCCATTGTGACCTTGATGTGGCGCATCTGAGTGACGGTTTGCATCGCCTCACTTATATGCTGACAAATGGTAAAGGCGTTGAAACAAAGATTCAATCACAATTCTTTATCAAAACGCCAGTCGGGGGTAACGGTATCACACAGTATTGGTATTGGTTGAACGAGAATGAAGCGGAAAAAACGGTGGTTAAGCTCAAAGAAAATGCCAATCCTTACCAGCTCATCGGGCTGCTGCCCGTGGAGTCCGTGCCTATCCGCTCATCGCTCTTCCACTTCGAGGTGGACGAGGAGCAGGGCCCTATGGTGTATGCCAAGAATGAGTTCCATATCCGCTTCTACGATGCCACGGGTCGGTTGGTGGATGCTACGAAGGAGTATGTAGACCCAGAAGTAAAAGAGAAGGTGACAGAGGTTTCTCCTTTGTTGCAGATTCAGACGCTGACTAAACCTGGCGAGAATGAAATCCGTTGGTATAAGTTCGTGGCACAAGTCGGCGATAGTGTCGCTTTCAAGACAAACAAGGCCTGCTCTATCAATGTATTTGCTGCTAATGGCGCTGAAATCTATGCGGCTTCGGGCAGTGAATCTGTAAACTATGGCGGTAGTGTAATAGCAGAGGACGGAACCTATTATGTGGCTTTGCACGATGTGACATCAACTGCAGGAACTGATATTACATTAGACTTCTTCCACATCGGGAAATATGTGGTGCTGGAGTATTCACCCAGTCGTATTGGAATGCTTGGTGAGAGTGCCGTGGAAGTGGAATTGTTTGGCAATGGATATGAAAAACTAAAGAATGCCTATTTGCAATCGTCCTCCAATACATTGATTCCAGATAGTATTGCTGTGTTGTGTCGCACTGATATGAAGATGCTTTATACCTTTTATGGAAATGAAGAGTTTGGAAGTTACGATATTGTTTTAGAATTCGAGGAAGATGGCGTAACAGAATTTCTAACCATTGAAGATGCAATAACTATTGAGGAAGGACAATGGGCTGACCCCGAAGTGACGGTGAGTTCGGAACGTTCGTTGGCACGTCCATATCCAGTGAAGGTGACTGTCAAGAACAACAGTAATGTGGGTATGATGTATGTGCCACTTAATATTGCTTTTGATAATGTGGAGAAGTTCGAGAAGGTGGATTTCATGAATTTTGACATATCTATACCAGACACAACTTTGGTCGGTGATTATCGCCCGTTCTTTGTTACAGAAGATTTCCTTAGTGAGGGAATTCGTGCGCTTGTGATGTACTTGTTTATTCCTCAATTAGATCCGGGAGAGACTAAAGAATACATATTAGGTTTCACGGGATCGAGTCATGCGCGTTTCAATATGTATGCTTGGGCTGGTGAGGCCTTGAATCATCCTAATCCTGGTGTAGATACGTTGACTAATATACCATCAATGTGGTATTATCTGGAAGAATATGGGTATCTCAATGAAGAACCTTCAATTCAAAATGCTCAAGCAATGCGGAACGAAATGTCGCGAATAGCACGACTTAGGCGTGCCGCAGGGAGTGCCAATAGGGTCGCAAATAGTGCGGTAGGCACTGGAATGGCCATAGGAGGAATCGTTAATGGCCTGAGGCGCAATAGTTATGAGGCTTCATTGAGAAATGCTGGCATAAGTTCTGATGATCCTTTATACGGTGATATAATGGGACATGTCGGGCCAATGCCTACCCCCGATGAGATTCGTGGTGGCTTGTTTGGTTTGTGGAGATTTAGTCGCAGGACTCGTCCTTGTCCACGTCCTAATCCTACCGAAATTCTTAATCCTGGCGACCCGAATGACATCATAGGCTATAACGCAGAGTCGGGCAGCAAGTATATAAAGGAAGGATTGGTTGATGTGGGTTATACCATCCAGTTTGAGAATGACCCGGAAATAGCAACTGCCTCTGCTCATCAGATTGTTGTGAAAGATACATTGGACGGTAATTTGTTTGACCTCTCCACTTTTGCAGCTACAGGTGTGCTGTTGGGTGACAAACGTTTGGACTTGAACGGTGAGAAATCATTCGTGAAAACAATAGATATGCGTACACGTATCAATGTGATAGCTGAGGTAAGTCTCGACTATGATGAAACGCAAGGTATAGCCACTTGGACTATCCGCTCGCTTGACCCGATGACAATGGAAGAGACGTGGGATTATATGCAGGGTGTGCTTCCTGTAAACTATGATGGCAATGGGCAGGGAGAACTCTACTTTGACATTAAACTGCGTGAAGGGCTTGCTGACGGTACGGAGATTCCAAACCGTGCATCTATCGTATTTGACTTCGAGGAGGCTATCATCACACCTACTTGGATGAATACAATTGACAATACGTTGCCTTCTTCTGAAATAACAAGCATAGAGGAACTTAACGATACAGTGCTGAGGATCAACTGGAGTGGAAGTGATTCGGGCTCAAATATCTATAAGTATGCCCTGTATGTGCAGGAAGGAGAAGACGGGGAATGGAGCAGAGTTGTGAGCGATACGGCTGGAGTGTATTGTGACTACCGCTACTACCGCGATATCGACTACGGCTTCTGCGTGCTTGCCACCGACTCGGCCGGCAATGTTGAGAGCAGGGAGTGGGTGCGCAAGGTGGAGTTCATGCGCGAGTATATAGCCGGCGATGCCGACCGCAGCGGTACGGTGAACTTGCTTGACCTCAACCTGACGCTGAGCCATATCCTCGGTAACGAGGTGGGCGGATGCGACATGCTTCAGATGGATGCCAACGGCGACGGCAGCATCAACGTACTCGACATCAATGCCATATTGCAGATTATCCTCGATGCCGATGGCGAGGGAGCCGCACAGCGCAAGCGCGACAACGGAGTGATACGGATTATTAACACTAAAGTAATATAACAGATGATGAAGAAAAGAACCTTATTGATGTGCTTCGTCTCTGCCTTGGCCTTCGTGGCCAAGGCCCAGACGGAGGCAACGCTGACCGTGAGCGACTTTACGATTGCGGCCGGCGGACGTGCCACGGTGACGATTGACTCGGACGTGGCACTGAGTGAGTATTGCAGCTTCCAGTTCGATGTGCTGCTTCCCGAGGGCATCACCATGCCCTACAACATGAACCCCGACGAAGAGGAGGAGCAGTATGGCTACTACGATGAGGATAACGAGGAGTGGGTGCCTGCCGTGACGAGCGGTATCTGCAAGAGCAGCCACGTGTTGACCTGTTCGGCCATCAAAGGCGGTTATCGCTTTGTGTGCTACCACAGCAAGTTCACGGTATTCAAGTCGGGCAGCAAGAATGTGCTGACCCTGGTGCTTGAGGCCTCGGACGATGTGGCGAACGGTGTGTACAGCCCCACGGTGGGCGGCACCGATGTGTTCATTGCCAACGAAACCTCGCATATCGTTCCCTCGGCAGTGGCGGGAACGGCTATCGTGACGGGCGGCTCGCAGGAGTCGGCCTACCGCTTCACGATGAGCACGGCAGGCTGGGGTACGCTGATGCTCCCCTTCGATGCCGATGTGCCTGCCGGTCTTGTGGCCTATGGCTGTGCTGCGGTGTCTGAGGGTGCCGTGGTGTTGGCTCAGTCGGCCAAGCTGCTGGCCAACACTCCTTATATAATGGAGGGCGAGGCTGGCGAGTATGACTTCAGAGGTGTTCCCACGATGACGCAGGCCAGCTACGACAGCGGTGTGCTGACAGGCGTGTATGCCGACACGGAGATCACGGAGGGTTATGTGCTGCAACGCCTCAACGGCGAGGTGGCCTTCTACCGTGTGGACGCGAGCGACCCCATCACCGTGCCTGCCTATCACTGTTACCTGAGCGCTTCGACCGAGAGTGCGGCCATGGTGCGTCTGCGGGGAACGACAGGCATTGACGGCATGGAGAGCGAGGAGCACGGTAGCGTGTATGACATGTCGGGCAAGAAGGTGGATCAACCTGTAGAGAAGGGTGTATACATCCGAGGCAACAAGAAGGTAATCATTAAATGATGATGGATATGAAAGAATTGTATATACAGCCTCAGGCCGAAGTGGTTGAGGTGGAGACAGCGGAGCTGCTGGCTCTGTCGGTGAGTGACGATCAGGCAAGCTCTGAAGAGGATGTGCTGGCAGGCAAACGCCGCGGCACCTGGGGCAACCTGTGGGAGTAACTGCCCCCCCCCAGAACAAAGACGTCAGGCACACCCCCTTGTGGGTGCGCCTAACGTCGTTTTGCGGATGGGCTATTCTGTCAGTGCTTGCCAGCCTTGTGCCTTGAGCTCCATTTCGCCTCCGTCCCGGGTGATAAGCATACAGCCGAGCTCGGGCTTGGTGATGTGTCCGATGAGACGTACGTCCTTGAGCTTGCTCACCTTGTCGTAGTCGGCAAGGGGAACGGTGAAGAGGAGTTCGTAGTCTTCACCGCCGTTGAGTGCACAGGTGGTGACGTTCATGTTGAGCTCCTCGGCCATGACTGCCGTCTGGTAGTCGAGCGGTATGTGTTCTTCGTATACGCGGCAGCCGGTGCCGCTCTGCTTGCAGATGTGCATAAGCTCGGAGGAGAGGCCGTCAGAGATGTCCATCATGGCGGTGGGCTGGATGCCGGCTTCGGACAGGGCGCGGACGATGTCGCCTCGTGCCTCGGGCTTGAGCTGGCGTTCGAGCAGGTATTCCTTGCCGGCGAAGTCGGGCTGCACGGCGGTCTCGCCCATGAAGACGCTCTTCTCCCGTTCGAGCAGCTGCAGCCCCATGTAGGCTGCGCCGAGATTGCCCGACACGCAGATGAGGTCGGTCTCGCGGGCTCCGTTGCGATAGGTGACCTTCTCCCTGTCGGCTTCGCCTATGGCGGTGATGCTGATGGCCAGGCCGGTGAGCGAGGAGGTGGTGTCGCCACCGACGATGTCTACGTGGTGTGCCTCGCAGGCCAGGCGCATGCCGGCATACAGCTCTTCCATGTCTTCTACACCGAAACGCTTGCTGATGGCCAGCGACACGGTGATCTGGCGTGGGGTGCCGTTCATGGCGTAGATGTCGGAGAGGTTGACCATCACGGCCTTGTATCCGAGGTGCTTGAGGGGGACGTAGGTGAGGTCAAAGTGTACGCCCTCCATGAGGAGGTCGGTGGTGACGAGCAGCTGCTTGTCGGTATATTCGAGCACGGCGCAGTCGTCGCCTACGCCGTACTTTGATGAGGCGTTCTCCAGCTGGATACCTTCTGTGAGGTGACGGATGAGTCCGAACTCGCCGAGGGTGGAGATGGGGGTTCTCTTGTTCTGTTCCATATATGTATTCTTATTCTGCTCTGTTGATCAACTCGCGCATGATTTCGGTCATGAAGGGCTGTGCCTTGTCGGCTGCTGCCTGCACCTCTTCGTGGGTGACCTCCACGATCTTGCCCTCTACGCCGAGGTCGGTGATGACCGACATGCCGAATACGCGGATGCCGCAATGCTTGGCCACGATGACCTCGGGCACGGTGCTCATGCCTACGGCGTCGCCGCCGAAGGTGCGGTAGAGCCTATACTCGGCGGGGGTCTCGAAGGTGGGGCCGCTGACTCCCACGTATACGCCTTCGACCACGCGGATGCCTTTCTCGGCCGCAATGGCCTTGGCCTGACCGATGAGACGGCGGCTGTACGGCTCGCTCATGTCCGGGAAGCGGGGGCCATAGTCGATGTTCTTCCCGCGCAGCGGATGCTCGGGGAAGTGGTTGATGTGGTCGGTGATGATCATCAGGTCGCCAATCTCGAAGTCGGGGTTCATGCCGCCGGCCGCATTGGACACGAAGAGGGTCTTGATGCCCAGCTCGCGCATCACGCGCACGGGGAAGGTCACCTCCTTCATGGAGTAGCCCTCGTAGTAGTGGAAACGGCCCTGCATGGCCATGATGTCTTTGTCGCCCAATTTGCCGAAGATGAGTTTCCCGCTATGTCCCTCAACGGTAGAGATGGGGAAGTGGGGGATGTCTTCGTACTTGATTTCGTACTTCTCGGTTATCTCGTCTGCCAGGCTTCCAAGTCCGGTGCCCAGGATGATGGCGGTCTCAGGATTTGTGTGCATTCGTTCTCTGATGAACGATGAGGTCTCTTGAATTCTTGCTAACATAGTCAGTGATGAATTTATTGAATGATTCTTCTTGGTCTTGTAGGAACTCTACCTTGATGGGCAATACGTAAAGATTGTCCTTGACGTTGCCGGGCAGGTCGTACTGAGTCAGGCGGGCGGCATCCTTTTCCGTGGTGATGATGAGTTTGCTGGCAGCATTGATGCTGTCGAAACGCTTGCTGATGTCCTGCAGCTCCGAGTGGGTGAAGTTGTGGTGGTCGCCATATTCCAGATGGGTGATATGCTCAGTGTACTCGTGCAGCTTGTCTACCAATGGGGCTGCCGAGGCAATGCCGGTGACCAGCAGGAGGTGTGTGTCGGCTGTTATGGCCGATAGGGGCTTGCTGGGTGCGTTGCCGGCGTATGCGCTCAAGTTGCCATAGGCGAATGTGGTGAAGTAGAGCCGCTGGTAGGGGCGTAGCTCGAGATTCTTGGTGGCAATGCGGAAGTCGATGGGCTTGATGTCGGTGGGGCACTTGGTGACAATGACGATGTGGGCGCGGTAGATGCTCGATGCGGGTTCGCGCAACATGCCGGTAGGCATAAGGGCATCTTCGTAGATGGGACGGTTGTAGTCAATCAGTACGATGTTGATGCCCGGAGTCACATAGCGGTGTTGGAAAGCATCGTCGAGGAGGATGACTTCAACATCTTTGGACACGTCGTTCTTGCACAATTGGTGTATGCCCCTGCGGCGGTTGCCGTCTACGGCTACGTGGATATCGGGGAACTTCTTCCTGATCTGGTGGGGCTCGTCGCCGATCTCCCGAGCCGTGGAGCTGGCTGTGGCGAGCCTGAAGCCCGACGTCTTTCGCTTGTAACCGCGGCTCAAGAGGGCTACTTTGTGCTTTCTCCGGAGTAGCTCTACGAGGTATTCGGTGTGGGGGGTCTTGCCTGTGCCACCTACGGTGAGGTTTCCCACGGAGATGATGGGTATGTCAAACTCTTCGGACGAGAGTATCTTCCAATCGAAGAGTTTGTTCCTTAATCCTACTACAAAGCCATAGAGTAGTGTTATAGGGGCTAATATCCAATGTCTCTTGGTGGGACCTTCGCTCATGATATCAATTTGTCAGATGGATAGTATAGGGCAGGCGAGCCTGCAGCTTGTTCATGTTCTCAAGGTTATAGATGAGGTTGAGCTCGTCCTTGAATTGTCCGGCAACCTTGCCGATGCGGGTCTCTATGTAGCTCTCTTTGGCTTGGTTCAGAAGCATGTCAAAGGCACCCTGCTCCTTGGGGTAGCTGATGAGGGTGTAGCTCTCTATGCCAGCCTTCTCTGCAGCTATCTCCTTGGCGGTCTCTATGTCGCCCAATATGTCGACCAAGCCAAGCTCCATTGCCATCTCACCGGTCCATACACGGCCTTGAGCTACAGCCTCGATGGCAGATGTACTCATGCTGCGCCCGTCTGCACAACGCTTCACGAAGGTGGCATAGCCTTGATTGATATAGCGCTGCATGATGGCACGCTCGTCTGCATTGAAGGGACGGCTCATACTTCCAAAGTCGGCCAACTTATTGGTCTTGACGGTCTCGATGTTAAGCTTCAGCTTGTCGTTGATGAGCTTGTGCGGGTTGGGGAACATGCCGAAGATGCCGATAGAACCGGTGATAGTGTTAGGCTGGGCTATGATGGTGTCGGCAGCGCACGAGATGTAGTAACCGCCCGAAGCTGCATAGTCGCCCATAGATACGATGACGGGCTTCTTTTCTTTTAGCTTCACCACCTCGTTCCAGATTTGCTCAGAAGCAAAGGCACTGCCTCCCGGCGAGTTTACGCGGAGAATGACTGCTTTTACAGTCTCGTCATCGCGCAACTTGCGAAGATCCATGCTTACCTTCTCGCCCACAATCTCAGGGGCGGTGCTCATGCCCGTTGAGGGGGCATCTACGATTTGTCCTTCGGCATAGTACATGGCAATGATGTTGCCGCTCTTGTCGAGAGGTACATTCTTCTGGATGTTCTTGACCTCGTCCAATGTAAGTACCGCGAGGCGGTCGTCCTCCTCGGTGTCCATTAATTGTTTCAGGTATGATTTGGTGCCGTCCATATATAATAAGGTGTCGACAAGACCTGCCGTGAGGCTGGCCTCTGCCCCCTCAAATGCGATGTAGCGGTCAGCGTACTCATTGAGCTGCTTGGCGCTGATGCCGCGTGAGAGCGACACGCCATCCACCATGTTATCCCAGATAGAAGTGATGTAGGCAGTAATCTGTTCGCGATTCTCGTCGCTCATCTCCATTGAGGTGTAAGGCTCGACGGCTGATTTGTAGGTGCCCACCTTGAATACTTCCATGTCGACACCTAACTGGGCAAGCAAGTCTTTGAAGTATATGGTTTGTGATGCCAAGCCATGCCAGTCGACCATACCCTGTGGATTAAGGATGATCTTGTCGGCTACACTGCAGATGTAGTAGTCAGACTCCGTGTAGTTGTCGCCGTATGCTACGACAAACTTGCCTGTCTGCTTGAAGCGCACGAGCGCATTGCGAATCTCTTCAATGCTGGCAGGATTGGCCATGATGCCCCCTGCCTCCAGGTATATACCTTTTATGTGTTCGTTTTCAGCGGCTTTCTGTATGCTCGACAATACATCGTTGAGGCCGAGGGCGGTCTGCTCTTCTGACATCAATGAGGCAAACGGGTTGTCTATCATGCGCTCGGTCACCTCGCCTTTGAGCTCCAACTTGAATAAACTGTTTTCACTGACGGTAGTCGTAGTGTCCGATGAGGCGGCGATGCCTACAATCGAAACGATGCTTATAATCGTAATGATAATGGTGCATGCCATCAGTCCGACGATAGAGGCTAAAGTGTACTTCAGAAAATCTTTCATAATACCTATGTTTATATACGTTATTGATTAATGTCGTGGCAAAGTTATGTTTTTGAATTGAATTCTCCTACGATAGCTTCATTTTTTTGCAATAAATGCGGTGTAAGTAGGGGAGTGCGAGTTTTAAAAAGCATAAAAAGTAACTTTTTTTGAAGAATAATGATGTTTTTTATGGTTGCAAGAAAAAAAATCAATACTTTTGTAGCTGAAAATGGTGCAGAATAGCGAGATTATTCGTAATTTGCGCCCGTTTTTCAAGATAGCATCATAAAAGATGCCATTGGAAAGGTGCTCGAGTGGTTGAAGAGGCACGCCTGGAAAGCGTGTATACGTCAAAAGCGTATCAGGGGTTCGAATCCCCTTCTTTCCGCAAAAAAGAGAATTTTAGTATAATTTATAATAGTATTAATTAAAAGTAACACACAATGAAAAAGATTTTTGCAGTAGTTGCAATGTTCGGTATCCTCTCAGTAGGATTGACACAAACAGTGGTTGCTCAAGATGCAGCAGCTCCACAAACAGAGACAGTTGACACAGCAGCAGTTGACTCGGCTGCAGTTGATTCAGTAGCCGCAGTTGAAGAACCCGCAGAGGTTGCTCCCGTTGAGGAGGAAACTGTAGGTATGCACAAGGCTCTTAAGACAAAGTTTATTGAGGGTGATGCAAGCTTCATGTCATTGGTAGCTATTGCATTGGTTCTCGGTCTGGCTTTCTGTATCGAGCGTATCATCTATCTGAGCCTTGCTGAGGTGAACACTAAGAAGCTCATGGCTGCTATTGAGGCTGCTTTGGCTAAGGGTGATGTTGAAGGCGCAAAGAATATCTGCCGTGACACTCGCGGCCCTGTAGCTTCTATCTGCTACCAAGGTTTGTTGCGCATTGATGAGGGTCTCGATGTAGTTGAGCGTTCAGTCGTTTCTTACGGTGGCGTTCAGTCTGCTGCTCTCGAGAAGAACTGTTCATGGGTAACTCTTTTCATTGCTATGGCTCCTTCACTCGGATTCTTGGGTACAGTGATTGGTATGGTTATGGCGTTCGATGATATCCAAAAGGCTGGTGACATTAGCCCGACCGTTGTTGCCGGTGGTATGAAGGTGGCCTTGATTACCACTATCTTCGGTATTATTGTTGCTCTTGTACTTCAGGTATTCTACAACTTCATCCTTTCCAAGATAGAGGCTCTTACCACCGATATGGAAGATTCTTCTATCACACTTTTGGATTTGATTATGAAGTATAATTTGAAGAAGTAATAAACACGTTAATTGTAAACAACAATGAAAGCGAGTAAAATAGCATCCATCGCATATTACGTGCTGATAGCACTCTCTGTAGTGGTATTGGTGTTGTTCTTCTGCGTTGGATTCGGAAATATGGAGTCACTGCCCAGTGGCTACTATAAATCACCGCAGTTTACAGACCTGCTTATGTATTGGATGTACGCATTGATTGCTATCTGTGCTGTATGTACAATCTATGGTGCTGTAACAGCAAAGGGTGGTAAGGTTGATTCAAATATGCCTGCGTGGGGTAAGGTTGCCGCTAAGGTAGGTTTGTGGTTGTTCATTCCTGTTCTGGTAATCGCATGGTTTATTGGCAGCAAATCGCCTATCATGACAGGTACAGGCCTTTATGAAGATGCTTTCTGGTTGCAAGCAGCTGATGCTATCATTTACACAATTTATGTATTGCTCGTTGTAACTGCAATCGCATTGATAGCAAGCTTGACAGGAATTTTCAAGAAGTAAGTCATAATTTATAGGAGATTTTAATTATGGCAAGAAAGAAAAGAAAAGTTCCTGGACTGAATGGAAGTTCGTTGGCCGACATCTCATTCATCCTGTTGATCTTCTTCTTGATTACCACATCAATGGATACGGATACCGGTTTGGTGCGCCGTCTGCCGCCTCCACCAGATCCTAACCAGTTGGAAGAAGACGTAAAGGTGAAAGGTAGGAATGTCTTGGTTGTACAGGTAAACATGAACAACGAAATCCTGTACTACTATGGAGATGAGGCAAAACGCGTGACAGTGACAGGCGTACAGCCTGGAGACCTACGCAAGATTGCTAAGGAATTCATCGCAAATCCTGAGAACAAGGCTAACATGCCGGAGTTCCACCCTGCGGATCCTCCTCTGCCTCTTCTCGGAGCTTATCCTGTAACAAAGAACCACATCATCTCTGTGCAGACCGACCGTAGCACAAAGTATGAGGTGTACTTCCAGATTCAGAATGAGCTGATGGCTGCATACAATGAATTGCGCGATGAGTTTGCACGCGAGAAATTCGGCAAGTACTTCCGTGACTTGACTGAAGACGAGCGTTTGGCTGTAACTGGTGTTTACCCGATGAAGATTTCAGAGGCTGAACCCAAAAAGTATGGAGGAAACTAATCATGGGAAAATTTAACAAAGGCGGTAGCAAGGAAGTTCCTGAACTGAATACCTCGTCACTCCCTGACTTGATCTTTAGTATCTTGTTCTTCTTTATGATGGTAACCTCTATGCGTGAGGTAACGCTGAAGGTGGAGTTTGAAACACCTAAGGGTACTGAAATCCAGAAGCTGGAGAAGAAGTCTTTGGTATCCTATGTATATATAGGTAAGCCTACCAAGGAGTTCCGTAGCAAGATGGGTACAGCATCGCAAATTCAGCTCAACGATGACTTTGCAACTGTTGATGCTATTGGCGAATATGTTTACCAGGAGCGCGAGTCTATGCCTGAGCGTGATAAACCCTTTATGCGTGTGTCTATGAAAATTGATAAGGAGACCCAGATGGGTGTCGTTACCGATGTGAAGATGGCACTGCGTGAGGCTTGGGCTTTGAACGTGGTTTACTCTGGTGGTAAGCGTCAATAACCAACTTGGACTCTATAGAAAAAGCGGGTGTATACCCGCTTTTTTAATGTGAAACCAAAATAATATATTCATACATATTATGGGATATCATCAATTGGATGCATTGGATCTGCAGATTCTGAAGTTGGTAGCCAACAATGCACGTATGCCATTCTTGGAGGTCGCTCGTGAATGTAATGTGTCTGGTGCAGCTATTCACCAACGCATACAGAAACTGACGAATTTAGGTGTCGTGGAAGGCTCGGAATTCAAGATCAATCCCTCCAAGGTAGGTTTTGAGACTTGTGCCTATTTGGGATTGTTTCTGAAGGACCCTTCTGAATTTGACCATATCGTTGAGGCACTGAAGCAGATACCGGAAGTCGTAGAGTGCCATTATACTACGGGCAAGTATGATTTGTTCATAAAGATGTACGTCAAGGACAATGCTGCACTGATGAGTGTAATCCACGACAAGCTCTTGCCGCTCGGCTTGGCTCGTACTGAGACGCTTATCTCGTTCAACGAAGTCTTCCGTCGTCAGATGCCTGTGCCTGATGCAGAGGAATAACCAATGTGTATATAAAATAAATGATAGCGGATCCCTTGTGGGTCCGCTATCATTTATTTTATGATTGACAGGAAATAAGAAAGGTTGCATCAGGCTGCCTTTCTTATTATTCGGGTCTATTTCCTTACATAGTCGATGAAGGTATAGGCATGTGCATGCTTCTCATCGGCAGGGTGTGTCTCGCGGCTTGTCTCCGTCCACTCAGAGGGATTGATGGTGGGGAAGAAGGCATCGGCATCTTCCGGTGTGTCATCAATGAGCGTCAGATGTATACGTGCGGCAAGGCCGAGGGTCTGTTTATAGAGGTCGGCACCACCTATGATATATACGTCTTCGGTGTAGTCACATTGCATCAGTGCCTCTTCAAGGCTGCGGTAACACTCGGCATTTTCGTAGTGCACTCCCTCCTGACGGCTCAGCACGATGTTGCGTCGGTTGGGTAGGGCACCCTTGGGGAGCGACTCAAAAGTCTTGCGACCCATGATGATGGTATGACCCGTAGTCAGCTCCTTGAAGTGCTTGAGGTCATCTGGCAGATGATATAGCAACTGATTGTTGCGGCCGATAGCTCCGTTCTTGGCTACAGCCACGATGATGTTCAGATTATCGAGAGGTTGGCAGTTCATAGTTGTATTTCCTTTGTTTTGAAGCCCTCTCTCTATGGAGGGCTTGTGTGGTTCCCCTTGTTTATACGGCTACTACTCCTTTGATATGTGGGTGTGGGTCATAGTCTACAAGTTCGAAATCCTCGTACTTGAAGCTGAAGATGTCCTTCACCTCGGGATTTATCTTCATCTTGGGCAGTGGGCGCGGCTCGCGTGACAGCTGTAGCTTCACCTGCTCTATGTGGTTGCTGTAGATATGCGTGTCGCCAAGGGTGTGTATAAACTCGCCTGCCTTCAGTCCTGTCACCTGTGCCACCATCATGAGCAGCAGGGCATACGAGGCAATGTTGAAGGGTACACCGAGGAAGGTGTCGGCGCTACGTTGGTAGAGCTGCAGGCTCAGCTTGCCATCGGCCACGTAGAACTGGAAGAAAGCGTGGCATGGCGGCAGGTTCATATTGTCAATGTCGGCCACGTTCCACGCCGATACTATCATGCGTCGGCTGTTGGGGTTGTTCTTGATAGTGTCGATGACCTCCTTTATCTGGTCGATGTGGCCACCCTTGTAATCGGGCCACGAGCGCCACTGGTAACCGTATATGTGCCCGAGGTCACCGTTCTCATCGGCCCATTCGTTCCAGATGCGCACCCCATTGTCCTGTAGGTACTTTACGTTGGTGTCACCATTAAGGAACCATAACAACTCGTGGATGATGGACTTCAGGTGAAGTTTCTTTGTGGTCAGGCAGGGGAATCCCTCCTCGAGGTTGAAGCGCATCTGATGGCCAAACACGCTGATGGTACCTGTGCCTGTGCGGTCGCCCTTCTCTACACCCTCCGCTAATATGCGGTTGAGCAGGTCTAAGTATTGTTTCATATTGCAGTTCTTATCCTTCTTTAATCTTGTAGCCACCCCATACGGTCAGCAGCGTGAGCGCAGCTACCATATAGAGCGGGTTGATATTGATATCCATATAGCGCAGGTAGGCAACAAACTGCAAGGTGCGTACCGTAAAGTCGCAGAACACCTGTGTCAAGTCCACCCGACTGAGCAATATGGCACAGCCTGCCGCCAATGCGGCAATCTCGAGCAACGTTATCCATGCGGTATTGACGGGCCTCTGGGGCAGATGGCTCATCACCCGCTCACAGAATCCGTTGTCTTCAGGCACGCTGTGGTTCTCTTGCAGGAACTTCCTTATCAGTTGGTCGTCATTCATATCCATTTCGTTTAAGATAGGTGATCAATTTCTCTTTTCCTCGTGCGAGGTGCGACTTTACCGTCCCTTCGGGCATCCCTGTAATCTCGCTCACCTTGTCGATGGGTAAATCCTCCATCAGATGCAGCGTGACGCATGTTCGCTCATTGGGCTTCAGCAACTTCATCGCTTCATTGATGTCGGTAGCGATGTAGTTGTCCGAGGGGCCGGTCTGGCACAACGCTTCCATATCGCCGTCGGCATCGTCCATTGAACACGTCTCTTTGCGACTGCGAATATAGTCATAAAAAACGTTATATGCAATTCTGTAGAGCCAAGTTCCGAAATTTGCCCGGTTTTTAAAACTTTCCAGCGACGTGTAGGCCTTGATGAAGGTCTCCTGTGCGAGGTCATCGCTCAGTGCGGCATCACCTGCAGTCAGGTTCAGCAGGATGCGGCGAACCGCTCCCTGATACTTCCGCACCAGCGAGTCGAAGGCTCGCCGGTTTCCGAAGAGCAAGACCTGACTTACGAGGGCAATGTCGGGGAGGAACATTTCTTACTTCTTGGCAAAATAATCGACCAGCAACTCTCCGATGCCGATGCATACAACCAGCACGCCTATGCCGATGCCGAAGTCTCCGAATATGATACCCAGCAGCACGGCGAGACCTATGCCCAGGCATATATTCTTCACGCCCTTGTTGAACATCACCCGGTCTGTTAGCGGTTCGCTCATTTTGCGCAGCTCCTCATCGGGAATCTTTTGCCCCGACTCGGCCATACTTTTGTAGGCATCGTATTTGGCACGCCTGCCTTTATATATGAAGTATAGGACTACAATGATGAGGATGAGGGGCAGGATGAATATCCCGAAGAGCACGATGCCGGCAAGGATGAGGCCGCCTGTAGCAGCTCCCATCACAGACTTCATCAGTCCTTCTATCCCTTCGGGGAACTCATCCCCAAGTGCCTCTTCGAGTAGCGCGATAGCCTCGTCTGTATCTATCGTATCTCCCGTGTAGGTCACGCTCCACGAACCTACAGTAGTACTCGATGATGTGGTGCTTCCGGTGCTTCCGGTACTTCCGGTACTTGCAACGGTGCTGTCCGTCACAATCTCATTTACTACGGGTACTCCCTCTTTGGTCGATTCGCCCTCTTGGGCCAGGCCTGCGGTGGTGCTCATCAGCGTCATCGCCAGAGCCAGAATAAGCTCTTTTGTTTTCATATATATACGTTTTATTGGTTGTTCTGCTCGTTAGACGTAAAAAGTCGCGCTCAGGTTGCAAAAATGTGTGTTTTTTGAAAAAAAAATGTGCGGCTGCGGAGAAACGTCCCATTCCAAGCCTCATGGCAGGCTATGTCCGGTGCTATTTGTAGAGGGTGCCTGATGGGGTTCTTGGGTGTATGTTTCTGTGTCGTGTTGCTGAAAGCTCGTGCCGTATGGACGTATGGTGGCGGTTATTCTCGTGGGTCGGTTCCCCAAAGCATCTTCTTTTGCAGGGTCTGAAAGAAGGTGCTGCCCTCTTGCTTTACTACACGGATGGTGTGCGTTGCCTTTTGTATGGTGAGCGTGGTGGTGGCAGGGAGACTATGGCTGATGCCGTCGGCGGCTACGAGGAAACTGCCGCTGCGGCTCTCTATATGGAGGTCGATGGTCTTGTCGTCGGCAATCACGATGGGGCGCACATTGAGGCTGTGGGGCGACACGGCAGTGAGCACGAATACATCGGCCTGAGGGTAGATGATGGGGCCGCCGGCGCTGAGCGAGTAGGCGGTAGAGCCGGTAGGGGTGGCTATAAGAAGGCCGTCGGCCATGTAGGTGGTGAGGCGCTCGCCATCTACGGCCGTGTGGATGGCAAGCATTGATGAACTGTCGTGCTTCGATACGGCAATCTCGTTGAGGGCATAGATGGGCCGGTCGGGGGCATCGCTCGTGGTGAGACGCAGCAGGCAGCGTTCGCGCAGGAGATAACGCCCTTCGTGGAGGAGGGCGAAGAAATGTTCCATCTCGTCGGGCGATACGTCGGCCAGGAAGCCCAGTCGGCCGGTGTTGATACCTACAATGGGGATACCTGTGTCGCCTATGCAGCGGGCTGCCTTGAGGAAGGTGCCGTCGCCCCCCAGGCTGATGGCCATATCGATTTCTTGGCCGGCAAGGTCGCTGATGATGCCTGCCGGTTCGAAGGGGAAGGGCTGCTCCTCGCGGAGGAAACGGTAGAAGTCCGGGTCGGCATATACCTCGTCGGCATAGTGGGAGAGTATGCGCAAGAGCTGCTCGGCGTGGGTCGACTTGTTGGTCTCATGGGTGTTTCCAAATAGGGCGAAACGCATGGCTGTGGTCGTTAGGATGATGACGTATTTTAATGATAGATGTGTATTTTTAACGATGGGGAATTATTCGTCGGTTGTTATCATTAAAAAACGAGAATCGGTTTTCTATTGTCAATTTAACTTAGTAACTTTGTGGCGAATTTGCTTGAAATGGCTAATTCTGAGCAAAGGTAATACATTTTTCGGATTTTATGACGAAACTGAGCGTAAATATAAACAAGGTGGCCACGCTGCGTAATGCACGCGGTGGCAACAATCCCGATGTGTGCAAGTTCGCTTTAGATTGCGAGGCGATGGGTGGTGAGGGTATCACCGTGCATCCTCGTCCCGACGAACGCCACATCCGCCGTTCCGACGTGTTCGCATTGCGTCCTCTGCTGCGTACCGAATTTAACATCGAGGGCTATCCCAGTCACGAGTTCATAGAACTGGTGCTGCAGGTGAAACCGGCCCAGGTGACGTTGGTGCCCGATGCTCCCGACCAGATAACGTCGAACCACGGCTGGGACACGCTGACACATCAGGAGTTTCTCGCCGAGGTGATCGGCACGTTCAAGGAGGCGGGCATACGGACCTCCGTTTTTGTCGATCCCGTGGAGGAGATGGTAGAGTATGCGGCCAAGGCGGGTGCCGACCGTGTGGAGCTGTATACCGAGCCTTATGCCGCAGGTTATGCCGCCGACCGTGAGAAGGTCGTGGCTCCCTACGTTGTTGCTGCCAAAGCAGCCAAGCGTGTGGGGCTGGGTCTCAATGCCGGGCACGACCTCAGCCTGGAAAACTTGGCCTACTTTGCCGAACAGGTGCCCCATCTCGATGAGGTGTCTATAGGGCACGCCCTGATATGCGATGCGCTATATTTGGGGCTGGCCGAGACCATAAGAAGATACAAGGAGTGTCTGGCGGTGAAACGATGAAACCAAGGAGGCAAAACTCAAGACTGTAAAACATAAATAATAAAATAGTAGATTTCAAGATGTTGTTATTGCAAGCACAAATGGAACAGGCCGTGACCGAAGTGGCCGAGAATCCCGTCCTCACCGAAGTGGTAGAGGTAGCCAATGAGATGAACCTGTGGGATATGGCCGTCAAGGGCGGTTGGATAATGATTGTACTCGCCCTGCTGTCGGTACTCTGCGTATACATCTTTGTAGAGCGCCTGATGGTGATACGCAAGGCCGCAAAGGTTGACCCCATGTTTATGGAGCGCATACGCGACTATGTGAAGACCGATGAGATGAAGTCGGCCATCAACTACTGCCGCGTGACCAACAGCCCCATGTCAAATATGATAGAGAAGGGGCTCGAACGTCTCGACCGTCCCGCAGCCGAGGTTCAGGCAACCCTTGAGAATGCTGGCAACCTTGAGGTGGCCAAGCTTGAGAAGGGGCTCTCCATCATGGCTACCATCTCGGGCGGTGCTCCTATGATTGGTTTCCTCGGCACCGTGCTCGGTATGGTGAAGGCCTTCTGGGAGATGGCCAATGCTGGCAACAATATCGATATCACCCTGCTTTCGAGCGGTATCTACGAGGCTATGATCACTACCGTAGGTGGTCTTGTCGTGGGTATCATCGCCATGTTTGCCTACAACTACCTGGTGTCACGTGTCGATGATGTGACCAATATGCTGGAAGCTCAAACGCTCGCATTCATGGATCTTAAGAATTAAAATTAGCGATGAAAGATTAAAACAGGCGTACCTCTTCGTATGATAAGTTTTAATTCTCAGTTTTAATTTCTAATTTATAACTTTTAATTTATTTCCCGTGAGCCTGAAACGAAGAAACAAGATATCCCCGGCCTTCAGTATGGCATCGATGACGGATATCATCTTTCTCCTGCTGATATTCTTTATGATCACCTCCACTATGGTGACCCCCAATGCCATCAAGGTCCTGCTGCCGCAGGGCAAGCAGCAGACGTCGGCCAAGCCGCTTACACGTGTGATCATTGACAAGGACCTCAACTACTACACCGCCTTCGGCAATGAGGACGAGATGCCTATCGAGCTTGAAGACCTGGCCGCCTTCCTGCAGGAGTGTGCAGCCAAGGAACCCGAGATGTATGTAGCACTCTATGCCGATGAGCGTGTCCCTTACCGCGAGATTGTAAGCGTGTTGAACATTGCCAACGAAAACCAGTTCAAGATGGTGCTGGCAACCCGTAAACCCGATAAAAAGAGATAGTCCAGTGAGAGTCACCAAGAGTCAGATACAGGGAGCGGTGGCGACACTCGCCGTGCATGCAGGGGCAGTGGTGCTGCTCTTGATTCTCGTGATGCGTACCCCACAGCTGGAGGCCGAGAGCGGTATTCCCGTGATGTTAGGCAATACGGAACTGGCCAAGGGACACGCCGAGTCGTACCAGTTTACCGAGGTGTCATCCGTGAAGAGCGATGTACCCAATATCGAGAACGCACCGCAAACGCAGCCCAATCCTCAGGTGGACGAACCCCTCATCACCCAGCCCGACGAGCCTACTGTAGAGGTACCCACCCCCGAGGAGATAGAGGCGAAGAAGCGTGCCGAGGCCGAGCGCCTGGCCGCCGAGCGTGCCGCACAGCAGATGGCCAGTGCCTTTGGCAAGGGCTTCGAGATGGGTAGCAAGGGCACAGCCGAAGAGGCACCCGAAGAGGGCACGCAGGGTACCCAGGAGGGCGTGGCAGGAGCCGACAAGGCTGTAGGCATAGGTGTGCAGGGTACGTTTGACCTCAATGGACGCAGCATCTCGGGTAGCGGACTTCCCGTGCCTGTCAATACCGTGCAGGATGAAGGTCGCGTAGTGGTAAACATTACCGTGAACCCCGCAGGACAGGTGATAGCCACCAGCATCAATCGCCGCACCAACACCGTGAACCCCGACCTTCGCAAAGCAGCCGAGGATGCCGCCAAGAGAGCCCGCTTCAATGTGATTGACGGTGTGGACGAAGCGCACGGAACCATCACCTACTACTTCAAGTTGAGATAGCCTCACGTGCTGCTCCGTGGCACGCCGCAGTGTTCTATATTCCAAGACTGGCAATATTCATTCCAAGTCTGGCAATATATATTCCAAGTCTTGGAATATACCTTTTGTCGAGGATAACAAAATTTACAATCCGCGTTATCAGCGTGCTCCTTCCCGTTCGTGAGGCAGAGAATCTTTTTGTAAAAATTTGTACTATAAGAGAAAATCCATAAATTTGTATCTGAAAAAACTGTCGTGCCGTTACGGTGCTGACACAACCGCAACAGGTGACTCTATAGAACTAAACATAATACAATGAAAAAGAAATCTTTACTCTCTGTATGGTGCTTGGTGGCCGCTCTTGCGGCACAAGCCCAGGTGTGGACAGCACCGGCAGTGCCTGGCGAGGATCCCGGTGCGCTGAAATCGACTGACATCGTGTATGTCTACAATGTGGATGCCGATGCCTTTGTCATGTATGGCATGACGAGCAACAATGAGGCCATTGCCGCCCGCCTCACCAATGGTGACTATGCAACAACCGTTCCCAACCAGCATTATGTGTTTGCAGCCGACGGCCAGCTGCGTCTGCGCAACAAGGAGCGTGGAGCGGGCTATTACATCTCGTGCACAAGCGGCAAGGCCAACAGTGTGGTGATGAACAAGAACACGAACCCCTACTTTACCTATGCCGAGACGGAGGAGGGCAGCCACGTGTATACGCTCACGAATGTGAAGTTTGGGCAGCCGCTCGATGTGTCGTGGACCTATGGCGGGCATCTGACGCTTGCCGAGGGTTCGGGACAGACACGCTGGGCTTTTGTCAGGGAGAGCAGCGTGACAGGCGGTGAGTATGCCCTGTACAAGAGCCGCAAGCTGATGTATGGCGTGTATGAGGCATTGGTGGCATCGGGCAATGCCGAGGCACACAAGGATGCGCTGGACGAGGCCTTGGAGGCCTATACGGCAGCCGATGCTACGGTGGCGGGCATCACCGAGGCTACACGCACCCTGTTCCGTCAGGTGAGTGTCGATATCACGGTGCCCGTGGAGGTGTCGTTCATGCTCGACAATGCCGATATGGTGGGCAATGCCTCGGCCGAGGGCTGGTACAGCGGTTCGCCCGCTTTCGGATGGGAGGAGTTTGAGGTATACCACAAAGCCTTCACCTTGGAGCAGGAGGTGACGCTCCCTATGGGTGCCTATGACTTGGGTTTCCACTCGCTCTACCGCGAGGACGGGTCGGGCACGGCTCCCACGCTGACCGTCACCACGGGCAAGGGTAAGTATACGGGAAAGACTCCGCAGATGGGCAGCATCGACTATGGTGTGACCAATGCTACGGACAACAACTGGACAAGCAAGAATGGCAAGATACTGCCCAACGGCATGCAGTCGTGCGGGCAGGCACTCGCCCACGGCGATGCCATGGCATGGGCACGCGATATCGCGGTGGATGCCGGGGGGAGCATGGCTGTCAAGTACGCCGTGACCACAGGCAACCAGTGGGTCAACTGGCAGGGATTCCGCCTCTACTACAAGGGACTCGGCCGCGAGGATCTGGTTGCCGGCCTGCAGTCTGTCATCGATGAGGCTACGGCACTCTATGCCGATGGCAGTGGTGTGGAAGCTGCCGCACTGAAGGCCGTAATGGATGAGGCAAGTGCCGTATATGGCAATGCCGAGGCTACCAACAAGGAGCTGAAGGACGCTGCCGATGCGCTCTTGAAGGCTATGAAGACATTCCGTTATGCCAATGCGTCGGTCGAGAACCCCATTGACATGACCAACCTTATCGTCAACCCCAGTTTCGAGAAGCAGAAGGAGGGGTGGACCGTCACCGACTTGGTGACGCAGACCAACAGCTCGTTCTCCAAGAAGGCCGGCTCCACCTACCTGGAGCGCTGGACAGGAAAAGGCGCTCAAGTAGGCAACGGCGCGGCCTTGCAGGTAGTGGAGTCGCTCGATATGGGTGTATACCAGCTTGTGGCCGGTGCGCAGAATATACAGCAGGACTCTCCCTCGGCATCGCAAAGCGGTGCGTGGATCGTGGCCAATGATGCCCGGATTGCCGTAGACAAGACCAAGGAATATACCCTTACGTTCACCAATATCGAGAGCGTGGTGACGCTCGGCTTCAAGGCTGTAGGGGCTACGGGTAACTGGCTGGCAGTGGACAACTTCCGCCTCTACTACGTGGGTAGCAGCGATGAGGCCTATAAGGCCGAGCTGCAACGCTATATAGAGCTGGCGCAGGAGGTGGCCGGTGCCAAGATGCACACGGTCAGTCTGCAGGTACTCACCGCTTGCATCGAGGCTGCACAAGCAGAACTCGCCAAGGAGACTACCGAAGGGTATGTCGAGGTTTCTACTCCACTGCGCGAGGCTACAGCCTCTGCACAGGTCTCTATCGCTGCCTATGCCGAGCTGCAGGCTGCCATCGAGCTGGCCGAGAGCCGATATGGCGAGGGGCAGGGTGTAGGTGCCGAGGTCTTCCTTGCTGCCATCACAGCGGCCAAGGCGGCCTATGCCGACGGAACCACCACCTACGAGGAGCTGCAACGGCAGATTGAGCTGCTCGACGCTGCAGCGTTCGCCTATATGCTCAACGAGCCTACGGGACCCGTGCCCACCATTACGAAGACCGACCACCGCTATGCACGCGGTGCGGTGATGGCTTTCGGCCGCTTCACCTACAGCCTCAACGGTGCCAAGCTGCGTGAGGCCGGGTTCTGCTACTCTACGGAGCATAACCCCACGGTGGAGGACCAGCGCTCTACACGCTACTTCGACAACAACGGGCGCATCTATATCATGGAGGATATGGAGCCTGCCACCGTATATTATGCCCGTCCCTACGTGGTGACCGAAGGCTATCAGGTGGCCTATGGCGATGAACTGAAGATTATCACCATCCCCAAGGGAGGCATGACATGGTCGTGGAACAATGGCGGCAGTGCCGAGGAAAACGAGCGCATCAGCGAGGCTATGCGCTACGGCCTTGAGGTATGGAACATGCTGATGAGCCTCCAGGGATTCCATCTTTCCGGCAGCTACGGTGCTGGTACCCCCACAGCCGACTGTTCGTATGGCGGGTCGATGCGCGTAGGTCCTCTGACCTCATACCAGCGCACGGGTACCATCATGCACGAGGCAGCCCACGGCGTAGGTGTGGGCACCCACTGGACATGGAGCACACTGATGCAGGGGGGCACCTGGACAGGCTCGCGAGCCAACAGCGTACTCCAGTTCTGGAACAACAACACCACCGAGACCATGCGCGGTGACGGTACTCACATGTGGCCCTATGGCATCAACGGAGCCCATGAAGACAACGGTACTGACCTGCTCTACTACGGCAATGCCCTCATCATACAGGGCTTGCACGAGGATGGCCTGCAGCCTACCCATGCCACTTTCGCATCGCCGGCCTACACCTTCGAGCACGAAGATACCGTGAAGTACTATATCAAGAACGAGAGCGAGAGCTACGGACTCACCACCTCGTACCTTGCTGCTGACGGCTCGTCGGTGGTATGGCGCGAGGCAACCTCGGCCGATGTGGCTGCCGATGACAGCTATGCCTGGTATCTCAGTTTTGATCCCAAGACCCAGTACTACTCGTTCCGCAATGCAGCAACAAAAGAGTATATCACCCTTAGCGGAAACACCTTCAAGACCGTGTCGCGCGAGACACCCACCAGTGCAGAGAAATTCCACCTCATGACGGGACGTCGCGATGTCAAGGTGGGTGGCGAGGCCTCGTCCATCAGTGTCAGAGGCTACTGGGTACTTCGCCGCAATGGCGACTGGGCCAATGCCATGACTGCTACGGCAGGAGGCAAGCTCACGCTCACCAGCTTCGACCTTGCAGCCGATGCTGCTGCCCAGCATTGGGTGATCCTCACTGCCGAGGGGACAACCGCCTTTGATGCTGCTTCGCGTACATCGGCACTGACCGACCTAAAAGCACTCATCGCCAATATCGAGCAGCTGAGAGCAACTGCCCACACCGAAGATGCCGAGGGCGTGGATGCCGCTATCGATGCAGCACTCAGCGCTGCCGGGACCGTGGCCGATGATGAGAGCGCATCGTCTGAGACACTGCTGGCTGCCGTGAAGACATTGCGCCAGGCAGGCATGGACTTCCTCGGTGGTGCCACACCCGCCGATGTGGAAGCCCCCTTCGACCTTACCTTCCTCATGGCCGATCCCGGCATCACCACGGGTGAGGGATGGACAGGCAGTGGTGTCATAAACCACTCTGCCATGGAGTTCTATGAGAAGAGCTTCGACCTCAACCAAATCATCGAGGCGCTGCCTGCCGGTACGTACGACCTCCGTGCGCAAGGCTTCAACCGTCCGGGACAGAGTGCCAACGTATATGCTGACTACCAGAAGGGCAAGAACAATGTCGTGGCCTACCTCTATGCAGGCAGCGCAAGCACCAAGATCTGCCACTTGGCCGAGGGCGCCAGCACTACCAGGCTGCATAGCGACGACAAGGCGATGACCTCGCCCAGTGCCTACGTCCCCAACACGATGGCCTCCAGCGCGACCTACTTTGCCAAGGGCTACTATGACAAGTCTCTCGTGTTCAACCGTGCCACTGCCGGCAACCTCAAGCTCGGTATCCGACAGACCACCTCGGCATCGTACTACTGGACCATCATGGACAACTTCCGCCTCTACTACTACGGCTCCATGCCGGTAGATGTGGTAACCGCTATCGACCCCGTCAAGACAGATGCCACAGCCCCCCACACGGCTGTATACAACATCTACGGACAGAAGGTGGCCGACACGCTTGAAGGGCTCCCTGCCGGTCTATATATCCGTGACGGGAAAAAGATATTGGTGAAGTAAGTGCTGTGAGAAAATAGTTCCTCAACAGGATACCTGCTTTATGATAATGAAATGCAAACAATGGATATATGTGTTAGGGGCACGTTGCTTCTTCCCCTTAGGGCAGCTGCCGGGTGAAAGCCTCGTTCCTCCTAAACTCTAAACCCTAAACAAAATGAACGGTTACGACACCAAGCAATATCCCGTGCCCGTGAAGCGGTATTGCCGTACCATGGACCTCAAACCCGATGATGCGCTCATACGCGAGTACATACACCGCCACAGCGAAGACGAGGCGTGGCCCGAAATCCTCGATGGCATACGCGAGGTGGGTATCCTTGAGATGGAGATATACCTCCTTGGCAACCGTCTCTTCATGATTGTGGAGACTCCCGTTGACTTCGACTGGGACAGTGCCATGACACGCCTTGCCACTCTGCCACGCCAGCAGGAGTGGGAAGACTTCATGGCTATCTTTCAGCAATGTCGCGAGGGCGACACCGCCGATGACAAGTGGAAGATGATGGATCGTATATTCTATCTGTACGATAAGTAGGCTCTTGCTACCGTGAGGTCAAACGGCGTGGTGAGCTTGATATTCTCGCGATTGCCATCAGTGAGGTGCACAGCGTGTCCCATGGCCTCCACCACAGAGGCATCGTCGGTGAAGGCATCGCAGTAGGGTTGCTCGTAGGCACGGCGCAGTAGCGTGGCGCGGAAGGTCTGTGGGGTCTGCACCAGACGGTAGGCGTTGCGGTCGACGGTGATACTTTGAGAGTTGAGGGTTGATGGTTGGGAGGAGTTGCAAGTGACCTCCGGGTGACGGGCTTCTCCTTCTGTGCTATCCTTTCCTACCAGTTGCCTAACCGTCTCTACCACGGGTACTACGGGCACCACAGCGTCATAGACCTCGGCCTCGCTATAGCAACGCTCTATCACCTCGTGACTCACGAAGGGGCGCACACCATCGTGTACGGCCACCAGCGCCTCGGTCTCCTCGACCAACGCCAAGCCGTTCTGTACGGAATGGAAGCGCGTGGCACCACCATCGGCAATGCGGTGGGGCACGGCAAACTGATATTGGGCACAAAGCTCGTGCCAGTAGTCCTGATGGTCGCGAGGCAACACTAAGATAATCTGTATGGACTCGTCGCACGCATGAAACGTGTCGAGCGTGTGCATCAGCACTGGACATCCCTCAATGGGGATAAACTGCTTGGGAAGGTCACCGCCCATGCGTAGGCCTTTACCTCCGGCTACTATGATGGCGTATTTGTTCATAAGATGAGAAATAGCCTCTCCCCCCGCCCTCCCCAAGGGGAAGGAGTTTACAGGCATCACTGAGTAGTATTTTGTAATCATAAAGATTGGAGTCCCCCTCTTCGGGAGGGGGTAGGGGAGGCCTCCTTTTCAAAACTGCATTCCTGCACGCAACTCATCGGCCTTCTCTGCTCCACAGAAGTGCTCCACAAAGGTGAAACCGAGTTCCCAGGCTGCACCGGGACCGCAAGCCGTGAAGATGTTGCCGTCGATAGTCACCTTCGCTGCGGTATACTCGGCTCCCAGCATGTTGCCCTCGAAACCGGGGTAGCAGGTAGCCTGCCTGCCTTGGAGCAAGCCGAGACCGCCGAGCACGAGTGGTGCTGCACAGATGGCCGAGACGACCACTCCCTCGGCAGCCTTTCCAGTCAGCAACTCGCCGAGTGGCTTGTGTGCCTCAAGGTTAGTGGCACCGGGCAGTCCGCCGGGCAAGAAGAGCAGATCTGCATCGGCATAGTCGAACTCATCAAACATGGCATCGGCTACTACGGGGATACCATGGGCACCTGTCACTGTCAAGTTGTCTGTCACACTGACCGTCGTCACCGTCAAGCCGGCACGGCGCATCACATCTACTGGGGCGAGGGCCTCAATCTCTTCGAAGCCATCGGCAAGAAATACATACATCGTTTTCATATCTATACCTTGTTACATGATGTTATTTATTAAAAGGAGAGCACGACCTCAACAGGATAATGATCCGAGATGTAAGGAGCACCGTAGTCGCCATCGAGGATACGATAGGTGTGGCACTCGGCAGTGCTGCCACGGTAGAACACGTGGTCTATCACGCTCTTCACCTTCCGTTTGCCCCAGCTGTTAAAGGTGCCCTTGTCATCGGCTGTTTCGGCGGTGGTGCGGGCAGCCTGCATGAAACCATCGAGCGGAGCAAGCACCTCATCTTCGGGTATCACATTGAAATCCCCGCCAAGAATCACGGTGGCCTCCTCACCGGAAATCTCCTTGATTTTCTCTATGATAAGCTTGACCGACTCGGTCTGCGCCACTCTACCCTTATGATCCAGATGGGTGTTGAAGAAGTAAAACTCCTTGCTGCTATCCTTGTCGCGCAACTTCACCCAGGTGGTCGTGCGGACGCAGGCGGCATCCCACCCTTTGGACACCTGTTCGGGTGTCTCGCTCAGCCAGAATGTGCCGCTGTCGAGCAGGTCGAAGCGCCTCTTGTTGTAATAGATAGCCACCACTTCGCCTCGCTTCTTGCCATCGTCACGGCCTACACCCACACGGTCGTATCGCGGTATCCACCTGTCGATATACTTCAAGTGGGTGATCATGGCTTCTTGCAGCCCGAAGAGGTCGGGTTTATGCACATTCAGCATATTCCTTGTCGCATGCCGACGATACTTCCAGCTGTTGTCGCCGTCATCGGCCAACGTGCGGATGTTATATGAGAGCACCTTGATCTCTATCGGCAACTGTGCCACCACCTCACATGCCAGTAGCGCAGCAATCAGTATCGTGAATGTCTTTCTCATCATTGGCACTGATCCTTGCTCTTGATCACTTGAAATACACCTCCAACAACTGTCGTGCGGCTACAAACGAGGTGAGCTCACCACCCAGCACCTGATTCTCCTTGAGGGAGAGCAGTGAAGCGATGGTGGGATTGTTGTAGAAACTGTCGCGCAAGGCCTCGTTAATGCTCTCGTACATCCAATACTTGGCTTGCTCGTTGCGGCGGTGGTCGAAGTAGCCGTTCTTCTTCACAAAGTCGATATAGTCGAACACCATGGTCCACACCTCATCGATGCGCAGTCCATAGAAACCCGAGTAGGTGAGCACCTGGGGTGTCCATCCGCTCTCTGGCGCAGGAAACAGATGTAGTGCATTTCGGAAGTGCGATGCGGCCAGCTCGGCCTTCTCTACATTGGCTCCGTCGGCCTTGTTGATGATGATACCGTCGGCCATCTCCATGATGCCACGCTTGATGCCTTGTAGCTCATCGCCCGTGCCTGCCAACTGTATGAGGAGGAAGAAGTCTACCATCGAGTGCACTGCCGTTTCGCTTTGGCCTACACCCACGGTCTCCACGAAAATCTTGTCAAATCCAGCCGCCTCGCACAGCACGATGGTCTCGCGTGTCTTGCGAGCCACACCACCAAGCGAACCTGCCGAGGGGCTGGGACGTATGAAGGCCTCGGGATGCACGGAGAGTTTCTCCATGCGTGTCTTGTCGCCCAGGATACTGCCTTTGGTCTTTTCACTGCTGGGGTCGATGGCCAGCACAGCGAGTTTGCCCCCGTAGCGCTCCAGCACATGCAGCCCGAAAGCATCGATAGAGGTGCTTTTGCCCGCACCGGGCACACCGCTGATGCCTATGCGTACAGACCTCCCCGTATAGGGCAGACATTTCTCGATGACCTCTTGTGCTATTGTCTGATGCTCGGGCAACAGACTCTCGACGAGTGTCACAGCACGTGACAACATGGTAATGTCGCCCTTCACAATGCCCTCTACATACTCGGCAGGGGTGAACAGGCGCTTGCGCTTCTTGGGTTTCATATAAGGATTTACCATCGAGGGCTGCTCTACGCCTGCATTTACGGTCAGACCCTTGTATATGTCTTCATTTTCTGGATGCTGCATGGTAGTTAATTCTGAATTGTGAATTCTAAATTATAATATGGCAAAGATAACACTTAATTGCGAATTATGAGTTGTGAATTGTGAATTATTTATTACCTTTTACTTGCGCTTCACATAAGTAGAAATTAGGTGGCGGCTCGGAAAACAGTAAATAAATTTGCGTTTTCACTTGCCTTGCACTAATTTTGCAGACATTATGAAGAAAACCAAACGATACGGCAAGCAAGGCCCCAGCCAGATATTCCACTACTCTGCCGTAGAGGATACTACGCTGCTCCCCTTCCTTTATATGATATTGGCGCCCAAGAGTAAGAGCGACATCAAGTCGATGCTGGCCCATAACCACGTGGCCGTGAACGGACGCCCCACCACACAGTTTGACACCCCGCTTACTCCGCGTGACAAGGTGTCGGTCAACTTTACCCGCCCCTTTGCCGTGCTGAACGCCAACCAGCTGCAGATTATCTATGAAGACAAGTACCTCATCGTTGTGGAGAAGGCTGCTGGCCTGCTCTCTATGGGGCGCGACACCAACAAGAAGACGGCACAGGGATTGCTCACCGAGTACCTGAAGCAGAAGGACCCGCGTGCCATGGCCTACATCTGCCACCGTCTCGACCAATACACCTCGGGCATCCTCATCTTTGCCAAAGACCCCGACACGCAGCGCGAACTGCGCTTCGGATGGGACAGCTACATCCGTGAGCGTTGCTACACGGCCGTCGTGGAGGGCTGCCCCGAAGAGGAACATCAGGAACTACGCCACTACCTCGTGGAGAACAACAACAATATGATGGTATATATCGCCCGCAAGCCCGACGAGGGACGCTTGGCCGTGACACGCTACCGTGTGGTGCAGAGCAACGGGCATCACTCGCTGCTCGACCTGCAGATATTCACCGGACGCAAGAACCAGATACGCGTACAGCTTGCCGACATTGGGCACCCCGTAGCCGGCGACCGCAAGTATGGTGGCAACACCAATCCCATAGGCCGGCTCATGCTGCACAACCACCGCCTCTCGCTCGTGCATCCCGTGACACGCGAACTGATGCACTTTGAGGCTCCCGTGCCTGCCACCTTCCGCAAGGTAGTTCAGTCGGCCAAGGATGAGTAGCCAGCAAAGCAAGACACCACGTTCCTTCGACTTATTATTAACATTGATATAGCAGAGGCGCACCCACAAAGGATGCGCCTCTTTTCCATCTATACAATCACAACACATAGGGTACAAAATGCCGCTTTTTATGCGTTTTTTCCAAGATGTACCGAGAAAAGTGTAAAGAAACTTTACAATTTTCGCTCAAAAAAGCGTTTTTTCGATTTTTTCTTGAGATAGTGCTTGCCCGTGTGAGTAACTTCGCTAAGCAAATCGGAACAAAAGAATTTATGCCAATCCATATGAGAAAAAACGAAAGCATACAACCAATAAACCGCGATAACAAAGCAAAAAACTCGCGTAACCGTGGATACGTAATGAAATATCCACGGATACGCAAAGAATTCGACAAACAGAACAGAGAAAACAGAAGGTAGCAACAAGATTTTTCAAGCCTGTGACAAAAAATTTTCACAGTAGTGATAAAAAATTTTCACGCCTGTGATAATTTTTGGAAAAAGAGACAAAACGAAAATACGTACAAAGCAAAACAATAAAAACAGACTGTCATTCTGAACGAAGTGAAGAATCTCGCGCTGGGACTTTGCGAGAGACACTGCGAGATCCTTCGTTGACACTCAGGATGACAGAGACACAAGGAAATTAAAGAATTAGCAAAACAATAAAAACACATAACGACAATGAAAGAGTTCTTTAAGAATCTCGGACGCTACAAAGTGTCGTCCACGCTCAACATCTTGGGCCTCGGCATCGCCTCCGCGGCAGCTTATGCCATCTTGGTACAGGTCAATTACGATCTCAGTTACAACCGCTCACTCAAGGATGCAGAGAGGGTGTTCCGATTTGAGTCATCAGCCTTATCGAAAGTGTATGATGGCAAGATGTTTGCGGGCATCAATGATGCGATGGGCCAAAGCTTTGGCGAAGATACCACGATGGTGGAATCGTTCGGACGAATGCATTATCGTCAGTCGCCCCTCAAGATAAAACTGAGTGATGGTGAAGATGGACTGGTGGAAATCAAGGAGAGTTGGGGCACGACAGGAGCTCCGGAGACCATGGGATTTAGACTCGTGAGCGGTAGCTTCAACCGACTGAGTACGCCCAACAGCATCTTGCTCAGCGAAAATTTTGCCAAAACGCATAAAATAGAGCTTGACGGTGTGATACAGGATGCGAATAACCGTTCGCTCACGGTGGTCGGTATTTTTGAGGATTTTCCCCGAAGCTGCGATTTGTATGGGTTGCAGATGTTTATGGCTGCTCCTCTCAGGACATGGGACGGCAATTGGCAATTTACCTACTTCTATAAACTGAAGGAGGCCTGGATGAAGGATGCCTTCCTTGAAAGCCTCTATCCCAAGTTCAAGAGCATCTATGGGGAAAAGTATGAATCGATGTCGCTTGAGGAGTTCCGCTCCAACCCATTGTGTCAGTTGCAGCTGACAGCGCTCAAGGACATTCATTTCTCTGAAACGGTGTCAGAAACAAAGACTGCAGATGCTACTACCACCTATACGTTGCTGGCCATAGGTATTGTCATCATCATCATTGCTTTTGTGAATTTCATCAACTTCTTCATGGCGATGATTCCGCGTCGTATACGGAGAGTGAATACCGAGAAGATTTTTGGCTGCACCATACGTCGCTTGCGCCTCGGATTTGTGGGTGAAGCTATCGGGATGGTTGTACTCGGCCTATTGCTTGCTTTCCTGATCATCTTCTATATTGCACCCGAGGTCAGTGCCAACCAGTTTATCTCCACTTCTATCGCCTTGGAAGATAATTGGGACGTGGTGCTTGTGATGCTTGGTGCCGGGGTTGTGCTTGCTGTTGTTGCCAGCGTCTATCCGGCCTACTATATAACCTCAATACCTCCATCATTCGCCATCAAAGGGTCGTTTGGCAATACGGTTGTGGGCCGTCGTCTGCGCTTTACGTTGCTGGGCTTGCAGTACTTGATTGCCATCACACTGATTACCTGCACCCTATTCATCAAGCAGCAACACTCCTATATGATGAGTTACGATATCGGGGTCGATAAGCAGCACTTGCTTGCTGTAGAACTGGGGCCTAAGGCAGCTGCGCTGACCACTAAGGCCAACCGTCCGGCTCTCATGTCGCTGCTCAACGAGAGCCCGATGATCAAGGATGTTGCATTCTCGTACCAAAACATTGTATCGGAAGGATGGCGCACCAGCAATGACTACGAAGTTATAGGCGAAGATCGCAAGATTAGGATGGACCTGCAAGAGGTGACGCCCAATTTCCTTGAAGTGATGGGGATTGGCATTACCGAGGGACGTAACTTCGAGTCGCACGACATACAAAATCCCCAGGGTGCAGTCATATATCCAGAGTTTGCAAAACGGAAGTACAATCTCACGATGGGTACTCGTGTGAATTATGATTGGAGGACTGAAGGAGATACTCGATTGGTCGGCTTCTGCGAAGATGTAAAAATGCAGCCTCTGCAGAAGGCGACACGACCTACGGCATTCTATGTGTCAGGAAGAGACCCGAGTTTCTTTACAGCTTACATTCGCACGACCGAAAATGCCGATTTGGATGTCTTGAAGGCACACATAGAGAGTTCGTTCGCGAAACTCGACCCTCAGGTAAATCCCGAGCAGCTTAAAATACAGTCTATCGACGAGCAGCTGAGCCGCGAGTACGAAAAAGAGCAGGAACTCACGCGCCTCATCAGCGTATTCTCCATCGTTGCCATTCTCATTGCCCTAATGGGAGTCTTCGGCCTCGTGTTCTTCGAGACCCAGTATCGCCGCCGCGAGATTGCCCTGCGCCGTGTACACGGAGCGCAGATAAGCGAGATACTGCGTATGTTCGTGATGCAATATGCCCGT
>JAFXEF010000052.1 GCA_017520935.1 Bacteroidaceae bacterium | reverse complement strand
TCTCTATCCAAGAGTTTTAATATGTGGATCTCCACTTAAGCTAAAATCCATCATAACTTATGATTAATTTTATCTTAACTTATGATCACCGTTTGCCTTCAGTGATGACTGCAGTCTCGCACCTCTGATTTATATTTGTGTGCGAAAAGAATCTGCGCGAGGGAAAGAGTCAGCACAATCCGGTAGTGCAGACAGGATAGAAAAAGCCCGCCATCGACATGCTGTCAATGGCGGGCTACCTGTGGTGTTCCTTATATAGGATTTAGGGGTCTTAGAGCTTTTTGCCTATTTGCTTCATGAAGAGTCGCGTGAGCAGCTCCTTGTCCACATTGACCGATTTGTTGTCTTCCAACTTCTTGTAGAGGTTGTTGAGGAACTCCTCCCCGTCAATCTCCATAGTGACATAATTGGTGATGAGTCCCGTCTGTTCATCTTTGTGCCACTCATCACACACGATGACCGTGCCGGTGAGCGTTTGTTTGGTTACAGTCTTTACAGTGCTCTCAAGGAGTCTCTTGGAAGCAGCGTCTATCCCTCCTGAAAGTTCGGTCGTATAATCTTCGGCTGTCGCCAGCACCACCCGTTGCAGCTGTTCGGCCAATTCGGCAGAAGCCTGCATCTTAGCTTTCGTGCGGGCTGTCGTCTCATTGTCGGAACGTCCCATGCCCCAGGCACGGAGCATGCCATCTGCCGTCTTCAGTTCAGAGCAGGGCTGCACAAAGGTCTCGATAGGGCTTTCGCGCTCCACCTTCTTCGATGAGCCACAAGCTGTCATACTCAGGGCTACGACAGCCACCATTACATAAGCAATCTTTTTCATAACAATGTTTTTTAGAAGTTGGTTATTGGATATTCATGTTTCTCAGTTTGGCAGGCAATTCGCGGTTGACCCTCCTCATCACCTCTCTCACACACTGTGCTATACTCTGACCTGCAGTCTTGTCTACAGGCACCAGGACCTTGACATCGTTGACCGAATAGTCGAGCAGCTGCACCTGCGTCTGGTTGTTGTATATCTTCAGCACCAAGGTGCAATAGCAGGCATTGAGGTCGTACATACCACCGGACACCACTGTCCCCATATCGATACTGCTCGACAGGTCGATGAAGCAGGTGGCTGCATCCGGGTCTTCGATGAGTGCGAAATGGTTGTTGGCCAACAGGCTGCGGATCTGTCGCTCGGCACCCTCCAAGTCGTGGTTCTCGTTGATATAGAGGTAGGCTGTCACCGGTGCACTCTTCAAGGTAAGGGTTATCTTGGCCGAAGGCCAGGTGGCGGTATCTATCAGCTTGCGGTACACCTCGGGGAGTGTAGCGAGGAACGAGTCATCCATGCTGATGCGAAGCTCCTGCACCGGCAGGTTAGAGGCGATGTTGGTGACATAGAACTCGGCCGTACCCGTATGGTCGGTCTGTATGGGTTCTGACACCTCACCGGTACCCTTGACGAAGGCCAGCTTGAGCTTCATGTTGGGCACCACCACTCCGTTTTTGGACAGGCAGCCGGCAATAGGGGTAGCCACCGGCTTGAACGGCTCGCCCTCGACCTGCACCGTATTGGTGGTGATGGCCATACCGGAGCACACACTGACGAGAGCCTGATAAAGCTCTACAGGGACATTCACCTGAAGCCCTCCGTCATTGGCGGTCAGCTCCATAAACATCCACGGCTCCACAGTCTCTAATCCCTTGCAATAGAGCTGGGCTGCCTGCACGAGGTTCATCATCTCTTCGGCCTCACGTCCCTTGTCGAGATAGTCCATACCAGTGCGGACGGCCGCAGTGCGCTTGGCCTCGGCCTTCTTCCGATAGGTGGCCTTGTCCAGTGTGTAGTATACGTAATAGGTATCGCCCGACTGGTACGAGCCTTTCAGCTCGTGACCCTCGATCCATCCTATGAGCGAGCCGCGTATCTTCTCCTCGAAGAGCTCGCGCGAATGTCCGTCCACATCCACGGTGCGCAATAACGAGTTGGCCTCCACCCTGACAGCTATCTGCGAGGCGATATCGGCCAATGCGTTATGTGTGGCTTTCTGCACATAGTCATCATCGGCAATCGATGCCATGCCGATACCTACATAGGCATTATCAGACACGGGACGGGAGGTAACCCAAGCCGGTGCCTGGGCATGGAGCGAGGCTCCCATCAGCCATAACAGGCCAAACAAGACATATAAGCGTTTCATAAGCTATCAGTATATGGTGAACAATATTCTATTGCCGATGACGCGGCTGCTGCACTCGACCTGCATATCCTCCTTCAAGTAAGATTCGAGGAGGAAAGCGTACTGAGCCGCATCCATTCGGATGCCATCAGCATCTACGGGCGGCATCATGACATAGTCGTAGATTATCTCTTCAGCCACGATTCTCGGAGTGCTGTAGTCGGCATTATGGGCATTCCTACGAATCCACTGGCGGATGATATCTCGCAAGGCATAGTTGTTAGGGCCAAAGCGGGAGTCCATCGTTGTGGCCGAGTTGCCATCGATGGCAAAGCGCATGGCTACACTGCCGGCAGGTTGTTCAGAACCAGGTTCTGGGACAATACCATTGCAGATGTCATCCAAGAAATCGGGCAACACTTCATCCTCTAACCTGTCATAACATTTGTGCAATTCGTAATTTTTCAAAGGCCCGAACGTCGCGCTCTTGGTAGCCAGAACTTCACCAGACTCTGTACGATAGGCTTTCAGTATGAACCTTACACTGGTACCCGCGCCTACAGTTTCTTTGTTCATATCTACCTCTACATAGACATCCGTACCCTCTGCCAGCGCCATCTGCCGGTCATTCGATTCGGCTACACCGGCATTGTTCTCATATTCATCCATACCCTGCCCACCTGTCAAGCGAGCTTCAAAGTCCATAGTACGTACTCCGCGAGAGCGGAATCCATCCTGAACTCTGCTGACTGCGTCACGTAAATCGGGTTTATTCTGGAGTACGTTTTTAAGACTCTCACCTTGCCTCACATAGGGAATGGTCATAATCGTCGGCAAGACGACAGGAGCTGTTTCACAGTCATATACCCTATTCTGCCGCATATCGGTCAACAGGCGGCTATATGCAATCGTCACATTGTATGTAGCACGAAAGATACCGTCCTCTCTTCGAGGTCTGACATCCTCGGTTTGGGCACTGACGTAGTACTGGCATTTGTACTGGCTGTTGAAGAACGTGTTCGTATAGAGCAGATTCTCGCACTCCACCAACGGCTTACCCTCATTGACTCCGGGCACACCCGTATAGAACAGGGTGTAGAAAGCCGACTTGACGGCATTCTTATACACATCGTCCCTATCTTCTGCCATACCGGTCGAGGAGAGCGTGATTGTCTCATTGTCGCCAGACACCTTGGACACCACCTGCAAGAACCCCTCTCCCTGCGCGAAAGCACCGGTGCAGAGGAGGAGCAACAAGGTCAACAAACTATTTCTTTTCATCATTTATTGCTATTATAGGTTACTTATTCGGCTGCTCCCCCCAACTCTTCGAGGAAGACAGCATATACACCCAATGCGGTTCCTACCACACCACCGGCAGCATAACCAATCTTCTGCCAAACGGTATCACCCTTGGTTGCCGACTTGACACGCAACGGCTCGGCATGTTTGGGGTCGCGGAACTTGATGTCAAGATATTCGTTCATGGCAAGAAGCACTTCAGCTCCTCCTTTCTTCACCTGACATTTAGCGACATGGGTACCACTGACCTCCACGATTTCCATTTCGCCAATCTTGCTCTCCACCTGTTCGCCAGCAACCAATGCCACTTTGTAGACATCGAAATAGTCGCCCTTGACCACCTTGTCGGCCGAGCCCAAAGAGATATAGCAATACTGCATTTCGTCCTTCTGCTTCACAAATCCCTCATCCAGCACATGCGATTTCAGTGGGAAGTACTCTCTGATATATGCCCACACCTGATTGTCAACCTGGCCGATTGCTTTGCTATGTGCTTTCGCTGCATCATCATATTGTGAATCGCTCACTTGAAAGTCACGGCTCACCTGCTCACCGCTGGCAATATCAGTCAATACGATGGTGAAACTTATGGTGCGAGTATACTTATCGTGATTCTTCTCGCTGCCCTTCACCACTTCATGGCTCTCTTTCGAGGAGTTGACCCTTCCGTACATGATGTGGGTTCCCCCCATCATCCGTATAGACTCCCGACGCATCATGCTCTCTTCGGCAGTGTTCGTGCGGTCTCTCCCTATCTCCGAATTGACCGCATCGATGATCGATGCCCGACGGCTCGTAGACACACCGTTCATAGCTGCACTACGTACCTTCACGGCATCGGCCTCAGAAGCTTCACCCGAGATGTATTCAAACTCTTCACAAAAAACGACTTTCTGCTGTGCTGTCGCTGTCAGCACACTGAACGCCAACATTACATAAAATAAAATACTCTTTTTCATACGTCTTTATTTTGTTCTGTCCATAATTACATTTATAGCTTCGCCTTTGCCTCAGCATGTCCCTGGTTTGCTGCCTTCTTATAGAACGAGCGGGCCATCATGGCATTGGCGCCCACGTTGCCGCATCCCTTCTCGTAGATGACACCGAGCATATAGTTGGCCTCAGCACTGCCCGAAGCCTTGAACTTGCTGATGGCCTCCAAACCCTCGCCCTTGTTGTATGCCGCCATGCCGGCCTCGTAGTTGGCATCGCGTTTCGGCTCGGCAACCGGTTTGGGAGCGGGAGTTGCAACCGGTGTAGGTCGAACCTTGGGCGTTGGCTGTGATGTCGGTTCAGGTTGAACCTTGGAGTCGGGCTGTGATGCCGGTGCGGCTGTAGCCGCAGGCTTGTCCGGCGACGTGACGGGGGCAGCCGTCTGCTCGACTGTCGTGGTTGTGGCAGTCTTCTCCTCTGACGAGCCTCCTCTGCCAAGCAGGAAGAAAGCACCTGCACCTACGACGACGAGAACGGCCAGAACTAACCATTTCAATCCGCCTCCCCCCTTGGCAGGCGGGAGAGTGACAAACACATCACCCTTGGTGCCAACAGAGGCCGATGAGCCCGCAGCACCCATAGCCTTTGCCCTATTAGGCACTACAGTGGGCTGCTCGGCACGGGGAGCAGATCCGTACTCCTCCATCAGCTCTTTCTCGATGCCGGCCTTCACATCCTCCACATCCAGGTCACGGGCTTTCTGGTTCATCATCTGACGACCAGCCGCACCGATGTTCCCGTTGGTGGTCAGGAGCAGTTGCTGGAAGGCGAGGCGGTATTCGTTCACGGCCTTCTTCTCACACTCGACACAGCGGTTCTTGCCTTTCACCTTGCAGTCGAAGCAAATCATCTTCCCGCACTTGGGACAGCGGGCATGCTTCCCCTCAAAGGGGCTTCCACATACCTCACAGAACTCGGGGGTCTTCTTCCCCTCCATCACGATGGTGGTATTGTTTACCACCGATGAGTTATCCACACTGGAGGTCTGGATGTTCGTGTTCGTATGGTTCGTGTTCGTATTGGTCGTGCTGGTGTTCACACTGCCCGAGATATTGTTACGGCTTGCGGTTCCGAACACACGAGCTTCAGGTGCTTCACTGCCAGCCGGCGAAGCTGAACCGACAGGTTCATTTGCTACGGGAGCAGCAGCGGCCGGATTCTCCACCTCGGCACCACACTCGGGACAGAGGCGCTCGTCAATATCCATGGTGTATCCACATTCGGGACAAAATTTCGTCTTACTCATCGCGTTTTATCTTTTTTACGGTTATCATTCCACTCAGCTTATCCATTGCCGCCATCTCATGCGTTTACGGTAGCTCCACATTCGCTACAGAATCTCTCGCCGGGTACCAATTCGGCACCACACTCAGCACATTTTGGCATGCTCACCCCCTTCGATGCCGAAGGTTCCGGCTGTGATGCAGGCTTTGCCGTTGCCTGCAGAACAATCTGCTGTGGTTGCTCCACAGGACGCACGTTGTTGCGGGTGGTATAGTCGAGTGCACGGTCGTAGGCCGTATCCATACGCTGCTCCTGCCGGCGTATGCGTTCGTCCCGCTCGCGCAACTGCTGCTCGCGCTCATTGATCTTCTGTGCCTGGTTACCGGCAGCGAGCGACATCATATTGTTCATCATTTCGAACATACGGTCCTTGTCGGCTCTGCTGTCCTGGTCGCGGGCGGCACGCTCGGCATCGAGGCGGGCTTCCATCTCCCGGCGTTGTGCTTCGAGGCGTTCGTTGGCCTGACGCTCAGCATCGGCATTGTACTTGCTTTGGGCATAGGCCACCGCAGCATCGCCACCTTGCAGTGCCCATACCTTCTCGTCGGAGAGGTCGCGGGCTCCTTCCCATTTCATGCGTTCGAGGTTCTCGGCGTTCTGCAGTCTCGCCTGCTGCATAGCCTGCTCGTGTGTACGTTCATTCTCTTTGGACTGCTCGGCAGCCTGTTGCATAGCCATGAACTGGCGGAACTGCTCGGCATCGTCCTCACGGTCGAGTTCACGACGACGACGCACATCCTCAAACTCGATGTCGCGTCCGCGCTGTGCGAGATCCAATTGAAGGTTGGCGGTATCTCGTGCCTGCTGCAACCTCACATCGAAGCGATGGTCGGCATAGTCATCGTGCAGAGCCTGCTGCTTTATCGCCAACGCGGTCATGTCAATCTTCCCCTCCATACGTACACGCTCAAACTCTATGTCGTCGTGCAGACGCATCATCTGTATAGCCGAGAGCTTCTGCTGCTTGAGCATCTCCATATCGGCTCCACGCATCAGCCTTGACCTGGTGATTTCGTCGAGAGCCGCATCGCGCTCATCATCATTCTGGGCTGTGCGCACCTTAAGGTCATTCTCCAACAGGTGCATGAATATCTTCAGCTCATTCTCCTGCAGAAGATTGTCACGGTTGATGGCCTCCAGCTGACGACGCAACTCGGCCTCTGTGGTTGCTTCGTGCAAGAGTTGTGCGTTAGTGACATCGGCCAGACGGTTCTTGAAGTCGTTGGTACGACGAAGATAATCCAGCTCCTGCTCGGAGAGGTACAGTTCGCAGCTGAGTTCCCTGAGACGCTTGAGGTCATCGTTATTAGCCGTAATCTCTACTATACGCACGATAGAGAGTCCGAAGAAAGCCTCACCGGCCACCTCATTGAGGCGTGCCTTGATGGTATCGTTCAGCTCCTTGGGCAGACGGTCTGTAGACAAGTCTACATCACTAAGCACCTCCTCGACAGTCACACGCACGGCATCAGTAATCTCGTGTACAATGAGCGCACTGTTCAGGTAGCTCTTGTCTGTGAGATAGTGGATGATGAAGCGCTCGTGGTCCGTTATCTTGAAATAGGCATGCACAACCATCTCCACCTCTAAATGGCGGGTTCTCACCGTCATCGGGGACATATTGGCATAATCATCGAGTCGGGACTGCTTGGCACCGATGTATAGGGGGAATGCCTTGTCGAGCAGGATAACCACCGAGAAGGCGGCACCTCGTTTGGCATTCTCGAAGATAGCCTCCTGCTGCTTACGATAAAGGTCCTCAGAGGCTCCATTCTTCGCCTCCTGCTCCTTGCGCTCACGGCTCTTGAAAAGGTTGGTCAAGATGTGCCATCCCTGTCGGAAAGCATCCGCAACAGGATTTGTAGCCTTGACAAAGTCGTATGTGCCTCCACTGATCGATGCGATGGTGTGTCCGTTGGCACGGATATAGGCAGTCATGCCTTCGGGGATGATGACACCCTGCACGTTAGTGTACGAGTCGAACTCCTTCTCCCTGATTACGCGGGCCACCTGTCCGGCCTGGATATCCCAATAGATGCGTCCCTTGGCTGTCTGCATATCCGGAGCAGCCTGTGGCTTGCCCTTTTCACCGGCGACAGCAACAGGCTGGGGTGCGGCTGACAATAGTTTATGACCACATTTGGTACAGAACTTAGCCCCCTGCTTGAGTGCATATCCGCACTTGGGACAGGAGTTGGTCGACGTTATCTCAATCTTTTGTCCGCAAGCGGTACAGAACTTTGCGCCATCGCGAAGCGGGTTGTTACATTTCGGGCAATTCATAATCTTGTTTTTATGGTTTGTGTATTATATACCTTAGTCTCATCACATGCCATTGGCGGCTTGCATATATATCCTCAATTCCTCCTGGCTTGGTTTCACGGATTATCATTTCATATATTTCTCACGGCGACGGCTCACCCCTTCCACATATCCGCGTGCCTCGCTTGTGCTGAGCCGGGTGGTCAGGTGACGATACAGCTGGTCGTAGTTCAGCGCATTGATATGCGAGGCTATGGACTTGGCTGTTGCGCGATAGCCCACAAACGAGTGCGACACATTGCCCTCGCCCGTATTATAGGCGGCAATCACACACAAACGACGACAGTTGGGGTCGCTGACAGAAGCAAAGCGGTTCATCAGAATGCGCAAATAAGCGGTACCCAACTCGATATTGTTGCGAGGCACATAGAGATAGCTTGGCTCCGGACATTTCGGTTTCGACAGTTTCTTCACATAGGTATAGGCATCACATCCGCCACTGGTGGGCACGAGCTGCATCAGCCCATAGGCAGGGACATGGCTCTTGGCCTGTGGGTTGAAACGCGACTCCTGCTCCATCACGGCATAGATGAGCGGTTCCTCAATCTGGAACTTCTGTGAGAACTCACTCACCAGATGCTTATACTCTGCCGCCTTCTCATTGAGGTAGTCGGTGGCCATAGCCATCTCAACCCTCACCACGGTGCGTTGTCTGCCATCGGTTCCCTTGGTAGTTTTCCTCACCTGCTTGCTCTGTTCCACAACGGCCTCCGCCACTTTGGACACGTCTACAGTTACTTTCTTCTTGTCCACCCATACCTTCAGCCTGTCTGCCCTGTTCTTCGCCTTGCGCTGTGCCTGCTCGCGTGCTGCTTCACGCTGCTGCATCAGCTCGGACTTGCCTTTCGCTTTCTTACGGTCAGTCTGTGTCGGCTTCGACGGCGTGCCACTGTTACGCTGTTGCGAGGTGGGTATGTTGAGCTCCTTTCCCTTCACTGTAGGTGCCGGTGGTGTGGGCCGGGCACTCTTCGGTGCAGGACTCGGGCTATCGCCGGCCGAAAAGGTATAGCGTGAGCAGTCTACAATGCCATCAAGAATCGCCGTCTCACCAATCGGTGCTGCCGCCCCACCACCATAGGGATTGACAGAGCCACGATTGCCCAGCATCTGCTCCACGGCATCAGCAAGCTTTCCGTGCACGAGTGCATCATCAGTAGCCTCATCGGCATCGAGCGCTACCTCTACGGCAATCGTTCCCTGCTCAAAGTCCACGATGGAACGCGAGGTGTACGCATCGCCATACTCCACCCAGGCTGTGCGGGTATTGTCCACAAGCGTATCGCTGCCCCACACCTGCTGCACTGCCGTCACATACTGTGCGTATTCAGCACGTGCCTGTGCCTCGAAACGCTCATACTCGGCACGGGCACTATCGGCATAATGTTCGAACTCCGATATCATCAGCCCCACCTCGTTATCGAATTGCATGCGCATCGAGTCTAAAGCCGAAGAGGAGCCGGAGTGTTGCGCCTGCACCACCGTTATGGACAGCACAAACGCTGAGAGTATGATGTTGCGATTCTTCATAGGAAACTACATTATTTCTCCATATCAGTCTCTCACTACCACCCTGCAATGCCAATAAAACAGCCCCAACCATTCTATCTGATTGGTGCGAGCGGCCTTTGCCTATTACATGAAAAGACACGTCTTTAGTTGAAAATCAGCAAAGACACATGAGAATCCGAACGCAAATGTAATGATTATTTTAAGAATTAGAAACAGAATGTATCTTTTTTTATCACTATCGGATAAAAATCTCCGCTTCTTGCATCCCGTACCACCGAAGCCTTAAGTCGCCTGCCGAGATAAAACTCTTCGGTTCTGCAAGTAAAAAAAAAGCATACACACGAGATGTTCTATATTCCAAGACTGGCAATATATATTCCAAGTCTGGCAATATTCATTCCAAGTCTTGGAATATAGAATTTATCGAGGCATTGAGCTTTGAGCTTTGGGCTTTGAGCCTTGAACTGTGAGCTGTGAGCTAATTTTAGCGACTTCGTCACAGAAGACACACTGCGCCTCGGGATAAAAAATAAAAATTATTTTGTTCTCCGCTCGGCTTGTACCCCCTTTAGTCTGTTTCACAGACAGAAATCAGGTGGCGGCTCGGAAAATTGCAACTGACGCAGGAATGAGCACGGAGATAAATTTATTTAATCTCAGCCGAGTGACAAGGAAGAAAATATAATTAAGTAAACTTGCATTTTCGCTCGCCTTGCACTAATTTTGCACGCCCATAAGGTAAAGAGATTGATATGACAAACCGACAGATTGAGATAATGGACACTACGCTGCGCGATGGCGAGCAGACCAGCGGCGTATCGTTCGTACCCCACGAGAAACTATCCATTGCACGCTGCTTGCTCGACGACCTCCGCGTAAACCGTATCGAGGTGGCCTCGGCCCGCGTGTCGGACGGTGAGGCCGAATCGGTCAAGACCATCTGCGACTGGGCTGCCCGTGCCGGACATATCGACAAGGTGGAGATCCTCGGCTTTGTCGACGGCACCACCTCGGTCGACTGGATACGTCGCTGTGGCGCCCGTGTGATGAACCTCCTCACCAAGGGTTCGCTCAAGCACTGCACCGAGCAGCTCAAGCGCACTCCCGAGGAGCATATCGCCGACATACGCCGCTCCGTAGCCTATGCCACCGAGCAGGGCGTAGCGGTGAACGTATACCTTGAGGACTGGAGCAACGGCATGAAGAACTCGCCCGACTATGTGTTCCAGCTCATGGACGGTCTGCAGGGCTGTGGCATACGCCGCTTCATGCTGCCCGACACCCTCGGCATCCTCAACCCCATGCAGGTGCAGGAGTTCATGGGTGTGATGGTGGAGCGCTACCCCGACACCCACTTCGACTTCCATGCCCACAACGACTACGATCTTGCCGTGAGCAACGTGTATGCCGCCGTGCTGGCTGGTGCCAAGGGTCTCCATACTACCATCAACGGACTGGGCGAGCGCGCGGGCAATGCCCCCTTGGCCAGCGTACAGGCTATCTTGCGCGACCACTTCGGTGCCGACACCTCCATCAATGAGGAGCGCCTCAACGACGTGAGCCGCCTCGTGGAGTCCTACTCGGGCATCACCATCCCTGCCAACAAGCCCATCGTGGGCGAGAACGTCTTCACCCAGGTGGCAGGCGTGCATGCCGACGGTGACAACAAGAACAACCTCTACTGCAACGAACTGCTGCCCGAGCGCTTCGGCCGCAAGCGCGAGTATGCGTTGGGCAAGACCAGCGGTAAGGCCAACATACGCAAGAACCTCGAAGCCTTAGGGCTCGAACTCGACGATGAGGCCATGCGTAAGGTCACCGCGCGTATCATCGAGTTAGGCGACAAGAAGGAGGTAGTCACGCAGGAAGACCTCCCCTACATCATCTCCGATGTACTGAAACACTCCGTGGAGGATGCCCGTGTGAAGCTCCTGAGCTACTACGTCACCCTCTCGCAGGGCCTCAAACCCATGGCTTCGCTCAAGCTGAGCATCGGCGACCAGATTTACGAGCAGAATGCCAGTGGCGACGGACAGTACGACGCCTTCGTGCGTGCCCTGCGCAAGATCTATAAGGAGACATTAGGCCGCAAGTTCCCCATGCTCACCAACTATGCCGTCTCTATCCCCCCTGGCGGCCGCACCGACGCATTCGTGCAGACCATCATCACGTGGGAGCACGAGGGCAAGACCTTCAAGACCCGCGGCCTCGATGCCGACCAGACGGAGGCTGCCATCAAGGCCACCATCAAGATGCTTAATATCATTGAGTGATAAACAAGGGGGCCTCACCCCGCCCTCTCCAAGGGGAGAGGGAGCTACATTTCTTTAAGCGGAAGGATATTCAAGATTCAGAATTATCCTCCCCTTTCTTCTCTTTCTTGAAAGCCTCGCTTAGCCCTTTGGCACCCAATATGGCAAGGCCGCCATACTGGAACGTCTTGGCCAATCCGAAGAAGACAAGCCATAGCACTCCTTTCATCGCAGTGCTGATGGGGAGGGTCATCTGTGCGAATGAGATGATGTAGCAGGGTAGGCAGAGAGCTGTCACCACCACGCCCGTTCGGTAGGGCAATCGGGCGAGGCGAGCCTTCACTGCCGATGTCATACGCTGTATTACCTGACCTGTCTTCATGAGGGCGAAGATACTGTAAAAGTTTGACTTATCTGCATCGATGCCGCAAGAAAAAGCCTCCGCTGCTGCAAAAATCCTCATTTATGAGGATTGACCACCGTGCCGATTTGCGCTTACTTTGCACTACGAAAACAAATGAAACTCCTGTGGCGTTATGAAGTGCATCAAACGAATATTCCTTTTGATTATAACTTTAACACCTATATATATTATGGCTCAAAGCATTTATGACTTCACGGTAGATGATATCAAGAAGAATCCCGTGAGCCTTACCGCCTACAAGGGCAAGGTGCTGCTCATCGTCAATACGGCCACACATTGCGGTTTCACTCCGCAATACGAAGGCTTGGAGATGCTCTACAGGCGATACCGCGAGCAGGGCTTCGAGGTGCTCGACTTCCCCTGCAACCAGTTTGGCCATCAAACGCCCGAGGTCGAAAGCGAGATAGCCTCGTTCTGCCAGCTCCACTATGCCGTGTCGTTTCCCCAGTTTGCCAAGATAGAGGTCAACGGCGAGGGCGCATCGCCTCTCTATGTATGGCTCAAGCAGCAGAAGGGCGGCACATTCGGGTCGGCCATCAAGTGGAACTTCACCAAGTTCCTCGTCGACCGCAACGGCCACGTCGTAGCACGTTACTCACCCACTACCAAGCCCGAGAAGATAGAGAAAGATATTGAGAGATTGCTGAGAAATCAATAAACATACCACTATGACCGAAACAAAGACCTATCCTTGCGCCACGTGTAAGCTACGTGCCAAGTACGACAATGCTCCCCGCTCACTGGCCGGACGCTTATGGCGCTGGCATATCGGCTTCTGCCCAGGATGGAAAACCTATTACACCCATCTGCCCGAAGCCGAGCGCAATGTCCTGCGCGAGCGTTATGGACTGAAGAAATAACAACCTGACCATGAAGAAACTATTGTAGCCCGCCGTCTGGTCATTGGGAAAATACTTGGCGGCCTTGTAGTTTTGCACTCACTTTGTGGTGCAAAACTACAATTGTATAATGAGAATATCGTAACTTTGCAGCATGAGAGACGGCATGGTACCGACATTTAGTGAAAGTCCGGTGGAAGTAGCCATCATCGATGCCAACACGCTGGCACGCATCGGGCTGCAACGCATCATCGAGGAGGTGATGCCTACAGTCGTGGTGCGCGGCTTCGGCTCGTTGGAAGAGCTCATCGACGACACTCCCTACGCCTATGCCTACTGCTTCGTCTCGGCCAGCATATACCTGTCGCGCATCAACTACTTCCGCAACCACCATCTCCGGGCTATCGTACTGGTGGGCGACGACACCAATCCCACCCTGCAAGGCATCCCCACGCTTAACACCATGCAGGGCGAGCAGGCCCTGGCGCGAAGCCTGATGGCACTGCAAGGTTATGGAGATAGCCTGCAAGCAATCCCCAAGATCCCTCACGGTCAACGCACGCAGCACGAACTCTCGGCACGCGAGGTCGAGGTGCTGGCACTCATTGCCCGCGGACTGATGAACAAGCAGATTGCCGACCGCCTGCACATAAGCCTCACCACCGTCATCTCGCACCGCAAGAACATCACCGAGAAGCTGGGAATAAAGTCCGTACCCGGACTCACCATCTATGCCGTCCTCAATGGCTACGTCGATGCCGACGACATCTGATGAGGCCAGACAGACTATCCCTTCTTTTTCTTTGGCTTGGGATAAGGCAAGGCCTGCTCCAGCGCTCGGATCACTTTCAACGCTTCCCTCTTGTGCTCAATGTCGAGGATGTAGTGCCCCTTTGCGCCTTCGTAGGGAAATCCTTTCTCGGCATCGGTCATCAGATCCGCAATGGCGGGGTGAATCTTCACATATGCTATGTTGTCGCAAGCGAGAACGACAGGTTTCTCGTTTACATAAACCATATAGTCGCCAAACATCTTGCGACTGCGCACGTCGCCAGCTTCTGCAAGCTGCGTGCAGACAAACTCTATGAATTCGACGGTGCAAGCCATAGTTTTCTTTGGGCTCTTTTGGCCATTTTTACACTCTTTGTTCTTTTACAAATAGACCACTTCCCTTCCTTAGTCCGAAAAAACAGCGGACATTCCGTCCGCTGTTGTGAATCTTATGTGACTAAACAAAGACCTACTGGAACATTGCATTCTCCGCGATAATTTGCTTGGCAGGAATATGCTGAATTCCTGCTCCCTCGGAATACACTACTACCGTTTCGTTGTGTAAGGCCTTCTCCTGCAGCATTTGTTTCTCGGCCAATTTCAAGCCGGCATCAAGTTTCTCGATGAATTCCTTTATCTCTTTATCTGACATACCTTTTAATTCTACTAAACAACATTTCTGACTCTACACTTGTTGCAAGCGACTTACCACCTTTTGCAACAAAAGTTCTCGGTGTACGACTATTATCATAAATCATCCATAAATCCACTTCATCCATAAACCGTCCGAACAGGTTAGCTATTCCAGCCACGTACCTGCGCCTGATGACATCTTGCGGTATATTGTGCCCGCCTTTACTCACTCGCTCGGCCACACGGTTTATAGCCAGTTCCGGTGATTCGAGCCAGAAGAAGATAAGATGCACAAAATATCCCATACTTTGTGCTCGCCGAACAAGGTTTACATAAGATTTAGTAGCGAGCGTCGTTTCAATAGCGAAGGTCACATTACCTTCCAATAAATCATCTATTCGCTGTAGCATCAATCTGCCAGCCTCAAACGCTACGCTTTCAGGATTGAACGGAGATAGTCCCTTTGCTATTTCATCTGCATTGACGAATTCTTTACATTCCAATATTTTGGGTAGTACAGTATACGATGCCGTAGTCTTCCCGGCACCATTGCATCCACTAATTATGTAAAGATTCTTACTCATCACTCGCAAAGGTATAAGTTCTTTTTCTATCCACCAAACTTAGAACCCGAAAAGTGGGATGAGGAAGGCTTCGCTAAACGAAACGTGAGGAAATCTTGTGAGAGCACAAAGTTTCGTCCGCACTAATCTTGTGTGTTGATATAAAATCTGCATGATTGGTTGGAAGACAGGGATTAATAGTGTATATTTGCAAATATTATCATGTAGATTTATGAAAAGAAGAATCACATCACTTTCACGGACATGGCTGATGCTCCTATTCCCTATGTCTTTTATGGCCGTATCTTGCGAGAAGAATATTGATGAGAAGAGAGACAATGCTCCTTCACATGTGCAGGCTATTGACCTCGGCTTGTCGGTTAAATGGGCAGATTGTAACATCGAGGCTTCGACTCCCGAAGCCGCTGGAGCATATTATGCCTGGGGTGAAACCGAAGAGAAGGAGGAATACATTCCTTTCGCCTATAAATATTACTTGGGCGACTTGAACGAGGACGGTAATTACTACAACTTCGAAGAGTACAAGAATATCGGTAATGATATTAGTGGTACTGCCTATGACGTGGTTCGCGCCAAGTGGGGTGGATCTTGGCGTATGCCAACGCGAGAGGAGTTTGAGGAACTTTGTTTGAAATGTTCCTGGGAAGCTACTGAGATTAATGGGATAAAAGGAAAGACAGTAACAGGTCCTAATGGAAACAGTATTTTCCTACCTTGTACAGGTATCCGCACAGGAACAGAAACGGCAAATGATGCAAATAGGATAGGAGCATATTGGTCTGCGACCTTGAGCAATTCCCCAAGCAGTGCCTATAGCATTCTTTTCACATACAATGACATTGTTTCCGGCGACAGAAACATAAGTGCCTATCGCACTCACGGGTTGGCAGTTAGACCTGTAACCGAATGACAACCATTTCATAAACCCATCAGAAAAAGCGTATCATTTTTCCACACCCTTTGCAACTTTTCAGGCTTTCGTTACGTCTAATAGAAGGATGCACGTAGTTTTTGGCGGCTTACGTACGTCTAAACAGGCAAAACGAACACAAAAAAGGATAAAACAAAAATGAAAAGATGGATGATGGTGGCCATGCTGGCCACAAGTATGCTTGGCAGTGCACAGGCACAGCAGATTAGCGGTAAGGTAGTAGATGCAGAGGACAACCCCGTAGCATACGCCAATGTGGTGATGCACACGGCCGACTCGGCCTATGTGGCCGGCACGGTGACCGACGAAGCGGGGCAGTTTGCTCTCGTGGGAAAGGGCAACGGGGCATTGCTGCACGTGTCATATATAGGATACACCCCCGTGTGGCAGGCACTGAAGGAGAGCGGAACGATGGTCGTGCGCCTCACGGCAGACAATCAGCTACTCAACGAGGTGGTGGTGAAGGGCACCCTGCCCAAGACGCAAATCAAGGGCGACGCCATGGTGACGAGCGTGGAGAACAGCGTATTGGCCACATTGGGCTCGGCCAACGATGTGCTGGGCAAGATTCCCGGCGTGATACACAAGGGTGAGTCCATCGAGGTACTGGGCAGGGGCACGCCGGTGGTGTATATCAACGGCCGACTCGTGCGCGACAACGCCGAGCTGGAGCAGCTCCACTCCGACGAGATAAAGCACGTGGAGGTTATCCACAACCCCGGCGCACGCTACGATGCCACGGTGAGCGCCGTTATCCGTATTCAGACCATCCGCAAGCAGGGCGACGGCTTCGGATTCAACCTGCGCTCGTCGGTATTTCAGAGCGACTACAACACCGACCTTATCGATCAGCTGAGCTTCAACTACCGCCGCGGCAAGCTGGACATATTCGGCAACCTCGATTATCGGCTGACGAATGATATCCAAGAAGGCAAGCTCACCCAATCGTTACAATCCGTCCGCTTGCTCGAACTGAACAACACCCTCACAGCCACCACGCACTCACAAGTGCTGCTCCCCACGTTGGGCGCCAACTACCAGTTCAACGAAAGCCACTCCATGGGCGTGAAGTATACGGGCAAGGCATTGACAGATTATCGAGGCACCATGGATGCGCACAGCAAAGCTACATTCGATGGCATATTGGACGACGACCTGCGCACTCAGTCTACCATGCTCTATGACGACTACGCCAACCATCAGGTCAACGCCTATTATAATGGTACGGCGGGCAAACTGAACATCGACTTCAACGCCGACTGGCTGATGCAGGATGAGGACGGACACGACATGTACGACGAGAACAGTACGAACGACGAGGGCCGCATCGTGAACTCATACAGCAACACACGCAACCGGATGGGCGCCGGCAAGCTCGTGCTCACCTATCCCGTGTGGGGCGGTAGCCTATCGGCAGGTAGCGAATACACCTATACCTATCGCAAGGATGTGTATCTGAACCCCGAGAACTATCTGCCCTCGTCAAACAGCACCATCCGCGAGCAAAACGCCACGGCCTTTGCCGAGTACAGCCATGCACTGCCCTTCGGTGCCGTAGGGGCAGGCCTGCGCTACGAGCACGTGGCCTTCGACTACTACATCAACGATACGTGGCAGGCCGACCAGAGTCGCGCCTTCGACAACTTCTTCCCCAACGCCTCGCTCACGGCCTTGCTCGGCCCCGTGCAGGCACAGCTCTCCTATGCAGTGAAGACACAGCGTCCCTCGTATCACCAGTTGCGCAACTCGGTGACCTACATCGACCGCTACTCACTGGACAAAGGCAACCCTACGCTACGCCAGCAGATTACCCACAACCTCTCGCTCAGCGGTGCCTGGCAGTTTTTCCAGCTGTCGGCCTCGTACAGCCTGCTGAAAGATGCCTTCGTGCAGTGGGGCACCGCCCAGCCCGAGAATCCCGATGCCATGATGCTCACCACCATCAACTATGCCAAGCCTATCCCCCAGATGAGTGCCTACCTCGTGGCCTCCCCCAAGATAGGATGCTGGATGCCAAGCCTCACCGTGGGGTTGCAGAAGCAGTGGTTCGATATGGATTTCCGTGGAGAGACAATCTCCATGAACAAGCCCATCTGGGTCGGCTATCTCACCAACATCATCCAACTGCCCAAGAACTACATGATACAGCTCGACATGAGCTACCAGGGCAAGGGCCACACCTTGGTGTATGAGACGCTTTCGCACAACTATGCCCTTGGCCTTTCGGTGCGCAAGTCGTTCTTGAACGATGCCCTCACCATAGAACTTGAAGGCACTGACCTGCTCGACTCGCAACGCGCCGGAGTGCGCCTGCGCTCAGGCGACTACAGCATCGTGCAATACAACCATTTCGACACTCGCCAAGCCGTACTCACCATCCGCTATAAGTTCAACACCACGAAGAGCAAGTACAAAGGAACAGGTGCGGGCGAGAGTGCGAAGAGTCGTATGTAAGCACAGAAAAGATAGCATAAAAGAGCAACGAGGTCACTCGCCCTCGCAAATGGCCCGAGCCATATCGTTGAGCGAGAGGCATTGGCTGCGGTTGATGGTAAGGCGCTGGTTGTGATGCTCCCATGGAGCGAGGATGAGCAAGCGGCCTTCGGCGCAGGCATCGAAGCGGGCACCGCCTGGCTTGGCCAGTTCGGTGAAGCCATTCTCCTGCAAGAGGATGAGTGGGTAGCCTGCATCGAAGGCGGCACGCATGATGGCCTTCTCGCCGGGCGAAATGCTGGGCGACACGAGTACCGCCCCACGCTTGGCCAATCCCAAGTAGTAGTTCGTCTGCTGCGCAATCTCCTCTTGGGTGAGGCGGCGCGAGCATTGCACCTGTAGACGTACGGGATGCGACAGCAAGTAGCGGTTGCCGATGGCAGAAAACTCATAGCTGCCTACCTGCACATTGCGCTGCACGCGGAAGAACTCGGGATGCAGGCGCTTCATGAGTAGGCGACGAGGGTTGTCGCGTAGGTAGGCAAGCCAGTTGTTAAGCTGGCCTTTGCGGCCAAGGATACCGTCGGTGTAGCCAATGCTCCAGAGCAGGCCGTGCTTGCGGTCGGGCTTGGGCCTTCCCGTTCGCTGCGACGGCGTCGCAGCCGAGGAGACAACAGGGACGGCACTCGAAGGAGCGGGAGCTATGAGCCGCCTATACTCCTTATTGGTGCTGGCCTTGAAGCCTTTGATGATATGTCCTAAGTGCTGCGGCATGCGCTCCTTGACGAAGAGGATGCTATGCAGATGGTCGGGCATCATCTGTAGGGCAAGCACCTTCACTTCGGGATGGTAGTGGCTGATGGCCATCCACTGCTGCTCTACCGCCTTCCCAAGAGGCGACAGCTCGGTGTGCGGAGCATCGGGTGCTCCTTCGGCAGCTTCAGGATTGCCCACCACACGTCCAAGCAGGGGCCTACGCCCCTCTACCGTGATTGTGATGAGGTACATCTGCCGCGCCTCGTAGTCGTGCCCATCGCGACGGCGTGTCATCGAAGGTATCGCCTCGCCAGCGAAGCGCAACTTATCCGCCAGTTGCTTGGGAGTCATCTTGGCCATTTGTACATCCTCTGATTACAATCCGGGTATATACCCCATCAACGACTCAAGTTCTTTGTCTATCAGAGCCTTTATGCCTGAATCTTCGATATAATCTTTAATATAAATAGTCTCACTGAAGTCTGATTTTCCCAATTCATTGCAAGCCCGCATCTTAAGAACCTCTGCCCACTGCAAATCGGGGAGGATGAGGCGATACGTTTCCTTACCAACACATTCATATGAATTATAGTTTCTTGAATTCCAAACTTTCATATTATCTATTCGCGAATCCCAAATCTGCAAGCTCGTCATGTTTTTGGTTTTCACAACAAGTTCCAATCGAGGTTTAACAAAAGCGATATGTTCATAGTCAAAGGACTCATAAATATATTTGACCTCTTCGATTACTGGTATAGTCGGCACTGCCGCCCCCTGTTGCAAAATAACTAATTCACACTTTGCCTCGCCACTATACAGATAGTAGCTCACCTTGCGCTCATCCCCCGTGGTATTTGCATCGACAGACACAATCAACGTATCACCATCCTTGCCGCTCTGTGGCGATACCGATGCCCAGTAGGCATACCCGTAGATATTCCACGTACCATTACAATGCACTATCACCGTGTCGGTAGAAGATGCACAGGTGAAAGCCAAAGCGCCATTAGGCAATATGGATACGGTATCATTGGGTAGTACCTCTTCTCCACCACCAAGAGGAGTATCCTCATTACAAGCAACAAGTAATAGGGAGCATAGTCCCATCACAAACAAGCCGATACGAAGCTGCAGACTTTTCATAGCATACCATTATTTATAGGTATAACGTAGAGGCTTCCGCATTATTGCTTGCTCAGTCGAAGGGCAAGCCCATCAGAGTTAAACATTGTTAAAGTACCGAACGATTGGGCGCTTCGCGTGTATGCAATCATGAAAAACGCGTTTTACAGATAGAACAAACTGAGTACAAACAACAAAAAGCATACACGCAAATGAAAACAAAGCACACCATTATCGCTTGCCTCACGGCAATCGCAGGATTTACACTTACCGCTCATACGGCTTGGGCACAGGACAACACGGAGAAGGAGATACCGCAAAAGGTGGAGACACCAGTCAAGGTGAAGCACAGTGCCGAATGGTACAAGACACAGGAACGCCTGTGGAAAACCGAGATAGACAAGAACCCGAAGAACGAGGAGGCTTGGAAGAACTATTACAAGGCGGTCAGATACCAATCATGGTTCGATGAAAGCACTGAACATAGAGAGAAAGTGGAGCGCATAATGCAAGAGATGGCAAAGGCTATCCCCGACACCTATACATTGTATATCATGGAGTATTACCATAAGGGCGATGTCAACGCTGCTCCAGAGATGAAAAAGGCCATACAGATGCGCCCGGACAATGTGGAGATGTACCCCGACTACGTCAGCTACCTGATGCAAACGGGCGACGAAGCGTTGATGGCCGACATACTGAAGCGTTGGTACAACAGCGGCACCTACTCGCCCTCTCTGCTCAACTATGCCTACAACGAGCTTAGCGGCATGAAGGCAAACAGCCTCATCTTTGTCAGCGGAGACTCACCGACATTCTCAAAACTGCTGGTGCAATACGGCAAGAACCTCTTCGAAGACATCGATGTTATATGCATGAGCATGATATGGGCACCCAACTACAGGAAACAGATATGCGAGCGATTGAGTATTCCTGACTTTGAGCCTATACCACAGATTTCGAGCCAAGAGGAGGCCGACAAATATACAGAACAGATGATGCTACACATCATCAAGCACACCCGTCGCCCCGCCGTATACTTCTCTTCACTGATGAATGTTCCGTCGTTCAAGGACAAGCTCTACTCCGAGGGACTGGTGATGCGCTATAGCGAGAAGCCCTACGACAACTTGGCCATCAAGCGCAAGAACTTCGAGGAGAATTACCTTACCGACTATTTGCGCGAGAGCTTCCTCCCCGAGAGCTACCCGGCTTCTGCCAATAAATTCAACTTGAATTACATACCTTGCTTCAAGTCACTGCTCGACCATTACAAGCAGACAGGTAACTTCTTCCGCTACAACGAACTGCGCACACTGATGCTGCGCATCGTAGAGCAAGTTGATGCACCCGACGAACAACGCCAGAAGTACTATGAAGAGATTGACCGCTAACGCCCTGAGTGCGCTGACCGATGCCGAGCTTATGCAACGCATCGGTCGCGGCGAGCACGCGGCTTTCGACACCATTTATAATAGGTATGCACAAAAGCTCGGCGGCTTCTTCCTCCGCATGCTCGCCTACGACACCGCCAAGGCCGAAGATATGGTGCAGGAACTCTTTGCCCGGATGTGGACGCACCGCAGGGAGTATCGCTCCGAACAGCCCTTTGCCACGTGGCTCTACGCCATGGCCTATAACCTCTGCAAGAATGAGTATCGGCACGAGACCGTGCGCCAAGCCTATGTAGAGGAAATTCGGCAAGGCGAGGAAGCCACCCATGAGCCTACCGAGGCGATGGAGCGCGACGAACTGCGCCAGCGTATGCGCCAAGCCGTGCAATTGCTTCCTACGGCACAGCGCGATGCCTTCCTTCTCCACTACGATGAGGAACTCACCATCCCCGAAGTGGCCCATATCGTAGGATGTCCCGAGGGCACCGTAAAGTCGCGATTGTATGCCGCGTTAGAGAGTGTAAAGAGAATGATGAATGAATATAGATAGGACTATGAACGATAACGAACTGAAAAAGATGGAACAGGAGTCGGCCAAACTCCTCAATCTGCTACGCGAAGTGCGCGATGAAGACAACACCACCATCACGCCGCGCCAATGTAAACCCTATGCACAGAAAGTGCGCCGCACTATCTCGCCCTATTGGCTCGTGGCAGCCTCAGTGCTGGGATTCGTGTTGGGAATAGCCATGCCGCGCCACTCCTCTACCCTCTCCGACGAGTCGCCCTACACACTGCTTGCCGACACCAGCTACACCACAGGGCGTAGTCTCGCTGCTGGGGATGTCAATTTTTCCTTGCTGGTGGTAAAGTGACTTTTGTTGTCTGAAACTTAACTTTTTCGCTCGCCTTGATTTTACTCTGCTTCGCAGCTTGAAATTAGGCTGCGGCTCGGAAAACTGCAAATAAATTTAACTTTGTTGAATTTCCACCTCGCTCAGTAAAGAAAATGCAAGCATTTCTTTTACATTCACTCGTTGAAATTTGCGTTTTCTCTCGCCTTGCACTAATTTTGCGCCTATTATATTAATAGGTATATAAACATAGACTGTATAGTTATGGAAAGAGCATTGGATTTGGATTGGTCGAACCTCTCGTTCGGCTACATGAAGACAGACTACAACGTGCGCTGCTACTACCGAAACGGAGAGTGGGGCGAAGTGGAAGTGTCTGACAGCGAGAACATCACCCTGCACATGGCAGCCACCTGCCTGCACTACGGACAAGAGGCTTTCGAGGGATTGAAAGCCTTCCGTGGCAAGGATGGCAAGGTGCGCATCTTCCGCCTCGAAGCGAACGCCGAACGCCTGCAGAGCACCTGCGATGGCATCATGATGCCTCAGCTGCCTACCGAGAAATTCCGCGAGATGGTAACCCGCGTGGTGAAGATGAACGAGCGCTTCGTGCCTCCCTATGAGAGCGGCGCATCGCTCTACATACGTCCGCTGCTCATTGGCACCGGAGCACAGGTGGGTGTACACCCAGCTGACGAGTATCTGTTCATGGTGTTCGTGATGCCCGTAGGTCCCTATTTCAAGGGCGGCTTTGCAGCCAATCCCTACGTGGTGATACGCCAATACGACCGTTCAGCCCCTCTCGGCACAGGTATATATAAGGTAGGTGGCAACTACGCCGCCTCGATGAAGGCCAATAAGCTGGCGCACGACCTGGGATACTCATGCGAGTTCTACCTCGATGCCAAGGAGAAGAAGTACATCGACGAGTGCGGTGCGGCCAACTTCTTCGGCATCAAGGACAATACCTATGTGACACCGAAGTCCACTTCTATCCTTCCCTCTATCACCAACAAGAGCCTAATGCAGCTGGCCGAGGATATGGGCATGAAGGTGGAACGCCGCCAGATACCCATCGAAGAGCTCGACACCTTCGAGGAGGCTGGTGCATGCGGCACGGCTGCGGTGATATCGCCCATCGAGCGCATCGATGACTTGGAAATGAAGCGCAGCTACGTCATCGCCAAGGACGGCAAGCCCGGCCCCATCTGCCGTAAGCTATACGACACACTTCGTGGCATACAGTATGGCGACATCGAAGACCGCTACGGCTGGGTGACGGTGTTGGAATGATATGATAAAAAAGGAAAGAGGGAACCGCAGTTCCCTCTTTCCTTTTTTATATTTACTTTACATACAACCCTATCGCCTGCCGTATCTCCTCCACGCACACGGGGCAGTAGAGGTCGATGCGGTGGAACCAGTTCATCATACAGTTGGGCCAGGGACGGTAGATGTCTTTCTGCAGGTAGCCACCACCCTCGTAGATGCCCAGCGCCCACGGCTTCTTGGGGTTATAGTCGGGCGATTGCGGATTCTGCGGATTGAGTTCCCAACCACTATGGTCGGTAACCTTGGCTCTGTCAGCCTCGGACAGGAGTTGACCCCAGAGTTTGGAGTCGAGGTCGGTGAGTGTGGTGATGTTACCCTCCCAAGGCTCCACATCAGGGAAGTAGAGGTCGCTCATCTCTGAGCCGCCCACATACTCGTCGGCCAAGCCCACGAAGAGATGCCCGAACTCATGGCTATAGGTCTTGCGAGTAGAAGCACCGGGGATGTTTGCCGCACTGATGCCGTAGAAGTTGTAGATGCCGCCACCACCATACTTCTGTGAGTTGGTGAGCACGTAGATAATCTCGTAAGGTACGTTGGAGGCGATATCGAGCACGCGCTGGTAGTCCTCGAACATCTGATAGCGCTCCGAATCAAAGGTGTAGTAATGCGCATCAAGTGCAGTGCTACGCCACAGGTGCTCACCAGGGATGCTTATGCCCGATTCCTCGCTGGGAGCCCATACGGCACGGAAGTTGAACTTATCGGTATACTCCGTATAGGGATGGTAGCTGAGGATATCCTTGGCAAAGGCATTGGCGGCAGCCACGAACTTGTCCTTATCGACTTCGGTATAGCCTTCGGGGATGATGACCACATCGACACGTTTAGCGGGGTTGCCGGTGTAGTGGATATCCATGGTACTGAGCGTGGGGCGCGAGCGGCGCACGAAGTAACTGTCGGCATCCACCTCGTAGCTCCATTTCTTGTGCATCTTGCCAGTTCTATTCTCGCGGGTGTAGAACTCCACTATGACATCGTTCTTTGGATAGGGGAATACCACGCCCTCAGGCATCGCCTTGGAGGTCACACGAGCCTCGGGAGTGCATTGCCACTCATTAAAAAGCGTATTGTAGCCACGTGAATAGATTACCTTGCCCGTGGCCTTGTCCTTCACCTCGAAGCGATGATTGCCCACGTTGCGGTCGTCCACGAGGTAGTGTTTGTTACCAGCCCAGTAGGGCTCCTCGATGACCTCGTCGAGGAAGAAATGTTCGCTCTTGGCATCGCCTGCATGGTAGTAGTCGAGGCGCATGGTCTTAGGGAGGAAATAATCCTCAAACTTCACCTGCTCTTGGGCAGTAGCAGCCATGCCTATGGCAAAGACTGCACATAAGATGTTACGTTTCTGCATATTGGTTAGCCTTTTTAGTTGTTGTTATTGATTATGTTAAAGTAATGAAAAGTTTTGAGGAGTCAGCTTGCTACTGCCTTCCCGTAAGGAAATCAAGCAGTGAAAGCATCACGCGGTCGCGGTCGCACTGGCTGCGTATAGCCTCGAAGGGGAAGCCAAGAAGTACTGAGCGGTATGCTCCGCGATAAGCTACGGCAGCACTGCGGCGGCTGTGTTCATAGACCAGAGGAGTAAAGGCACTGTCTGTGGGAGTGAACACCTCTGGGCGTGTCACGGGATATTGCTCAGGGTTGATCCATCGCGGTATCTCCATCGTGGTGCCCAGTCCGCATATTCCCTGCTCGTCCCATCGGGTGATGCTGCCCTCGTAGCGGGCGTGAAGGACATCGGCAAGCAGGGCTTGGGTGGCGGCCATGCTTTGGCTCTCCTCGCCAAGGTATGAGGCACTTACGAGTAGGGCTCCCCCCCGGCGGGTATAGTTTGCCAGAATGGTGTGCATGGCAGGGGTTACATTATAGTAGGTGGGACGACGGATGAGAGCATCGCCACGTTCGCGCTGCAGACCCATATACAGGTCTACGACATCGAAGGTTTGGGGCTTCACGGTGCCATCCTCGAAGGCTTGACGGCTGCACGACACGAAGCTATAGCCACTCCGCATGATAGAGGCACCATGCACAGAGGCATAGTCCATCGTGTTACCGGCCATGTAAGTGGCATCCAGTTCATCACCACTGGCTCCTAACTGTTCGGATTCGTCATAATATCCAACTGTGGACCGACGGAACTCATACTGCAGGCCACTATAGGCTGTGGTGCCGATGTAGGGGACACCAGGGTCGGCCATGAGGTCGAAGCCTGCCTGTTCAGGAGTATTCACAACGGCCGGTCCGTCAGTACGTTGGAATCCGTTGACCATCAACACCCTACCCTTGGGATCGGGTGCAATGTGTGCAGAGAGCACCTCGGAAGGGAAGCTCTCGCCCCCTTGGTTGTAGGCAGTGATACGGAAACTGTACATACTGCCTGGCTGGAGGGTCACCTCGCAGGCGGTAGTGCTACCGATACGTTGACCATTGTCCCATCCTGCACTGTCGGTACGTGTGTAGAGGATATACCCATCGGGGGTGGCCGACGGCTCCAACTCATCTTTGGTGGGTCGCCATGAGAGGCGCACCTTACCCGTGCCTGCAAAGTCGATAGCAAAAGCGTGTACAGGAAGGGGCTGTACAGTATACTGGGTGGCGTGCATCCCGGCTGTGTAGCGGAGTATACCTTTATATATAGCGCGGGAGGCGGTGAACTTGAAGTGTGGGTCGTGGGCATAGCGCATATCGGCAAAGTTCTGATGCGACAGCAGCTCAATGATGCATGAAGGCACTTCGGGGAGACGCGACTCGCTGTAGTTGCGGTTCCACATGCTGCGGCGGGTGAAGGGGCGCACTACCTTGCCATCCTCGTCTGTGGTGGTAGCAGCGGTGCACTGGTGGTTCACATCACGGATGATATAACTCTGCACTATGTCGGTGAGGTCGCGCGAGGTGTGACGCGAGAGCATACCGCCAGCCAGGCGGCTATTGTTGTAGTCAGTGGTGTATATGCCCAAAGTGCCTATGGTGGTGTCGTCTTCCCGTATGCCCGCATCAGTATGCAGTCCGAGGGTCAGCTCTATGGGTACGCGCAACCCTATACTGTCGGAGCAATAGACGGAGCCCCCCAACAGATAGTTGGTGACAAGCGAGCGGCTGTTGATGTCTTCGGCATAGTCTTTCTCGCCATCGTAGCAGGCATAGCAGCGGGTGGGGAATCCCGCCCATTGCGCTTGGTAGCGGGCACCCTCGTAGTAGCGGGGCAGGGAACTCGTGTGGATGGTATCGGAGCGGCTGACAAGGGCAGTGCCTCCCCCGAAGCGGATGGCATCGGCACTGACCACTCCCGTATGGGCACTCCGGTTGGTGAGTACCACCATCTGATTGTCATGCTGCCCGCGCTTAAATTCGAAGGTACCCAAGTATACCCATGTGCCACCACCCATCTGCTGATTCACTCTAATGCGGGTAGTGCCGCCCGCATGCAACACCAGATACTCGGCATCGGGCACGCTCGACGGGAAGCTCTGATAGCTGGCATATACCGCATAATACCCACGCTCGGGGATGGAGGGAACCCACAGGGCAGCCCCTTCGGCCGATTTCTCGTGACCTGCTGTACGCATGATACGGCTGCTACCTTGGTGAAAGGGGTTCTCCCCGTGCAGCAATGCACCGTCAGGGATGGCAAAGCCCTGTGCGCCATCTTCCCAATGGGTCTTACGGTGCTTCTCCTCGATGTAAAGTCCACAATCACTGGAGTTCACATCATTGTCTACGATAATGTCGTGAGGCTGGCGGTCGCGCTCACGCGCACTGAACACCACCGCCCCCGCATTCTCGAGCATCGGCATCAGGTAAGGCACCACAATGGACTGTGACAGCAGATCCTCACGTGTGGCGTAGAGCGACGGGCGCTGCCACTTCCAGCACATCTCATCGTTCTTGTAGTAGCGGCCGTGGCTGGGAGTGATGGCCAGATGGCGTCCCTGCAACCCTCTGCTGACGGTGTAAGGAAGCGACGTATTGGTCACCCAAGGAGCACTGCGATGCGAAATCTTGCCCCATAACCGTGTATCGTCCTTCACCTTGCGGTAGATGTTAGGGATGAGGTCGTCAATACTCTTGTCACCCACGAATACGGCGATATCATAATAGTTGACGGGGCCAGGCAACCTCTTTCGTATATCGCTGTATATCTGTTCCGTTGTCTCCGGGCGGAAGGGTTGGTAGCCGAAGTTGGCATTGGCATGGATGGCCAGTGTCCTCTTCCCGGCGTTGAGCTGAAAACGCACCAACTTGCATGTGCCAGTCTCCACCTCTTTCGATTGGTAGGTGCGAAAATACTCCTTCAAGCGTTTCTCTACAGTCTTGCGTTGCGACTGTGCCGAAGTGCTCATCGCCATGCAGCTAAGTAAACAGATGATGAGGATTTGTAGTTTTTTGCTTATCATACTGCAAAGATACGGACAAACGAGCGAGAAATACGAAACTTGTTCCAGTATTTTTCACAGCGAGTGCAAGTATCTTCTTGGCGAAGCCATAAAGATACGGACAAACGAGCGAGAAATATCAAGCTTCTTGGACAAGCCAAGTGCTAAGGCAGGTCTTGAATATTTATTACAGCGAGTGTAAGTATCTTCGCGCTAAGCGTAAAAACGAGAAAATAAAAAAGAGAAAGGCAATTGCCTTTCTCATCCGTGGAGCTGGAGGGAATCGAACCCTCGTCCAAACGAGGAAATCATGTGCTTTCTACATGCTTATCTTTGCCTTCGGTTTTCGTGTGCAAACAAGACCAAAGCCACCAACTTGCACCTTATCCTCTAAAGTTTCACCTATGGCGCAAGGCCGCCAACGGCTATCTCCGATTTTACTGCACCACCGTATCGACGAGCTTCGGAAAAACAGCGTTCGGGTGATGTCTCGTTTCAGCACCTTGTGCCGAAATAAAGCTTATCTACTGTACTTCGATTAAGCAGCGAGAGCGTAGTTGTTTTCGCCAATTAATTTTCTGCAAGATTGATATTTAAGTGCTAACCAAGCAACGCACTGCATGCTTACACACCATCTCGGCCCGCTGTCAAATCCAGTCAACCCCGATAGTTTGTGGTGATAATCGAGGCAAAGATACGAATTAATCTGTGAATAACCATCGTTGATGCCCGTTTTTTTAGAAATAACAAGGTTTAAAAACAATACAGGCAGCGCCTGAAATGGTGCTGCCTGTGTATGTATAAGCTCGTCGGGAGAGTGGATTAGCGTGCGTAGCTTACGGCGCGTGTCTCTCTGATGACAGTAATCTTTACCTGACCCGGATAGGTCATTTCATCCTGTATCTTCTTGGCGATTTCCGCTGAGAGTGTCTCGGTGGTCTTGTCATCGATCTTGTCGGCACCAACGATGACGCGGAGCTCGCGTCCGGCCTGAATGGCGTAAGTCTTGGTGACACCGGGATATGACGAAGCCAGCTGCTCAAGGTCGTTGAGGCGCTTCATATATGCCTCTACGATTTCGCGACGTGCTCCAGGACGTGCTCCTGAGATGGCGTCGCACACTTGCACGATAGGTGCCAACAGGGTAGTCATCTCTGTCTCGTCGTGGTGAGCACCGATAGCGTTGCATATCTCGGGCTTCTCCTTATACTTCTCAGCCAGCTTCATACCGTAGAGTGCATGGGGCAGTTCGTTCTCTTCGTCGGGCACCTTGCCTATATCGTGCAAGAGGCCTGCCCGCTTGGCTTTCTTGGGGTTGAGCCCCAGTTCCGAGGCCATTACGGCGCAGAGGTTGGCAGTTTCGCGGGCATGCTGCAGCAGGTTCTGGCCGTATGAGGAACGGTATTTCATCTTGCCGATGATGCGGATGAGCTCAGGGTGCAAGCCATGTACACCCAAATCAATGGTAGTACGCTTACCTGTCTCGATAATCTCTTCCTCTACCTGTTTCTTGACCTTGGCTACCACCTCTTCGATGCGTGCGGGGTGTATGCGACCATCGGTCACCAGCTGATGGAGCGCTAGACGGGCAATCTCGCGGCGTACGGGGTCGAAGGCCGAGAGGACAATAGCTTCGGGAGTGTCGTCAACAACTATTTCTACGCCTGTGGCAGCCTCGAGAGCACGGATATTACGCCCTTCGCGACCGATGATGCGTCCTTTCATCTCGTCAGAGTCGATATGGAATACGGTTACGGAGTTTTCGATGGCTGTTTCTGTGGCCACTCGCTGGATTGACTGGATGACGATGCGCTTGGCCTCTTTGTTGGCCGTCATCTTAGCGTCATCTATGACCTCGTTGATGTAGGCGGCGGCTTGAGTCTTAGCCTCTTCCTTGAGCGACTCTACCAACTGCTCACGTGCTACGTCTGCCGACAGGCCACTAATAACCTCAAGACGCTGGCGTTCTTCGTTTTGCAGCGTTTCGAGCTCTTCTTGTTTTTGACTGACGATTTGCAGTTGTTCGTCAAGGTTGGCCTTGATGGCTTCTATTTCATTGCGTTTCCGCTGGTTCTCGCTTTGCTGCTGGTTAAGCTGTAGCTCGCGTTGCTTGACGCGGCTCTCTGACTGCTGCAGTTTCTGGCTGCGTGCGGCAACCTCTTTTTCCAACTCTGCTTTCTTGTTGAGGAATTTCTCCTTTACTTCAAGAAGTTTGTTCTTTTTCATCACTTCGCCTTGTGCCTCGGCATCCTGCAAGATGCGCTTGGCCTTCGATTTCGCACCAGAAATGGCGATAAAGTAGGTGAGTGCGGCTCCAAGAATAAGGCCGACTACTCCGACAATTGCTGGTATTAAATACGTCATACTTTATTACTTTAGTTTAATTATTAAAAAAGCACTACTATCAGCACCAAGGATGTTCATCCCTAAGCGCTACAGTAGTGCGTGGTTATACCTTTATATGTAATAGGTCAAACGTCAATGCCGTTCCCTGCCAGATATTCGTCAAGCTTGATACTGAGCTCTTCGAACTTGTTTTGGTAAGGACGAGTGTCTGTTCGCATTTTCTCTTGTTGGTACATCGTCCCGATGTGGAGTGCTACCATAGCAAGGTACTTTTCAGTACTCTGTCCCGGAAAATGCTCACGGTACACGTTCAACTTATCATCTATGTGTTTTATTGCTTTGCGGATAGCCTCTTCCTCCTTGGGGTCAATCTTGAGAAAGAATGTCATCCCTGCAATAATCACCTTTATTCTCAGTAGGTTGGTCGGTGTCATAGCATGTCTTCTTTTTGCTCTGATGCATTGAGTAGTGCTATGCACTTGTCCACTTCACGCACTAACTTGGATAATCGCTTCTGTGTATCACCGATTTCATCGTCGGTGGCACTGATTATCTTGGCCAGTCTGAGGTCTGAATAAGACTTTTCGAGTAATGCATATTGTTCGCGCGCTTTGCCTAACTCTGCGGATTGGCGGTCCAGCTGTTCACGCAACAGGGTGTTCTCTTCAGAAACTTGCGTATACGCGTCCATCAATCGGCTTAGCTTCGACTCAAAGTTTTTGATTACAATTTCATCTACTTCCGTCATCTTAACCAAACTTCGTTACAAATGTAGCCTTTTTTTTGAAGAAAAGAAAGAAATGAACAGAAAAAACGAGAAAAACAGGAAAGAAACCCTGCCGAGCACCTCCCGAAAGCACGATTTTGGTGCTATCTCCATTTGATTAGAGCATTTCTAAGTCGCGAAACATGGCGTGGTAGTACGACGCCTTCTTTTCGATGGCAAGCGGGTATGCTCTTGAGCTGGATGGCATGCGGTATAGCGATAGGGTGCGCCGTCCTATTTGTAATGCTATGGCATCGCCAATCTTCGGTTTATGTACCCCGTATTGTGCTATGACTTCTTCGGTAGCTTTTTCACCGGTAGTGGCAATGGCACGACACTGGGGGAGTTGTGACAATAGCCCTTCAATGTCGGTAGGACGTACAATTTCAAGGTAACTATCCGATGCATTGTCCCTTAAACGCCGCACCACCTCTGCCGTGTCATACATGGCAATTCCCACTTCTTCGGCAAATTGCATTATCTCCCTTTGGCGGAAACACTTGCCTATGCTATCGACAAAGATATTCTTGTCAGCAAAGAAGATGATCCCCATGATGCGCCACATGTCGTTCTGAAAGTTGGGGTAAAAGAAATCCATGCTCCAACGTTTCTGTTGGGGCGGAAAACTTCCTAACATCAACACTTTGGCGTTTGCCGGCAGAAAGGGTTTTAGAGGATGCTGCTCGAACGACGGCATAGGAGATGTCATGCGTCTTTCTTCTTGGGCTCCTTTTTGGCGAGGCGTATGACGTTGAACACAAAATCGGTCATCCAGACACCTGAGTAGCCCAATGCTTGCTGCAGCTGGCGCACGGCACCTACGGTCTTGAACATCGCTTCATCCTTCCAATTGTTTTTGGTGAGGATATTGTTGATGGCAGCCTCAGTCTGGGTATACAGCATCTTCTTGAAAGGGATACGCATAGTGTACTTCATCTCGTTGCTGACAGCCATCATCAGGCTCTCGTTGAAGCGTTGGAACTGGAAGAAGTAGCTGTTCACCATATTCACATTACGGCAATTCTTCTTGATAGAGTTGTCTATCTCTTTGAAGAAATCCTCATTAAGGTTGTATATCTGCATCAGCATCTTCTTGCAACGCGACTTCTCGGCAATACCCAACTTGTTATTTTGCGTGGCCACCTTCAGCGTGCGCTTGAACATGGCAAGGTCTGGAAGCATATTGATGTTACTGATGCCTAAGTTGCTCGCCATCACAGCCTGGTAATATACACGGATGAGAGTCATGAAGTCCTCGATACCGCCGACTTTAGTCTCCTCGTCCGTTGTTTTTTTGCGAAATAAATTTCCTAAAAATCCCATATCAGTCAATTTTTCCGCAAAAGTACGCAAAAGTTTAGAGTTAGGCAAATGTTGGTACAGGATTATTTAATTTGCCACCTTCCGACATAAGTAAAATAGTAAGATGTTATTTTTTTGAATAAAAAAGAGGAAAGGATAAATATTTTATTGTATCTTTGCGAGGTTAATTGACTAAAATAAAATTATATATATGAGAAAGAAGTCTAAAATATTGTTTTTTGCTGCCGCTATATTGTTGACAGCTTCATGTACTTCTTATAAGCAAGTACCTTATCTTCAAAACAGTAGAATGCTGGACACCACTGTAGTTTCAAAACTATATGATGCAAAAATACAGCCAAAGGACATGCTAACCATAACGGTTAGTAGTGAAGATATGGAGGCGGCCATACCGTTCAACTTGACAGTCGGAACAGTACAGACAGCCGCACGATACGTCACATCTCAGCCCACCTTGCAAACCTATCTGGTTGACAATGCAGGATTTATAGATTTTCCTACATTAGGCCTATTGCATGTGGGTGGAATGACCAAGACTGAAGCCGAAACGATGATTAAAGATAAGCTAAGAAAAAACTTCAAGAGCGACCCTATTGTTAATGTTCGTATTGTCAGCTATAAGATATCAGTATTAGGCGAAGTCTTAAGACCTAACTCATACAACATATCCAACGAGAAGGTAAACGTATTTGAAGCGCTTGCATTGGCCGGCGATCTTACTATATACGGCAAACGAGACGGAATCAAGTTGATTAGAGAAAACGCTGATGGCACCAAAAAGATTGTTCCATTAAATCTAAACGATGCCAATATTGTGTATTCTCCCTATTATTATTTACAGCAGAACGATGTTTTGTATGTTGAGCCCAATAAGGCAAAAGCACGAAACTCGGATATAGGCAGCACAACATCACTTTGGTTCTCAGCCACATCGATTATGATTTCAGTAGCCAACCTTTTGTTTAACATCCTTAGATGATAGGTGTTTAGTTTATAAGTAAATTGATGAATTAAGTTTTTAAGCTATGAATAACGAAAATCTCAATATAAACAAGTTGGAAGAAGAAGAGAGCGGTTTCGATTTTAAGATTATCTTTATGAAATTGATAATCCACTGGAAATGGTTCGCAGTTTCTATCATTTTGTGTTTGCTGTGTGCTTTTGTACACCTCAGATATGCAACCCCTGTGTATAGGATACAAGCTACGGTCATGATTAACGACGAGAAGAAGGGTTCGTTCCAAAACCAAATGATGGCAATGCAAGATTTTGGCTTTATGGGGACTACAGGTGGTATAGACAACGAGATTGAGATAATGCGATCCAAGTCTATGATCAGACAGGCGATCCTCGATATGGGCATGTATACCACATACCAACTGAAAGGACGTATCAGCCAGCGTGTCATATATGGCGAGTATCCAATAGAGGTACAGATTTCCGATGAGGATTTAGAGAAACTTACCAGAGGATTTACTCTTAGAATTAGCAGTCAGGATTCCACGGAGTATAAAATAGAATATGATTATAAGGATCAAAATGGCGAACTCATGGAGTATGAGAAGTATGTGTCAGCTTTTCCATACGTACTTGAATCGCCTGTCGGACAGTTAATCCTTTCCAAAGGAATGTTGGAGTTACCAGAAGGACAGACCTTGTTGGTTTCAATAGTTCCTCCCATAAAAATGGCAAAAAGCTGTTTGGGCAATCTTTCTATAGAACCTACTTCCAAGACAACCTCTGTTGCATATATTTCTTATCTCGATGTCAACAAGAGGCGTGGTATGGACTTTGTAAACAGTCTGGTCGCAGCATATAATCGTGAGAACAACAACGACAAGAACATTGTTGCGATGAAAACAGAGGAGTTTATTAAGGAACGTCTTGATCTCGTTTCAGCCGAGCTGGATGCTACTGAATTCGAAATGGCTCAATACAAAAAGAATTCCGGTTTGACTACAGTTGTCGGAGATGCTCAGAAAATCTTGGAGGCAAGCTCCGAGTATGAGAAGAAAAGCGTGGAGATAGCTACTCAATTGAACTTGGTAACCTATTTGCGCAACTATGTCAACAAACCGGAGAATCACCTTCAGGCCATCCCTGGTAATGTAGGCTTGACTGACGCTTCTTTAAGCTCGCTTATCAGCAAGTATAATGAAGGCGTTGTCGAACGTAACAGGATGTTGCGTACCGCGAGCGAGAGTAATCCTGCGGTAATAGATATCACGATGAGCGTAGACTTGTTGGCGAAAACAATCAAGACCTCGATAGAATCTCTTTATACATCTTTGACTATTCAGAAACGTGACATCGAACGTCAGACGGCTAAGTTTGACTCAAAGAAGGGTGACGCTCCTACGCAAGAAAAGATATTGATGGGCTACGAGCGTCAGCAGGAAGTAAAGTCGGGGTTGTATTTGATGCTTCTGCAAAAGCGCGAGGAGAACTCCATAGCATTGGCTGCCACGGCCGATAATGCCAAGATTATCGATGCTGCATTGGCCAACGACTATCCCGTATCTCCCAAGCGTAGTATGATTTTATTGGTGGCTTTGGTGATGGGCTGTGCCATTCCCGTTGCCATCATATATCTAATGGAACTGTTACGCTACAAGATTGAGGGACGTAATGACTTGGAGAAGCTGACCAAAGTGCCAATACTCGGTGATGTCGCAGTTGCCCACAACTTGAAGAAGGGTCAACGTGGTATTGTTGTTCGCGAGAACGACAATGACATGATGGCCGAAACATTCCGTTCAATCCGTACGAATCTGCAGTTTGTACTTGGTAGTCCCGAGAAGAAAGTTATCCAGTTTACATCTACCACGTCAGGTGAGGGAAAGACTTTTGTGTCTTCCAATCTTGCCATGAGTTTGGCTCTTCTGGGCAAGAAGGTCATCCTGTTCGGACTTGATATTAGAAAACCCCGCTTGGCCGAGATGTTCGGCTTTGCCGATCGTTCAAAAGGTATTACAGCATTCTTGGCCGGTGACCCTAACGACAAGCAATTGTTGTTTGACCAGATAATCCCTTCTGGCCTAAGCGCTAATTTGGACATCCTCCCTGCAGGTATTGTTCCTCCCAATCCTGCGGAGTTGCTTTCGAAGGTAAACTTAGACAATGCGATTAAGTTCCTCTCTGAGAAATATGACTACGTATTGCTTGATACCGCACCTGTAGGCCTTGTTACCGACACACTGATTATCGCACGTGTTGCCGATGCCAGTGTATATGTTTGTCGTGCAGATTATACGGCTAAGAATGATCTGAATCTGGTGAATTCACTCTATGCTGAAGGCAAACTGAAAAATATGAGCATCGTTCTTAACGGTGTGGATATGACCAAGCGCAAGTATGGCTACTACTACGGCTATGGGAAATATGGCAAATATGGTCGCTATGGTTACGGCAAGTATGGCCATTACGGTCACTATGGATATGGTGATAAATCCCAGAAAGGATAATTACCGTTTTCTCTGATTTTGTTTTGAGGGTGAATCACACGATACACCCTCTTTTTTATACTCATCAAATGCCTACTTACACAAACAGAACATAACAGTGCCCTGACTCGGAAGAGAGCTATGACGGCAGGTCAGTATAAAAGAAGAAGGCTATTGCATGGGAAGACGAAAAAAAATTGGAGTCCAAGAGCTGTAGTTAGTGGAATATTGCGTACTTTTGCGAAAGGAATGATTGAACAAGCGACGATAGACCGTATCATGGATGCCGCACAAATTGTGGATGTGGTATCAGAGTTTGTCACCCTGCGCCGAAGGGGTGTCAACTATATCGGTCTGTGCCCCTTCCACAACGAGAAGACACCGTCGTTCAGCGTGTCGCCCAGCAAGGGGCTATGCAAATGCTTCAGTTGCGGAAAGGGCGGTAACGCGGTACACTTCATCATGGAGCATGAGCAGCTCAACTACTACGAAGCGCTGAAATGGTTGGCCAAGAAGTATGGCATAGAGGTGAAGGAGCGTGAGCTCTCCGATGAGGAGAAACAGGCACAGAGCGTGCGCGAGAGTCTCTTCCTGGTCAACGACTTTGCCAACCGCTATTTTCAGGACATCCTGCACACCCATCCCGACGGACAGGCCATAGGCATGAGTTATTTCCGCCAACGTGGTTTCCGCGACGACATTATCCGTAAGTTTCAATTGGGATTCAGCACCGATAGCCGCGATGCATTGGTCAATGAGGCCAAGAAACGTGGATTCAACACGGATTACTTAGTGAAGACCGGCTTATGCTACACCCGCGACGATGGCCAGTTGCGCGACCGTTTCTGGGGACGTGTCATGTTCCCTGTGCACACCCTTTCGGGCAAAGTAGTGGCCTTCGGGGGGCGCGTACTGAAGACCGACTCGAAGGTGGCCAAGTATGTCAACTCGCCCGAGTCGGAGATATATCACAAGAGCCGCGAGCTATACGGCATATACTTTGCCAAGCAAGCCATCGTGAAGCAAGACAAGTGCTTCCTCGTAGAGGGATACACCGATGTCATCTCCATGCATCAGGCGGGTGTCGAGAATGTGGTTGCCTCATCGGGCACCTCGCTCACCTCAGGACAGATACGCATGATACACCGCTTCACCAACAACATCACCGTACTCTACGATGGCGACATGGCGGGCATCAAGGCTTCTATACGTGGTATTGACATGCTGCTTGAGGAGGGCATGAACATCAAGGTCATGCTGTTGCCCGACGGTGACGACCCCGACAGCTTTGCCCGCAAGCACAACGCTACGGAATTCCAAGCGTATATCGCAGCACACGAGGTGGACTTCATCCGCTTCAAGACCAACCTCCTGATGAGCGATGCGGCTGGCGACCCTTACAAACGGGCCGAGCTCATCAAAGACATAGTGAAGAGCATCTCCGTCATCCCCGAGGCCATCGTGCGCTCCGAATATATCAAGGAGTGCAGCCAAATGTTGCATGTAGAAGAGCGCATCCTTGTTGCCAAGGTTGCCGAGCTGAAGCAGGAAAAGGCCACATCGCCCCAGGAGAAAAAGAACACGACCGACAATCAAGGAAGAGACAATACAAGCATCCAGGAAAACCCGGCCATCCCCGAGAGCTTGCCAAATGCCGGGAACCTTGAAGGCACCGAGGGTGCAGGAGCGTTGCAGCCCACAAATATCCAGGACAACAGGAACAACGAGAGAGGCCCCCTCTACCCGAAAGAGCTACTCATCATTCAGCAGTTGATACGGCACGGCGAGAAGACGATATACCAGGAGGAGAATGAAGACGGCAGTATAGAGACTATATGCGTAGCCGAGTTTGTAGTGGCAGACCTGACACAAGATTCCCTCACGTTCACCACTCCCCTATTCAGGCAACTGCTCGACGAACTGATGTTACACCTCCACGATGAAGGCTTCTCTGCCGAACGCCACTTCATAGCCCACGCCAATCCCGAATATAGCAAGTTGGCAGCAGACTTGGCCGAAGACAAATACCAACTGAGCAAATACCACTCGAAGACACAAACAGTCATAGACGAAGCCGAACGCCTGCACGAGATTGTGCCACACCTGCTTATCGATTACAAGATGGCTATCGTGGAGATGGAGCTGAAAGAGGCGCTTAACCAACTGCGCCAGCCCTCAGTGGCAAACGACCCTGTTCTATGCGCAGAGGTCATGGCTCGCTACAAGCAATTAATGGAAATCAAGCAGCAGATGGCAAAGCGATTAGGCGACCGTGTGATAGGCACGTGAAACAGGAACTGGCCTAACGTGCACATGCACATCACAATAAGCTTAAAAAGAATCAACACCCGCCCCTATCAATCAGCCACGAATGAGATTCATAAACTCCTCGCGCGTCTTGGCCTGATTGAAGGCTCCTGTAAAGTCAGAGGTTGTAGTAATGGAATTTTGCTTCTCTACACCACGCATCTGCATGCACATGTGCTGTGCCTCTACTACCACCATTACGCCTAAGGGATTGAGGGTTTCTTGTATGCATTCCTTGATCTGCAACGTCATACGCTCTTGTACCTGTAGACGATGCGAGAAAATGTCAACCACACGGGCTATCTTGCTCAGTCCCGTGATGTAGCCGTTAGGAATGTAAGCTACGTGTACCTTGCCGAAGAAGGGCAACATATGGTGTTCACAGAGGGAGTAGAAGTCGATGTTCTTGACAATAACCATCTGGCTGTAATCTTCCTTGAACTTTGCTGAATTGAGCACCGCTTTAGGATCCATACGGTAACCACGTGTGAGTGTCTGCATAGCACGCGCTACACGTTGAGGAGTCTTCACCAATCCCTCGCGCTCGGCATCTTCACCTAACAGACCAAGTATCAGGCGATAGTGTTCTTCTAATTCGGGGTTACGTTCATCTACGGGATAGTTGCCCGGATTATTCGTCAAGTTCATAGTAGCGCTTTACAATAATATATTTATCAACTGGTTGGGAAGGATAACAATTTCCTTAAAACTGCTCGACTTTTTGAGCATACGCATGGCCTGATCGGCCTCTTCAATGGTTTTGTAGTCGCCTACGCGGCACACCCATCGAGGTGACACGAATTCGGGGTATACCGGTATGTCGGGATAGTTATCCTTGACGTACCGAGCCGCCTTCTGCGCCTCCTCCTTGGCATAGCGTGTATTGCCTCCAGCATAAATCTGTATGCGGTAGCCTACTGTCTGTATCTTCTTGCCTTTGCCCTGCGCAGGGTCATACACTTTACCGAGCAGCGCATTGAGGCGTGCATCCTGATGAATGGTGATTACCCCTTGACCAGGAACGGGACGAGCCAACTGGTCTATGATATTGTCCTGGGCAGCAAGGGGGAGAGAGAACAAAGTTGCTAACAATACACCTATCTTTTTCATAAGAAAAATATTATTCAGAGAACCCTGAGATACAAGAGTTCCAGGGTTCTCTGAAAATAAAACAAGTATTACTTAAATGCGTCAATGATACCCTTGAAGTCTTCTACCTTCAGAGCAGCACCACCGATAAGGCCACCATCCACGTCAGGATTTGCGAAAAGTTCCTTGGCATTTGAGGGTTTGCAGCTACCGCCATAGAGAATAGAAGTGTTATCAGCAACTTCCTTACCAAACTGCTTGGCAATCACTGAGCGAATGTAAGCGTGAATCTCCTGAGCCTGCTCTGCAGTAGCGGTCTTGCCAGTACCAATAGCCCATACGGGTTCGTAAGCGAGCACAATCTTAGAGAAGTCCTCAGCAGAGAGTCCGAAGAGCGAGCCTTCGAGCTGATTGTAAACCACTTCGTTCTGCTTGCCAGCCTCACGTTCCTCCAGCACCTCACCGATGCAGAAGATGGGAGTCAAGCCGTTGGCCAATGCCAAGAGAACCTTCTCCTTGAGAATCTCGGGAGTCTCACCATAATAAGCACGACGCTCTGAGTGACCGAGGATAACGTACTGCGCACCAGTAGAAGCTACCATAGCAGCACTCACCTCACCTGTATATGCTCCGGATGCCTTATCAGCGCAGTTTTCAGCACCGACAGCGATAATACCCTTGTCTACGATAGGAGTCACTGATGCCAAGTGGATAAATGGTGTGCAAATGATAACCTCGCAGTTGGGCTTGTCAGCTGCCAACGCTGCATTCAACTCTGTTGCCAAAGCAACACCCTCTTGAAGGGTTTTGTTCATTTTCCAGTTTCCTGCTACAATGTTCTTTCTCATTTTCTTGTCGTTTTTTAGTTATTAATACTACTGTTATGTTGTTTTGTATTCTTGTTCCTAAGGTTCTTATCAATCGCCACAAGGAGCAGCAGTGGGAAGAACATCCACAATGCCATTGCCACGTGAGCGGCTCTCACTTCTCGTGCCGTCATCACCAGAGCCTTGTTACGCTCCATGGGGAGTGTCAGTTGTCCGTCGCGCGGCATATCGGAAGCGCTCCACTTACCCACTATCGTAGCATCGTTCAACACAATGAGCCCAGGGTTGGAACGTATCATTGTCTTGAGCAATATGTCATCGGCCTGCAGATAGGAATAGGTGGCTCCTGTATGCTCCGTCCAGTCAGCTATCACCTGATTGCTCGATGAAGTGAGCATATAGAAGGCATAGCCGTTGACCTTCGCATAGTCGTACAGGTCATTTACGACATCAAACATACCCTCGTTCGTGCGTTTCAGGTCGTTGGCCACTACCAGAAAGGTGTATCCAGGTTGTTCCAACACCTCCCAAGTCATATCCTCACCATCAAGAGAAGCCAGATGGAAATCAGTGATAGGAGGCACATGTCCACGACTCACCAGTCGACTCTGGCGTGACACGAATACCCACGTAGAGTCAACATACTCATCGGCCGACACGGTACGCTGCTCGCCATCCTTCTCTATCACAAAGTAAGTTTCATACACATCCTGAGGTGCACCTTCGGGCACTGTCATGGCCTCCACGATGTTGGTACCAATACTATACGGGCGAAAGTCCATTATCGGCAGATGGCGCATATTGTACTGCGTAAATACCACCACGGAACCTAATGCGAACACAAACACCAGCCACTGCATCCGCTCTGAAATGACACGCAGAAGGCAACGATTGTTTGCCAATACTACCACCGTCATCAGCAGCAGTACCAAATTCTTCCCGAAAGTCTGCCAGTTGGTGAGTACCACTGCATCGCCAAAGCATCCGCAGTCGTTTACCGGGTTGGTTAGCGCAAGAAACAATGTAAACGGTGTCATCACTGCTAAAAATAACGTCATACACCATAAGTAGAACCTACGGTATAGCCCGAAAAAAAGAGCCACACCCATCACATACTCCACAGCTATGAGCAGCCACGTCCCAACCAACAGCCATGCAGGATGTACCGCCACACCGAAGGCTTCGGCATAGTCGGCCATCTTATATACCGTGCCCATAGGGTCTACCGCCTTCACGAATCCCGAGAAAGCAAACACCAGAGCCAAAGCGAAACGGAGGCTATTGATGATGATATTCCTGACTATGTTTGCAGTGCTGTTCACTCTCCAAAGTCAATCTTTATCAGCCCAAACACCGCATAGTTTATCATATCCATATAGTTGGCATCGATACCTTCCGATACAATGGTATGTCCTTCGTTGCCCTCTATTTGCTTGGTACGATATATCTTCATTAATATGAGGTCTGTGTACGAACTGATGCGCATGCCACGCCACGCCTCATCGTAGTCATGATTCTTGGCCTTCATCAGGTTCAGTGCCTTGGTGGCATATTCGTCATACTTGGCCAATGCCGACTCAGGCATCATATCATCGGCCTCGGCATAGCCCAACTCCAACTGTATGAGAGCCACGATGCCATAGTTGACAATACCGATAAATTCTGAACGTATTCCCTCATCGACCATCGATGTCCTCTTGGTCTCGATACTGCGTATACGGTTAGCTTTGATAAATATCTGGTCGGTAACCGATGTGGGACGCATGATACGCCACGCTGCGCCATAGTCCTTGAGTTTCTTTGCGAAGAGGTCGCGGCAAATAGCAATAATGTGTTCAAATTGTTGGTTGGTTTCCATATCTTTATGAGTTAAGAGGAAAGAAGGAAAAGTTAAGAGTTATCAACAAGATTTGGCCGCAACGCATGCGACTCTTCACTTTTTCATTTAGTACAGCCTCAACACCTGTCCAGGACGCAATATTGTCTTCGTCGTGATACCGTTAAGCTTACAAAGGTTCTTCACTGTAGTACCCTTACGGGCAGCGATACGGCCAAGCGAGTCGCCCGAGCGCACCTTGTAATAAGTATCGGGATCGCTGGGGTCATACACCTTCTTCTTGGGTTTCGTGTAGAGGTAGGTATCGCCCGTCACATCCTGATTAGGGAAGTCGAAGAAGAGTGCCGGGTTCAATGCCTTGCCCAACAAACGGGTTTCAAAGTGCAGATGCGTACCTGTGCTACGACCCGTATTGCCACCCAGTCCGATAGGGTCACCGGCCTTTACCACCTCATTCTCATCCACCATTTTTTTCGTCAAGTGGGCATACAGTGTTTCCAGGCCGTTAGGATGACGTATCACCACATAATTGCCATAACCACGGCGCTGATAGCTGACGTAGCGCACCTTACCATCAAAGGCTGCACGAATGGTATCGCCACGCTGCACCTTTACGTCCAATCCGTAGTGCATACGACGGCGACGAGGGCGATAGCCAAAAATGTCGGTGATCTTCGTATTCTCTGTAGGCATACAAAATCCCGTGAGGTCGATGAGCAGAGAGTCAGGTATCACCACATTGGTATACTTATGGGCATACTCATTACTCCATTCGGGATAAAGGTCCTGTGCAGGATACTCATAGTCCTCGATTTTAAGGAGCCGATCAAGCACCACCGAATCAATCTTGGCCATCTGCCTGTCCATAGGAGCTTGCGCTGCCAGCACATCCTGTCCTGAGGCCTGTACCGTCAGCACCACCGCCACAGCCAAAACTGCATGTCTGATTATTCTGATATTCATTATTGTTACAAAAAATTATCACGCTTATACATTTCAAACTGCAAAGGTACGATTTTTATCACACACAGCAAAACTGATAAGGATTTTTCACAAATGTTTTCTAAGGAGGGGAACCTATTCATCCATCACGAGATGGCACTCCAGTTCACATTAGTCTTACGCAGGCGTTCGAGCTGCTGCCACATGAGGGCATTCTCAGGGCGCACCCCATCGGGGTCTTCATCGGTGATACGCTCGGCAATGCCACGCACGTGTCCCAAGATCTGTCCATCGCGGGCGATATTGGCAATTTTGAGGTCAAAGGCGATGCCACTCTGCTGGGTACCTTCAAGATCACCTGGCCCACGCAGTTTGAGGTCGGCTTCGGCAATCTCGAAACCATCGTTGGTGCGCACCATGATGTCAAGTCGTTTCTTGCTCTCCTCAGAAAGTTTCACAGAGGTCACAAGCACGCAGTACGATTGGTCTGCGCCACGCCCCACCCTTCCCCTGAGCTGATGCAGTTGCGAGAGGCCAAAACGCTCTGCATTCTCAACAACCATCACCGAGGCGTTGGGCACGTTCACGCCTACCTCAATCACAGTTGTGGCTACCATAATCTGCGTTTCACGCTGTAGGAAGCGCTGCATCTCGGCATCCTTCTCCGCAGGCTTCATCTTACCGTGTACCATGCTCACGGCGCAATGCGGGAAAGCCTCGCACACCTGCACATAGCCCTCCTCGAGGTTCTTGAGGTCTATCTTCTCACTCTCCTTGATGAGGGGATATACCACGTATACCTGATGCCCTTGTGCAATCTGTTCGCCCATGAAACGATAGAGCTGTGTCTGCCGGTTATCATATTGGTGTATGGTCTGTATGGGCTTGCGACCTGGAGGCAACTCATCGATGACACTCACGTCGAGGTCGCCGTAGAGTGTCATGGCGAGGGTACGCGGGATGGGGGTAGCTGTCATTACGAGCACGTGTGGTGGAAAGGTGTTCTTCGTCCACAGTTTGGCACGCTGTGCTACACCGAAGCGGTGTTGTTCATCGATGACAACGAATCCGAGTGACGAGAACTGAACCGTATCTTCGAGCACAGCATGGGTGGCTACAAGCAGCTGGATGTCGCCACGAATAAGTCCTTCAAGCACCTCCTTGCGATTCTTTCCCTTCACGCTGCCAGTAAGCAAGGCTACACGCACGGGAAGTCCTTCGAGCATCGAGGAGAGGGTAGCATAGTGCTGCTCGGCCAATATCTCGGTAGGTGCCATGATACAGGCTTGGTAGCCGTTACCGATGGCTATGAGCGAGGACATGAGCGCCACGAGTGTCTTTCCGCTACCCACGTCGCCCTGCAGGAGGCGATTCATTTGGCGGCCGCTATTCATGTCGTGGCGCATCTCACGGATGACACGTTTCTGCGCCCCCGTGAGTTCAAAGGGGAGCTTCTTGGCGTAGAACTCATTGAACAAGTCGCCCACCTTGGCGAAGCAGAGTCCACGGCACTTGCGACGGCGATCCTTGCTATAGCGCAGGATACTGAGCTGCACGTAGAAGAGTTCCTCGAACTTGAGTCGGTACTGGGCACGGCGTAACGTCTCGGGGTCTTTGGGAAAGTGGATGGTATAGAGCGCCTCGGCAAGGGGCATAAGGTGATGTTCGCACACGAACGACTCGGGCAGGGTCTCGCTGATAGGCATGCGTTCAAACAAGGCGAAGAGGTTACCCACAAGTTTCTGCAAGGCATTACTGTTGAGTCCGCAGCGTTTCATACGCTCCGTAGTGCTGTAATAAGGCTGTAAGCCCATGGCAGAAAGCGACAGCTCTGAAGCTTTATCTATATCAGGGTGTGCCACATTGATGCGGTCACCAAACATCGTGGGCTTGCCGAATACGATATACTCCACGCCTACAGGATAGTTCTTGGGAATAAACTTGGCACCGTTGAACCACACAAGGTCTATCACCCCCGTACCATCCGAGAAGTGGGCTACAAGGCGCATCTTACGTCCCGTACCGTTGGTCTCATAGCGCAAGATCTTTCCCTTAAGCTGTATATAGGGCATGTTGCCGTCAATCTCATGGATGTAGTAGAGGCGACTGCGATCGACATACTTGTAAGGGAAGTTGTAAAGCAGATCGTGCATAGAAGTTACTCCCAGCTCCTTGGTCAGCAAAGCTGCCCGTTGGGGGCCAACCCCTTGCAGATACTGTATGTCGCGCGTCGTCAAGTCGTACATGGATGCAAAGGTACGAATAAGCGAGTAAAAAGCCAAGTTTACTTGTGCGTTTTGCAACGAGCGTGAGTTTCTTTTGGTCTATACCTGACCACATTTTTGCTTGTAAAAGGGAAAACTATTGTCTGACAGAGAGGATAAAGACACAAGAACTATGATGTAAAAAATTAAACGGCTATGATGTAAAATTAAATCAGAACTTATGATTACTTAATCACAACTTATAATTAAGTAATCAGAACTTGTGATTACTTAATCAGAACTTATGATTAACTTTTATATAAGAAGTGGATAGATATCGGAGCAAGTGATATAAGAACCATCATATAAGAGATGTCGGTAAGTTGTAAATATGAAATATAGATTACACAAAAGCTTAAATTTCCTGCTTCCGAGCCTAAAAAAACAGAGCTACAGTTTCTTCTTTTACGAATTATACCTACATTTGTATCAAAATGCAGAACTTGATTGTTTCCAATAAAAAAACACCATCATGAAAAGATTTGCTTCTCTGTTCATTGCACTGCTTGGTTTCATAGCCCTCCACGCCGAAGAACTGCCCATTACTTTCGGAGAGCTTCCTCAAAACGCAAAGATATTCGTGCTCACATACTTCAAGAACATCCCCCTCAAGGAGGTGTACATGGAGCGCCGTGCCAGTCTCACTCAATATGAGGTGAAGCTCAAAGGAGGCATTGACCTGCAGTTTGACCGCACAGGTCTATGCACGGAGGTCACCTGCGACAACGGTTCGGTGCCCGATGCCGTGATGCCAAAAAGAATTCTCACGACGACGAAGAAGCACTTCCCCAAGAACTATATCAGCAAGTACGAGAACAACGGCCGTATGTATGAGATTGAGCTCGACAATGGCACTACCCTCACCTTCAGCAAGACATTTCGACTGGTAGATATCGAAGAATAATCACTCGACCGGACGAGCCGAGCAACTGTTAGGCGCGCTGATACGTAATATGTGCGACACGGTAGGCGCTATACTCTCCACAGCGATGGGTGATCGGCTGGTTGCGGGGGCAATCCCTGCTCCATACAATATGATGGGAACAGGCACGTGGGCACGATTATAGTAGACACGCTCACCCCAACGTTCATCGACCAAGGTCCATCCGGGCGACACCTCCAATATCAAATCACCCGAACGTTCGGCATTGTAGCTGTTACACATAGCAGCATCGGCCGAACCGGCAAGAAGGTCGAGCGACGGATATACACGCTTGACACCTGCCACCTGACTCAGAAACTCGGTGCAACGATCGAGCAGCTCCTTCATCTTCAGTTGGCGTTTTTCAATAAGCGAATGATTGAGATACAGTTCATTGAGAAACGAGCCCTCCACATAGCTATCCTTGCCATACAGAGCACCGAGATACATATTGAGCAAAGTCACGCAGCGTTCCATCTTGAGTTCACCTGTAGGTAGTGTAAAGTATCTGCTGTCAGGCATATAAGCATCAGAATAGCCTGTAGAGGTGATAAAAAAGAGAGCATTATCAATACCCACCTTCTCATCTACAGCACGTAGCAGGTCGGCTATATTGCGGTCGAGCCGACAATAGATGTCCTGCAGTTCAATCGGATGTTCCCATTCGGAGAGATTTTTGTAATTGCCTGCATAATAGCCCACGCAAAGCATATCGGTGGTCTTGTTCCGTCCGAAAAGGCTGCCCGCGATGCAGGCTTGAGCCAACTGAGTGACCTCATCGTTGACACATGCCGAGGTCTTGTAACGACGCACCGCCTCGGCATCGCCCCCACGAAAGGTATGACGGAAGGCCTTGGGCACACCATCGTATGCAGAATAGCTATACACACCGGTAGGATAGTAGGGAACCCACTCCACATTACTCCAGTCGAAATGGGTACCGATACGGTGGTTGAAGGGACGCACCCAAGCAGGAACACCATTATAATAGTCCGAAGAGGCCCACATCGCCTTGTCCTCTGCCAGCCAGATTACCGCATTGGGGGCATGACCACCAGCAAGGACAGCCATATCACGCTCCGGTGCCACCGAAAGCACATAAGCATGCCCCTTGGTGGCAAGCTTAAGCTCATCTGTAACCGTAGTTACAAGCAGACGAGCAGGCGAAGTGGCATCAGAGGTGTTGATGCCTGCATACGAAGCATCATCGACAGTTCCTAACACACGCATACTCTTACGTTCAAGGAAGCGGTTGCCCGTAATACCGTGATAGTAGGGCGTGGAACCGCTATACACGGAGGCTACGGCCGATGAACGGTCGGGATTAGCGTGCTCAAAATAGCCGTTGGTATATACGCGGCCTTCAGCAAAAAGCTTCTTGAAGCCATCCTCTCCATAGAGATGGACATACTTTTCCAAATAGTCGGCACGTAGCTGGTCGACCACAATACCCACCACAACCTTGGGCACATTGCCGCTGGTATTGGCTTTTGCCATAGCAGGTACCAGCAAGGGAAGCATCAAAGCCACAGCACGTATATGGGTTCCTCGCGAGCGCACAGCCTTGCGACGGACAAGCATGCGCGACATCCAAGGATAGAGCCATACATTATGCACCACACGCAACAGCAATACTGCAACAAGCATATAGGCCGCAGGCTGTATATACTGATGAGTCAAAAGCGACACCACGACAAAGATGGCAAGCAGTGCCCCCAGCACATAACTGAGGATGCTCTTACTTCCCTTCACGATATCGCGCACGATGAAGGGAATAAAGAGAAGTGGCAACGGATTGAGGTATATCACATGCAGATTGCTGCCCACCGTGGGATGCCCGGAAAAGAAGAAGAGGAATGCCACCACACACCCCATAAGTCCCTGTACAAGAAGCAGCAGAACATCGAACCACCACTGACGGCGTTCGACAAGGAACTCAAGCGTACAGATACAGGCCGTGAACAACAACAACAGTATCATCAGCTGCATGGGAGTGAGCATAAAAGTAAAGGTATCGGGCTGTGGGACCATAGGTGCCACTACCCGCTCATCCACCACATACGGATACTCACGTCCCGATACGGCCAATTGCGCGGCAGCCGTATAGTTCCTCAGATACTCAGGGGCAAACATCTGCTCACGTATCCCGATGGGGCGGTCGACCTCTATGCCGAGCAGGTAGTCTATACAAAACTGCAGCCAAGGATACCCCTCCGTATACTGATGCAGGATGTTACGATACGTGGAAACCGAGTCGGCCACACCTACTGCAAGGTGCCCATGAAGCACCTCCTCTACCTTGTCGCGCGCCTTGGTGCTGCAGTTGTTATATAGGAAGTTGTAGCGATATTCGCGGTTCTCGGGGCGCAGGTTCTCATCGAGCGACCTGACCAGCGCCACCTTCTCGGGTTCAGAAAGGTTGAGTTCCTGCAGTGTTACCGAAGAGCCGCGCTCGGTATATTCGCGCTCAAACATAGGATAGCCCACAGCACCCACCATATAGTCGGTCTCCCCCTTGATGAAACGCCACACGAAGTGAGGTGCCTCAAAGGAGAACAGTCCATAGTTGACCGCCACATCAATGCCTTCGGAAGGCACTTCAACACGCAAAGCCGTATGCCCATATACGGCATACACCTCCGTGCCAGGCGAACAAGTGACGAGGCTCACCCGGATAGAGTCGTTTGCATCACGCACAAGCAGCGAATCGGTAAAGGCCGATACGCCAAGCACCGACAGGCTCAGCATCAGCAACAGCGCTATAGACTTTCTCATAATCATTAACATCTAAAAGAAATGAATGACAAAAGTAGTATATTTTTTCAGAAAGGCAGTTCCATTTTACGGGAAATCGAAAGATTTTATGTAATTTTGCAGCCGCTTTATATAAATAGGTATAGTACACATAGTATTAAGCATAAACCACACTTAGAAAAATGGGAAAGATAATTCTTACAGGTGACCGTCCTACCGGACGTCTGCATTTGGGACATTTCGTAGGTTCGCTGCGACGTCGTGTAGAGTTGCAGAATTCAGGACTCTTCGACAAGATATTCATCATGATTGCCGATGCCCAAGCACTGACCGACAATGCCGACAATCCCGAGAAGATACGCCAGAACATCATCGAGGTAGCTCTTGACTATCTGGCTTGTGGCATCGACCCCGCGAAGAGCACTATCTTCATACAGTCGCAAGTAGCCGAACTGTGCGAACTGGCATTCTACTATATGAACCTCGTCACTGTTAGCCGTTTGCAACGCAACCCGACCGTAAAGACAGAAATTCAGATGCGCAACTTCGAGACAAGTATCCCTGTAGGCTTCTTCACCTACCCCATCAGCCAGGCATCGGACATCACAGCCTTCCGTGCCACCACGGTGCCTGCCGGTGAGGATCAGCAGCCGATGATAGAGCAAGCACGCGAAATCGTACGCCGCTTCAACGGCATCTATGGCGACACCCTCGTGGAGCCCGAGATACTGCTGCCCGACAATGCTGCCTGCATGCGCCTGCCAGGTACAGACGGCAAAGCCAAGATGTCGAAGTCGCTGGGCAACTGCATCTACCTCTCCGACTCATCCGAGGAGGTGCGCAAGCGTGTAATGAGCATGTATACCGACCCCGACCACATCCGTGTAGAAGACCCAGGTAAGGTAGAAGGGAACACCGTATTCACCTACCTCGATGCTTTCTGCCGTCCCGAACACTTTGCCCAATACTGGCCCGATTACAGCAGTCTGGACGAGTTGAAAGCGCACTACCAACGTGGCGGATTGGGCGACGTGAAGGTTAAGAAATTCCTCTTTGCCATACTGGAAGAGTTGCTCACTCCCATCCGCGAGCGCCGCAAAGAATGGGAGAAAGACATTCCTGCCGTATTCAACATTCTGAAACGTGGCAGCGAAGCCGCTCGTGAGGTAGCCGCAGGCACACTGGCCGACGTACGCCGAGCCATGCGCATTGACTACTTCGACGATGCAGAACTCATTGCAGAACAATCGCGCAAGTTTAGTGTTTAGTGCTTAGAGTTTAGTGCAAGAGTGCAGCATCTTATCATTGACATAGGCAACTCATCGGCCAAGGTTTCGCTCTTTGAGGGCGAAACCCTTACCGAGCACACCCGTGTAGAGCACACCGAACTGCCGGAACTGCTTGTTCAAAAGGCTCACGACAGTTCAATAGTCCATGCCATCGTGTCATCGGTAATCCCCGTCAGCGAAGCCATCGGACAAGCCATCGAGACTCTCCCCTACCCTTGTCTACGCATGTCGGCCACACTGAGGCTGCCCTTCCGCATCGCCTACAAAACACCCGAGACATTGGGTCCCGACCGTTTGGCTGCAGTAGCCGAAGCCTATGCACAGAAACCAGGACATGACCTGCTGGTCATTGACATAGGCACCGCCATCACCTACGATATCGTCACAGCCGAAGGCATCTATCTTGGCGGCAACATATCGCCTGGCATAGGCATGCGGTTTAAGGCGCTCAACCACTTCACAGGGAAACTGCCACTGGTAAGCAAGACTGGAGAGCGCACTGAGATAGGCTACACCACCGAAACTGCCATCCGAGAAGGTGTTTTGCAAGGCGTGCATTATGAAATCGAGGGATACATACGCGCCTGTAATCTTAAATACCCAAAACTTTTGATTTTTTTAACAGGCGGTGGTACGTTTCTCTTGGATAATCGGGCAAAAAGTCGCACCTTTGCAGACAATTTGCTTGTAGCAAAAGGACTGAACAGAATTTTAACATTAAACAAATGAGAGCATTCAAGGCACTATCCATATTGGCCGTAACATTGTTTACACTGCCCATTTTCGCAGACAATGGAATGAATTCACCATATACGCGATATGGTTTCGGACAGCTTTCTATCGCAGAGGTTGGCGTAAACAAAGGTATGGGAGGCACAGGCATCGGCTTGCAGAACAGCAGCCAAATCAACATGCTCAACCCCGCCTCGTATGCTGCTGTAGACACACTCACCTTCCTTCTCGATGTGGGGATGAGCCTACACAATACCAACTTTGCCGAAGGTAACGTCAGGATGAATGCCCGCAACACCACCTTCGACTACCTCGCCATGCAGTTCCGTCTAATGCCTAAGTTGGGTATGACCATCGGCATGACTCCCTTTTCGAATATCGGATACAACTTCAGCAACACACAGACTATCCGCGATGACGAAGATGGCATGGTGACCACTACCAACCGCTACTATGGCGATGGTGGTCTGCGCCAGGTAACTATAGGTCTCGGATGGAGCCCCTTCAAGAACTTCTCCATAGGAGCCAATCTCGCCTACCTTTACGGAGAGGTTTACCACTACGTATACAACCAATACAGCGAATCGTCAATCAGCACCCGCACCAAGCAGTACCAGGCCGACATCACCACCTACAAGACTGACCTCGGCTTGCAGTACCAGACCACGTTCGGCAAAAACCGTATTACCTTGGGTGCCACCTACCAGTTGGGACACACCATTGATGATAAAGGCTACACGGTTGACGTGACATCTACAAACGGCACCGCCAACTACGACACACTGAGTGTATCCTCATTCAGCATCCCCGCAGGCATAGGTGCCGGCATATCATACACCTACGACGAGCGTCTTACGTTTGCCGCCGACTACAGCGTACAACAATACAGCGCCACCAACTTCTTCGGCTACAAAGGTGCCGACTATCACCGCGCATCGGTGGGCTTCGAGTACATACCCGAGCGTATCACCCGCAAGCTGTTCCGCCGCACACGCTACCGTGCCGGACTCCACTACGCCACCTCACACTACTATGTAGGCGAGTACAAAGGCCCTACCGAATATGGAGCCACCATCGGCATAGGGCTTCCCATCATGAACGGTTGGAGTGCCAAGAGCATCATCAACATATCGGGTCAAGCCGTACACGTACGCCCTGCACCAGGGTCGGGCATGATTACCGAGAACTACCTCCGCCTGAGCATAGGCCTCTCCTTCAACGAAGGATGGTTCGACAAATGGAAGGTACAGTGATTGAGTGAAGGGGAGTAACCCGTTATTAAACTTTAATCTAAAGAAACAGTCAAAATAATATAGGAGCAAGAATAATAACAACTAAATACATTTAATGAACAATGAGAATTAAAGCTATTATCGCATTATTTGCATTGACTTCTACTGTGGCTATGGCACAGAAGGGAGTAGAAGACGGTTCACGTTTCGGACACGGCCAAGACAGCATCGACTGCTTGAACAACCTCAGCCTCTACGGTGAGTATGTAAAGACCAAGAACTACGTTGAAGCATACCCCTATTGGCAGAAGGTATTCGCTGATGCACCTTTTTCACAACACAGCATCTACACCAATGGTGCAGTCATTCTGAAGAACCTGATTGCAGCCACCAAGGATATGACCGAGCGTAAGAAATATGCCGATGAGCTGATGAGCGTATATGACCAGCAGCTCAAGTATCTCGACAAGTTGAACATGTTGAGAAAGTCACCTTGGACAGACTTCTATGTAAAGGGCGAGAAGGCACATACCTACATCACCTACTATCCTGGCATGGACGCAAATAAGGCATACGAGATGCTTTCAGAAGCCATCGAGTTGGGTAAAGCAAAAAACCAATATTACATCATCGGCGACTTCATGAAGATCTCCACCCAGAAATTCAAGAACGATGACACCCACCGTGAGCAGCTCATCCAGGACTACCTCACCGCGTCAGAGCACATCAACGCTATCGCCGAAGCAGCCAACAACAGCACATCGGCTCAGAAGGAAGCTCTGCTGAAGGCCGTAGCCACCACCAAGGAGAACGTTGATGCCTACTTCATCAACAGCGGTGCTGCCGATTGCGAGCAACTTGAAAAGATTTATGCCCCCAAGATTGAAGAGAACAAAGACAACCTCGAGTACCTGAAGAAGGTGGTATCCATTATGGGAATGCTCGCATGTACCGAGTCTGACGCATATTACAATGCATCAGAGTACGCACACAACATCGCACCTACAGCCGAGACAGCTGCCGGATGTGCCTACCGTTACTTCAAGCGTGGCGATGTGAACAAGTCCATCGAATTCTTCGACCAAGCTATCGAGCTCGACAGCACCAATCTGAGTAAAGCCGAGTACTGCTACAAGGCAGCTGTCATCCTCAACTCAGACAAGCAACTGAGCAAGGCCAAGGGTTATGTGACACGTGCCATCAGCCTCAACGGGAACAAGGGCGCTTATTACATCCTGCTGGCCAACATCTATGCCGCATCTCCTCGCTGGAACGATGATGACAACCTCAACAGCTGCAAGTACTTCGCTGTACTCGACAAGCTGTATCAAGCTAAGCGTGTTGACGAGTCGGTAGCTGAAGAGGCCAACAAGATGATTGCAGCCTACTCTACCCATACACCTGCTGTAGAGGAACTTTTCTTCCTCGGTTACAAGAAGGGCGACCAAGTGAAGGTAGGCGGTATTATCAACGAAACAGTCACTATCCGCTAATTGACTACCACGAAGCATACTATAATCTATAGCATAGCAACCGTCATTCCGGCGGTTGTTATGCTGTTTCTATCCGCCTCCTGCACCAAAGGCAAGGAACCGGTTACCGATGCCATCACCAACCGCGACTCCGTACCCGTGATGGTTACCCGAGACGTGTCCACCTATATCAGCGACTCGGGCGTAGTGCGCTACAAGATCATTGCCGACGAGTGGCAAGTGTTTGACCGACTCGATCCCTCCATGTGGACATTCGAGCAGGGAGTCTATCTGGAGAAGTTCAATAACGATCTCAGCATCGAAGCCACCATCGTGGCCGATACAGCCTATTACTACGACAAGAAAGAACTGTGGGAGTTGCGTGGAAACGTACACATCGAGAACGAGCAGGACGAGCAGTTCGATACCCAACTCCTCTTCTGGGATCAGAAGACCAAACGGGTATACTCCGATTTATTCATCCGCATACGCCAGCAGAAACGCATCATTACCGGTATCGGGTTCATCTCCAACCAAGACTTCACCCGATACACCATCAAGCAGACCCAAGGCATCTTCCCCATAAAGGAAGAGAGCCAAACCGACAGCACTTCCCTGACTACTGATACCATAGCCGCGCCCACCTTTCCCAAAGACACAGTAACCACTATCGAAGAGGCTAAAGAAATACAGAATTGACAGCCCACCTTCCTAATCCGCATAGTACAAAGTAGCAAAAACCTCATAATCGCACCTAAATTAAGGGCAAAAGTCATTTTTTGACTCTAATCTTTATGTCGTTAAAGGTTTTTTTCGTACCTTCGTGCGCTCAAATTCATTTGAAAATAATAAAAAACTAAAAATAACAAAAAAATGGCAACATTACAATCTATCAGAAAACACGGAGCCTTCCTGGTGATTATCATCGGTCTCGCTCTGTTTGCATTCATTGCAGGCGATGCCGCACAGGTATTGCAACCCCACCAGAACTCACAGAACGTAGGCGAAATCAACGGCAACAAGATTGACGCGCAGGCCTACCAGAAGCAGGTAGAGGAGTACACCCAAGCCATCAACTTCATCCGTGGCGGTAACTCACTCACCGAAAGCGAGAACGCACAAATCAAGGATGAGGTGTGGAACACCCTCGTGACCAACACCCTCGTAGGCGAACAGGCCAAGAAACTCGGCCTCACCGTTACTACCGCCGAGCTTCAGGCTGTAATCGACGAAGGCACTGACCCTCTGTTGGCTCAATCTGCATTCCGCAATCAGACAACAGGCAAGTTCGATCGCGACGTACTCATGAACTTCCTCGCCGAATACGCCAACATGGATCCCGAGGTGATGCCCGCTGAGTACGTAGACTACTATCATCAGCTCTATAACTATTGGAAGTTCATTGAGAGTAACCTGCAGAGCAGTCTCCTGATGCAGAAGTACGAGTCACTCATCGCCGGTGCACAGCTCACCAACCCCGTAGCTGCCGAGTACAACTTCAATGCACGCAACTCACACGCAGAGGTAGCCTATGCTGTAGTGCCCTTCAACAGCATTGCCGACTCACTCGTAAAGGTAAGCAACAGCGACATCAACAAGCTCTACGAAGCTAAAAAAGAGCTCTACAAACAGTCTGCCGAGACACGCGCCATCAAGTACATCGACGTGACCGTGACACCCAGCCAGGCCGACCGCGACGAACTCCTCAAGGAGGTAGGCGAGTATGCAGCCCAGCTGGCTACCACCGAAGACCTGGCAGCCCTCGTACGCTTGGCCAACTCTACCGAGGCATACTCTGAGGTGCCCGTTTCTGAGAACGGCCTCCCCGCCGATGTTGTAGCCCATCTCGATTCAGTACAGGGCGACGAGGTATACGGTCCCTACTACAACCAGACCGACGACTCATACAACGCCTTCCGCGTACTCAGCAAGGTACACCTCCCCGACTCTGTACAGTATCGTCAGATTCAGATTGTCGATGCCGATGCAGCCCGCACAAAGGTACTGGCAGACAGCATCTACAACGCCTTGAAGAGCGGTGCTGACTTCGCCGAGCTCGCAGCCAAGTACAACCAGCCTTCTGAGCCTGTATGGATTGCTACCGCAAACTTTGAAGGTGCAGGCATCAGCGGCGACAACGCCACCTACCTCAACACCCTCTTCGGCATGAAGAAAAACGAGCTCAAGCAACTCCCCCTTGCCGGTGGCGAACTCATCATCGAGGTACTCGACACCAAGAGCCCCATAGAGAAATACACAGCCGCAGTCATCAAGCGTCCTGCATATTTCAGCAACGAGACCTACGCAGCAGCCTACAACAAGCTCAGCGCTTTCGTAGCTGACAACCAGACACTCGAAGACATTGAGGCCAATGCCGAGGAAGCAGGCTTCCGCCTCTACCCCGTCAATGAGATTAGCAATGCCGCACACACCATCGGTGGTGTACAAGGTACCCGCGAGGCACTCCGTTGGGCTTTCGGTGCCAAGAAGGGCGAAGTTTCACAAATCTTCGAGGCAGGTGAGAACAACCACCTGATGGTAGTAGCCGTATCAGACATCCACAAGGCAGGCTACCGTCCCGTAGAGCAGTTCGCCGAGATGTTCCGCATGCAAGCTCTTGCAGACAAGAAAGCCGAGAAGATTCTGGCCGATGTAAAGGGCGTAAAGACCATGCAGGAAGCTCTTGCTTTGAACGGTGTAAAGTCCGACACACTCCGTCGTGTAAGCTTCTCTTCACCTGCCTACGTGAGCAAGGTACCCGCCAGCGAGCCCGTGCTCAGCGGTGCAGCAGCTACCCTCGAGGAGGGCACACTGAGCACTCCTATCAAGGGTAACGGTGGTATCTACTTCATTCAGGTAGTAAAGAAGAGCAACGGTGTAGCCAAGTTTGACGCTGCGGCAGAGCAGAAGACCCTTGAGGCCACTGCTACCCGCAACATCAACAGCAACACCATCCTCAACGAGCTCTATCGCCAAGGTAATATCGAGGACAACCGCTACCTCTTCTTCTAATCAGACTCGTTTCCATAATAATTCATATAGTAATGCGAGGATACACCTAAGATGTATCCTCGCATTCATTTTAGTTCCACCATTACTTTGAGGACAGGCTGGCAAGTGAATGCCAGTCCATATAGTCCATCGGAAAGTTTCCGGCACTATGTTACACAATCTTCTTCACCAGCCCGAACATCCTGTAGGGCATGTAGCGGAAGGGGAGATCAATCCAGGTGCCTGTGGCCACTACCGTTCGGCGGTGTGAAAAGGCACGGAAACTCTCCTCACCGTGATAGGCACCCATACCAGAGTTCCCTACACCGCCGAAGGGGACGTGTTCGTTGGCTATGTGCATGATGGTATCGTTGATGCAGGCACCGCCCGATGAGGTATGATGCAGGATGCGCCAACCATTCTCCTCACTACCGAAATAATAGAAAGCTAACGGCTTTTCGCGACGAGTGATGTAAGCTACGACCTCATCCGACTCCTTGAAGGTGAGCAGCGGGAATACGGGGCCGAAGATTTCTTCGGTGAGTACAGCCTTGCCGTTGGCCTTTGCATCGGCATCGGCATCGCTGAGGCTGATGTGTGGATCAAGTATGGTGGGCTCGATGAAACGCTCGCTGGCATCGGTACGCCCGCCATAGAGGATATCGCCCTCAGCGAGATAGCCTTTCACACGCTCAAAAGCGCGGTCACTCACCATACGTACATAATGCTTATGTGCTTTAATATCGCTGCCATGCAATTCCTTCACGGCCTTGGCGAAGGCTTCGATGAAGTGTTCCTTCACCTCCTCGTGGATAAGCAGGTAATCCGGCGCGATACAGGTCTGCCCCGAGTTGAGCGTCTTGCCCCAGGCAATACGCTTGGCGGCAGTCTTGATATCGGCATCTCGGTCTACGATGCAGGGACTCTTGCCACCCAGTTCGAGGATGACGGGTGTGAGATGCTTCGATGCAGCTTCCATCACCATCTTTCCCAATGAAGGACTTCCGGTGAAGAAGATGAGGTCGAAGCGCTGGGCAAGCAGTGCTTGATTGACCTCTCGATTGCCTTGCACCACAGCGATGTATTGCGAGTCAAAGGTGTCTTCAATCATCCGGGCCAGCGTGGCCGATACGTTGGGCACGTAGGGCGAGGGCTTCAACACGGCAGTGCATCCGGCCGAGATAGCCCCCACGAGTGGGTTGAGCAGTAGTTGCACGGGATAGTTCCACGGAGCCATGATGAGTGTGTTGCCGAGTGGCTCGCTCACGATAAAACTTCTCGATGGAAACATCTTGATAGGGGTGCTCACACGCTTGCGCTTGACCCAGCTGCCAAGGTGACGCAGATGGTTTTTCACTTCGCCCTTCACTATGCTCAGTTCGGTGAGATAGGCCTCCTCATACGACTTGTGGAGATCAGTCCAAAGGGCATCGGCGAGCGGCTTCTCCCACTTGTCCAATGCGCCTTGCAACTTCTTGAGCATCTGTCGGCGGAAATTGAGGCCGAGCGTGGCGCCTGTATGGAAGAAGGCGCGCTGGGATTCGATAACGGATGGTATCATAAATAGAAGCTCCACCTAAATCCCCCCTATGAGAGAGGACTTACCGGCATCGCGGTAATGTGGGTGTCATTAATGATTAATTATTCAATAGTCCCTGTATTTCCTCCCACACAGGGAGGGGCAGCATAGTTCTTTTTACTTTCGTCCTGTAAAGTTATCCATTGCATGATAAATACCAAAGACTTTCCCGAAAAAAAAGTCAAAAATCCTTGTTGGGAGCAGGAATTGCCAGAAGCGGATAAAGTGGAAACCGAAGGGAATGCCTTTGAAGCGCTTGTCCTTCTCTATGGCACGCAGTATCTTGGCAGCGGTACGCTCAGGGTCAAGAATGGGAATAATGGGCGACTTCACCCCATCGAACATACCTGTATTTATATAATAAGGTGCGATGGTGGTAAGGTGTACGTTGGACCTCTCCTCCTGCAACTCTATGCGCACCGAGTCAGACCATCCGATGACCCCCCACTTGGATGCGGCATATACCGACATCTTGGGATTTGAAAGCATGCCGCCTGCCGAGGCGATATTGCATATATGTCCTTTGTCACGACGTTTCATGTCGGGCAGTGCCTGCAATGCCACATACATCGGAGCGATGGTGTTGATGCGCATCGTGCGGTCAATCTCCGATACCTCCACACGATCGAAAGTCTTGTTGCTTGTGATGATGCCTGCACAGTTAATCACGATATCCACCTCGCCACACGCCTCCACGGAAGCCGCATAGGCAACCTTCACATCCTCGTTGTCCGATACGTCCACATGCCGTCCTATCACGTTTCCCTTGGCACTCAACTCCTTCACGGTGGCATCGATACCCACCTGGTTGATATCCCAAATGACGAGCACCCGCGCTCCCTTCTCCAAGGCTATGCGGCCCATAATCTTGCCTATACCTGATGCTCCGCCAGTGATAAGCACGCTATTGTTACTGATTTTCATAACAGATTTTTTACCTTTAACAACTATTTGTATTACCTGCTTTCGCACTGCAAATGTATAACAAATAGCGAGGCAAAGGTTTCGCGCCCGTCACATCCTTTTTTCCGTTCGCCACAAAGGGCATTCTTTCGTCCCTAAGAACGGGACGAAAGGCTGAACGGCACTGCCGCTCACAGTTCTTAGGAAAGAGGAGCTTCGTCCTCTCATCCAAAATAGAATCAAAAAAAAAGAGGTTGGACACGTATCCAACCTCTTCTTACTCTATTTGTACTCCGTTGCGTTTACGAGTTCATGCTCAGGAGAAACTCCTCGTTGGTTTTGGTATTCTCCAATCGGCCTTTGACGAAGTCCATGGCCTCGATGGGGTTCATATCGGAGAGGAACTTGCGGAGTATCCACATGCGATCCAGAGTCTGCTTATCGTGGAGCAAATCATCGCGACGGGTGCTTGATGCCACGATGTTCACAGCGGGGAAGATACGTTTGTTAGAGAGGTTACGGTCGAGCTGGAGTTCCATGTTACCTGTACCCTTGAACTCCTCGAAGATGACTTCGTCCATCTTAGAGCCAGTCTCGGTGAGAGCGGTAGCGATGATGGTGAGCGAACCTCCGTTCTCGATGTTACGTGCCGCACCGAAGAAACGCTTGGGCTTGTGCAGGGCATTGGCATCGACACCTCCCGAGAGAACCTTACCAGAAGCGGGTGACACGGTGTTGTAGGCACGGGCAAGACGTGTGATGGAGTCAAGGAAGATGACTACATCGTGACCGCACTCTACCATGCGCTTGGCCTTTTCGAGTACGATGCCGGCAATCTTCACGTGGCGCTCGGCAGGCTCGTCGAAGGTAGAGGCTATAACCTCGGCATTGACGCTACGTGCCATATCGGTCACCTCCTCGGGGCGTTCGTCAATGAGCAACATGATCATATATACCTCGGGGTGATTGGCGGCGATGGCATTGGCGATATCCTTCAAGAGGATGGTCTTACCGGTTTTTGGCTGTGCCACAATAAGGCCGCGCTGTCCCTTGCCAATAGGCGAGAAGAGGTCCACCACACGGGCAGACAGATTGTCGTAGTTGCCAGTGCAGAGGGTGAACTTCTCATCAGGGAAGAGCGGAGTAAGATGCTCGAAAGGTACGCGGTCACGCACTACGCTGGGGGTAAGTCCGTTGATACGGTTTATCTTCACCAGCGGGAAGTATTTCTCACCCTCACGAGCGGGACGGATGGTACCTTCCACCACATCGCCGGTCTTAAGGCCGTGGAGGCGTATCTGGTGCTGTGCCACATAGATATCGTCGGGTGAGGCCAGATAGTTGTAGTCGGCCGAACGGAGGAACCCGTAGTTGTCCGGCATAATCTCGAGCACGCCATTCACCTCAATGATGTCTTCGAAGTCGTAGATACGTTCGGGCTTGCGTTGCAGTTCTTGCTCTTTGGCTTCGGATTGTTTGCTTTGTGTGGTTTCGAGGTAGGCTTCGGCATAGCCGCCCTTCTTATGCTTGGGTTTCTTGTTAGGCTCGTTTTGTGTAGCTGCGGCAGGCTGCTCCAGCTTGGTAGCTTCAAACTTGCCGATGAGCTCGGCAGGGAGCTCGGCGGATTCCGTGGGCAGCTCTTCGATGGGTACAAAATCATCAGTCGCAGTTTCCGCCGGAACCTCTTCGTTAGAGGCAAGTTCGCCCTCCTTGGCTGCTGCCTCGGCAGCTTTTTGTGCTTTCGACTTGCGTCCGCGCTTCTTGCCCTGTACAGGTGTGTCGGTGGCTACCGGTTGTTCGGGATTAGCCTCCTTCTGCTCCGCTTTGGTAGGCTCCTCTACATCTGTTTCCTTCGAAGGGGTAGTCATTTCTGCGGTTGCTGCTGTTGCGCCCTGCTCATTGGCTGCTGCCTCGGCAGCCTTTTGTGCTTTCGACTTGCGTCCGCGCTTCTTGCCTTGGGCGGGAGTTTCCTCCTTCACCTCCTGCAGTGTCGTTGCATCAGCAGTGGGGAGTTGCGGTTCCTCTTTGGGAGCAGCAGGCTGGACATTCTCCTTCTCTTCCATTCTCTCATCCACGGGAGAGGCTACAATCTTCGGTGTATCGTCGATTTTCTCGGCCTTGTTCTTGTCGACCGAGTAAACTTTGCTGGCTACCTCTTTCTTGTTGATACGTGCGCGCTGGCGACGTTCAGCCTTGCCCTCTTCGGCTGCCACCTTCTTTTGTGCTCCAGCAATGGCCTGCTCGTCGAGGATACGGTAGATAAGGTCTTGGCGTTCGAGTGATTTGACACCTTTGATGCCCATTTCATTGGCGATTTCCTGCAGTTCGCCCACTTCTTTGTTGTTCAGTTGAATGATATTGTACATATAGATGCAAAATGTGTGATTTATACATTTCACTCCACACTCAGCATACTCCTCTCACGAGGTGATGTTGCTTGCTCTTTTACAGATTTTTAAGGAAAACGTTGTGTGAAGTAGAATTTGACGGTGCAAAAATAGATATTTTATTTATAATGGCAATACGTTGACCATTTTTTTTTAATTTTGTACCCGATATTTTACGAATAAACAACACTTGAGAAATGAAAAAGTTTATATCTCCCGGTTCGTGGTTTGCATTTTCGTACCCCGAAGAGTGGTTTGAGTTCAGCGAAGAGCCCGACTGTTTCCTCTTCTATAATCCCGAAAAATGGGACGGCAACTTCCGTATTTCGGCCTATCGTGATGCCTCGCCCGCGTTTGGTGACAAGATGATGCGCGACACGCTGAATACCCCTGGTTCCAAACTGGCAAAGGTTAGCCGCTGGGAGACGGTGTATAGTGCCGAGTCGTTTACCGAGGAGTTGGTGGAGTATGTAACCCATCGCTGGGTGATTGGTTGTGGACAGACCTGTGTGGAATGTTCGTTTACGGAGGCCTCCCATAACCCTTCCCAAGGAGGGGAATTTGGCTCCGCGATGACAGAATCACCCCTCCTTGGGAGGGGCAGGGGGGAGGCCATCATCGCCTCTCTCGAAATCTTGCAGCCCCGCGACACATTCCACAACCAATACATCCCCGTTCGTGTGTCCGAGGTCGAGCTCATCGAGTCGTGCTATGCCACCATCGAGGAGCTGGGGATGAAGCTTTTCAAGGAGCGTTTCCGCGACTTCGACTACAATGTACGGTTATTACAGAAGATTGCCTCACGCCCCGAGCTGACCAAGCAGTTGCGGAGCGATGCCGGTGCCGTCATGGGTATCACGCTATGCGCACTCCTCACCGAGAGCATCGAGGGCTTAGAGTGGAACACCTTCGTCAACGGCAAGGTAGAAGCCCCTGTGCTCATGTATGGCACCACCTGTGTGGCACGCCCCATGCTCCTCTTCGGCAAGCAGGGCGAGGCTTTGGCCGAGGCTGACGTGACGAAGATAGTAGAAGATATACGTACGCGAATAGCCGAGGCCGTATGCTGATTCCCTACCTGCAAGTTGACGGTCTGACGAAATCGTTCGGCGACCTGGTGCTCTTCGAGGGCATATCATTTGGTGTGGCCCAGGGACAGCGCGTGGGTCTCATAGCCCGCAACGGTGCCGGCAAGAGCACCCTGCTCGATGTGTTAGCAGGTATCGAGGGTCACGATAGCGGCTCCATCGTCTATAAGAACGACCTGCGGGTGGGCTACCTGCGCCAGCGCCCCACCTATCCGGCAGGGCTTACCGTACTGGAGGCTTGCTTCCATGAGACCAATGACACGCTTCAGCTCATCCGCGAATATGAACAATGCCTGGACACCCCCGGTACCCCGAACCTGGATACCCTGCTCGACCGTATGGAGCATGCCGATGCCTGGAACTACGAGCAGCGTGCCAAGCAGATACTCACCTCGCTACATATCACCGACTATGCCCAGCGGGTAGAGACACTATCGGGCGGACAACTCAAGCGCGTGGCTCTCGCCAACGTACTCATCGGCAATCCCGACATGCTCATCCTCGACGAGCCTACCAACCACCTCGATCTCCCGCTCATCGAGTGGCTCGAGGATTACCTTACACGCAGCACCGCCACACTCCTTATGGTGACGCACGACCGCTACTTCCTCGACAACGTGTGCAACGAAATCATCGAGATCGACGACCACACCGTATATTCCTACAAAGGCAACTACAGCTACTATCTGGAGAAGCGCCAAGAGCGCATCGAGGCTCGCAACACTGAGATTATCCGTGCCAACAACCTCTACCGCACCGAGCTGGAGTGGATGCGCCGTATGCCTCAGGCCCGTGGCCACAAGGCACGCTACCGCGAAGAGGCCTTCTACGAGCTGGAGAAGGTGGCCAAGCAACGCATTGCCAACGACCGCGTACAGTTAGGCGTGAAGGCCTCGTACATCGGTTCCAAAATATTCGAGGCCGACGAGCTCTCGCTCCGCTTTGGCGACCGCTGCATCCTCGACAAGTTCTCCTACACCTTCTCCCGTTACGAGAAGCTCGGCATCGTGGGCGACAATGGCACCGGCAAGAGCACTTTCCTCAAGGTGCTGCTCGGGGAACAGGCTCCCGACAGCGGAAGGCTCGATATTGGCGACACCGTGCGTTTCGGCTACTACTCGCAAGAGGGCCTACAGTTCGACACACAGATGAAGGTCATCGACGTGGCCCGCGAGATTGCCGAGGTCATCCCCATGGCGGGTGGCAAGCAGCTCACCGCCTCACAGTTTCTCCAGCATTTCCTCTTCCCGCCCGAGAAGCAGCACAGCTACGTATACAAGCTCAGTGGCGGCGAGTGCCGCCGGCTCTACCTGTGCACCGTGCTCATGCGCAACCCCAACTTCCTCATCCTCGACGAGCCCACCAACGACCTCGACATCCTCACCCTACAGGTGCTCGAGGAGTACCTGCGCGACTTCGCCGGTTGTGTCATCGTAGTCAGCCACGACCGCTACTTCATGGACAAGATCGTCGACCACCTCCTGGTGTTCAACGGCCAGGGCGACATCCGTGACTTCCCCGGCAACTACACGCAGTATCGCGAGTGGAAGGAAGCCTCCCCCAGCCCCTCCCAGGGAGGGGAGCCTAAGGAAAAGGTGAAAAAGGGAACTGGTACCGCGATGTCTGCAGGCTCCCTCCCTTCGGGAGAGGGTGGGGAGAGAGGCCGTCCCTCTCCTAAGAAGAAGTCCTTCAAGGAACGTCGCGAGTTTGCCGAGGTGGAGCAGTGCATCGCTGCCCTGGAAGAGGAGAAGGCGACCATCGAGGCTGCCCTCTGCACCGGCACGCTAAGTGCCGATGAGCTGACTGCTAAGTCCATCCGCCTGTCGGCCATCAATGACGAGTTGGACGAGAAGATGATGCGCTGGCTCGAGCTCAGCGAGATACCCGACTGAGTCGAGTAGCAGGAGAAACGGGCTCCTCTCACGGAGCGTTTTCTTCTTTCCTCGCACGCAGACTCTCACAGAATGGAGCGCTTCTGCGTAAGTCCGCGGAGTCTGCATGAGAAAAAACGGTGAGACAACAAAGTTCATCGACAGGAAGGCAAGATATTCGGCACTATAGGCTCCGGTTGATCTGCTCTATGTAGCCGAGCACCTCGTTGCGCCCGATCCCCTTCTCCGACGAGGTGACAAAGTGCGGTGGCAGCTCTTCCCATTGCTCTGACAGGCGGGCAAGGTAGCGCTCCACATTCTCGCGCTGGCGTTGTGTGCCCAACTTGTCAGCCTTGGTGAATACGATGGAAAAGGGCACTCCGTTTTCGCCCAGCCACTCTATGAACTCGAGGTCAATGGCCAGTGGTTCGTGGCGTATGTCGATGAGCAGGAAGAGGTTGGTCATCTGCTCGCGTCCGAGGATATAGCTTTCGATGATTTGCGCCAACTTGTCCTTCGCCTTCTTTCCGCGCTGGGCATAGCCGTATCCGGGGAGGTCGACAAGATACCACGCCTTGTTGATGAGGAAGTGGTTGATGAGCATCGTCTTGCCCGGTGTGGCCGAGGTCATGGCCAGCTTAGGCTTACGTGTCAGCATGTTGATGAGGCTCGACTTCCCCACGTTGGAACGCCCGATGAAAGCATATTCAGGCAACCCGTCCTGCGGGCAGCGGTCTATCCGGGTGTTGCTGATGACAAATTCTGCGCTTTTTATTTCCATAAGTAGATATACTGCTTTGAGAAACAAAGGTACGAATCATTTCTGAGAATTACAACACTATCCCGCATTTCTCCAGAGCCGTTCAGTTACTCGAATATCAGATTCAGGGGGAACGGGAAGTTTCACACAGATGTTTATTTTCACACATCACTAACCTCACGCTGACAATAGTCTCACGCAGCGCAGACTTACGCAGACCTTCACGCATTGCGGGGCTCGCGTGAGCTACGGCTGGAGGCCTATGCAGCCTGCTTACATCCCGGAGGCACACGCGAGTTTACGATGCGTGCTTCTGCGTAGGTCGGCGTCGTCTTCGTGAGAAAAAGAACATCCGTCTGCGTGAGGAGAAAAACGTCCGCGTGAGAGAAGAGCAAGCACGGCAGATGCGTACGAAGAGGCACTAAAAGTAAGGGGAGCGAAGGTGCTCATGCCCCCTCGCTCCCCAACAATCAAATCATATAAGCCTCCCGCTCTCACGGTGAGGTTTGGTAGACTCCCGGCCACATGGCCGGGAGTATGCTTGCGAAGTCTCTGCTTCGGTGTCGTTACTCACCTTCGTCCCACAGGTCACCCCATGTGCCGCGGCGACGACCATTGGTGAGAGACTGCTCTTCACCACCCTCTTCATTTAATGCCCAACTGGCAGATTGCATCAATACATCTGAAACAAATCCCTGCACTTCAATTTCGGGCTTAACATATACTTTCTTGTCCATTGTCTTATCGTAATTTATCAAAGGTTATTAAGGGAGTTAAGAGCTACTAAAGCAGGCTGAAGTAGCCCATTAACCCTATTTCATTTATTAACTCTTAATTTTTAATTCTTTAGCGGATTACTTTAACTTCGTTTTAGTTGTTCACGCTTGGCATAACCCATGCAAGCATGGTTCTGCACTCACTTAATCACAACTTTACGTCCGTTCACAATGTAGATACCCTTCTCCATCTTCTCTACGCGACGGCCAAGGAGGTCGTAGATTACCAGCTCGGCATTGTTGTCCACGAGCTGCTCAATGCCTGTGGTATCTTCAGCACCGCCACGTGTGATGCGGAGAGCCTGAACAGAAGTCTCAGGATCGAGTTCTACCCATGCACGGAAACCGTTGATGTAGGTGGTAGCACCTTCGCTGTTCTGACCCTTGAAAAGGTAGAAACCCACTTCATTATTGGTCGGTTTCTGCAAGGTGTATACCTTCTTCTCGGCATTCTTAGTAGACTTGGCAAGTGCACCAGTGAAAGCGTTATCATCAATAGGCACAACATCGTCTCCTGTTATCTCGAAGTTGTATGTGCCCTCAGCAGCCTCGATGAGAACACCAGTCTTAGCTGGGATAGCACCACCTTCTTCTATTGGCTTCAAAGTCAGGTACTCACCCTTTACAGCTGCAGTGTATACAGTTACACTCTCCTCAAGAATATTCAAAGCTACGGGAGCATACAGGGTAGCATAGCCAGCAGCGCTAACAGTTACGGGGAGGGTGGTTACCTCTTCGAGCCACCATGTATATCCATCGCGAGCATCGGGCGTAGTACCTGAATCAATCTTATTATTATCAGAAGCGCCAAAGATGTAACGGCCATCTACTAAAATGTTATAAGTACCCACCTTACCATTGCTGGCCTTAGAGAATGCTACCTCACTCTTGGTGCCTACTCCATTGAAACGATAAGCGTTGATGTAGAGACCAGTAGTGTAAGAAAGCAAAGCACCATCAATATAGCAGAAGGTAGCGTTGACAGATGTTGCTGAAGAAAGAACCTGAAGACGAACATCGTTCGCATTAGATTCATCCAATGTAGACTGAAGATACTTCATACCATTACCAGCGCAACGTACACGATAGAACTTGCCATTCTCAGGCATATTGATTTGTACGCCAGCAATAGCATCTACGAGTTGCTGCTTAGCTGAGACCAAATCTTCAGTTGTAGACTCGAGGTCGCTCAATACTATAGCACGATTTTTCACAGCTGCATCAAGAGCAGGCTTGGTAGTTTCGTCATAATTGTTCACACCATCTTTAAAGTCGAAGGCAGGAACAGTAACGGCTCTGAGTTCAGCAGCTGCTGTCAAGAATTCGTCGGTAAACGGCAACTGTGCGAGGTCATAGCTGTTACCGATGTACTCTACCTGCCATGCAGAGGCTTGGCAATCCGAAGACGTTGCGGGGTTCCAATTAACCAACGAGCCACTACCTGCAGCATGCTGAGCAGCATCATACAGTGTTGTACCATACTGCAAGTTATAAGCACCTTCCCAACCAGAAATCTTTACAATCTGCACGCTCTTGCCACGCATCACAGTACCAGTAAGGAAGTCACAGATTTCGTATGAGGTTCCATCAGCATCGTATGTATCCACTACAGGAACATTCTCTTGAGTATAGCCAGGGATAGTCATCCACATCTGCTTGTCAAACTTATTGGCAGCTTTCCACTTCCATGCGCCATCATAATAGATAGCCGAACCTGCCGCATAGCCATCATGAGCACTGGTAATGAAGTATACAGGAGAATTGAGTGAAAGCTTGAACGCTGCGATAGCAGCCTCAACCTCTTGAATCGTTTTTGCTGTAGTTTTAGCCTCCACAAGTGCATCGTATGCGGCTTTGGGGTATTGACCAAGAGCAGGTTCTTCAGCATAATCATTCTCGCCAATAGTCTCAAGCAAAGTTGTGATATCAGTCGTTATGTCCGCGATTTTAACATACCAACGAGAAGCCGATTCATCACCATCATAATTTGTCAGGGTGCAGTCCTCCCAATTGTGTACGTGCAATGTCTGACTACCGCTCTTCAATTCGACGAGATTAGTATTTTTGTCTACGACCTCGAATGTGTAAGCAGCTGCAGGGGCTGATGTCAAAGTACCTGCACTGCTAGGGGTACCCAAATAAACTTCATTCAGTTCGTTATAAAGATAGAAGGAGGCACCACCTGCACTTTTCAAACTCCATACAGCATTGTAGTCATACACCTTATTACCACGTCCCTTGTTGTCGCTCATATCCGCTGCCAAATACACGTTGCTACGATTCGGTTCGGTAGTATTGCTATTTTGGAATGTGAACATCTTAGCAGCAACAGCATCAGTAACATTCTTCAACTCGGCATCAATCTCTGCGAACGTAGCCCAATCTGTTGTCTCGATAGCATTGATGTTTTCTTTAGCTGTATTAATTAGTCCAGCATCAAATACGACACTAAGAGTAGACCAAGAATCCAAAGTAGCGATAGACGAAAGTTTATAGGCTTCTACCATAGTAGTGAAGTCAGTAACTTCAGCTACGGTCCACTCCGAAGCACCACCAGAGTACCAGCCCAAAAGACTACCATTCAAATGTATATACCATCCATTGCTCTTGAAACCTATTTTCGCGTTTTCATCAGAAGGGGTACTTGCAACTGTTATGTCAAAAGCGCCAGCCTCTGCCTGGTTTGCCGTAACATTCATTGCGTTAGTACCATTCATTACAAGGTATTTACCAATATAAGGATTGTAGATGTTAACAGAACCGTTATTCTCTACAAACTGCCAAATAAAATCAGGAGTGCTTGCGGTTCCAGCATTACCAGTGCCACTTACGGTCATTTTTGCATAACCACTGCGGCCAGGGGTGTAGAGTGTAAAGTACTTACCCTCAAGAGCCTTGTAAGCATTGATCTTGTATGTAGCGACAATAGCATCAACTGCCTCAGCAGCGGCAATCACTTCAGAAGGAGTAGTATTGACAAGTGTAACATCTTCAACCTCTTCAATAGCCGTTGTTGCTGCTGGGTAGATGTCTGTTCCCTGAGCAAGAGTTTCAAGTTCTGTTTTTGCGGCTTCTTTAACAGTAGGCAAATAAGCATCTACCAAATTCGGCAATTGAGATGCATCTACACTTTCTACAACGAAAATAGAGCCTGCATCTTGTGAATAATAATCTGTAATCTTTGTCTGATTAGCATCGTTCAATGCATTCCAACCTTCAAGGTTTGCTTCTTTAACAAAATGCAAACCTGCAGGAGTCACAACATCCTCCACCTTCGAATAAGTATCTTCGTGAAGGTACCATGTAACGCCTTCTGCCGTCCATGAATTATAGTTAGAGAGAAGATTCTCTGTCATAAACGCATGAATCTTCACGGCAGTAAAGCCATCAGCCACTTCACCATCAACAGCTGTAAAATAGAACAAAGAGTTCACAGAAATCGCCTCCTCTTGTGTCATCTGCACACCATCACCTGCATAGCTGGCATATTTGCCCGAACGGGTGTTTTTAATTGCGTACCACTTGATGTCATCGGTACTTGTCGTCAGCACAGGCAGATCAGTAACGTCCGCCTTCATCACTCCCGCACAAGCAAGGAGTGCAGCCAAAAGCATAGTAAATTTTTTTCTCATGATTAGTTTGTTTTAGTTATTAAATAATTGTTTTCCTCTCTGTTTTATAAGTTTTCTTGGTATCCTGTTTTTATCGTTCTCTCTGTTATATACACCTGTATTTATGGTTGTTAGCACTTACCATCCTATTAATCTCCGGGGAAGAGATTAATTAAGCGTACAAAGGTATGAAAATTAGTTGAATAAATGTTGCTTTTTTGAGATAAACATTGAAATATAAGCCAAATAATCAATTAAGTACCTCATTGCACTCACGCTTATCCTCAATCCGTTATCTCTTCCCCGGAGATCAGCCAAATGTCTACCGAGGCGAAGCGACTCGCCAAAGTCTGCGGAAGTCGGCGGAGTCTGCGTGAGACAAAGAATCAGCGTGAGAGGGGAAATATGCGAAGATATAGCTTTCGCACATATCCACCAACGCTCGTCCGACCGACACCGTCTGTGCACGGACAGTTCACGGCACTGGTTTTTCCCTCGCCGAGGAGGCGATTTTTGTTTCTACGCGATAAAACAAAATTTTCTTCGCGATGAAACAAAATTTTCTTCGTGAGGGATGGTTCTTGTCTCAAAGGCTGCCTGTCCGGCAATATGGGTATCTGATGTCACAGGCGCGGCACGGATGACACAGCCCTCTACAGGTCTTGTTTCGAAAGACCTACAGGTGATAAAAATAAAGACCTATAGATGCCTAAATTTACCACCTGTAGGAGGGATTGCCGAAAAGCCAAAGAAAAGAGGCATATATACGCTCGCACATACATAAGGAATATGAACGTCGGCTCGAAGCGTAAGTTAAGGCAGACGCCGGTCTTAACTTACGACAAGCCGAAGCGCAAGCTATGATGAATCTTCCCCATAAGAGCCCCTCCGTTTTAGGCAACCGCAGTTTTTTCACCCTTCGGATAGAGCATTATCAAAAAGAAAAGATTACCTTTGCGCAAGGTAACCCGAGGGCACGAGGGCATAGAATGTAAAAGGTGCCGACATGACATAAGATTAACACCTAACAAGAAAAAAATGAAGAAACGCTTATCCGCCATCTTAGTGTGTGTGATGCTTGCCTCCATGGCCGGGGCAGCACGAGTATATGATGCCGCATCGTATGGGATAGTGCCGAGCACGGAGAAAGATATGGGTCCGCTCATGGAGCAGCTGCTGGGCAAGGTGAAGGCCGAGGCGGCCGGGCGTGCCGTGACCATACGCCTGGCTCCGGGCACGTATCACTTCTACCCCGAGGGGGCCGTACACAAGGAGTACTACATATCGAACCACGACCAGCATGCCGACCGTGCGGTGGGCATCGCCATAGAGGGGTTCAGCGGGCTGACGCTCGACGGCTGCGGTGCCGACCTCATCTTCCACGGGCGCATGCTGCCCGTCAGTGTGGTGGGCACCACGAAGTGTACGCTACGCAATCTGAGCATCGACTTTGCCACACCGCATATAGCCCAGGCCGAGGTGGTGGCCAATGACCCCGAGCAGGGAATCACCTTCCGGGTGGCGCCGTGGGTCAACGCCCGGGTGACTGCCGAGGGAGCCTTCGAGCACTGCGGCGAGGGTTGGGCCATGCGCCCGGGATGGGGCATCGCCTTCGAGCCCGACACGCGCCACATCGTATACAACACGTCGGACATCGGCACACCCGTGCATCAGGTGGAGCAGATAGATGAGGATACCTTCCACAGCCCCGTATGGAGAGACAGACGCCTCAGGCCGGGCACCATCGTGGCCATGCGCACCTACGAGCGCCCTTCGCCGGGCATCTTCGTGAGCCATGCCAAGGACACACGCCTCGAAAACATCAAGGTGCACTATGCCGAGGGCATGGGGCTGCTGGCACAGATGAGCGAAGACATCACGCTGGACGGCTTCTCGGTGTGTCTGCGTGGCGATGACGACCCGCGCTACTTCACCACACAGGCCGACGCCACCCACTTCTCGGGCTGCAAGGGAAAGATACGTTCGGTGAACGGCCTCTATGAGGGGATGATGGACGATGCCATCAATGTGCACGGCACCTACTTGAAGGTGACGGAGCGCATCGACGACCATACCCTGCGCGCCCGCTACATGCACGGACAGGCCTGGGGCTTCGACTGGGGCTACACGGGCGACAAGGTGCAGTTCGTGCGGTCGCGCACGATGGAGCTGGTGGGCGGAGCGGAGCCGTTTGTCACTGAGGTGGCAGAGATATCGGAGGTATCGGAGAACTCAGGGAACTCGAATAGGGAGCACTGGCAGCACGGTGTTTCTCACGGTGCCCGCGAGTTTATCATCCGCTTCAGCGACCCGCTACCCGAGGCGGTTGTCGCCGCCGAGGGCTTCGGCATCGAGAACCTGACATGGACTCCCGAGGTGTACTTCGCCCACAACACCATCCGCAACAACCGCGCCCGCGGCACGCTCTTCAGCACCCCACGCCGTACGGTGGTGGAGGACAACCTCTTCGACCACACGTCGGGCACGGCCATCCTGCTCTGTGGCGACTGTAACGGGTGGTACGAGACAGGCGCCTGCCGCGATGTCGTCATCCGCCGCAACCGATTCGTGAATGCGCTCACCAACATGTTCCAGTTTACCAATGCCGTCATCTCCATCTACCCCGAGATACCCGACCTTGAGGGACAGAAGGCCTACTTCCACGGCGGGAAGAAGAACGCCATACGCATCGTGGACAATGAGTTCCACACGTTTGACCACCCTCTGCTCTATGCCAAGTCGGTAGACGGGCTACTGTGGCGGGGCAATAGCATCAAGCACAATTCGGACTACCCTCCCCTGCACTGGAACAAGAGCAGCGTCCTGCTGGAGCGGGTGACCAATGTGAATATCCAGAACGCCCTATGGGATCGCGGCAACGAGCTGAAGCAGGTGAAGCTGATGCTTTTCCCCAATCAGAAGTAGGGAGATAGGAATTATTTTGCTACCTTTGCACGCTTTTTACCGATATGCAACAGTATTCATCTACATTGCTTGAGCGGGCAGTGGGCGAGTTTGCCAAATTGCCGGGCATAGGGCGCAAGACAGCGCTCCGCCTGGTGTTGCACCTGCTGCGCCAACCGGCCGCCGAGGCCGAGGCCTTTGCCGATGCGGTGGCCACGCTACGGCGCGAAGTGAAATACTGCAAGGTGTGTCACAACATCTCGGACGACGACGTGTGTGAGATTTGCGCACAGCCCTCGCGCGACAGCAGCATGGTGTGTGTGGTAGAGACGGTGCGCGATGTGATAGCCGTGGAGAACACCTCGCTCTACCGTGGCCTGTATCACGTGTTAGGTGGCGTCATCTCGCCGATGGATGGCATAGGTCCCTCGGACCTGGAAATCGACAGCTTAGTAGAGCGTGTGCGCTCGGGCGAGGTGAGCGAGGTGATATTTGCGCTCAGCCCTACGATGGAGGGCGACACCACCAACTTCTACATCTACCGCCGGCTGGAGAGCCCGGGAGTGAAGATGTCGGTGCTCTCGCGCGGCATCTCCGTAGGCGACGAGTTAGAGTATGCCGACGAGGCCACGTTGGGGCGCTCATTGGTGAACCGCATGCCGTTTACCGGAAAAGCTTTCTGAGGACATACATTAATATATATATTATTATGGACAACAAGACAACCTATAAGAAGATAAGCCGCAACATACGCTGGGTGTATGCCGTGCAGATGCTGGTGGCGGTGGCCTTTGTGGCCTTGTGCGAATGGAACGTAATCCCCGTCGAGGGGATGCTCGTGGGCATGGATGCCGGCACGATGTACGTAGTAGAGGTGGGCATGCTCGCCATAGTGGGCATAGGCATCTTTGCCGCCCTCAAGGGCTACGACTGGCTACTGCACCATCGGGTGCTCAAGGCCGAGGGCGAGCATCGCGTGCAGCTCTATCAGGTCTGCAACATCTCACGTGTCGCCTTCCTGACCTTCCTGGTGATGTTAGGCGTGTTCTTCTACTACGGCACGCTGGAAAACTGGGGCATGTACTATGCGCTGGCCGCCTTCGTATCGTCGCTCTTCTGCCTGCCCTCGGCCGAGGGGGTGGAGATTGAGCTGGAGAGCCTCCTTACCAACTCAAAACACTAAACACCCACCCTCCCGTGACCCTCTCCGTCATCATCGTCAACTACAATGTCAAGTACTACTTGGAGCAATGCCTCGAGTCGGTGCGCCGTGCCGCCGAGGGGCTACAGGTAGAGGTGTACGTAGTCGACAACCTGTCGACCGACGACTCCATTCCCTACCTCAGCAAGCGGTTCCCTGAGGTGACCTTCGTGGAGAACAAGGAAAACGTGGGCTTTGCCCGTGCCAACAACCAAGCCATACGTCTGTCCACCGGCAAGTATGTGCTGTTGCTCAACCCCGACACGATAGTGGCCGAGCATACGCTCGGCGATTTCGTACGCTTCATGGACGAACATCCCGAGGCAGGTGGCGCAGGAGCCTATATGCTGCGCACCGACGGCACCTTTGCCCCGGAGAGCCGCCGCGGATTGCCCACGCCTTTCGTGGCATTCTGCAAGATGTCGGGCCTGGCCTCCTTCTTCCCCAAGTCGCGCGTGTTTGGCCGCTACTACATGGGCTACCTCGACGAGAATGAGGTGAACGAGATGGAGATTATCTCGGGAGCCTACATGTTTCTCCGTCGCGAAGCACTCGACAAGGTGGGGTTGCTCGACGAGGATTTCTTCATGTATGGCGAGGACATCGACCTATCGTACCGCATACTCAAGGGGGGATACAAAAATTACTTCCTGCCCACACGTATGCTCCACTACAAGGGCGAGAGCACGGAGAAGAGCTCGTACCGCTACGTATATACCTTCTATCAGGCCATGCGGCTTTTCTTCCGCAAGCACTATGCCCACTATTCTTTCCTGGTGAGCCTGCCTATCAATTTAGCCATCTGGGCACGTTCGTTTCTGGCATATATAGGCAACCAGTTCCGGCATCGCAAACGGAGCGCTGCGGAGCCGGCTCCGATGAACATGCTCGTCGTAGGCTCTCCGCTGATGCTTGAGCAGATGCGCACATGGCTCAATCGTTGCCAGCCGAGGGGCAATCACCGCTTTGTCGAGGGCACCGAGGATACGCTACCCGCAGGTCATTTGGCAAAGGGTATCGCCCTCGCCGGCTACGACACGGTGGTGTACGATACCGACAGCTACTCCTATGCATGCCTGTTGGCTCAGTTGGAGAAGACACCAGCCAACTCTCTGCGCGTAGCCACCTATTCGCCTGCAACCAAAGTGCTGATAACCGAAACGGCAGTGTACACCTTAGACTGATAGGAACTGCACAACTCCAACTCACAACTCCAACCATGTTCCTGCAATCAGACACCCTACGCCTCAGAGCACCCGAGCTCACCGATCTGGACTTCCTGTTTCATATCGAGAACGACACCCGCCTGTGGGTGGTGTCGGCCTGCAAGACCCCCTACTCGCGCTACCAGCTACAGACATACATAGAAAACAATGCCCACGACCTGTATGCCGACAAGCAGATGCGCCTGATGATCGAGGCCGACGGCACGGTGGCAGGCACCATTGACCTCTTCGACTTCAGCCCGGCCGACCGACGTGCCGAGGTGGGAATAGTCATCGACAAGGACTTTCGTCGGCGTGGATTGGGCAAGGAGGCCTTGACCCTGATGTGCGACTACGCCTCACGCATGCTCTCCATACACCAGTTGTATGCCTATGTGCTGGCAGACAATATGGCGGCTCGCCAACTGTTCACCTCGTGTGGCTTTCGGGAGGTCGTTTGCCTTGCCGATTGGGTACTTTCGGGTAACGAGTATCGCGCGGTGTGCCTCTATCAACGGATATTTGAAAAATAATTATTAAAAAAAACGCTCAAACGTTTTGCAGATACGGAAAAAGTACCTATCTTTGCACCCGCAATCGAGAGAGATTGCCTAAGGGATTGAAATATTTCTGGTGCGTTAGTTCAGTTGGTTAGAATATCTGCCTGTCACGCAGGGGGTCACGGGTTCGAGTCCCGTACGCACCGCACAGAAATCTTCAGTCTTCGCAGCACACACAATTTGGTGCGTTAGTTCAGTTGGTTAGAATATCTGCCTGTCACGCAGGGGGTCACGGGTTCGAGTCCCGTACGCACCGCAGAAGCCTCTCATCAGAGAGGCTTCTTTGTTTGTTATACAGTGCGAAAGATGACAAAAGAGGAGGATACCCCAATACCCTCCTCTTTATAAATCGCGCAATCCAATCATCTCATACGCACAAACACCTCGATGGCCTGATACTCGGCCATGCCAAGCTTGTCGTACTGGCGGGCAGTGTTTTGTGTACGGTCTTCGGCACGTTGCCAGAACTCGCGGTGGTCTTCACCGGGGAAGGGCACGATGTCCTTCTGCGAGAGATGGCGGAAGATGGCGTGACGCTTCTTGATGAGCTCGTCGGGGCTGAGAGGCACGGCCATGTCTACCATGCCGAGATCCCATTCCTGCCATGCACCACGGTAGAGCCAGATGTGGCATTCCTTGGCCCAATCGTCATTCTGTACCACCTCCCAAGCTCCAAGCACAGCCTCGATACATACGCGGTGTGTACCATGAGGGTCGGTGAGGTCGCCTGCCGCATATATCTGATGAGGCTTGACCTCGCGGAGCAGCTTTACCACGATTTCAATATCGGCATCGCCAAGTTCGCCCTTCTTGATACCGCCCGTCTCGTAGAAGGGGAGGTTGAGGAAGTGAGCGTTGGTCTCGTCGTTGAGGCCGAATGAGCGCACGGCAGCCTTGGCCTCGGCGCGACGGATGGCTCCCTTGAGGTTGAGCAGTGCACGGGGCTCGGGATCGCCCTCTACCTTGTTGGCAATAATCTGGCGCACCTCATCGTAGCGGTCGGCAAAGCCAATCTCGCGTGCGGTATCCATGTGCTGCACCACCACATCATCGTATACGGCTACGTTGCCCGAGGTCTCGTAGGCCACATGCACATCGTGACCTTGCTCTACAAGGCGGATGAAGGTACCACCCATGGATATCACATCATCATCGGGGTGCGGAGAGAATATGAGTACACGCTTGGGGAAGGGAGTTGAGGGCACGGGACGTGTGCTGTCATCGGCATTGGGCTTGCCGCCGGGCCAACCGGAAATGGTGTGTTGCAAGTCGTTGAACACCTCGATATTGACCTTATCGTAAGTCTTGCCCAGGCTATCGAGCATCTCTGACAGTGAGTTCTTGATATAGTCCTGATAGGTAAGCTTGAGGATGGGCTTCTCCACCTTGTTGCAAAGCCAGATGACGGCCTTGCGCACCAACTTCTTACTCCACTCGCACGAGCCTACTACCCAAGGAGACTCTACACGGGCGAGTTTGTCACCGGCAAATTCGTCAATGACCACTTCAATATTGGGATGAGCCTGCAGCAGGCTGGCGGGTATCAGTTCGGTATCTTCACCTTCCACGACCTTCTGGATTACCTCGGCCTTGTTCTCGCCCCAAGCCATAACCACAATCTTCTTGGCTTTCATGATGGTGCCGATACCCATGGTGATGGCCATGGTGGGCACCTCTTTCTCTTGTGAGAAGAATTTGGATTGTATCTTGCGAGAGTTGAGACTAAGCTGCACAAGGCGTGTGCGTGATTTCTCGTACGAGCCGGGCTCGTTGAAGCCGAGTTGTCCCTGCTCGCCTATACCGATAATCATAAAATCAACCTTGCCGGCCACCTCGTCGTACTGCTTGCAGTAGGCCGAGATGTCACTTACAGGTACTGTACCGTCGGGGATATGGATATTCTCGGGGAGGATGTCAATATGGTTGAGCAACTCCTCATGGATACGGAAGTTACGGCTCTGTTGATGATCGGGAGCAATGGGATAGAACTCATCAAGGCTCACTACAGCCACGTTCTTGAAGCTCACTTGTCCCTTTTGGTAGCGGGCAACCAATTCACGATAAAGACCCAGCGGGGTACGGCCGGTGGTGAGTCCCAACATAAAGGGTTTTGCTTCATTGTGTCCGTTGATGGCGGTTACAATCTGGTCGGCTACGTGTTGCACGCCCTTGTATTCAGTCTCGAAAATCTCGGTAGGAACTTTCTCGTAGCGGCAGATGATGTCACGAGGTACTCCAGTGGTAATCAGCCCACCGTCTTTGGGAAGTGTGTACTTACTTTTCATATTAGAATGCATTTAAAGGTTGTTATTAATTTGAGCCTCAAAGTTAGAAAAAGGCTTTGAGAAAACCTTAACTTTTAACGGTTTTTTTAGCGAAAACGACCATTGGCTTTTTCTATAAATTCATAGGGGGTTTCTATAACACAAAATACCCCTAAAAGCAAAATGCTTTCCAGGGGTATTTGTTCGTTCAACAACGAGTATATATATCTTTGTCAGATGCTGTATGTGCCCTCCACAAGTTTACCCATCGACCACACTCCACGAACATTCAGTTTGTCGTCGTAGACTACGATATCGGCATCCTTATCTTTCTGCAGAGAGCCCTTACGGTCATAGACATTCATAATCTTGGCCGGAGTCTCCGATGCCATGCGTATGGCATCCTCTAAAGGTATCTCTGCCTTTTGCACTAAGGTACGTATCAAACGATCCATAGTAGCCACCGAACCTGCAAGCGCAGAACGGTCTGAGAGTTTGCACACACCATCTTCGATGATTACTCGAGGGTCAAATGCGGATGTACTGTCACTGGCCGCACAAGCAAGCGCATCGGTGATGACGCAAGCCCGCTCTACTCCCTTGATGTGATGTATGAGGCGCAGGATGGTAGCAGGCACATGAACACCGTCAGCAACGACCTCTACCGTCATGTCTTCGTGCAGATAAATACTCTCTACCGTACCCTCATATTTATACTCACGACGCTTATGGAAACCCGGCATCGCATTGTAGAAGTGAGTAGCATGGGTGTAACCACTCTTGCGTGCGGCATGGATATCTTCATATTCGGCTTGCGTGTGTGCCACAGAAGCCAAGATACCCTTCTCGGTAATATATTTGCCAAACTGCATGGCACCCGGCAGCTCAGGCGCAGCATCCCAACGTTTGATACAATTCCACTTCTCTACCAAGGGGATATATTCCGTAGGGTCGGGATTCTTGATGTTCTCGGGAATCTGGCCACCCGCCATTGCCAAATTCAAATAGTGTCCCTCAAGGTGAAGGCCAAGCACAGGACTGTCAGGCTCTTTCATCAACTTCGTACACACTTCAGCTGCCGCCTCAATCATGGGCACTGTAGATGATGACAGGGTGGGGAAAATACTTGTGGTACCATACTTCATGTGGGCGGCGATAGCACCACGAAAAGCCTCTTCCGTACCCTCCATAAAGTCACATCCTCCACCACCGTGTACATGTATCTCCACTCCACCGGGTACGACATACATACCTTTTGCATCAATAACCTCTGCGCCTATTACTGCAAGGTCGCAGTTGGTAACCTCTAAGATTTTGCTGTCGCGGATGATTACCGAGCCATCCTTAAGCCAGCCCTGAGGAGTCAGGATTCTGGCATTGATAATTTGTGTTAGCATTTATATGTTTTTATGGTTTGTATTTCTCACGTGAGAGTCAATGTCGTCACAAAGGTACAACTTTTTTCCATGAAAGTACCAAAAGGAGGTAAAGATTTCATTATCGAGGTAGTAGATGCCAACCAGACAGAGCAAATCTCATAAAAAGATAATTAGCGTAATCCACGTTTCTGACGCGCCCAAGGGATGATGCGCGATGCCTCCAGACCTTGTTCAAGGAACGAACGCATCTGTTGCATGTATGGAGCGGTATACTCAAAGAAGAGCTTATACCCCTCGCACAGGGTGTTGAGTCCCTTCTCGCCGCGTCTCGTGGTGGCAAAGCGGTGTTTGGGGCATTCGCCACGACACGCAAAGAGGTACTCGCACTTGCGACAGTCAGAGGGAAGTGCGTTGCGTTTCTCTATACCGAAGCGGAAAATTTCGGGTTTGCGCTGCAGGTCGCGCAGATGCTCCACGCCAATATTGCCGAGGCGGTATTCGGGATACACGAAATGGTCACACATATACACGTCACCATTGTGTTCTACCACCAGTCCGTCACCACACGTAGGGCAGAATGAGCACAACGAGGGTTGCACACCGCACCATTGTGCCAAGGTGATATCGAACAGTTGCACGAAGCGTTCACCCACATCCTGCACGACCCACTCGTCAAAAATATCGCACATGAATTTACCGAATGCCTTGGAGGTAATGCTCCAAGGAGCTATCATAGCTCCCGGTGTGCCGGGGGGGACAATGGCTGCTCGAGGTATCCTCCCGTTGTCTCCCGAGTGTTCCGGACACCCTGAGGTATCCATCGAGAGTGTCTTCTCCACTACTGGCAGGAACTGCATATACCTGCTCACCGAGCGCATAAATAAGTATACTTCTCGTCCACGTCCTGCACAGCGGTCGTTGATGGTACTCAGCGTGTTATACTCCACACCATTGACAGCCATCATCTCTACAGCCCGCATCACGCGGTCGAAGGTAGGGTGCCCTCCCCTATCGCGACGGTAGGTATCGTGAATATCTTTGGGACCATCAAGCGATATGCCGATAAGGAAGTTGTTGCGGCGGAAGAAGTCGCACCACTCCGCATTCACCAACAATCCGTTTGTTTGCAGCGAATTCTCTATTTTCTTCGTACCGCGATACTTTTCCTGTATTGCCACCGCTTTTTCGAAGAAATCAAGTCCCGCCAGCAGCGGTTCACCTCCGTGCCAGCAGAAGGTCACCACCGGCACCTGCACTGATTCGATGTACTGGCTGATGTAACGTTCCAACAACTCATCGCTCATCCGCGGCTGATGCCCGCCATAGAGGTCGGCCTTACCTAAATAGTAACAATAGTCGCAATCGAGGTTGCATAACGACCCCACCGGCTTCACCATCGTGGTGAATGCCGTGGGGCGCATCAGTTTCTGTGCATCGGTGAAGTGTAGTGTTTGATTATGCATAATCCCATATCCTCTTAGAGGCTGAACTACGGTTCCTGATGACGTATGGGGTCATCGTACTGTTCTTGCAGGGCAGAGAGTTTCTTCATCATACGCTTAGTGATGCGCTCGGTGCCGGGCTGCCCGTAGAGATTGTTCAGCTCATTGGGGTCGGTCTTGAGGTCGTAGAGTTCCCATGTGTCAATGTCGTTGTAGAAGTGGATGAGTTTGTAACGCTCGTCACGCACACCATAGTGGCGCTTCACGGCATGCTCGGCAGGATACTCGTAGAAATGATAATAAAGGGCATCACGCCAATCGGTACGCTTGCCTTCAAGCAGAGGCAGGAACGACTCGCCGTGCATCTCTTCGGGCACCTCAACACCGGCAAGATCGAGGAAAGTGGGGCCATAGTCGATGTTCTGCACCAGTTGAGACACATCACCCTTCTTACCACCGGGAAGGCGCACGAGCAACGGCGTGCGGAACGACTCTTCGTACATGAAACGCTTGTCGAACCATCCATGCTCACCCATATAGAATCCTTGGTCAGAGGTATATACAATCATTGTATTTTCAAGCAGCCCCTCCCTCTCAAGGTAGTCGAGCACGATGCCGATGTTGCGGTCAACGGAAGTAATCACGCGCAAGTAGTCGCGCATGTATTGCTGGAACTTCCATTCGGCCAGTTCGTTGCCTGTAAGGTTGCGTGCCTTGAAATCGGCAATCACGGGATCGTAGTGACGATCCCAGGCGGCTTGCACCTCGGGGCGCATGCGCTGGCGGTACATCTCACGTCCCCAGCCTTCGTAGGAGCTGTGCAACTCGTTCTCGCGGTCGGCCATCTTGAGATCATACACGATGCTCATGTCCTTGGCGATGCTCATCTGCTGCTGTTGGGCAGCGGTGCGGCCTTCGTAGTTGTCGTAGAAGGTCTCGGGAACGGGGAAGTTGCTGTCGCTGAAGAGATCGAGGTCACAGGTATCGGGCATCCAGGTACGGTGCGGTGCCTTGTGGTGGAGCAGCAGACAGAAAGGTTTGTTGGGGTTGCGCAAGCTGTCGAGCCAGTTGATGGCCACATCCGTAGTGATATTGGTGGCATAACCTTCGCGCTGGATGCGCTCGCCGTTGCGTATGAAGTAGGGATCGTAGTATTCACCTTGTCCGATGAGGATGTCCCAATAGTCGAAGCCCGTGGGGTTCGAGGCCAAGTGCCATTTGCCTACGACGGCAGTCTCATAGCCTGCCTGCTGGAGCAGTTTGGGGAAGGTGAGCTGCGAACCGTCGAAGCGGGTACTGTTGTTGATGAAACCATTGGCATGGCTGTGCTTGCCGGTGAGCATACAGGCGCGGCTCGGGCCACTGATGGAGTTGGCCACGAAGCTGTTGGTAAAGCGTACACCCTCATTGGCTATGCGGTCAATGTTGGGCGTTTCAATGTAGCGCTGGTCGTAGGCACTGATGGTTTGGTACGAGTGGTCGTCGCACATGATGAAGAGGATGTTCATCGGCTTCTCGGGTGCGGTAGCCTCGGCCTTCTTGTCGGCTCCGGCACAGGCGGTGAGGCTGG
>JAFXEF010000051.1 GCA_017520935.1 Bacteroidaceae bacterium | reverse complement strand
GCTCACTCGTTCGTGCAGGTTGCTGTTGGTGGCGCAGATGAAGCGCACGTCGATGCGCTGCTCACGGGTAGAACCGAGGCGGGTGAACGTGCCCTTCTCGATGGCGCTGAGCAGTTTGGATTGCAGCGGCAGCGACAGGTTGCCTATCTCGTCGAGGAAGAGCGTACCTCCCGAAGCTATCTCCATGCGTCCGGCCTTGGGCTTGTGGGCATCGGTGAAGGCTCCCCTCTCGTAGCCGAAGAGTTCGCCCTCGAAAAGTGTCTCGGGTATGCTGCCCAGGTCTATCGTCACCAATGGGTGTGCAGCACGTGACGAGTAGCCGTGCAGGGCACGCGCCACGAGGTCCTTGCCCGTACCGTTCTCCCCGAGGATGAGGACATTGGCATCGGTCTTGGCCAACACCTCCACCATATCCAGCACTTTCATCATCGCTCCCGATCGCCCGATGATAGGCGGCACACTGCTCTCGGTCATTCCCTCCATCTGCTTCTGTAGCGAGGCTTTCTCGCGGCGTGCCTGGCGCAGCTTTGCTGCCGCGGTGAGCGTAGCTATCAGTTTCTCGTTCTCCCACGGCTTGGCCACGAAGTCCGTGGCGCCCGCCTTGATGGCATTGATGGCCTTGCTCATGTCTGAGTAGGCCGTCATCATCACTACCACCGCTTCGGTATCGCGCTTGAGTATGTCGTGCAACACCTCCATACCCTCTTGTCCACTACTCGCGTCGCGGCTGAAGTTCATATCGAGCAGTATCACGTCGGGGTCGTCGCTCTCCATAAACTGCGCTATACGGTCGGGCGTGGTGCTCACCTTCACCTTCCGAAAGTGCGGCTTCAGCAGCAGGTTCAGTGCAAAGAGCACATCCTCATTATCATCAACGATAAGTATTGTTCCTTGATTCATTCCGCAAAGATAATCATTATTCTCATACGCAGTATGTGCGAAAACGCACATTTTTGTGCGATTTCGCACATATTTCACCAATCCTCAAAATCGTCACTTCGCTGTATTTCTTTACTTTAACGTTTTGGCACGTTTTTTGTAGGCGTTATCTTTAGTATCGCGCCTCTGTCATTCTTCACGTTGTTAAGGATGACATAGCCGAAAAAGTAACAACATAAAGTATCAACCATAAAAAAAGTACAATTATGATCAAGACAGAGAATCTTCAGAAGTACTTCCGCACGGAAGAAGTAGAGACACGCGCCCTGCGCGGAGTAAACATCCAAGTGAGCGAAGGCGAGTTCGTCGCCGTCATGGGTCCCTCGGGCTGCGGCAAGTCTACCCTGCTCAACATCCTCGGCCTCCTCGACAACCCCACCTCAGGCACCTACCACCTGCAGGGCACCGATGTCACCGCCCTCAGTGAGGACGACCGCACACGCCTGCGCCGTGGCGTCATCGGCTTCGTGTTCCAGAGCTTCAACCTCATCGACGAGCTCAACGTGCGTGAGAACATCGAGCTACCTCTTTTATATATGGGCGTGCCCGCTGCCGAACGCGCTCCGCGCATCAATGAGGCCATGGAGCGTATGGGCATCAGCCACCGCGCCCAACACTATCCCCACCAGCTCAGCGGCGGACAGCAGCAGCGCGTAGCCATAGCCCGTGCCGTAGTCACACGCCCACAGATTATCCTTGCCGACGAGCCCACAGGTAACCTCGACTCAGCCAACGGCCGCGAAGTGATGGGCCTCCTGCGCCAGCTCAACGAAGGCGGCACCACCGTTGTCATGGTCACCCACAGCATGCGCGATGCCTCTTACGCCACACGCACCATCAACCTCTTTGATGGCGAGGTTGTGGATAAGTTGGAGTCACTCTAATCTCACACAGATATTATTTTAACTTTGTTTCAGGATGACAAAAGGCAAGCAAAAAATGAAATATCAAGCCTATGACAAAAAATTATCATACCTTTGACAAAGTTTTGTCGAGCCTGTGATAAATTTTGCCAAACCTGTAAAAATCCTTGACAAACAGTACGCAAACTAAAAAGCTTAAAATGCTACTACACTACATCAAAATAGCCCTGCGCAATTTACGCAAATACCCAGCGCAAACCGCCACCTCCGTGCTCGGCCTCGCTGCCGGCTTCGTATGCCTCTCGCTCTCTGCCTTGTGGATGCACTACGAAAACACCTACGACACGATGCACAAAGACCATGAGCGAATATATACGTTTATGGATCCGTGGGCATTAGGTCGTACCAAGTATCTTTCGCCCTTTCATCGCCTGAGAGCCCGTCCACAACTATACACAACATTACGCGATGAGTTTCCTGAAGTGGAGGCTGTTACCTGTATCTTCTCTTTATATAGCAGCCCTAGGGCTTGTTGGAAAAAGGTGAATGGTATGGATGTCAACCCCATTATGATTGACAGTACATTCCTTCGGGTGTTTGACTTGCCGCTTTTACAGGGCGACTACGACTTTTTCACCAACCCCGACAAGATAGCTCTGAATGAAAAGTATGCCAAACGACTCTTCCCCGATGAAACTGATGTTATTGGACGCAAACTGACGCTCTACCGTGAAAGGGATATGTGGGGGCGTAGAAATACCGAAGGAGAGCGGGAAGTTGAAGTGGGTGCTGTTATCAAGGACTTCGGCGAACACAGTATCTTTGATTTTGACATTGCATATACTGAGTTTGGCGCAAGAGGAAGAGATATGCATCATCTGTATGCAAAGTTGTACGAAGATGTAGATGTAGAGGCTTTTGCCAAGAAAGTAGCTGATTGGTATGTGCCCGGGCTGTATAGTATTGAAGAATGGAACAAACCATACGGAACACAAACTATTCAGATTTCTGATGCTCACAAGTCGACAGGAAAGTACACGCTCAGCCTCACTTGGGAGTATCTGCAGGTATTCTTTGTATGTAGCGTGTTATTGGTAGTATGTGCACTCATCAATTATCTTGTACTCTATCTCATCCGTTTGCGCAGCCGTGAGCGCGAGATGGCCTTGCGTATCGTCAATGGCTCTACCGTGGGCGGACTGATGATGATGTTCCTTGTCGAAGTTTCTATCGTGCTCTTTCTGGCAATGGCCTTCGGTTTACTCGGAGTAGAGTGGTTGCACATGCCGTTCTCTCGGTTCACAGCAATTCATACAGGATATGGCTACATTATGAGCCGTGCGCTATGGATAATGCTCATTACTGGATCTGTTTGTCTTACGCTCTGCGTTATTCCGATAGCCATTGTTCGGAATCGTACACTCACGGGGCATAATCTCCGCAACGACAAATCGCGTAAAATCAGTTCGTTCGTTCAGTTGACAGTAAGTATAACCTTTATCTTCTGCTCTGTGGTGATGATACGCCAAGTAGCATTTATGAAGAATACCGACTGGGGACACAATATCAGGGGACGTGCACAACTGCATTTTCCCGAATTGGAGAAAAAAAGGGTGTGGAACGCCAATCCTGCTGCAAGGAAGTATAACGAAATAGCACCCCATCTGCGTGAGTTGCCTATGGTCACGGAACTTCTGGAAGGTTCTATAGACTTGAGTGTGTCATTAGAATATAATAAAGAGGCATGGAATATTCCAGACAAGATAAGTCTTTCGCCTGGAGAGGATGAAGTGTATATAGAATTCATCAAAGGGGTCTGGGATGTTGCTAATCCAAGCAATGGATTTACCGTGCTCGAAGGAACTTTGCCACGTAAAGAGGAGTGGCAGGCCAATGAGATTGTTGTTACCGATAAGGTGTGTCGTGACCTCGGAATAGATAATCCCATAGGCCAAACGGTATATACAAAACGTACATACGGAAGTAGTAGAGACCCGAAAGACCGCCGAAATGAGTTTACTATCGTAGCCGTTATTAAAGACATCTATTATAATCCTTTCAAGGATACAGAGGCAACCGCAATACTCTCTCTCGGATGCGCCCTCGCGGAAAATAACAACGAGAGTGATTACCTCACCATCACCTATATGCCAAATGAACGCAAGGAGTTTGAACATCGTGTACACGAAATTATGAAGACGAAGTTCCCTGACGTGGATTATGATTTGGTTTTCTCGGAAGATGTTTTTAACAATCAATTGAAGAGCGAGACCAACCTCATGCTCATCCTCGGCATCATCACCGCCGTCTGCATCCTCGTGGCCGTGTTTGGCGTCTACTCCATCGTGACGCTCGCCTGTGCCCAGCGGCGCAAGGAGATTGCCCTGCGCAAGATTCACGGAGCCACGCTGGCGGACATCCTCTCCATATTTATAAAGGAGTACGGACTCATCGTCCTTGCCGCCTCGGCCGTGGCCTTCCCCATAGGCTATATGATAATGAAGGAGTGGGTGGCGCAATACGTGAAGCAGGCGCCCATCGCCTGGTGGATATACGCCGTCATCCTCCTCGCCATCGTCCTGCTCATCGCCCTCTCGGTAGGCTCGCGCGTATGGCGCACGGCACGAGAGAATCCGGCGGAGGTGATAAAGAGGGGAAACTAAAGACAAAAAATTCGCGTAAAACATTAATAGAACCAACATGCTACTACACTACATCAAAATAGCCCTGCGCAACCTGCGCAAATACCCCGCGCAAACCGCCATCTCCGTGCTCGGCCTCGCCGCCGGCTTCGTCTGCCTCTCGCTCTCCGCCCTGTGGATG
>JAFXEF010000061.1 GCA_017520935.1 Bacteroidaceae bacterium | reverse complement strand
CCAGAGAAGAGCGCAACAGCGTTCATCGCCATGTGAAACGTCAGGAAGAGGATGAGACCCAATCCAGAGATACTCATCACCAACTTTCTTCCGATTGATGAATTAATTAACCACATAAATGTTTTGTTTTTAATGAATTAAATTATTAATAATTGTTTATAGTTATCGAATGTTGGCAAATTTAGTTAAAAAGATGCAATAAACAAGGCGAAAACAAAAGTTTTTCTGCTTTTTCGCTTTTACACTGTTTTTGAATACTATTTCCCGAGCAAGACAGCTCCTGACTTCACCTCACCCTTAACTCCCAAAATGCCACAGCGGCGGCAGCGGCCACATTGAGCGAGTCTACACCATGTGCCATAGGGATGCGCACCACATAGTCGGCAGCTGTGATGACCCCGTGAGCCAATCCGTCGCCCTCAGTGCCCATGATAATGGCCATCTTAGCCACCTCCTTCAAAGGAACATAGTCAATGGGCACGGAATCATCGGTCAAAGCCATGGCAGCAGTGACGAAGCCCTCTGCATGCAACTGGCCTTCAATGTCGTCAATCCAAGTCCAGGGAACAAGAAATACGGAGCCCATCGACACACGCACGGCACGGCGGTTAAGCGGGTCACATGCGGTACGTGTAAGCAGTACGGCATCAATACCCAAGGCCGCAGCCGAACGGAATATGGCACCGATATTTGTCGTGTCGGTCACTCCATCGATGACTACTACGCGCCGTGCATCCTTCACCACATCGGCCACACAAGGTGCTGTGGAGCGGTGCATAGCACAGAGCACTCCACGTGTCAAAGTGTAGCCTGTAAGTGCAGCCAACAGGTCGCGACTGCCGGTATAAACTGGAATATCAGGGCAACGAGCGATGATGTCTGCCGCATCGCCCGTGATATGGCGCTCCTCACACAGCAGAGCCAAAGGCTCATAGCCTGCATCAAGTGCCACGCGGATTACCTTGGGACTTTCAGCGATGAAGATTCCCTTGTCGGGCTCTATATCGCGGCGCAACTGCGCCTCAGTGAGTGTACTGAAAACCTCCACACCTGGATGTGTGAGCGATTCTATATGGATAATGGGCATAGTGTATCGTCTTTAATTGGTTTCGAGGGTAAATATACGAAAATAATTCGCCAATATCTTGAAACAAACTATAGATTTCTCGAATTTATGCCAATTTTCTCTCTCATAATGGGCTGATAGTATACAAACAAATAGGAAACCGAGAATAGGAGACAGCTTTGCGGATGTGTAATACTCATCTCACTTGGTGTTCGTTCAAGAAATATCCAAATAAATTTGATATTTCTCTCGGCTGAACTAAATTTCTAACGCTCAACAATACAAGTTAACTTGCATTGTCTTCGCTAAATCGAAATTTTGCACTACTTTTGCAAACTATTTTGACAAATTGTGCCCCAACTACAGACTATGATCAAAAGCAAACTATATTTTGACACCAACGAACCTGAAGAAACAGGACACTCTATCTCCCTTATCGCTGACTTTGACGGCAATGAGGAAACCCTATTTGACAACCCGCTGGAGCCTACACTGCCCATACTGCCGCTGCGCAATATGGTACTGTTTCCCGGTATCGTATTGCCCGTATCGGTAGGGCGCAAGAGTTCGTTGCGGCTCATCAAAGATTCCTTCAAGCAGGAGCGAGCCATCGGCGTATTCTGCCAACGCTCACCCGAGACCGAAGAACCCGCGTGGAAAGATCTCTACGAGACGGGTACAGCTGCCCGCGTGGTGCGCATCTTCGAGATGCCCGACCAGACAACTACCGTCATCCTGCAAGGCATGCAGCGCCTGAAACTCAATAGCATCACTGCCACACGCCCCTACCTGATGGGCGAGGCCGAACCGCTTACCGAGGTGCTCCCCCGCCGCAACAGCCGCGAGTTCCGCGCCATCATGGATAACTGCAAGGATCTTGCCGTGCGTTACGTGAAGAGCAGCGAAGATATGCAGCAAGATGCGGCATTTGCCATCAAGAATATTACCAACGGCATGTTCCTCATCAACTTCATCTGTTCTAACCTCCCTCTCGACATCAAGGAGAAGATGCAGCTCTTGCAGGAGGAGTCGCTACAGGAGCGTGCCATACACCTACTCTCTATCCTCAACCGGGAGGTACAGCTCGCCGACCTCAAGGTTAGCATACAGATGCGTACCCGCGAGGACCTCGACCAGCAGCAGCGCGAATACTTCCTCCAGCAACAACTGAAGAACATCCAAGACGAACTGGGTGGCAGTGTGCAGGATCAGGACATCAACGAATTGCGCAGCAAGGCCAACAAGAAGAAATGGACTAAGGAGGTGGCCGACACCTTCGAGAAAGAGATACTGAAGCTCGAACGCATCAACCCCCAGTCGCCCGACTACAACGTGCAACTCAACTATCTGCAGGTGATGCTCGGCCTCCCGTGGGGCGAGTACACCACCGACAACCTCGATATGAAGAATGCCCGCCGTGTACTCGACCGCGACCACTACGGATTGGAAAAGGTGAAGGAGCGTATCCTGGAACACCTCGCCGTACTCAAGATGCGCGGTGACCTCAAATCGCCCATCCTCTGCCTCTACGGTCCTCCCGGAGTAGGCAAAACCTCGCTCGGCCGCTCCATCGCCACAGCCCTGAAGCGCAAGTATGTGCGCATATCACTCGGCGGACTACACGACGAAGCAGAGATACGCGGACACCGCAAGACCTACATCGGTGCCATGCCTGGCCGCATCATCAAAAGCCTCGCCAAGGCCGGTTCGTCAAACCCCGTATTCATCCTCGACGAGATTGACAAGGTGAGTCAGGCCAACCACAACGGTGACCCCTCGTCGGCACTCCTCGAGGTACTCGACCCCGAGCAGAACAACGCCTTCCACGACAACTTCCTCGACGTGGACTACGACCTCTCCAACGTGATGTTCATCGCCACGGCCAACAATATCGGTAACATCCCTGCTCCACTACTCGACCGCATGGAGCTCATCGAAGTGAGCGGCTACCTCACCGAAGAGAAAGTAGAGATTGCCCGTAAACACCTCGTCCCCAAGCAGGAGGAAGCCAATGGCATACGGAAGCGCCAAATCAAGATTGAGAAGAAGACCCTTGAAGCCATCGTGGAGAATTACACCCGCGAGTCAGGCGTGCGCGAGCTGGACAAGAAGATAGGCAAGATATTCCGCCGTCTGGCCTGCAGCTACGCCACCGAAGGCTACTACAGCCATACCGATGTAAAGCCAGCCGACCTGCGCGACCTGCTCGGTGTGCAGGAATATTCACGTGACCGCTACCAGGGCAACGACTATGCCGGTGTTGTCACGGGCCTTGCCTGGACAGCTGTAGGTGGCGAGATACTCTTCGTGGAGACCAGCCTCAGCCGCGGCAAGGGGGGCAAACTTACCCTCACGGGAAACTTGGGTGATGTAATGAAGGAATCGGCCATGCTCGCTCTCGAGTACATCAAGGCCCACGCCACACTGCTCGACATCGACTATGCCGTGTTCGACAACTATAACATCCACATCCACGTACCCGAAGGCGCTGTGCCCAAGGATGGTCCCTCGGCAGGTATCACCATGGCCACCTCACTGGCCTCGGCACTCACACGTCGAAAGGTGAAGGCCAACCTTGCCATGACAGGTGAGATAAGTCTGCGTGGTAAAGTACTGCCCGTAGGCGGTATCAAGGAGAAGATACTCGCTGCCAAGCGTGCCGGCATCAAGGAGATTATCCTCTGTGAGGAGAACCGCCGCAACATCGAGGAGATTCCCGAGGCCTACCTCAAAGGCCTCACTTTCCACTACGTCACCGACATCAAGGAGGTGTGGCAGATAGCCCTGCTCGATGAGAAGGCTGACGACCCTACGCTGGATATTCCTTCAAATCCCATCAATTGACTTATTATCACTTGAATGTTGTGCGAAGCATAGCAATTATATAAGAAAGACTGAGGGGCAAAGCTATTGTTAGTCTTGCCTCTCAGTCCTTAATACATTCAAGCTATCCTCGCAAGGACTTTATCTGGTTCAGCACATCATCCAAGCGTTTCTTGTTGGCACGCTGCTGGGTGATGCCCAGGACAAAAGCGACACCCATGGCAAAGACGGTGATGGCGATGACTGGGAGGTTCCACGCAAAGTCGCTGGCGATGAGTATGATCCATACAATCAATGCGATGAGTGGGAGAACAAGGATACGGTTGGCCATCATGCGTAATTGCTTGTGACGAGCGATGTGCTCGGTGGCTTCAGTCATACTCATCGAGGGTAGGTTGCCGATGCTCAGCGCCTTGTAGGCCCTATTGTTGAGGATAACTTCCAGAATGCCAGTAGCGATTATCAGCAGGCAGAAGCCCCAGTAGTGAAATCCTTTGTCGGCAAACTGTGTGAGAAACACTATTCCGATGATAGGAGCAGCGATTGCTGATGTACGGAACCGATTCTGATACCACAGCTCTACGCGCGAGAGCTTGCTCTTCATCGACTCTCTCAATATCTCTTCATTGATGATGCGCTGCTTATCCAGCTTCTCATCTATCAGGTTAAACTGTTTT
>JAFXEF010000050.1 GCA_017520935.1 Bacteroidaceae bacterium | reverse complement strand
CGGTGAGGAGAACGAGGATGGCACCACCTTCATCTACGATGTTGAGATGGATGGTGAGCAGACCTCAGATTACATCTACGACCTCCAGGGTCGTCGCGTACTGGAGCCTCAGAAGGGTGGCCTCTACATCGTGAACGGTAAAAAAGTTGTCTTCTAAGTAAACAATGATTATTAACCAACTCTCGGATGGTAGCAATGCCATCCGAGAGATAATAAAAACAAACGTATTATGAAGAAAGAATATATCAAGCCTGAAATTGCAGTTGAACAATTTATTTCGGAGTGTTACATGTTTATTACCTCTAATGAGAATGAAGGTAACATCTCTGGTGAAGGTGGAGAGGGAAATGAAGATGAATATAACACCAACTCCCATCGCGGCTCTTGGGGCAACCTCTGGGACTAAGAGACACAAACGACGGTCGAATACAAATCAACCGTAACAGACCATAAGGAATAGGGGCACGGCAGGTACCGTGCCCCTATCTTGTATGCCATTCGCCCGTCATAAATCCCCCATTTGCAACGAACTTTTTGACTGTCATGGAATTATAACATATCTTTGTTGTGAAATCATAAATAACAAAGAGTTAGCCAAAGTCAACGAGTGGATAGACCAAAACGAGAATGCCATTCTTGCATTGTGGGAAAAATCTGGAAATCTTGCATGAGATTGGAGTAGAAGCCTGAAATCTGTTATCACCACCGATTGGGAATCAACTCACCACCTCGGCATCCTCTATCTCGATCGATTGCCGGGAATGCCTTCGTTGCTTGGCCGTCCGCAGTGCCGCCACCATATAGTTCACTGCACTGATGATGCAGCCTATACCTATCAATATAAATGGAATAGCTGCCGCCTCAAAAGGATTGAACAGGACGAACAAGCCCAACAGCAGCACCAGCACGGGCAACACATATAACGGCCAGGCTACAGGCAACACACGGCTCGACATCGAGAGTCCGGCCAGCTGGTATATGCCCAAAGCGACCAACACGCCTCCCACCACATACATAAAGAAGCCCACAAAGACCTCCGGTGACACCACCATCCACAAACCTAACACGAAACTGCCCAAAGCAGCCAAAGGGAACATACGCCGTTGCTCCATATGGCGGATATACGAAATCAAAGCAAATATGCCGGGAATCATCAGCAATGCACCCACAGCCATAACAAGCACACTAAGGGCACTGTCGCCCAACACCAAGAACAATACTCCTATAAGAAGTATGCTGATACTCCGAACAATCTGAATATTCATATCTATCGTATATATAGTATTACAACGGCGAAATTAGGTCTATTTATTGTAGAAACCAAAATTCTATTCTTAAAGTTTTACAAAACATACACAAAACATAGATTCTTCGCCAAGAAGCGTGCATTACGCCCGATTATCTTGTACAAAAAGCATCTTTTCACTATCTTCGCAGTCTGAATCAAGAACAATCCTTACTTATGAGCCAACACTCCACCCAGACTTCTGTGCTGCTCATCTACACAGGCGGTACTATCGGTATGATACAGAACCCGGAGACGGGTGCACTGGAGAACTTCAACTTCGACCAACTCCTGCAACACGTCCCTGAGATCAAGCAGTTTAACCTCGATATCTTCTCCTATACCTTCAACCCGCCTATCGACTCCTCCGACATGAACCCTACATTCTGGGCCGAGCTCACAGGCATCATCTATAGCAACTACGAGCGGTACGATGGCTTTGTCATCCTGCACGGTACCGACACGATGGCCTTTACGGCCTCGGCCCTCAGCTTCATGCTCGAAGGGTTGATGAAGCCGGTCATACTCACCGGCAGCCAGCTCCCCATCGGTGCACTCCGTACCGACGGCAAGGAAAACCTACTCACAGCTATCGAGATTGCAGCTGCCAAGAATCCCGACGGTACACCTATCGTACCCGAAGTGTGCGTATTCTTCCACGAAAAACTCATGCGAGGCAACCGCACCACCAAGATCAGTGCCGAGAACTTCGATGCTTTCGAATCGAACAACTACCCTCTACTGGCCCACTCCGGCATAGAGATCCAGTATCACCGACACTTCATCAGACCCTACGAACCTGACGCTGAGCTCATCCCCCATTACAGGATGGACAGTGACATCATGATATTCTCGCTCTTTCCCGGCATACAGCCCGGTATTGTCAAACAGTTGTTGCAGAGCCCCGACCTCAAAGGCATTATCTTCCGCACCTTCGGCAGTGGCAATGCCCCCCGCTTCCCTTGGCTTACCGAAGCACTCACCGAAGCGACTAAAGCCGGCAAGATTATCATCAACATCACCCAATGCAGTACCGGCAGTGTCAAGATGCATCTGTACGAGACTGGACGCCAGCTCCTCGAAGTCGGTATCATCAGCGGCAACGACTCTACCGTAGAGGCAGCCCTTACCAAACTGATGTACCTCCTCGGCAAGAGCCTCGACCCCGAAACCATACGTAGCGAGATGAAGCGCTCTATTGCCGGAGAGATAAGTGTTTAGGGTTTAGTGTGTAGAGTTCCTTTAACAACTCCCAAGTGTAATCAAGAACCAATAATAAGACCGACAATGAGAAAGACAATCCTATCCCTCACACTCCTTGCTTGCTTCAGCATGCCCCTGCTGGCTCAAGGCACTGTAGAGGACTACAAACGCGCCTTTGCACAACGCGCAAAGTATTCAGGCAAAGTGTATTACGACAACGTTCAGCCCAGTTGGATAGGCGGCACCCACCACTTCTGGTATGTGCGCAACACGCCCGAAGGGCGCATATACTCCTTGATCAATGCCGACAAGCAGAAACGCACAAAGCTCTTCAACCACGAAAAGCTGGCCAAAGCGCTCAAGGAAGCCACCAAGCGTGACTATCGCGCCAACGCCCTCCACCTCGATCGCCTCACGGTAGAAGAGAAGCTCGACATCATTCACTTTCAGACCAACGGGCACCGCTGGACATACGATATCCGCAAAAACCAGCTCACCGATGACGGAACCATACAGCAACGCCAAGGACGCCAACGTCACTGGATGGAGCGCGACGATGAGTTGGAAGCAGCTCCCATGACCTCACCCGACGGCAAATATATCGCCTACATCAAGAACCATAATATATATGTGCGCGAGCGCGCGACAGGCCGCGAACGCCAGCTCAGCATCGACGGCACCTTGGCCAACTACTACTCTGCCTACATACAGTGGAGCCCCGACAGCCGCAAGGTAGCATCGTGCAAGATACGCCCCACCGAGAAACGCTACGTATACTATGTGGAATCCTCACCGGCCGATCAGCTGCAGCCCAAGCTCCATAAGCAGGAGTATGCCAAGCCCGGTGATGAACTACCCTTCAAGGTACCCTGCATCTATGAAGTAGAGACGGGGCGAGCCATCATCCCCTCTACCGAACTGTTTAATCACCAATACTACATCACCCACCCCACCTGGGACAAGGACAGCCGTAGCCTCACATTCGAGTACAACGAACGTGGCCACCAGAACTACCGCATACTGGAACTTTCAGCCGAGGACGGTACCGTGCGCCCCATTATAGAGGAGAGCAGCGACAAGTATATCAACTACTCACGCATCTATCGCCACCATCTGAAAGACGCCAAGCGCATCATCTGGTCGAGCGAACGCGACAACTGGAACCACCTCTACATGTACGACCGCACCACAGGCAAACCCACACACCAGATTACCAAGGGCGAATGGTACGTGCGCGACATCATCCGTATTGACGAGAAGAACGAGCTGATTTACTTCTCTGCCAACGGTGTGCAAACCGATGAGGATCCCTACCACATCCGCTACTACCGGATAGGTTTTGACGGCAACGGACTTACCGACCTCACCCCTGATCGTGGTACCCATAAGGCATGGTTCTCACGCGATATGCAATACCTGGTAGATGTATACTCTACAGCCAACGATGCTCCCGTGGCCGTGCTCCGCAATGCCAAGGACGGCAGTGCCGTGATGCCTCTTGAAACTGCCGACATCAGCCTCTTAGAGGCCGAGGGATGGCGTGCACCTGAGGTGTTTGCCGCCAAGGGACGCGATGGCAAGACCGACATGTGGGGACTCATCATACGCCCGTCAAACTTTGACCCTACGAAGAAATATCCCATCCTCGAATACATCTACCAAGGCCCTGGCGACCACTACGTACCGAAAGCCTTCACCGCCCACCATTATTATATGAGTTCTATCGCCGAGCTCGGATTTATCGTTGTATTCGTCGATGGCATGGGCACCTCGTTCCGCTCACGCGAGTTTGAGAACGTATGCTACAAGAACCTCAAGGATGCCGGCCTGCCCGACCATATCAGTTGGATACGTGCTGCTGCAGAGAAATATCCTTACATGGATATCGACCGCGTAGGCATCTACGGATGCTCGGCTGGCGGACAGGAGGCCATGACGGCTGTCCTCTTCCACCCCGACTTCTATAAGGCAGCCTACTCTGCCTGCGGATGCCACGACAACCGCATGGACAAGATATGGTGGAACGAGCAATGGTTAGGCTACCCCGTGGGTGACCAGTACAAAGAGGGCAGCAATGTAGAGAATGCACACCTGCTAACCCGTCCCCTGATGCTTGTGGTAGGCGAGATGGACGACAATGTAGACCCTGCCTCTACGATGCAAGTGGTGAATGCCCTCATCAAGGCCGACAAAGACTTTGAGTTCGTATTCCTTCCCGGCCAACGCCACACCATGGGTGAAGCCTTCGGTGAGCACAAGCGCTACGACTTCTTCGTGCGTCACCTGCTCGGTGTGAACCCGCCTGACTGGGAAGAGGTAAAAGACTGACAGGTAGTTCTATATCGCTGCCACAGCTTTTATGACAAACCACACCACAGGCACAAGTAACGAGGGCAACATATTCAATGTCTTGCAGTCTTTCAGCTTGAGCAGCGACAAGCCCGAAGCCACAATCATCAGTCCGCCCACGATGAGCAACTCAGCCATAAGCGAATCGCTTATGGCTTTGCTTGACACTTTTGCCACAACATAGAACAGCCCCTGCCAACAAAAGAGCACAGGAGCGGCAAGTATCATCCATATACCATAGGTACTGGCAAAGACAGCCGATGTCACCAAGTCGAGCGTGGCATTAGTGTAGAGGAAGGTATTGTCACCCTTCAACGCACTTATCACCGGTCCTAACATAGCTAACGGACCTATGCAATAGAGCAGGATAGCTGTAGAAAGTCCGTCGGCAAGGTTAGCGTTCTTCCCCCCCTTCGAACGCCGACTTATCAGGTGGGAGAAGCGTCCGTCAATATCCAGTGCGGTGCCCACAATGCTCCCGACAGCTATCGACACGATAAACAGCACCGGATATTCGCTCTTGCCGAAGTTGCCTATCACGGCATTGAGCCCGATACCGAGACATGCCAGCCCCAACACTGTATAGAGCGTTTCCTTGTACTTATCCTTTATCCCTCGGTGCATCACTGCACCCACTATGCTACCCACGATTATCGTGCACGTATTTACAATTGTCCCTATCATCTTAGCTTAGAAATTGTACCCGCAAAGGTACAATAAAGAATTGAGAGAAGAACGAATCATGGAAGAAAGTTCAAGTAGACTTGAGTTATTATTCGCTTATTCGTCCGTTTTTCGTACCTTTGCATCAATAAAAAGCAAAGAGACACACGACAATGCAATCAGGCAAGATTATCAATGACCCGGTATTCGGGTTTATCAATATACCCAAAGGGCTGATTATGGAAGTGGTCACACACCCTACGATGCAAAGACTCCACCGCATCAAGCAGCTGGGTCTGTCATCAATGGTATATCCCGGTGCACAGCACACCCGATTCCAGCATTCGTTGGGCGCGTTCTTCCTCATGACAGAAGCTATACAGTCGCTGCGTGGCAAGGGGGTGACAATCAGTGACCACGAAGCCGAATCGGTGAAGCTGGCCATCTTACTGCACGATGTGGGACATGGTCCCTTTTCACACGTATTGGAGAGCACCATCGCTCCAGGAGTACATCACGAGGAGATATCGTTGCTGCTAATGGAGCGGATGAACCGCGAACTGGACGGACGGCTCGACCTCGCCATACGTATCTACAAAGATGAGTACGAGAAACGCTTCCTGCATCAGCTCGTGAGCAGCCAGCTCGACATGGATCGCCTCGACTATCTGAGACGCGACAGTTTTTACACCGGTGTCACCGAAGGGAACATAGGTTCGGCACGCATCATCAAAATGTTGGGTGTGAAAGACGACCACCTTGTGGTGGAGTCTAAGGGTATCTACTCCATTGAGAACTTCCTCACAGCCCGCCGTCTGATGTACTGGCAGGTGTATCTGCACAAGACCTCCGTAGCCTGCGAGAAGATGCTTACCAGCACGCTCACCCGAGCCAAAGAACTGGCTCAAGCAGGAAAAGAGCTCTTCGCCTCCCCTGCCCTACACCATTTCTTATATACGGATATCACACGCGAGACCTTTTTCAACGATGACAAGTGCCTCGACATCTTCACCCAACTCGACGACAATGACATCTGGAGTGCATTGAAGGTGTGGGCATCGCATCCGGACAAGGTGCTATCGACCCTCAGCAAGGGGTTAGTGAACAGAAAGTTGTTCAAGGTAGAGTTTAGCGAGCAGCCTTTCACCCAAGAGTATCAGGAGAGCCTCATCAAGCACATATCCTGCACTCTTGACATCAATCGCGAAGAGGCATCGTATCTGATATGCCCTGCTATCCAAGAGAAAGATATGTACACTGCAGCCGACGACCACATAGAGATACTCTACAACGATGGTTCCACACGCGACATTGCCGAGGCTTCAGACATGTTCAACCTCTCACTGCTGCAGAAGAAGGTGAAGAAATACTTCATTTGCTACCTACGGGTATAGAGCTTTTCCTAAAAATGATTAAATTTACACATATCAGCTTCTTTTGAGCGCGCCCCGCATACGGTTATTACAAGATATTCAGAATAATGGTTTGAAAATCCAAGAATAATACCTACCTTTGCGCGGATATAACGAAACGTACTATTAGAACAGAACAGATAGAATGGAGTTTACAGCCAAGCAGATTGCAGCATTTATAGGCGGAGAGATTGTGGGCGATGAGAATGCCACAGTGTGCACCTTTGCAAAGATTGAAGAGGGCATGCCCGGTGCATTGTCATTCCTTGCCAATCCGAAATACACTTCATATATATATGACACCCAGTCGAGCATCGTATTGGTGAACAGCGATTTCGTCGCCGAGAAGCCTATCAAGGCAACGCTCATCAAGACAGCCAACGCTTACGAGAGCCTAGCCAAGTTGATGACACTCTACGAATCGATGAAGCCCAAGAAGACAGGTATAAGCCCGATGGCCTCAGTGGCAACATCGGCCACGATTGGTGAGAGCGTGTACATCGGTCCGTTCGTCAGCATTGGCGAGAAGGCTGTCATTGGTGCAGGCACCATCATCGAAGCCAACACATCGGTAGGCGACAATGCCACCATCGGCAGTGACTGTATACTATACAGTGGCGTATCAGTCTATCACGACTGTAAAGTAGGCAACCGCTGCATTCTCCACGCCGGCAGTGTGGTGGGTTCCGACGGATTTGGTTTCGCGCCAGGCGACAACGGCTACGAAAAAATTCCTCAGATAGGCATCGCCATATTGGAGGACGATGTGGAAATAGGTGCCAACACCTGTATCGACCGTGCCACCATGGGCGCTACGATTATCAAACGTGGCGTGAAACTTGACAATATGGTACAGGTGGCTCACAATGTAGTTATCGATGAATATACAGTAATGGCTGCCCAATGCGGCATTGCAGGCTCCACAAAGGTAGGCAGCTGGTGTATGGTAGGCGGCCAGACCGGCATCAGCGGACACATACAAATAGGCAATCAGGTAAAGGTGGGAGGGCACTCAGCCATCTCAAACAGTGTCAAGGACGGCAAGGCCGTGATGGGCTACCCGGCATTTGACCACACACAGTTTGCCCGCGCTTCGGTCATCTTCAAGAAACTGCCCGAGATGTACCGAGAAATGGATGCCTTGAGAAAAGAGATAGAATCACTAAAACAGCAACTTTCCAGTAACGGTAAGGCCTAAATAATTATGGCAAAACAACGCACGATAAAAGAGAGTTTTTCATTATCCGGCAAAGGATTGCACACGGGACTGAACCTTACCGTGGAGTTTAATCCTGCTCCGGAGAACTATGGATATAAGATACAACGCATCGACGTTGAGGGAGAGCCCATCATTGAGGCTCTAGCCGAGAATGTAAACGAGACACAGCGTGGCACTGTACTTACCAACGGCACAGAGCGGGTCAGTACGGTAGAGCACGGACTTTCGGCTCTCTACGCCCTCGGTATTGACAATTGTCTCATCAAGGTCAATGGCCCCGAATTCCCCATTCTTGAGGGTAGTGCCAAACTATATGTCGACAACATCCTGCGAGCAGGTATCGTAGAGCAGGAAGCCGAAAAGGACTACTTAGTAGTGACCGAAACCATCGAATATCACGACGAGAAAAGTGGTTCGTCGTTGATGATTATGCCAGCCGAGGAGTTTTCCGTCAACGTACTCGTTTCGTTCGACTCGAGCATCATCTGCAACCAACGTGCCGTACTGATGCACATGGAGGATTTCCCCACCGAGATAGCATCGAGCCGTACCTTCGTGTTTGTGCGCGATGTGGAGCCACTGCTTGCCGCAGGCCTCATCAAAGGCGGAGACCTCGACAACTCTATCGTCATCTATGAGCGCGAGATGTCACAGGAACGTTACGACCGTCTGGCCGATGCGATGAAAGTTCCTCACATGGATGCCACCAAGCTGGGCTACATCAATCACCGTCCTTTAGTATGGGAGAATGAACCTGCACGCCACAAGCTGCTTGATATTATCGGTGACATGTCGCTCATCGGCCGTCCTATCAAAGGCTACATCGTGGCCAACCGCCCCGGACACCGAGTGAACAACCAGTTTGCCCGTCTGCTGAGAGAGAAAATGAAATGAACAAGAAAGGTATAGGAGCGCGCTCCTATACCTATATTTATATATAAGAACAAACACATAACAGGAAAATATGAGCAAGATTAGTCCATTAGCATACATCCATCCCGAAGCAATTATCGGTGAGAATGTAGAGATTGGCCCTTTCGTGTACATTGACCGCAACGTGGTGATTGGCGACAACAATGTCATCATGCCTAATGCCAATATCCTTTACGGATCACGTATCGGTAATGGCAACACCATCTTCCCCGGAGCAGTCATCGGTGCCATACCACAGGATCTCAAGTTCCGTGGCGAGGAGACAACAGCCGAAGTGGGCGACAACAATACCATCCGCGAAAATGTGACCATCAACCGCGGTACGGCAGCCAAAGGCCGCACCGTAGTGGGCAGTGGCAATCTGCTGATGGAGGGTGTACACGTAGCTCACGACACCATTGTGGGCAATAGCTGTATCATCGGCAACCAGACCAAGCTGGCCGGTGAGGTGATCGTTGATGACTATGCTATCCTGAGTTCAACCGTACTCGTGCACCAGTTCTGCCGCATTGGAGGTTATGTTATGGTACAGGGAGGATGTAAGAGCAGCAAGGAGATTCCTCCCTACATCATTGCTGCCCGTGAGCCCATCTCATACTGTGGTGTAAACCTCATCGGCCTGCGTCGTCGCGGCTTCACCAATGAGCAAATCGACACGATACACCAGGCTTATCGCATCATATACCAAAGTGGTCTCAATACCACAATGGCCATTGAGCGCATCAAGGAGGAGATGGAGATGACCCCCGAAATAGAGTACATAATTTCGTTCATCGAAGGAGCCAAACGAGGTATCATCAGATACGAAGGATAGCCTGCGTCCAACAAACTAAAATGCTTAAAACTCACGACTCCACAACGTAGTGAGAGTAATGATAAACTCGCTTAATCATTGCCGCCAACAAGAAAGGAGCGTCGGTTGCGACGAAGAGACCTTCAGTTCTCCCGAGAAGTTGCAACTTGTTACTCTTCTACAAGGAGTCTTAAATGTGGAACATTTATAAACTCACAATATATGGTATACCGTTTCACCATCATCTCTGACGAAGTAGACAACTTCCGCAGAGAAATCCAAATTGATTCTGATGCCACTTTTCTGGATCTTCACAATGCCATATTGGCATCGGTAGGTTACCCCAACGACCAGATGACATCGTTCTTCATATGCGATGACAATTGGGAGAAGGAGACAGAAGTAACCTTAGAGGATATGGGAACAAGTTCAGACGTAGACAGCTGGGTAATGGAGGACACCCCCCTGAGCGAGCTCCTGGAAGAGGAAAAGCAGCATCTGTTGTATGTTTTCGACCCATTGGCCGACCGCGTATTCTTCATCGAACTCACGGAAATCATTACAGGTAAAAGTCTTGACGAGGCTGTATGTACCAAACAAAACGGCGAGGCTCCCCAACAACTGCTCGACTTCGACCAGTTAATGGCTGCACAGGTCACCACTGCAGCCCTTGACGACAGCTTCGGTGACGACGAAGACTTTGATCTCGACGAGATTGACCCGGATGGTTTCGATATGGGCGCTCCGGCTGACTTCGACGACAGCATACTGTATTAAACGAAGCATAAAGAGAGTGGAAGAAAAAACTTTAGTCGTGCTCCTTGGCCCTACAGGTGTAGGAAAAACGGCATTGAGTTTTGCATTGGCCGAACGGTTAGGTTCTCCTATCCTTTCGGCCGATTCGCGTCAATTATATGCCGAGATTCCCATCGGAACCGCAGCACCGACCAAAGAAGAGCAGGAACGAGTAAAGCACTATTTCATAGGCACACATCACCTTACCGATTATTACAGTGCCGCCCAATACGAGATTGACGTACTGAAACTAACCTCCGAACTCTTCCAATCGCACAACACACTACTACTCACAGGCGGCAGCATGATGTATATCGATGCCGTATGCAAAGGTATTGACGACATCCCCACTGTAGACGATATCACTCGCCGCACCCTGCTTGACCGCTACGAACAAGAGGGATTGGAACCTTTGGTAAACGAATTGCGCCTGCTCGACCCTGAATATTACCATATAGTAGACCAGAAGAATCCCAAGCGTGTCATCCACGCACTCGAAATCTGTTATATGACAGGCCGCACCTACACCTCTTTCCGCACACGCAGTACAAAGGAGCGCCCCTTCCGCATCATCAAGATAGGACTGCATCGCGAACGTGAGGAGTTATACACCCGCATCAACTGCCGTGTGGATCAGATGATAGCAGATGGACTTATCGAAGAGGCTCGTCGCGTATATTCCTACCGTCACCTCAACTCACTCAACACCGTAGGCTATAAGGAGCTGTTCGCTCACTTCGACGGCAGCTGCACATTAGAGTTTGCCATTGAGAAAATCAAGCAAAACAGTCGTATATACTCCCGTAAACAGATGACATGGTTTCGTCGCGATGAAGAGATACGCTGGTTCCACCCCGATGAAAAGGCGGCCATTACCGAGTATTTATATTCACGACTAAACCAATCTCTTTTCTAACATTAAAGGACAAAACAATAAGGGTGTGCATTCTATATTTCAATGCACACCCTCATTATTGTCCTATTGCATTGAGATACTAACCCAGTATCCTCACAAAAGGAAGAAACTTTATATCAAGGATATAGCCTACTTTTCCTTCAGGTCAACGAGGATATTGAGTTCGTCGAGCTGTGCTTGCTCAAGTGGAGCAGGAGCATCGATCATGACATCACGACCCGAGTTGTTCTTCGGGAAAGCAATACAGTCGCGGATGCTGTCAAGACCTGCAAAGAGGCTCACGAAGCGGTCGAGACCGTAGGCCAATCCGCCATGGGGAGGAGCACCGTACTTGAAAGCACTGAGCAGGTAGCCAAACTGAGACTGGGCACGTTCCTCAGAGAAACCGAGAATCTCGAAGGCTTTCTTCTGCAACTCGTTATCATGAATACGGATAGAACCGCCACCTACCTCTACACCATTGATGACCATATCATAGGCATTAGCACGCACGGCAGCAGGGTTGGTAGTGAGGAGTTCGATATCCTCGGGCTTGGGCGAGGTGAAGGGATGATGCATGGCCATCAGACGCTGTTCCTCTTCGCTCCACTCGAACATAGGGAAGTCGACCACCCAAAGGCAGGCAAACTTATTCTTGTCGCGCAAGCCCAGTTGCTCGGCCACCTCAAGACGCAGTTCACAGAGTTGCTTGCGAGTCTTCATGGTGTCATCGCCCGAAAGGATGAGGATGAGGTCGCCTGGCTCGGCATTCATGGCAGCCTTAAGTTGCTGCAACACTTCTTGGGTATAGAACTTATCAACACTTGACTTCACGTTACCATCGGCCTCTACACGAGCATACACCATACCCTTGGCACCAATCTGCGGACGCTTCACGTAGTCAGTAAGGGCATCGAGTTGCTTGCGAGTGTAGCTTGCTGCACCCTTGGCGCAAATACCACCGATGTATTCTGCACTGTCGAACACGCTGAATCCGTGCCCCTTGAGCACGTCCATCAGCTCCACGAAGCGCATGTCGAAACGTAAGTCGGGTTTGTCGCTACCGTAGTACTTCATGGCATCGTGCCAAGTCATGCGAGGGAACTGTTCGGTCATCTCAATACCGAGGATAGAGCGGAACAAGTGCTTTGACATATCCTCGAAAAGCGAAATCACGTCTTCCTGCTCCACGAACGACATCTCGCAGTCAATCTGAGTGAACTCGGGTTGGCGGTCGGCACGCAAGTCCTCATCGCGGAAGCACTTCACAATCTGGAAGTAGCGGTCGAAGCCCGACACCATCAGTATTTGCTTGAAGAGTTGCGGGCTCTGGGGCAGCGCGTAGAACTGACCAGGGTTCATACGTGAAGGTACAACGAAGTCACGGGCCCCCTCAGGAGTAGAACCGATAAGAATAGGAGTCTCCACCTCAAGGAAACCGCGCTCGTCCAAGTATCGACGTACCTCGAAAGCCATCTTATGACGCAACTCGAGATTTCTGCGTACAGCACCACGGCGAAGGTCGAGGTAGCGGTACTTCATACGGATATCATCGCCACCGTCGGTGTTGTCCTCAATGGTGAAGGGGGGGGTCTGCGATGCATTGAGCACTGTCATTGAATCAACGATAATCTCAATATCTCCCGTCTCAATCTTATTGTTCTTGCTCGAACGTTCATTCACCGTACCCACAACCTGAATCACATATTCGCGCCCCAACTTATTGGCCTGTTCGGTGAGCACAGCATCGTGGTTCTCATCAAACACCAATTGGGTGAGTCCGTAGCGATCACGGAGATCAACGAATGTCATACCACCCATTTTACGGATGCGTTGTACCCATCCGGCCAACGTCACCTTCTGTCCTACATTAGAGATACGCAGTTCTCCACAAGTATTCGTTCTATACATATTTAATATTATTAGATGATACAAAATTAGTGCAAACAGAATAAAAAGCCAAATTTATCCTCAATTTTATCCCATACATTTACATTTTCATGCAGTTTGGCTTCACTTTCTCTCCGCTCGGCATAGCCTGTACAAGCATGGCCTCACCCTCACTCATTCGTCAGTTGCACTATCTTTAGAGACTTTGTCACAGAAATTAGGCTTCGGCTCAGAAAAACTCAACTAAAAATTTGGTTTTTCGCTCGCCTTGCACTATCTTTAGTGACTTTGTCACAGAAATTAGGCTGCGGCTCGGAAAAACTCAACTAAAAATTTGGTTTTTCGCTCGCCTTGCACTAATTTTGCAGCGCTTTTCAAAAGAGAAAGCATTCGGGATGTAGTACAGTTGGTAGTATACTTGGTTTGGGACCAAGGGGTCGCACGTTCGAGTCGTGTCATCCCGACGATAATAAGCGACAGAGAATTCTCAGTCGCTTATTTGTTTTTAAGCATAGTAAAGAAATGACTTTTACCTTATGGCCGACAACTATCTGGAAAAGAAAATGGAGGAGTACCGCTCGCGCAGTCAGGCGACTTCACACAGTTCTAAATCCCCTACCCTGAACCAATTGCTCATACGCAACCGTAGCCATCGTGGCTACGACGTTCGCCGTAGGGTAAGCACAGAAGAACTGCGCCGGATAGTGAATGTCAACACACGCATCCCCTCGGCACGCAACCAGCAATGCCTGCGTTTCCGACTTGTCACAGCAGAAGAGGCATGCAAAGTACTTCCCCACATCAGATTAGGAGGCGCACTCCCCGAGCTGCACCTTCCCTTTGAAGGCACCGAGCCACAGGCCTTCATCATCGCATGCAGCACAGTGGCTGAGGACAGATGGGTCGACATTGACCTTGGCATATCGGTACAGAGCATGCTGCTGAAAGCTACGGAGATGGGGCTGAACGGCATTTGCATAGGTGCGTTCAATGCCGATGCCATAGCCACCACCCTCGCCCTACCCTACAAGCCGCTGCTCATCATAGCCATAGGAAAGGGTATAGAGGATATACGCCTGACGGAAATCTCCGAGAGCGACAGCCATGCCTACTACCGCACCGACGGGACACACTTCGTCCCGAAAGTGCGGATTGACGACTTAATAATCTGACAGGGGGGACTACTCTATCATCCCGAGGAAAGTGTCCTCATCCACGATGGGTACACCCAGTTTCTGGGCCTTCTCCAACTTAGCCGGTCCCATATCACGACCAGCAAGGACAAAAGAGGTCTTGCCTGAGATGGACGACACGTTTGTACCCCCGTGCTGCTCAATCATTATCTTGTATTCATTCCTTGAGTGCTGTGCAAAGACTCCACTGATGACAATGTTCTTTCCTGCCAGCTTGTCAGTGCGTACGATGCTCTCATCCTCCACCACTTCCATCTGCAGACCGGCCTCCTTGAGGCGGGCAACAAGGGTTCGGCACTGCTCGTTGGAGAAGAAGCGCAGGATGCTTAGGGCAATCTTCTCACCAATCTCGTCCACAGCAACAAGTTCTTCGAACGTGGCATTTTCGATGCGCTCCATAGAACCGAAGGCACGGGCCAACTTCTTGGCCACGGTCTCGCCCACAAAACGGATGCCAACGGCAAAGAGTACGCGCTCGAAAGGCACTTCGCGCGAACGCTCTATACTGCGTATGATATTCTCGGCCGACTTGTAGCCCATGCGTTCGAGGCGGCTGATGTCAGGGATACGCAGTTTGTAAAGGTCGGCCGCATCGTGTATCAACCCTACGGAGTACAGCAAGTCCACCGTCTCGGCACCCAATCCATCGATATTCATGGCCTTACGACTAATGAAGTGCTCTATTCGCCCTTTAATCTGTGGTGGACAGGTCACATCGTTCGGACAGAAGATGGCCGCTTCGCCCTCTACACGCATCAGAGGCGTGCCGCACTCGGGGCAGCGGGTAATGAACCTTACCTTCTCCCCCATCATGAAGGAGCGCGCATCGAGGTCTACGGCAGTAATCTTGGGGATAATCTCGCCACCCTTCTCCACGAACACCATATCACCGATGTGCAGGTCGAGATTCTCCATAAAGTCGGCATTATGCAACGTAGCACGCCTGACCATAGTGCCCGAGAGTTGTACTGGGTCAAAGTTTGCCACGGGAGTCACCGTGCCTGTACGACCCACCTGATAGGTTATCTCACCCAGCCGCGTCACAGCCTTCTCGGCCTGAAACTTATAGGCAATAGCCCAACGAGGCACCTTGGCCGTATAACCCAGCAAACGCTGCTGTGCCAGGGAGTTCACCTTGATGACAATACCGTCCGTAGCCACAGGCAGGTTCTTGCGTTCCGTATCCCAATAGTTGATATACTCGAACACCTCATCGAGCGTATTGCACTTGCGCATAGCAGGCGACACCTTGAATCCCCATTGGGCAGCATGCTGCAGACACTCATAATGTCCTGTGTCGGGCAGCGTGTCGCCCAACATATAATATAGGTATGCATCGAGCTTGCGTGAGGCCACCACTGCTGAGTTTTGCAGCTTCAGCGTGCCCGATGCCGCATTGCGCGGATTGGCAAAGAGCGCCTCCTCCTGCGCTTCACGCTCGCGATTGAGGCGGTCAAACTGCTCCCATGGCATCAGTATCTCGCCACGAATCTCAAATTCACGGGGGTATCCCTCGTCATGCAGCACGAGGGGGATGCTGTTAATAGTTTTCACATTCGCCGTCACATCATCGCCCTGCACACCATCGCCACGGGTCACGGCACGCACCAAGCGTCCCTCTTCATAGGTCAGAGAAATAGATACACCGTCGTACTTGATTTCACAGCACAGTTCGAAGGGTTCACTACCCAACGACTTTTGCACACGATTATAGAAATCACTCACCTCATCAAACGAGTAGGTATTACCCAACGACAGCATCGGGTACTTGTGGGCCACCTGCACGAATTCATTGGAGATATCACTACCCACACGCACTGTAGGCGACATGGGGTCATAATACTCGGGGTGCTGAGCCTCGAGTTCCTGCAGCTCGCGCATCAGGCGGTCAAATTCAAAGTCCGATATCTCGGGAGCGTTGAGCACATAATAATTATGGTTGTGACGATGCAGTTCGCTCCGCAACTGCTCTATCCGTGTCTTTGCTGTCATAGTCTCAGTCATCCATCATCTTTATACATTCGCGCAACGAATCCATCCAATGGGGCACCTTCACGCCGTAGGTCTGCTTTATCTTGGTTTTGTCAAGCACCGAATAGTGTGGACGGGCTGCAGGCGTGGGATACTCGTCTGTATGCAGGGGCTTCAGGCAACACGTAGTGATACCAGCCAAATCAAAGATAGCCTTAGTGAAGTCATACCACGAACACACCCCCTCGTTACTGTAGTGGTAGATACCGGGCACTATGCCACTGCCTACGATATGCTGTATGGCACGGGCCAAATCGCGGGCATAGGTAGGTGTACCTATCTGGTCGAACACCACACCCAACTCTTCACGCTCCTTGCCGAGGCGAAGCATCGTCTTCACAAAGTTATTGCCGAAAGAACTATAGAGCCAGGCTGTACGTATGATGACCGCCTCGGAATGAATCGCCCGTATGGCCTCCTCGCCAGCCAGCTTGGTGGTGCCATATACCGAATTGGGGCAGGTAGCATCATCCTCACGATAAGGAACGTGGTGCTCACCATTGAACACATAGTCGGTAGACACGTGCACGAGCCCAATGCGATGCCTTGCAGCTACACGTGCAAGGTTGGCAGGAGCCAAGTGATTGAGCCTGTCACACAGCACGGCATCCTCCTCAGCCTTATTTACATTCGTATAGGCCGCACAGTTCACGATACAGTCGATGGCACCCTCCACCACGAAGCGCTCCACAGCCTGTTCGTCGCAGATGTCCAGCTCTGCCACATCTGTAAAGTGATAGACCAGCGCAGTCTGTCCGCCAGCTACCACACGCATCTCATTGCCAAGCTGTCCGTTGGCACCGGTAACAAGTATATTCATAAGCTATACAATCAATCTTCCAAATCCAGTTCGCCCACCCGTTCTTTATTATAATAGTCCGACAACAGTCCTACAAACTTCACAATATCGGCCACTGCCGCGGCAGTCTCCTTGCCGACCTCCTTACGACTGAGGCGAAGCATCCACACGCCATAGAGCGCATCGAAACAGTTTTCCAGTTCCGACTTGTCCTGCCCACCCTTAGCCCTCAGTTCCACGATGAAAGGCAAAGCCTTGTAGTAGGCCGCCTGATAAAAGGGAAATTTCGGCGAGTGCATCAAGCGGAAGTGCAGGTCGGCAAGCTGAATGATGACATTCTTGTTGATCTGCAGATGTCCCCTCTGCTCCACCCCCTCAAGGTGCATCATCTCCACCAGGTTGGCATACCATTCGGTGAGTTCGGCACGCTGCTCCTCAGGCAAGTCGTATGCAGCCACCACCGTCTCGGCCAACTTATCCACATCGCACCCATTGGCACGAATCATATCCTCCACCTGCCACATATAGAGCAAGTACTCCGATATGCTCTGTTCCTTCAGTTTCCTTGATATATACATACAAATCTTTTTCCATTTACAAAAATAGTGCAAAATTTCGATTTAGCGAAGACAATGCAAGTTAACTTGTATTGTTGAGCGTTAGAAAGTCTGATTAAAGTGAACTAAATGTGAGTTTACTCACAATTTATCAGCGAACGTCTCAGACTTCATCATCTGATAAATTTAGTTCAGGCGAGCGAAAAAGCAAGTTTGCTTCTACATTTACCTACTCTGATATAAAAGTCCTTAGACCACTGCTCCCAACCCCTATTGTTTCCCTCTTTTACAAACAAGAATATGACCAATGGGATTGGTGGATGGGTTAGACAAAAGTAAGCGTGTGTTCCCCGTTTCACATTTTTAGCTTATTGGAAAAGCCGCTCTCGTTTGCCTCCCGCGGGCATGTTTTGTTGACCCCTCGCAACAAAATAGCTAATGATGTCAAGACATTAGGCGCACCCAAGAAGGATGCGCCTAATGTCTTGTTCTTGCAGGGTGTCCACCACCCCACATCAATTCTTATCCCAAAGGTCGCCCCAACGGCCGCGACGACCGCGGATATCAGGTTCTCCCTCACCACCGACATCTGTCCAAGAGCTATCCATCATCACTGTTTGTACATCAAATTCCATTTCCTCCATCTGAGGTCTTACATAACTGTCTTTCATTGTTGTCTGTTTTTATAGATTAATATTGTTGGTTGTCATTACAGCTTATTCCACCCACACCTTACGGCCATCAACGATATACAATCCCTTTGTCGGGTTCTCTACACGGCGACCCTGCAGGTCGTAGATCAATTCTGACTTTTGAGTTTCGAATGCCGGATTCTCTATACCGGTAGCTCCCTCCTCGTCGTCACCTATCACGCGCATCTCTATAGCGCGAGCCTCTACGGTAGCATTCGCATCGCGACTGTCAATCTTCATATACATACGGAATGCACCAAGCGAAGAGTTTGCCGACAGATGTTTCCATGAACCGCCACTCAAAGCATAATACCCCTCTTCCTTAGGCAGCTCCGAGGCGGGTATCTTCGAGTAAGTACCGGTGAAGGTATAGGTATCAAATACCGACGAGCAATCGATGCTGTTCTCCTCTGTAGCGTAGAGGATGGCATCGGTCACGGTGATGGTCTTCTCACCGGCCACCTTGGCACGTATCATATAGGGATAGTTGGCCCTCAACACCCCACCGGTCACCTTGACAGCCTCCACCTGTGTGCGGTCAATAGCGCCATCATCATCATCGTCGAACTGATGCACGTCGTTGATATAGGCCACCACGAAATCGTCCTTGATGTTCTCATAAGGAATCTCGAAGGGCACGTACAGGGCTTGCCAGTTGGTGTTCTTGAAGTTGCGGGTGTATCTAATCCGATTGAATAAAACCGCTTTATTTTGAACAAACGAATTTACACCATCTACGAGATGTACTCCCACTTGCTCGTATACAGCAACAAACTCCACATCGCGGGATGGCACGGTTTCAAGCAAATCAGTCCACTCCATAAAGGCATAATCTTCCATCTCGGGAGCATCGGGAACTATAATAGTCGCACCATATTCAAGTGATTCCTCAGCTATCACTTTATCGCCAATCTTGAAGGTTACAAGATACTTGTTGATGGAGAATGTGGCGTTTAGGATTATGTCATAGGCTGGCATCATCTCGGGAACCTCGCTCCAGCCTCTGAAAGTGTATCCCTCTTTCTGAGGTTCTATTGTTGTGTTAACAGGTGCACCACATATTACAGTATCCGTTGCGAACACCTCACCATCAATAAGGTATGTCACCACGTAACTTGCAGGCATTACGGTTACCTCGCACGATGCAGTCACACCGCTACCATCATTAGCAATGGCTGTAATAGTAGCTGTACCTGCAAGAATGGCGGTTACATTTCCTAATGAATCAACAGCAGCTATTGTTTCATCGCTACTGCTCCATGTTATAGACCTATCGTGGGCATCATCGGGAAATATGGTTGTTGTAAGTACCAAGCTCTCACCTTTAATGAGTGTTGCGCTAGTTTTGTTTAAAGTGATGTTAATTATTGTGGGCTTTAAGGCTTCTTTTATTTCTACCATACAAGATGCCTTAAAAACTGTCCCCTCATGAGATTCCACAACAACTGTAATAACAGTCTCACCTTCGGAAACCCCTGTGACAACCCCACGTTGTGAAACTATAGCAACATCATCGTTACTACTACTCCATTTTATTGTATTAAATTCTGCGTTATATGGCATAATACTAGGAACGAGGACTAAATCCTTGCCAATATAACCGTCCTTTACAGAAGGTAACGTGATTTCTTCTAGTGGCGATGATGAGGAACCACTCATTATCTTTGTAGGTTCGTCTATTTTGGATGGGGATTTGCTTCCTGTCCCAATTTGACCATAAAAATTATTTCCCCATGCATAAACGTCTCCGCTATTTGTAATAGCAATAATCATTTCATGACCGATATCGACTGACTTAACATCTGACAGCTTGTACCTAAATCCTCCAAAATTTTTTGAATAATTGTCTTTTTCTACCATGCCATAATCATTATCACCGCATATATACAAATCACCATCTTCTTTTATAATTGCAGTATTACGTCCCCCTGCAGAGACAAATGCTACTCCATTTTGTATGGGACGTACAAAACTACTAAATTCACCTTTGCTAGCGTAATCCCCTAAACCCAATTGACCGTTTGAGTTTGAGCCTGCAGTTCTTAAGGCTCCATCACCATCTATTGCTGCTGTATGATAATCACCGCAAGAAACCATTTGTACATTACTAACTTCAGAAATCTTGAATGGAGTCTTGCGTTTTTCATCCTCCCCCAAACATGGTTGCCACCCTCCTAATTGTTCATAGGCATCCCAGCCCCAGGTATACAAAATACCATCAAGTGTTATGGCTGCAGTATGACTCTCACCTGTCGATGCACTCTTTACATTATCCAAAATCTTAACAGGAACTGTCCTAGTAGTTGTTGTTCCATCTCCAATTTGACCGAAATAATTAGTTCCACACATCCACAGACTGTTATCTTCTTTAATAATAGCTGTATGACTATGATAAGTACTAACATCTCTAACGTTATCCATAATTCTGACAGGAGAAAGCCTCGTTTCACAAGTTCCATCACCCAACTGACCAGAATCATTTCTTCCCCAAGCCCAAAATGTATTATCATTCTTTAACGCTACGCCATGCATGAATCCTAAATCAACTTTTTTCACATCTTCCATTATTTTTGTTGGAGTCAGACTTTCTTCTGAGGAACCATTTCCAAGGTCAGATTTTCCCCATGTCCATAAACTTCCATCGCTCATCAATACCGCTGCCATATCATACCCAGCAGCAACACTTATTGGAAATTTACCAGTAGAAAAAGACACAACGACATCTTCAATCGTTTCAGAAGTTGAGGTACAAATGGAATTTTGTGGAACAAAGAATGTATAAGACATACCTCTTTCCAAATAATCTGATGGAACGAAATATACGGTACTGTCTGATAAGAAGACTCCCCCTTCTATTGGCTCATCGCCTTTTTTAAGACATATTTTTTCTATATTCTCAGATTTATATATTTTTTTATTGAATGTTACGTGTGGCACTATATGCCTTCCCATATCCGCATTATTATTAGGGTATATTTCCACTATTTCCAATGATGTCACATTGAAATTTCTTACTAACACTTCACTTGTATTATAATCTTCATGGCAAGCTATTGCTTTTAATGTGAGACTTCTGTCTATAACAATAGGCTCTTTATATCGAAAACTTTCCACCGTAGGCATACTTCCATCGATAGTGTAATAAATCTCAGCATTAGCATCATTCGCAGACAAAGATACAGCCGTTCCTTTGTTTAACAAACCGCTCTCTTCCGAAGCGGATATTTTCAATGTTGATTTTGAAACTGTAACTATTGCCTCATTGGATTTTATTGTGTTATTAATTATGCAATATACGTTGGCTGTACCATGCTTGACTGCGGTCAATGTTCCCGAAGAATTAACAGTAGCTACAGATTCATTATCTGTATGCCACGATATATTATTGACTGTTCCATTACTTGGGTTAACAGTCTTGGATAGTTGTATAGTCTCACCAGCTATAATCGATATCGTATTAGGAATAGATACGCTTTGTACATCCACTTCGTTGACAGTTATTTCACAATAAGGAGATACTGAAGAAATTTTCGAATAAACATTAATGTAAGCCTTCCCCGGAGATTTTGCAATGACCTCCCCTGTGTGCTCATTAACAGCAACGATGGAAGAGTTACTACTACTGAAGTATGCTTTTGCTGCATTTGTATAATTATTATCATATTGATGGGAATAACCAACATAATCAGACTCCCCAACGGATAAAGTCATACTTGAAGGGGTAATATATACTTGATTGTCTCGACAAGTGAAATACCATGTTTTGGAGCGTGACGTCCACTGACTATTGGATGTAAGACGTTCTTTCCAAGAACACTTAATACTCGCAGTTCCAAAAAAATATTGATAGATAGTAATAGTACGATAAGCGCCACTACCACTCAAAGAAAAATACCCGCCACTTGTTGACCATGACATATCTGATGTTAGACCTATCAATGCGGATGTAGCATCACATGTGTAGCTTTGACCTACCCATAAGCTTTGGGTCACTTGAGCTGACAATTGTTGAAGCAAAGAACCTACAAACAATATTAGGATAAACAATTTACGCATAGGTATAAATAGATTTCCGATTTATTAAAGTTACCGCACTCACTGTTATGCTGCACAATAGCGCTGCCATTGTTATCAGCCAATGTTTCTTTTTTCTCATAACACGTAATACTTATAGTTAATAATAGATAATCTCATATCATTGCCTATAAGTCCCCCCAAGTCAGCGTTGATAATGTGTTTGACTAACGGATACAAGAAAAGCGTAAGGACTTGTCACGCTCATCGTAAATCTGGTATCGGCAAACACCATCAAGGAAATGAACAGAAGAACAAATACCCCACGCTGTTTGTATACACTTTGCAAAGTACAGCGAGGGCTGTACGCGTACATATACAAAAACAGAATGAGCGTATCTACCTCTTCATCCTTCCTTTGAAATTTTGCCGATTTCGATTTACCGGATAAAGCAAGAAACGCATTCTTGACCCGAGGATTTCTCCCCTCGGATGCTGCAAAGATAGTGCAAGCCGAACGAAATATCAAATTTATTTGAATATTTCTGAGGTGCAGCCTAATTTCTATCTTGCATCGCAAGATTAAAGTTGCAAATAATTAGGAGTTATGAAACGTAGTTCGACGCTAAAGTCAATTAAAAGTTTTTTCTTACATCGCAGAAAAACAGATAACGAAAGCATCTGCAAAGCCACTCGCAATAATCTGCAAGGTCTCCAAGAAATAGGCGTAGGCAACGCGATATGATAGCGTTGCTTGCGACGGCTGAAGCTTTAGTTTCACCAAGGAGTGTGCTTTAGCACCATCTTGAAGGCCTTGTGGATTTTGCGCCTCCAAACGATTAACGGAAGTTACAGGTCAATCTCATGGAGAATCCTGCCCATCCATTTTATCTCGACTCCGCGTAGAGGGAGACACATTTACACAGAACGTTCTATATTCCAAGACTGGCAATATTCATTCCAAGACTGGCAATATATATTCCAAGACTTGGAATAATCCTTTTATCGAGGTATTAATTAACGTTACATCGGCCGGACGACACAGCCCTCTACAGGTATTGTTTCGAAAGACCTACAGGTGATAAAAATAAAGACTATAGGTGATAAAATTTATGACCTACAGATGCCTGAATTTGCCACCTGTAGGAGGGCTTGCCGAAAAGCCAAAGAAGAGAGACATACACGCGCTCGCACACGCATAAGGAATATGAATGTCGGTTACGGGTTACGGTTACGCGTAACCGTAACCCGTAACCTGTGAATGAAGTTTACTTGAGCCGATGCGAAGCGTAAGTTAAGGTTGGCGTCGGTCTTAACTTACGATAGGCCGAAGCGTAAGTTAAGATAAAAAACATCAACAGATATTAAGATATGCGATATGACAGATGACATTTGTGGGAAAATGCGTACCTTTGAGACAACCCTCGAGGATACACTGCACTCGCTGTGAAAAATACTGAAACAAGTTTCGTGTTTCTCGCTCATTTGTTCGTATCTTTGCGGTAAACCACGAAGATATATTGCACTCGCTGTGAAAAATACTGAAACAAGTTTCGTATTTCTCGCTCGTTTGTTCGTATCTTTGCAGGGTAGAAATAACATACGATGACCTATCAAGAAACCATCACATACCTATACAATAGCGCCCCATTGTTTCAGAACATCGGGCAAGGGGCATACAAAGAGGGATTGTACAACACCTATGCGCTCGACGAGCGTTGCGGCCATCCCCACCGCTCATACAAGACCATACACGTGGGCGGCACCAACGGCAAAGGCTCGTGTTCACACACACTGGCCGCCATACTGCAGTCGGCAGGCTACAAGGTAGGCCTCTACACCTCACCCCATCTGGAGGACTTCAAGGAGCGCATCCGAGTGAACGGCACCCCCATCGACGAACAGTTCGTTGTAGACTTCGTGGCACAGCACCGCACCTTCTTCGAACCGCTCCACCCCTCGTTCTTCGAGCTCACCACAGCCATGGCTCTCCTCTACTTTGCCCGGCAGCAGGTAGACGTAGCCGTCATCGAGGTAGGTCTGGGCGGACGGCTCGACTGCACCAACATCATCACCCCTGACCTCTCCCTCATCACCAACATCAGTTTCGATCACGTAGGCCTCCTGGGCGACACACTGGCCAAGATAGCCTCAGAGAAAGCGGGCATCATCAAGCCCCACACCCCCGTCGTCATTGGCGAGCACAATGAAGAAACACACCCCATCTTCCAAGGAGAGGCCCAGCGCAAGCAAGCCCCTATCACCTTCGCACAGGAGAACCTTCTATACACAAGCAAGGAGAACGACACCGACCACGACATCTACCACACCTGCCACTACGGTGAATTGCACGTACAGCTGCGTGGCTACTGCCAGGAGAAGAATACCAACACTCTGCTCCATGCCATCGAGGTACTGCGCAACATAGGCTACCACATCAGCAACGAGGCAGTCAGCGAAGGATTTGCCCACGTATGCCAGCTCACCGGCCTCATGGGCCGTTGGCAACAGCTACGAACAGCCCCCCGCCTCGTGTGCGACACAGGACACAACATCGGTGGCTTCCAGTACATCGTACCACAACTGTTGGCACAGCCCTGCAAGCAACTACGCATCGTCTTCGGCATGGTAGGCGACAAGGATATCAGCGGTGTACTCTCTCTGATGCCTCGCGAGGCCATCTACTACTTCACCCAACCCAGCGTAGCCCGCGCCCTCGACAGTCACTCACTGCAAACACTCGCCCAGACGCACGGACTACAGGGAACACCCTACCCCACCGTGCAAGCAGCTACCGAGGCTGCACTGGCCGAGGCCGACAAGGACGACTTCATCTACGTCGGCGGCAGCAGTTTCGTCGTGGCCGACTTGTTAGCCAACACGAGTGCTTTATCTTTTCAACATGAAAAGCATCGCAGGCGCAGCAAATGATTGCCGCAGGTGCTCCACACGGCTACCGAAGGTGCTCTATATTCCCACGGTGGCAATATATCTTTTATCGAGGTACAATGTTTACGTATAAGTTGAACTATATTTTTTCCATCGAGTCACAGGCCCCGATATTCTGAAACGGCGTGACGGGCAAGAACAGTGATTAACAAAAACGTCCACACAATTCGAGGATTGTGTGGACGAGTTTTTACTAAGGTGCCTATCGAAACCAAGCGACAAACCTTATTGCATCTTGCTGATACGCAATGTATAGGTCATCTTCTTGTTTGGCACACGATATTCGGGCAGTGTGTCTACATCGTGTCCACAGCTGGCATTGCCCACACCACGGGTCCATGCGTCGAGATGGAGTACGGTATAGGGACGAGCCTGCATCTCCCAGAAGTGCTTGGCGTTCATCAAGTCTTCATCAGTATATGGGATAGCCGAGAAAGCTACTGTGCCCTGTGTCTCAATGGTGATACCAAACCCATTGTCATCGCGCAGGGTGAGCTGACGCAAGCCTTCGCGGCCACCAGTCATCTGGGGCTTCACGTAGCGTTCGGGCATCTCGGCCACAGTGGTCGAGTAGCGTCCTACGAGCACGCCATCCTTACGATCGCAGTAGTTCTCCCATGGGCCATAGGCGTAGTAGTCTACGTTGTGGAGCGATGAGTCGACCATACAAACGAGGCCAGCACGACGCAGATTACCGCTCTTGGGTACAAAGGTGGCCTCTACGTCGACAATACCTTGCGGGTAGATGATGTAGTTGATCTCGGTATCGCAAAGGCTACCGTTACGGCGTGTCTTGACGACGGTGTTGCCATTTTCTTCCACCACTTCGATAGTGCCTTCTGTTTCAAGTCCGTTCGACACGTTGCCATAACGGTCGTTCTCTATCCAACGGTGGTTGTCGTAGAGGAAGCCCTGTCCGTCGGAAATGATGTTGCGCCCCTCAAAGGCCAGTGCGGTAAGGCGACCTGTAGCGGTATCGAAGGTGGCCTGTACCTTATCGTTGCCTACCATCACTTCGTGAAGACTTGAGGTAGAAAGGATAGGTTCGCCCTGAGCAGTAATAGCAGGTAAGTTGCCACGTTCCACAAGAGTGAACTGTGCCAATGCCTCCTCGTGGCCCACCTCACTGTAAGCAGTAGCTACACGACGTACAAGATGAAGGTTGAGCATAGTCTCGATATCTGCGGCATCGGCCTTCTTCAATGAAGCCTTGGGGAGCTTGATTTCGCCCGTCCAAGTATCGTGAGGCTTCACATCGGGCAGTTTCACGGTGCGTGTAGCCACTACTCTACCCTCCTTCACCACATCGTATACAAGGTTGAAGGCGCTGAGCGAGGTGAAGTCGTAATCGTTGTAGATGGTCACGGTAGCACGGTTCTTCTTCATGTCCACATCCTTCACATCGAACTTCACGAACTGATGCGCAGCCTTCACCTCCTTGAGCTTGCCGCCTTCGTGACGGGTAGCGGGGATAACGCCATTGGAGCAGAAGTTACCCTGGTGAGGTCCGGGGTAGTCGTAACCGGTGTGGAGGCGATAAATCCCCTGCTTTATCTCCTTGGGGTCATAGATGGCCTGATCCACCCAGTCCCAGATACAACCACCAATGCAAGCGTTGGATGCCTCGATGTAATCCCAGTACTCACGGAGGTTACCGATGGCATTACCCATGGCATGGGCATACTCGCAGATGAACATGGGCTTGTCGAGGTTGCTGGTATTCTGCTTCATCCAAGCCATACCGGGGTACATCTTGGAGTAGAAGTCCGAGTGGGCCTCGCCACCGAAGTCGCGGCCACCGCGTGTACCCTCATAGTGGATGGGGCGGCGGCTGATGGCCTGTGCAGCCATATCGCAACGGCGTGCTGCATCGTAACAGTCGGCAAAGTTGCTTCCGTAGCCAGCTTCATTACCGAGACTCCACATGACAACAGAGACATGGTTGCGGTCACGGTATACCATACGCTCGATGCGATCCACGAAGGCGGGAATCCATGATTTCATGTTTGAGATGCTCTGGTTGGCGTGATCCTCAAGGTCGGCCTCGTCGCAGCAGTAGAGTCCGTAGTGGTCAAACATGGCATACATGCGAGCCGCATTGGGATAGTGGCTGGTGCGGATGGTGTTGATGTTGTTGCGCTTCATGAGCAGCACATCCTCGAGCATCGACTCGGTGGGTACGGCACGGCCGTAGATGGGGTGTGTATCGTGGCGGTTGACACCCTTGAAGAGCACCTTCTCGCCATTGACATACATGAGCGAGTTCTTGATTTCGATGTAGCGGAAGCCGTGCTTGGTAGAGAAGGCCATCTCCTCACGCCCCTCGGCATCCTTCTGCACCACGCGTACGGTGTAGAGGTGCGGATGCTCGGCATTCCACATGAGCGGATTGTCCAGTTCCATGCGAGCCATTACACCCAGTTCCTTCTTGTCGGCAGTGAACTCGGCGGTGATGACCTCCTTGGCTACTTGCTGTCCTGCCGGGTCATAGAGCGACACTTCGAGTACCTTTTTGCCGGTGAGACCGTCACGGTTATCGAGGGTGAGCTCTACGTTGGTGGTAGTATGCATGGTGTTGTCACCACCGTCATACTCGCTATGGATGTAGTGGTCGCGCACCGATACGGTGGGCACATTGTAAAGGTATACATCACGGAAGATGCCGCTCATGCGGAACATATCCTGACACTCG
>JAFXEF010000049.1 GCA_017520935.1 Bacteroidaceae bacterium | reverse complement strand
ATCGGTGAGGAGAACGAGGATGGCACCACCTTCATCTACGATGTTGAGATGGATGGTGAGCAGACCTCAGATTACATCTACGACCTCCAGGGTCGTCGCGTACTGGAGCCTCAGAAGGGTGGCCTCTACATCGTGAACGGTAAGAAAGTTGTGTTTTAATCAATAAGAAATAATATTAACCTCAAGAAAGTAAAGTTCAATCTTGTCATCCTGAGCAACGCGAAGGCTCCCACAGAGTCTCAGGTTCTATGAGATTCTTCGCTAAGCTCAGAATGACACGAAAGAGTAAAAAACAGATAATTTAATGTTTTTGACTTACCTATAATAAGAACAACCCGATTATGAAGAAAGAATATATCAAACCTGAAATTGCAGTTGAACAATTTATCTCGGAGTGTTACATGTTTAATACCTCTAATGAGAATGAAGGTAACATCGCTGGTGAAGGTGGAGAGGGAAATGAAGATGACTATAACACCAACTCCCATCGCGGCTCTTGGGGCAACCTCTGGGATTAAGCGACAGTAAATAAGGTGCAGCCATCTGCACCAGACCATAAGGATAGGGGCACGGCAGGTACCGTGCCCCTATCTGTATATATATGATGGAACAGAGATGCTTTTTCATATCACTAAACAAAATCAAACGAACCATATATGACTTTTATAGTTTATTTTAGGTGGATACGAAAAGAATGCGTACCTTTGCAGCGTGAAATTATAATGAAAAAGAATAACTATGGCAAGACCGATAAAAGAAACACCCATACTGACTGGTAAGGACGCTGAGCGTTTCGTGAAGCGGATGAATGAAACTCGTGCCGTGCCTGAGAATGAAATCAGACGCGTGAGGAAGAACTATGAGTATATCCTCAGCATCTCCAAGTTTTAACATAGAAAACGAATGGAGCAACCCACAGAAAGACAGAGGCTGGTGCGCCGACTTGATGAAGACGAAAGGATTGAAACTTTCGATTGCGGTGATGCCGATTTGGATGATTTCATCATCAACGAAGCTCCAATGTATCGTGATGCCTTGTTGGCTGTGACGTATGTGATGGAGCAGGATGGTATACCTATAGCTTACTTCAGTCTTGCAAACGATAGGGTGTCCATTCAGGATTTCGATACAAATACTGAATTTAATCGGTTCCGACGTCAACGGTTTGTTAATGAAAAGCGCATCAGAAGCTATCCGGCTGTAAAGGTCGGGCGATTTGCTGTCAGTGCTTCAGTGCGCGGTGAGGGTATTGGCTCTATGTTGCTCGACTTTATCAAAGCCTATTTTATCATTGATAATAAAACTGGATGTCGTTTCATTACAGTTGATGCCTATAGGTCGGCCATTCCCTTTTATGAAAAGAACGGCTTTTTACCTCTTCTGGCCGATGATGATGATGCGACTACACGTCTTATGTTCTTTGACTTGGCCGACTATAAGCGCCAGTTAAGAGAAGACAACCATTCTTTACAATAAACAAAACCAACGAACTTTTTGTGCACCTTCCGAAAACAGCAAAGAATGGCTGTATCGTAACCATGTATGCGCAGGTCAACCGCAGCTCCTAAGGAATAGGGGCACGGCAGGTACCGTGCCCCTATCTGTGTCTATATCTGTGATGGAACAGAAATGCTTTTTTGCCAGCACATGCGAATCTCTACCGAATATCTTGGATAGTTGGACTTTTTGGCTTATCTTTGCCTAAGTTAGCAATAATTAAAAAACAGATTCTAATAATGATATACTATGGTGTCGGTTAAGAAGATGAGGGTGCTCTTGTCTATGGGAGCACTGATGGCGTTCGGATCGTGCATGGACGATACGTATGACATGGCTAATAAGGAGGTTGTTACCGATGTGGTCATCGAAGGGAACAGGGTAGCATTGCCTTTAGGCGACCTGAAGCCTATCATGCTGGACTCGCTGATTCGGGCAGAGGAGAATGCGGCTATCAGAAATGTGGATGGCGTGTATTGTGTAGGCATGGAGGGTGCTATAGAGTCTATGCAGTATGAAATCGGTAGCTTCAAGCTCTCTATGGAACCCTCGTACTCGACCAAGGGACTTGACTTCTCTGTGCTCTTTCCCAGGGTGATGATGCTGGATGGCATCAACGAGGACGAGGTATTGCTGTCCGAAGTGGATATTGATGCACCTCTGGTCATTGACGAGGTTGTCCCCGATGAGGTGAAGCGGATAGAGGCGGTAGGATTTACCGAGGAGGTGCCTATCAATATAACCATCTCGTTAGAGGGACTGGAGATGCTGGATGCACACATGCATTTGGATCTCTCGTTCGAGGTGCCGTCGTTCCTGGACTGGTACTGCGTGGAGGAGGGTGCCATGCGCGAAGGTGACAAACTGCTCGTAGCGGCTGAGATGAATCCGTATAAAGACAAGCACTTGAAAGTGCAGCTGATGTGTCGGGGGTTGCACTTCGATAGGGATGAGTTTGCTGCTACCAAGGGTATATTGCCGGAGAAGGACGAGAATGGAGACAACCGCTTGGAGTATGCTACGGGAATACATATCCATGGTGATGTATTCATCGATGATATTGAATGGCACGATCATGTGCTCAATGAAGAGGTGAGATTGGCTGTGGAGGTTGCTGTGGATGAGATAGAGGTGGAGGATTTCCATGGAATCTATGTCCAGGAGCTGGAAGCACACCCGGAGCTGCTGGAACTGAATCTGGGTGATGAACTTGCTTTCCTTAATGGCGGAGACAATGTGATTGTGCTGTCGGATCCACAGGTGACTGTTGAACTGGAGAATCTGGTGAGCATACCGATGTCGGCAGATATGATGCTGTGCCCGATAGATGGACAGGGAAACCGACTGACGACAATAGAGGTGAAAAATGTACGGATAAGTCCTGCCCGCTACGATGCGGATAACGGTGTGCTGGAGCCTCAGGTGACACGCCTGCTGTTTACCTGCACACCGGTGGATAAGCAGGGGTATGTGAATGTGGTGGTGGAGGAACTGCCTGGTCTGTTGAAAGAGTTGCCCGAAGCTGTGGAGCTGGTGATAACCCCTCGTATAGAGACGGATGAGACACATCATGTGGTGCTGGCAAAGCCGTTAGGCATAAAGGGTAACTATGAACTGATGGCACCGCTCGCGTTTGATGAACTGTACGTCTGTTACAACGATACGATTGTCGATGTGGAATTAGGTGAGGCTATAGAAATCTTTAAGGAGCTTGGCCTTGAAGCCAAGATGAAGGTGAAGAACACGACACCACTTGGAATGGTCGTTTCACTGCAGGCATTGGATGCTTCAGGGGCTGCCATTGATGGTATCATCATAGAACCTGCGGAGATTGCGGCTGGGAATGGCGGTGAGTTTGATATGGCAGAACAGCAGGATGTGGTGTTGCGACTGGATGGAGAATCTCAGGGCATGTGCAAACTGAGCAAGCTGGCTGTAAACATTGAGGCAACGGCTAAGGAGAAGGTGGCGCTGGAGTGTAACCAAGGACTGCTTATCACCGATCTGGTGCTCGATGTCAGTGGGGATATTGAAATGAATATGGAACAATAACAGATAAATGCTTATGAAAAAGTTGAAATATCTGCTCTTCTTGCTTTCTATGGCGGTCATGAGCGGAATGGCGCAGACAGCCAAGTCGGGCTACTTCCTTGACGGAACACTGTATAGCTACCAACTCAACCCTGCTATGGATGCCGAGCGTGGGTTCTTCTCCTTGCTGGCAGGCAATATGTCGATGGGAACATCTGGAAATGTAGGTATATCCAATTTTCTCTATCCTTATGGTGATGATAAGCTTACCACTTTTATGAGCGGTACGGTTGCTGCAGATAAGTTCCTTGGCCGCTTGCCTAAGGCTATACGTCTGGGTACGGATGTGAATGGGACCTTGCTTGCGGCTGGATTTCGTATGTTCGGGGGGTATACCACCTTTGGGGTCACTGTGCATTCTTCCCTGTCGGTATCGCTCCCCAAGGGATTCTTTGAGTTTGCCAAGAAGGGTTTCTCTGAGAATGCATATAGTTTTGGAGGCATGGGTCTTAATACGATGAACTATGCTGCCGCTACCATAGGCCACTCACGGGAGATCATTGACGGGTTGCGTGTAGGTGTGAATCTCAAGTATCTGGTAGGTCTTGCTTATGCCAATGCAACGATTGATAAGTTGGATGTAGAAATGAATGAGCAGCACTGGATGGTGCAGAGTCAGGTCTCGGCCAATGCGGCCCTTATCTCGGAATCGCGACTTACGGTTGATGAGGATGGAGTGATTAATGGTATAGAGATGGGACCCTTTGCTCCTTCGGCCAGCGGCTTCGGAGTTGATCTGGGCGTTGTGTACGATATGAAGAATATCGTGCCTGGATTGACGCTCTCGGCATCGGTCATAGATATGGGGCGCATCAACTGGAAATATATGATGGGATTGGAGGCCAAAGATGCAAGTGTGGAGTTTGATGGTTTTGAGGAAATCGACCCGAACGATTTTGAAGGTTCTACCGCAGACGAACTGGCTCAGTTGGGAGAAGATGCAGCCAAGATGCTGGAGCTACAATCCAATGGGGTGTCAAAGATGTCGACAGGTCTGTCTACGACCATGTATTTAGGTGCTGAGTATAATATGCCTTTCTACACTCCTCTGTCAGTGGCAATGCTTTATGGTAAACGTTTCTCGAAGTCTGGTGTAATAGCAATGAATGAGTTTAGGGGATATGTCAATATCGCACCCCTTAAATGGTTTGAAGCATCAGTAAATGTCGGGCATACTACTTTTGGTACCAGTATGGGATGGTTGGTTAACTTTCATCCTGCAGGCGCTAACTTCTTTATCGGTAGTGACTATATGATAACTAAGGTGACACCTCAGTTTATACCTGTCAATAATTTCAATTCGCATATCACATTGGGCGTAAATGTAACGTTCGGTGAGCGCAAGTAATCTGTGTACTTTGCAGTGAACAAAAAAGAATGAGGTATCTTTTGCGAAAGATACCTCATTCTTTTTGTCCGTCGCATAAAATTATGTACATTTGCACGGTTATGAATGATTCGCACGTATTACAGCTTGCTTGTGCCCCTCTTCCGATAGTGCGTATAGGCTTCATCGGTTTGGGTAATAGAGGAATGGCTACACTCCGTCGGTATCTCGTGATTGATGGTGTGGAGATAACGGCACTGTGCGATATCACTCAGGAACACCTTGGCGAGGCTGCAGCCTTGCTGCAGGCTGATGGGCGGTATAGCCCTGCTTTGCTTGGCGAGTCGGATGGCTGGATACAGATGTGTCACCGTGACGACATTGACCTCATATATATATGTACCGATTGGCTCACCCATGCCCCTATGGCCTGTTATGCCATGGAGCAGGGCAAGCATGTGGCCATTGAGGTACCGGCTGCCACTACGGTGGCCGAGTGCTGGCAGTTGGTCGATACGGCCGAGCGTACCCGTCGCCATTGCTTCATGCTTGAGAACTGCTGCTACGATACTTTCCATCAGGCTACACTCACGATGGCCGAACGTGGCCTGTTAGGTACCCTCACCCACCTTGAAGGGGCATATATCCATGATCTGCGTGACAAGTACGATGCCGATGGCCCCAAGGGCTGGATGTCACGCCTATGTGGTCAGCATAAGGGCAATCCCTATCCCACACATGGTATAGGTCCAGTGTGTCAGTTGCTGAAGATTCATCGGGGCGACCGCTTGGATTATCTGGTATCGATGACTCCGGCCACCGATGTGCCGCACGATGTGTGTGTCAACAATACGCTGATACGCACGGTCAAGGGTAAGACCATACTGTTGCAATACGATGTCACCACGCCCCGTCCCTATAGCCGTATGCAGACGGTATGTGGCACACGTGGCTTCGTGCAGAAGTATCCTCGCCGCTGTATCATGCTTGACGGGCAGGAACCCGTCAAGGGAGATGCCGTAGAGCCCATTATAACACAATATACACAGCCCCATATTGCTCGCATACAAGAAGAGGGCTATCGCCTCGGCGTGCCCAATATCATGAACTATACGATGGACCGTCGTCTGATACAATGCCTGCGTGAAGGATTGCCACTTGATATGGACGTATATGATGCAGCCGAGTGGTCGTGCATTGCCGAGCTCAGCGAGCAGTCGGCACAGGGTGGGGGAGTCCCTGTGAAGATACCTGACTTTACACAAGAAAGAGGAAAAGGGGACGACCTTGAATGCTGAATCTTGAATTCTGAAATGGTAATGGTGAATTCCTAAGAAACTGCCTGATGGCCTTTTAAAGGTCTTTCAGCAATATGCCATTGCTCTTTACATACATTTCCTGTTTGTGCCCGATGAATGCTTCCCATTGGTTGCTGAACTCCTTGGAATGGTCTATCTTGAAGTCCTCGCAGCCTTCGCTATCGATGGTAGATAGCAGGCGCCCGACAGAGAGTTGGTTGATGTCGACAGCCGGAACAAAGTGCTCGATGTCTGATTTTGCATCAGCGCTGAAACCATGTATAAGACCGGATTCTTCCAGTTCGTCGAGCAGGCGGTTGGTGAGGCGTATGGGGATTTGTCCGGCATCGGAGAGCTCATTGGCGGTATAGGGCTTGTCTCCCTGCTCGAAGCGCTTGCAGATGAGCGACATGATGACCACACACATGAAGTCGTGGTATCGGCGGCTCACATTATCTACCTCCTGGCCGAAGTTATATTGCTCAATGTTTTGACTCACGTAGCTCATCTCCACACCGAAGAGGATGATGCTCCAGGATATGTCGGCCCAGAGCATAAACATGGGGATGATAGCAAACGAACCGTATATGGCATTGTAGCTCGATACCGACATCTGTATCTGGATGTATATATACAGGAATGCCTGGAATATGATACCTGTAATCATGCCGGGGATGAAGGCGTTGAGAAACTTTACCTTCGTGTTGGGGATGAAGACGAACAGACCCGTCATGATGAGACCCGACAAGGCGTAAGGAGCCAGCTTGATACAGATATGCACGAATGAACTGATGAGGAAATACTCGGCCAGCCGTTCATAGATGGTAGTCATGAAGATACTGATACCGGCATACAGGATGATGATGATGGGGAACACGATGAATAGAGCCATGTAGTCGGTAAGCTTACGGAAGTATGACCGCTGCTTCTTGACATCCCAAATGGCATTCATGTTGCTTTCGATGCTGTCGGCCAGGTTGATGATGGCCCATAGCAACATGGCAATGCCTACTCCGATGAATACACCGCTCTTGGCATACTCCAGGTAGTTGTCAATGAAGGTCATCACCATGTCCACGGTGCCGTTCTCTACCAGACCTCCTCGTAGCAGGCGTTCCATGAGGTTCGAGAAACCGAATCCTTTGGCAATGGCAAAGAGCAGCGCCAAGATGGGGATGACGGAGAATAGGGTAGTGTAGGAGAGGGCTGCAGCACGTATCCACACGCGGTCCTTGATGAAGCACTTGACGGTCTGTATCGTGATTTTCAGTAGGTTGTAGCTTGTGTAGCGGCTACGGCTCACATCGCTCTCAGTCACTCGCCAGAGTGAGCGGGTAAGAAAATGGATTAGTTGTCTGAATTTCTCCACCATAAAAACAAGTTCTTAAAAGAAGAAAACAGTTGGCCTGTAAGCCGGGTTCTGTACTAGGAAAAAACTTTCCATAGCGTCTGTCATTTATCTGTGTCTGCTGTTACCAGCCGACTATAGCGGTCTACCCTCCGGTTCGGGCGAGCAACCCTCAAGCACCGGTATACATGACCTTGCAACTCCCGGGACGCACAGCTCAGGATGTCACCATCCGACTGGTGGGCTCTTACCCCACCTTCTCACCCTTACCTCGCCTGAACGGGGCGGTTGTTTTCTTCTGCGTTTCCCCTGCCGTCACCGACACCTTGCATATTAACAAGCGGGATGCTCTCTGTTGCCCGGACTTTCCTCATACTCCACAAGGGAGCAAGCGACAGACCGTCCAACTGTTTTCTTCTGTAATAATTTATCCTCTTTTCGGATACTTGCGGAACCAGCCATCCCATCTTAGGCGCATGACACCGAAAACAGCCTCACCGAAGATGCTGCTGTTCATCTTCGAAGTGCCTAATTCGCGGTTGACGAAGATGACGGGAACCTCCTTGATCTTGAAACCGCACTTATAGGCGGTGAACTTCATCTCTATCTGGAATGCATAGCCCTTGAAGCGTACCTTGTCGAGCTCAATGGTCTCCAACACTTCGCGGCGGTAGCACTTGAAGCCTGCCGTAGTATCTTTAACCTTGATGCCGGTGATCAGTTGCACGTACTTGGATGCGTAGTACGACATCAGTACACGGCCCATAGGCCAGTTCACCACATTCACACCACTTATGTAGCGCGAACCGATAGCCACATCGTTCCCCTCATCGGCACAGGCACTGTAGAGACGTGGCAGGTCGTTGGGGTTGTGCGAGAAGTCGGCATCCATCTCGAATACATAATCGTACTTGTGCTCTATGGCCCACTTGAAACCGCAGATATAGGCAGTGCCCAGACCGAGCTTTCCTGTGCGCTCTATCATAAACAGGCGATCGGGAAATTCCTTCTGCAACTCCTTCACGATGGCGGCCGTTCCATCGGGCGAACCGTCTTCGATGATGAGTATATGGAATGCCTTCTCTAATCCGAACACCGCACGGATGATATTCTCGATATTTTCCTTCTCGTTATATGTGGGGATGATAACGATGCTGTCGCTCTTTTGCATATTGGTATAGATTCTACTCTTTTATATTTGGTCGCATTTGTCTGCAAAGATAACACAAACGGCCGAATATTGCTTCGCTTACCTCCTGATTTTTGTTCTTGAAAGCCTCTTATCTTTTGCGTTGGCTCTTCTTTTTGCGCTTTTGGGTTCGCTTGTTGGCCTGCACCTTACTGTATACACCCCAAGCAATGGCAGCACCAAGCACTACGACGATGAGGACGATGACCCATGAGTCGAGGTTATCACCCTTGACGCGGCTCCACATCTCGATCATCGCTTTGGTACGGTTGCCGCAGTCGCGCATCAGGGCAGCACGGTCGATGACGCTCTGGTCGGGATATTGGATGCTGTTGACAGGTACACTGTCGGCCTCCTCGCCGAAGAAGTAGGTGAGGTCGATGTATTCGTCCAAAGTAGAGTCAATCTTGGCTTCCAGGATCTCAGGTGAGGCGATGACGCTCACATAGCCTATCTCGTCCATATTGCGCAACGCATTCTCGGGCATACACATGAAGTTGATGAAGTAGGCGGCTGCCTTTGTGTTGACGGCATATTTGGGGATTACCCAACCGTCGAACCATACGTTGGAGCCTTCGCGGGGCACGTGGTATTTCAGTGTCATGCCGATGGCAGCAGCTTCGTCGATAGCCCATACGGCATCACCGCTCCAGCTGACGTTCATATATACCTTGCCCTTGGTCATCATCTCCTTGCCGAAGTCTACCTCCCAGCCGGCGATATTCTTCTTGGCCTCCTTGAGCAGGTTCTCCACGGTGGCGATGGCCTCGTCCGACGAGTCGTTCATGAGCTGCTCGCGGGTCACCTTGCCATCGAGGATGTCCTGGTAGCGGGCATACATGAGCATGGGACCGTAGATGTCGCGGTAGGCATCTTTCATCAGTATCTTACCCTGGAAACGGTCGTCCCAGATGATACCCCATGTGTCCACTTCCTCGTCGGTTACATACTGGGGATTGTAGAGGATACCAGTGGTGCCCCACATGTAGCCTACGGCATAGTCGTTGGCCTTCTTGCCGGGCTTGTCGAGGCGGGAAAACTGCTGGAGGGCATAGGGCGATACGAGGCTTATGTAGTCAGGTGTCGTGCCGAAATCGCGATTGATGGGCAGCAACATGTCGTTGGCCAGCATGCGGTCAATGATATACTCAGAGGGGCATACCACATCGAAGTCCTCGTGTCCCTTCTCGAGTTTGGCGAGCATCACCTCGTTGATGTCGAAGAGTTGGTATATAACCTCTACCTCTTCGCCAGTCTGTTCTTTGTACCATGCCTCAAACTCATCGAGCAGAGCCTCGTCGATGTAGTCGGCCCAGTTATACACCTTCAGTGTGTGCTCGCGGTCGGCGGCATACGAATGGTTTGTCGGGAGCACCCCGAACAGCACTGCCACGAGCAGGCTGAGATTCAGGAATCTTTTCATTGTTTCAGTTTTCTTTTGATTTGAGGGGACAAAGATACAACAAGCCGAGAGGAGAACAAAATAAATTTATTTATTTTTTTATCCCGAGGTGCCGTGTATCTTCTGTTTGCATAGCAAACTAAAGTCCAACAAGCCGAGAGGAGAACAAAATAAATTCATTTATTTTTTATCCCGAGGCACCGTGTATGTCTTCTGCTTGCTTTCAAAGACAATATTAGTGCAAGGAAAAGACACAATACCTCGACAAAAGTAATATTCCAAGACTGGCAATATATATTGTCAGTCTTGGAATATATATTGCCAGTCTTGGAATATAGAATGTCTTGCGCACTTCACTCTTCACTCTCGCCCACGGGCACCACTTTGCCTTCGTATACATACCATACGTAGCCCTCAACGTGTGTGTGGCCCATGGCATTGAGCTGTTCCATGTAGCGGGATACCTGGTGGTGGTGCTCGCTGTCGGGGCGGGCAAACTTGAAGTCGACGACTATCATGCGGTGGCCGTCGCTCATGACGCGGTCGGGACGCATCTGCTTCACCATGCCCTCTGCATCGGGGTACAGGATGGTGCATTCGGCAAACAGCTGGTACTTGCCCGAGAACCACTCGGCGGCTTCGGGGTGTTCGAGTGCCCGGTACACGATGCGGGTGATCTCGTCCAGCTCTTTTCCTGTGGCGATGAGGCCACTCTGCAGGAGGGTGTGGATGGCATCGGGGGCATCGGCGGCTGTGGCCATCCGGGAGAATACGTCATGGAGCAGCATACCCTGTTCTATGTAGTGCTGGGTGGTGATGGCTGCGGTGTCGGCGGTTACGGTGGATATGTATCGCCGCGAGAGGTTGGACTGGCGGAATCTGACGCTGAGCGGCTCAGAGTGCATGGTTACGCTGATGGGGGTGGCTGTGGCTTCGAGCCTGTTTGTTCTCTGTGTGGCTACCACGGTGTGCGGCTTGTGGGGGGTGCTGCCGACTAAGGTGCCATACTCCAGCGTGTCTTTGTCGGCCATTTCGAGTGCCCGGCTGATGAGGCGCGATACGGTGTTGATGGGGTTGGGGGAAGTGCTTTCGCGCTTCTTGCCTGACTGCTTCTCCTCTTTCTTCTTCTCGCCGCTTTTGAGGATGAAGAGGTTGCACTTGGGGCGTGTGCAGGCTACGTAGAGCAGGTTGTAGTTGTCTACTGCCTGCTTGAGCTCTTCATCGTCGTATTCCGCTGCGAATATGCTGTGGGGCATCTTCTGTGTATACGTCACGGGGATGGCAGCGAGACCTGCAGCCAAGGGATCGTCGGTACTTACCCATAGGGTGCCCTTGTGCTTGTTGAGTTCCCACTCGCAGTAGGGGAGTATCACGGTGTGGAACTCGAGGCCCTTCGATTTGTGTATCGTCATGGCTTCTATCCCTCCGGCTGCCCCGCCCGGGATGGCTGTGGCGTGCAGTTCGTCGTCCCAATAGGTGAGCAGGTTGTTAATGTCGCCTGTAGAGTCGCTGCAGTATTTCAGCAGGTGGTCGAAGAAGGCCATCACGTAGCCAGTCTCCTCGGTCAGTGCCTCCAGACCAAGTAGGCGGTATAGCTTCTCTCCCAATTCGTAGAGTGGGGTTTGGCGCAGTCTGGCGTGCTGGGCGATGAACTCCTGGGGCAGACCATATCCTTCGTCGGCGAGTGCCAGTATCCTGGCAGGGTCGATATCGCTCGCTTTGATGTAGCGGTGGTAGTCGAAGGCCAGCTCGATGAGTGCGGGCAGGTGGCGCTCGTCGGCTATCCATCGCAGGGCGGAGATGAGCATACAGACCGCTGTGGAGGCATCGAGCAGGTAGGCTTCGGCCGAGAATATGTGTATGTCTGTGTGGTGCTTGGCCATGTAGTCTACCATGTGGGCTATCTTCTTGTTGCTTCTGACGAGGATGGCTATCTGGTTGTCGGCCACCCCTGCACTGCGCAGTTCGCCGATGATGCTGGCCACTTCGCGGCACATGGCATCGGGTTGCGTTTCGCCCTCTTCGTGCTGCACGCTCCTCACACGCACGTAGCCACCTTCGTTTTCGGGGTTCCACTGTTGTTCCACATCGCTGTAGGCCTGTATGAGTGGGGCGGCCTTCTGCTGTCCGAGGAGCTCGGTGAACAGGTTGTTGCACTCGGAGAACAGCCGGTTGTTGAAGCTGACTATCCCTTCCAGGCTTCGGCGGTTGGTGTCCAGACGGTGGGCCGCCGAGGGAGTGTAGTTACCCAGTACGCGGGTGAGTTCCTCGTTGAGGATGCGCCAGTCGCTGCCTCTCCATCGGTAGATGGCTTGCTTTACGTCGCCTACGATCAGGCTCTTGTTGCCGTGTGACAGGCCTTCGAGCAGGAGGGGGAAGAAGTTGTCCCACTGCATGCGGGAGGTGTCTTGAAACTCATCTATCATGATGTGGCGTATGTAGTAGCCCAGTTTCTCGAATACGAAAGCCGAGTCGCCCGTCTGCATGCGGCTCAGCATCTGGCAGGTGTCGGCAAGGAGGAAACGGTTCTCTTCCCTGTTGAGCTGCAACACGTGGTCGTGGATGATGTTGATGAGCTGCAGTTGGTTGAGGTGGTACAGTATCAGCTCGCAGGAGTTGATGACGGTGATGCACTCGGCGCATATACGCTGTGTCTCGTTGATGTGGTCCACGAGCTGAGAGTGAGCCAGCGCCATGATTTCGTCTTTGCGGCTTGAGCTCTTCGAGGTCCACCCCTCGGCACTCTCGGCGGCTGCTTGGGCGCGGGAGCCGAGCTCGGAGACATACTGCCCCTTCGATAGCTTTATGTAGTATGAGCAGGGTCCCGTATAACTGTATGCGAAGTCCTCGATGGTGAGGTTGTTCTCCTTGATGATGCGGAAGAAGTCCGCGGCACGCTCCTCGATGCGTTTCTTGGCATTGGCGCGTTCTGTGCGCAGATTGGTGCGTAGGGTGCGTATGAGGGCAGTGTCCTTGAGCTGCCTCCGCAGTGTTTCGGCATGGCGTTGGTAGTCTTCGTTGTGGATGTTGCGGGCAAATGCCTTCAGGTTGTCCGTGATGTTCCACTGCTTGCCCTCGCCAATCTCTTCGATGACATAGTCAGTAATCCACTGCAAGGTGGCATCGTTGGGTTTCAGCTCTCGCAGCAGGTAGTCCACGGCTTCGCTGATCACCTTCTTGGTGTCGAGCTCGATGGTCATGCCTGTGCCAAGGTCGAGCTCGCGGGCCAATCCTCTGAGTACCGACTGGAAGAAGCTGTCGATGGTCTCTATGCGGAAGTGCCCGTAGTCGTGCACCAGCAGTTGCAGGGCTGTTCGGGCCCGATCCCTGATGACCTGTTCGGCGAGGCCGGTGGTCTCCTTCACCTTCTCCAGGTAGGGTAGGGCATCGTCGGTGTCGTGGGCTATGCCATATAGCTTGCTTATGATGCGTTGCTTCATCTCTGCCGTGGCTTTGTTGGTGAAGGTTACGGCGAGTATGTTGCGGTATGCATCGGGCTTTTCTATGAGCATGCTGATGTAGTTGACGGCCAGGGTGAAGGTCTTGCCGCTTCCTGCCGAGGCTTTGTATATATGTAGGTAGTGATTGTCCATCTTTTGTCTTTGTAAAGCAGCCAACGTAAAAACTAAAAACTTATGTAAAGTTACGCTTTTTCTTTATTTAGGCCAAGAATAACAGAAAAAATCCACAAATGCTGTTCTTATTGATGAAAAAACTGTAATTTTGCAGTTGAATCGTTTTAAGGATTATAGAGATGTACAAAGATATGCACGGATTGGGAGTGGCGCTGGTCACTCCGTTCAAGGGTGATGGCGGTGTTGACTATGAAGCGCTTGCCCGATTGGTCGATGCTCAATTGGCCGGTGGTACCGATTTCCTTTGTGTGCTGGGCACTACAGCCGAGACTCCTACACTCACTGCCGATGAGCAGCGTCAGGTGCGTCGGACGGTGATGGAGCGTAATGCCGGGCGTTTGCCTATCCTGTTAGGAGTGGGCGGCAATAGCACTCAGGCGATTGTGGATCGTCTTGCCACTGATGCAATGGAGGGTGTCGATGCCATCCTCTCTGTGGTGCCGTATTACAACAAGCCTACTCAAGCGGGCATGTATGCCCACTTTGCTGCTATTGCAGAATCTACTGACCTCCCTATTATATTGTATAATGTGCCGGGTCGTACGGGGGTGAATATGCTGCCTGAGACGACCCTGCGCCTGGCTGCTGATTTCAAGAATATTGTCGGCATCAAGGAGGCTTCGGGCAACTTGGAACAGATAGAGACGATTATCAGCAACCGCCCTGCAGGGTTCAAGGTGTTCTCTGGTGACGACGGCATCACCCTTCCGCTCATCAAGAAGGGTGCCGATGGGGTGATTTCAGTCATCGGAAATGCCTTTGCATCCGAGTTCTCCCAACTGGTGCATAGTGCTATGCGTGGTGACTATGCTGAAGCCGAGGCCATGGACGAGCGCTTGCGTCGGATGTACGAGCTGCTCTTCCTCGATGGGAATCCGGCTGGCGTGAAGGCCGTGCTGCACCTTCGCGGGATGATGGAGAATAGGCTGCGTTTGCCCCTCGTTCCCGCTTCGGACACTACTACGGAACTGATACGCAAGTTCCTTCTGGCGTTCTGATACTGATTGTGATAATGATAAAAGGGCGAGCCTCGATGTGGAGGTCTCGCCCTTTATTTTATGGGGTTGCCTGTGGCGTTAGAATCTGTAGCCTACCGAAAGTGCAAAGCTTACCACATCGCGCCTTCTGTATATCTGATACTTGTATTCTCCGTTGAGGGTGAGGTGGGGGGTGATGTTGTATTGCGCACCCAAACCGATATTGCCGCCAATGTAGCTTTGTGCTGGGAAGTATTGCGCTCCGTCCCAATATGAAACACATATACCTGCGATAGGGTATATGCAGAAGTCGATGGCTGCCACAAAATTGTAGTGTGCGTCAATGGCGGCATCTACCGCCCACCAGGGGGTGTCTGACGTGTTGAGGTATATGTTGGCCTTGGGAGCCAATACTAACTGGTTCATCAGCTCATAGTGGAAGCGACCGCCGAAAGCCCAGCCCTCCTGCAACTCGTTCTGTAGAGCCGCGTTGTAGGTGCTGCTGACATGCCCTGTCTGCACACCGGCCATCATCTCTCTTGTTTGGGCTTGGGCTGCACTTAGTATGCAGCACATAGCGATCAACGTGTAAATGCGCTTTCTCTTCATCTTCTTATGCGTTGATAAAAAAACAGACTGCCACTTCGCAATGCGAATGTAGCAGCCTTACCTTTTCTCTTGTGGAGCATGCGAGACTCGAACTCGCCACCTCTTGACTGCCAGTCAAACGCTCTAGCCAGATGAGCTAATGCCCCAGTGATTTGTTTTTGCGGTGCAAAGATAGGGATTATTTCGGAATAAACCGTATCTTTGTGCAATTTTTTTTTATAATTGTTGTTTTTTTGCTTTATAGATGATACATCCTGTCAAAGAAAAGATCATTCTCGGCATCGACCCCGGCACCAATCTTATGGGCTATGGGGTTATCAAAGTCGTTGGCACAAAGGCGAGTATGTTGGCTATGGGCGTTATTGACCTGCGCAAATACGGTGACACCTATCTCAAGTTAGGGCGCATCTTCGAACGTGTGCGTGGCATCATCGACTCTTACCTCCCTGACGAATTGGCCATCGAGGCTCCTTTCTTCGGCAAGAACGTGCAGACCACTCTCAAGCTGGGTCGTGCACAGGGTGTAGCTATGGCAGCGGCCATCAGCCGTGAGGTGCCCATTACCGAGTATGCCCCTACCAAGATCAAGATGGCCATCACGGGCAATGGCTCGGCAGGCAAGGAACAGGTGGCCGATATGCTCCGCCGTATGCTTAATATAGATAAGGAGGAGATGCCCCACTTTCTCGATGCCACCGACGCTCTCGGAGCGGCCTATTGCCATTACCTTCAGATGGGGCGTCCTGATATGGGAAAAGGACCGGTCAGTTGGAAGGAGTTTGTGGCCAAGAACCCCAATCGGGTGAAGCGCTGACAGGCCCAGCTGAAGCAGGTGTTAAATGTCTTGGCGGATGGGATTGATCTGCAAAAAACCGAAAAAATGTAATGTAAAGTTTCCTCTTTCTAAGAATAAGTCGTAATTTTGCAAGATAATTGCAATGTTGATATGGCAGATGTGATAAAACACGACGGCATAGTGGACTCTATAGAGGGAACATGCATACACGTACGCATCGTGCAGGCTTCGGCTTGTGCCGCCTGCGGTGCCAAGAGCCTATGCTCGGCGGCCGAGAGCAAGGAAAAGATTGTAGATGTGTATGATGCCGATACTGCCGCTTATCAAGTGGGGCAAAGAGTGATGGTCGAGGGAGCTGCCGCAATGGGAATGAAGGCTGTTCGCCTCGCTTTTCTTTTTCCCCTGTTGCTGCTCGTGGCGGCCGTTGCTCTGGTGATGTGGCTCACCGATGGCAATGAGGCGTTAGGTGCTGTGGCTGCATTGCTGGTACTGACGGTCTATTTCCTCCTGCTCTTTGCGGGTAAGAAGAAGTTGGCCCGTGAATTTACGTTTACAATTAAACCTATTTAAATATCAGTAGTAATGAACACAATTTTGGTAGCAGTAATTGTCTTGGGAGTGACAGCGCTGGTTCTCGCCGGCGTGCTGTTTGTCATAGCCAAGCAATTTGCTGTAGAAGAAGATCCACGTGTGGGACAAGTTGCTGAGGTGTTGCCGCAAGCCAACTGTGGCGGTTGCGGATTCCCCGGTTGTGCCGGCTTTGCCGACGCTTGTGTCAAGGCAGGCTCGCTCGACGGGCTGCTGTGTCCTGTAGGTGGGCAAGCTGTGATGACGAAAGTGGCCGACATCCTCGGGCTGAGTGCCGATGCTGCCGAACCCAAAGTAGCAGTAGTACGCTGCAACGGAACATGTGAGCATCGTCCTCATACGGTCGTGTATGACGGTGCCGTATCGTGTAGAATTGCCCATGCCACGGGTTGTGGCGAGACGGGCTGTGCTTACGGTTGTCTGGCTTGTGGCGATTGTGTGGCTGCCTGTCAGTTCGATGCCATCCACATGAACCCCGAGACAGGGTTGCCCGAGGTGGATGCCGAGAAGTGTACGGCTTGTGGCGCTTGTGTGAAGGCTTGTCCGCGCATGATTATCGAATTGCGCAACAAGGGTAAGAACGGCCGCCGCATGGTGGTGCTTTGTGTCAACAAGGACAAGGGTGCCATCACTCGCAAGGCATGTGAGGTAGGCTGTATCGGGTGTGGCAAGTGTCAGAAGGTATGTCCGTTCGAGGCCATCACCATTGCCAACAATTTGGCCTATATCGACTATGAGAAATGCAAGTTGTGCCGCAAGTGCGAAGACGAGTGTCCGCAACACTCTATCGTAGCCGTCAACTTCCCTCCGCGTAAGCCGAAACCAGCAGCCACAGAGGCTCCTAAGGCTGCTTCTGCAGCAGAGGCAGAGTCAGCAGCGAAGGCTCCTGAAGCGACCGGAACTCCGAGTTCTCAGACTGCTCCGAGCACTCCGAATACTCAGAAATCATAATTCACAATTCATAATTCAGAATTCATGAAGACCTTTAGAATAGGTGGTGTACATCCATCAGAAAATAAGCTGTCAGCCGGAAAGAAGATCGAGCCTATGGCATTGCCCAAGCAGGCTGTCTTCCCGTTGTCACAGCATATCGGCGCTCCCGCCGTGCCTTGTGTTGCCAAGGGCGACATGGTGAAGGTGGGTACCAAGATTGCCGATGCAGGCGGTTTCGTGTCGGCTGCCATCTTCTCCTCTGTATCGGGCAAGGTTGCCAAGATTGACTCGGTGATTGATGCCAGCGGCTACCGCAAGCCTGCCATCTTCATCGATGTGGTTGGCGATGAGTGGGAAGAGAGCATCGACCGTAGCGAAGAGCTGGTGACCAAGTGTGACCTCAAGCCCGAAGAGATTGTATCCAAGATTAAGGATGCCGGTGTGGTAGGTATGGGTGGAGCCTGTTTCCCCACTCATGTGAAGCTCACACCGCCTCCCGGCAGCAAGGCCGAGTGCGTTATCATCAATGCCGTAGAGTGTGAGCCTTATCTTACTGCCGACCACTCACTGATGCTCGAGAAACCCGAGCAGATTCTCATGGGTGTATCGCTTCTGATGAAGGCGGTAAACGTTACCGTAGGCTACATTGCCATAGAGAACAACAAGCCCGATGCCATTGCACTGATGACCGAGAAGGCCAAGAACTTCCCCGGCATTCAGATTGTACCCCTCAAGGTGAAGTATCCGCAAGGTGGTGAGAAGCAGTTGATCGATGCTGTTATCGGCCGTCAGGTTCCTGCACCTCCCGCCATTCCTATTGCCGTGGGTGCTGTAGTGCAGAATGTGGGTACAGCATACGCTGTATATGAGGCTGTCATCAAGAACAAGCCCCTTTTCGAACGTATCGTGACAGTGACCGGTAAGTCACTCGCCAACCCCTCAAACTTCCTCACTCGTATGGGTACTCCCATGAGCCAGCTCATCGAGGCAGCCGGTGGCATGCCCGAAGATACCGGTAAGATTATCGGTGGTGGCCCGATGATGGGTAAGGCACTCCTCAATGCCGAGGTACCCATCTGCAAGGGTAGCTCTGGCGTGCTGCTCATGTCAGAGAAGGAGTCGTTGCGTGGCGAGGAGCAGAACTGTATGCGTTGCGCCAAGTGTGTGGCTGCCTGCCCCATGGGCTTGGAACCCTACTTGCTGGCCAAGCTCGGTGAGTATGCCGACTGGGAGCGTGCCGAGAAGGAGGACATCATGACCTGTATCGAGTGTGGATGCTGCACATTCACCTGTCCGTCAAACCGTCCGTTGCTCGACTGGGTACGCCTCTGCAAGAATACGGTAGGTGGTATCATCCGTGAACGTAACGCTAAGAAATAATGAATATAGAACTCCGAGAACTAAGAATCCTCCGAGAACTGCAAAATATATCAGAAAATGAATAAACTAACACTATCCTTGTCGCCCCATGTTCATAGTGGCGACAGCGTAAGCAAGAACATGCGATGGGTCATCATCGCCATGTTGCCTGCTATGTTATGGTCGTTCTATACGTTTGGCCTGGGTGCAGTCATCGTGACTGCTGTCTCGGTGGCCTCTTGCGTATTCTTCGAGTGGGTCATCAACAAGTATATCCTCAAGAACGACAAGTGCACCGTCTGCGACCTCTCGGCCGTAGTCACTGGTATCCTCTTGGCTTTCAACCTCCCGTCAAACCTGCCCCTATACATTATTATAGTAGGAGCCTTGTTTGCTATCGGTGTGGTGAAGATGACCTTCGGTGGCTTGGGTTGCAACCTCTTCAATCCTGCGCTTGCAGCCCGCGTGTTCCTCTTGATTTCGTTCCCTGTGAAGATGACCGTGTTCCCCGAGGTGGGGCAGATGACCGCTTATGCCGATGCGGTTACTGCTGCTACCCCAATGTCCAACCTTGCTCAGAGCAACCTTTGGGATCTCTTCCTCGGTAATGTGGGCGGTTCGCTCGGTGAGGTCAGTGCCTTGTGCCTGCTCATAGGTCTGGTTGTCCTGTTGGTGTCACGCACCATCACCTGGCACATTCCCGTGTCAATCCTCGTCACCGTATTTGCTCTCACAGGTCTGCTCCACATCGCATACCCCGTTGAGGTGGCTACACCGTGGCATCATCTCTGTGGTGGCGGTCTCATGTTGGGTGCCATCTTCATGGCTACCGACTATGTCACCTCTCCCATGACCCCGAAGGGTCAGCTCATCTACGGCTTCTGCATCGGTTTCCTCACCGTGGCCATCCGTGTGTTCGGTGCCTATCCCGAGGGAATGTCGTTTGCTATCCTTATTATGAATGCTTTCGTGCCGTTGATCAACAACGCCTGCAAGCCCAAACGTTTTGCAAAGGAGGTAAAGAAATGAAAAAGCTCGAATCATCACTGACTAATATGCTTCTCGTGCTGACCATCGTGTCGGTAGTGGCAGCATTCCTGCTTGCCTATGTCAACAATGTGACCAGTGTCACTATTGCAAAAATCAACGAAGAGACTCTGAGTGCTGGTATCAAGTCTGTCCTTAATATCGGTGCCGATGAACAGATCGAGGTCACAGAGAAACCCGTCGATGCCTTCGTCGTATACGAGGTGTCTCGTGATGGCAACTGGATTGGCACTGCCGTGAAGTCTACCGACAAGAGCGGCTTTGGTGGCGACATTGAAGTGCTGGTAGGCTTCGATGCCGAAGGTAATATCCTCGGTTATGAGGTGCTGAAGCATGCTGAGACTCCAGGTCTTGGTGCTCGTGCCGGCGAGTGGTTCCGTACCGCCACTACAGGCGAGGCCAAAGAGGTATCAGCCGTATCTAAGGTGTTCTTCGGTAAGCCCGATCCCGCAGGTAGCCACAACATCATTGGCCGCAACATCGGTAACGAGGGTGAACTGAAGGTGTCCAAGGACGGCGGCGATGTAGATGCCATCACTGCATCCACCATTACCTCACGTGCCTTCCTCAATGCCGTGAACAATGCTTATAAGGTATATAAAGGCAATGCCTCGGATGTGAACTCAGGGGCAACGGCACTGAATAATTAAAAATGAAAGATTAAAAATTAAAACTTCCCGCTTGATGTTGAAGTGATAGAGTAAAGAGAATATGTTTTAATTTTTAATTGTAAACTTTTAATTTAATAATATGAATAATTGGAAAGTATTTTTGAATGGTTTGGTTAAGGAGAACCCCACGTTTGTCCTTCTCCTTGGTATGTGTCCTACCTTGGGTACCACCTCTTCGGCGCTCAACGGTATGTCTATGGGCCTTGCCACCACGTTTGTTTTGATATGTTCAAACATCGTTATTGCCTTATTGAAAAACCTTATCCCCGATAAGGTACGTATTCCGGCATATATCGTAGTCATTGCATCCTTTGTGACCCTGTTGCAGATGCTCATGCAAGCCTACTTGCCTTCACTCTATGCCAGTCTCGGTCTGTTCATTCCGCTGATTGTGGTAAACTGTATCATCCTTGGCCGTGCCGAAGCCTTTGCTGCCAAGAACACCGCCATCCCCTCACTCTTCGACGGTCTGGGCATGGGTCTTGGTTTCACTTGGGCGCTCACCCTGCTCGGTGCTGTGCGCGAGCTGTTGGGCACAGGTGCCGTATTTGGCTTCACCCTGCTGCCCTCATCGACCAACATGCTTGCCTTCGTGCTCGCTCCCGGTGCCTTCATCGTGTTGGGTTACCTTATTGCCATCGTGAATAAGATTAAAAAATAAGAATTATGGAATACATACTGATATTTATCTCCGCAATCTTTGTGAACAACATTGTGTTGTCACAGTTCCTGGGTATCTGCCCCTTCCTCGGTGTGTCAAAGAAGATTGAGACCGCCAAGGGCATGGGGCTGGCTGTAACCTTCGTGTTGGTCATCGCCACCATCGTTACCTATCTGTTGCAGATATGGGTGCTCAACCCCTTCGGCCTGCAGTACCTGCAGACTATCGTTTTCATTCTGGTGATTGCCGCCCTTGTGCAGATGGTCGAGATTGTGCTCAAGAAGCTCTCTCCCTCCCTCTATCAGGCACTTGGCGTGTTCCTGCCTCTGATTACCACCAACTGCTGCATCCTCGGTGTGGCTATTCTTGTAGCCAACGGCACATACAACGGTCAGGGGCTTGAACCCAACCTGCTCACCGGTATCATCTATGCCTTGGCCACCGCCCTCGGTTTTGCCTTGGCCCTCATCGTGTTTGCCGGTCTTCGCGAGCAGCTCAGCCTTGTGCGCATCCCCAAGGGCATCGAGGGCATGCCTATCGCCCTTATCACCGCAGGCCTCCTGGCACTCGCCTTCATGGGCTTCAGCGGCATCGACAAGGGCATCGCCCTGTTCTTCAGCTGATCCGGCAAGGTGGTATAGAAAAGAGGGCGTGATATCACGCCCTCTTTTTTATTTCATTATCCCATACCGCGCCGTACCACCCAGTGCCTCCTCGATACGGATCAGTTGGTTGTACTTGGCTATACGGTCGCTACGGCTCATCGAGCCCGTCTTTATCTGTCCCGCATTCACCGCTACGGCAATGTCGGCAATCGTGGTATCCTCGGTCTCGCCCGAGCGGTGGCTGATGATGGTGCTGTATCCGCCCAGTCGAGCCATCTCGATGGTGTCGAGCGTCTCGCTGAGCGTACCTATCTGGTTCACCTTCACGAGCACGCTGTTGGCGCAGTTCTGCTCTATGCCTTTGCGCAGATACTTCACGTTCGTCACAAAGAGGTCGTCGCCCACCAGCTGGCAGCGGTTGCCAAGGCGCTCGGTGAGCATGGCCCATCCCTCCCAGTCGTTCTCGGCCATGCCATCCTCGATGGAGTCTATCGGGTAGAGCCCCACAAGACGTTCGAGGTAGTACACCTGCTCGGCAGAGGTGCGCCGACTTCCGTTAGGTCCCTCAAACAGGCTGTAGTCATACACTCCATCCTTGTAATACTCTGATGCCGCGCAGTCGAGAGCCAGCGTCACCTCCTTGCCGGGCTTGTATCCGGCAGCCTCGATGGCCTGCACGAGCGACTCCAGCGCCTCTTCGGTACCCCTCAGGGCAGGGGCAAAGCCGCCCTCATCGCCTACGGCCGTGCTGTAGCCTCGCTTGCGCAACACGCTCTTCAGCGCGCCAAACACCTCGGCACCCATCTGTATGGCCTGCCGTATGCTACGCGCCCCGATGGGTCTTACCATAAACTCCTGAAAGGCGATGGGCGCGTCGGAGTGGCGACCACCGTTGAGCAGGTTCATCATCGGTACGGGTAGCACGTGGGCATTCGCACCGCCGATATAGCGGTACAGTGGCATGCCGCACGACTTTGCCGCCGCCCTGGCTAAGGCAAGCGACACGCCCAGCATCGCATTGGCTCCGAGGTTACGTTTCGTGGGCGTACCGTCCAGTTCCAGCATCAGCTTGTCCAGCTCGCGCTGGTTATACACGTTGCATCCATGCAGCACGGGAGCTATACGTTCGTTGATGTTCACCACCGCCTTCGTCACTCCCTTGCCGCCGTAGCGACGCTTGTCGCCATCGCGCAGCTCCAGCGCCTCATTCTCACCCGTAGAAGCTCCCGATGGCACTGAAGCACGTCCTACCACACCATTCTCAAGCACCACGTCGGCCTCTATGGTAGGCGTGCCGCGCGAGTCCAGGACCTCACGTCCTCTGATATCCATTATTCTCATATCTTTATTTCTTATTAAGGTTATTACTATATGGTACTATTACAACGTACAGATAGCACCGAATGTTGTGTGCATTACCCTGCTGCACGGCAAATGGCTTTATAGGATCTGTCTATAACTACGAGTAAGAAACGCCGCAGGTGCAACGCTCCGTCAGTTTGATCAGGGTTGCCCTGGCAGGTTTCTTGTTTTACGGCCGACATTCATATTCCTTATGCACGTGCGAGCGCATATATGCCTCTCTTCTTTGGCTTTTCGGCACCCCCCCTACAGGTGGCAAATTCAGGCACCTATAGGTCATAAATTTTATCATCTATAGGTCTTTATTTTTATCACCTGTAGGTATTTCGAAACAAAACCTGTAGAGGGCTGTGTCGTCCAGCCGATGTAACGTTAATTAATACCTCGATAAAAGTAATATTCCAAGTCTTGGAATATATATTGCCAGTCTTGGAATGAATATTGCCAGTCTTGGAATATAGAACTTCACGTGCTTTCTGTCTTTTCTTGGCCTTGTTTCTTATTTTGTAGGAGCTGGCGCGGGAGGCCCTATATATAGGGGTAATATTATTAATTATATATATTAAGCTCTTTCTTCTTCCTGAAAGCAGGTGAGTTGACCGAGTTTACCTGTCGAAAAATGGCAGTGATTTCAAGGCTGGAAATCTGCGCACCAGTTAGGCTGCAAATGTTTCCCAACTGGGATGCAAAAACGTCCTCTTTTGAGTTTCAGGCTCTATGACCCGCAATGCCTTCAAAGGGGTCAGAGACCCCTACCTCAGCACCCTCGAATATTGGATTATCCGAGGGGACGAATTATATACTCTTCTGAAAGCTCCAATCGCATCGCGCAATGTTTTCAGACTTTTCTGAGAGCTCTAACCTCATCGTGCAATGTTTTCAGATTCTTCTGAAAGCGTCAAACGAATTAAATGGCCAATTCATAACTTCCTTCTTTCTTTATTTAAGCCAAATGGCCAATTCTGAAAAATCTGACGATGCCAACGCGATAGTCTTGTCAATTCAGAATGTTCTGAAACGCTGTAAGGATGCGAATAAGTCTGCGTGTTGTGTCGGTTACGTCAGCTCTATATATGCCGCCGTTTCTGAGATATGACGGGCATGTCATACATCTGTGGTGAAAGTCCACTCGGGGCGTAGTTGTCGACAAACCCTATTGCGAAACGCAAGGCTCCGGCATTTCTAACGGAGCCTTTCGTTAGA
>JAFXEF010000048.1 GCA_017520935.1 Bacteroidaceae bacterium | reverse complement strand
CGAGAGGTCTCCCTAATCAAGGTGAACGAGGTAAACGCGGTAAACTCCCTTGTTTCTTATTTTGTAGGAGCTGGCGCGGGAGGCCCTATATATAGGGGGTAATATTATTAATTATATATATTAAGCTCTTTCTTCTTCCTGAAAGCAGGTGAGTTGACCGAGTTGACCTGCCGAAAAATGGCAGTGATTTCAAGGCTGGAAATCTGCGCACCAGTTAGGCTGCAAATGTTTCCCAACTGGGCTGCAAAATCGTGGGGATTCAGTAATCCGCAAAGTGTCTGATGTTTTCCATAATATAGTTTACCGTCCACCTATCCCCGAATATATCTATGAACCTGCAGAGGAGGGCTACACCTTCCTCGGATGGATAGGCGAGACGTATGCAACGATGCCCGCCCATGATGTGACCTATACGGCGAATATAGATAATGGTATTGGCACATTGACAATTGACTATAGCCAATTGAACATTTATGACCTCACAGGCCGCAAGGTAACAGATACCGAGAACCTGAAGGGTGGTATATACATCATCAATGGTAAGAAGGTGGTGATCAACGATTGATGTCCCTGCCCACAACAATCACAAGAGGCGCATCCCCTGCGGGTGCGCCTCTTGTGTTGTTTTTCTCCGTGACAGTTCGTGACAGTTTACGGACAATGGTATCTCTTGAACTTAGCCATCAGGAGACTGCTATTTGTAGATAGGTCCGTAGGTGGCGCAGGCGCGGTAGTCGGCCCCCTCCTTGTCCATGCCGAAGGCGTTCCATGCAGCAGGACGGAAGATCTGCTCCTCGGGCACATTGTGCATGCACACGGGGATACGCAGCATGGAGGCCAGGGTGATGAGGTCGGCACCGATGTGTCCGTAGCTGATGGCACCGTGGTTGGCACCCCAATTGTTCATCACGGAATATACGTCCTTGAAGGCTGCTTTCGTGTCGTCGAGGCGCGGAACGAACCAGGTGGTAGGCCAAGTGGGGTCGGTGCGTTGGTTGAGCACGTCATGGATGGCGGGGTCAACATCGGCTGTCCAGCCCTCGGCAATCTGCAATACGGGGCCAAGGCCTTTGACGAGGTTGAGACGGCTCATGGTGACGGGCATACCTCCCTTGGAGAGGAAGTTGCTCGAGAATCCGCCTCCACGGAAATAGTCGCGGTCGGCAGGTGGCCAGCAGGTAGCCTTGAGGCAGGCCTCCACATCGGCTTCGGTCATCTCCCACGAGGGTTTCATGCAGGGGGCACCTGAAGCATCGGTGCTGGCTCCTGTAGCGTCGAGCGTTGTGGCACCCGAGTTGATGAGGTGTATCATGCCTCCCTTGGCAAGGCCTGTGAGTTCCTTACCGGTAACACGCCTTACTGCCTCGGGACTCCAGTAGGTGCGTACGTCGGAGAACATCTGTCCGCATCCGGTGAGCAGCTTGCCGAAGAGCATGGCCACACCATTGCAGGCATCATTCTCTGTGGCAAGCACATAGGCTTCGCGTATGCCGTTCCAGTCGAAGGTGCTGCAGAGGAGTGCTTCGGTGAAGTCGCCGTTGGGCTTCCAGTCGGTCCATTGGCGTTGTCCTTGGAAACCTCCGGCTATGGCATTATGTCCGATAGCCTCTTCCTTGAAACCGAGTTCGCGCAGACGCGGGTTGCCCAGCATGAGGTCACGCACGATAAGGGTCATCTTCACCACAAACTCCCAGTCGGCATCCTTGCCGGCACGGTCTTTCTGTTTCTCGGGACGGTTCTTGTCCCACCCTTCATTGACCTTACAGTACTTTTCTGTCCAGGCCATGGCCTTGGCATACTCTACAGGGTCGTAGATGCCCTCATCCATGCGGCGGAGTATCTCTGTCTCGTCGACACTCTCGTTGCGCATGCCGAGGTATTTCTGGAAGAAGTCCTGATCGACGATACTGCCGGCAATACCCATACACTGGCTTCCTACCGAGAGGTAGCTCTTGCCGCGCATGAGGGCTACAGCCTGTGCGGCACGTGCCCAGCGCAGTATCTTCTCGACCACATCGGCAGGCACGGTATTGTCATCGAGGTCCTGCACATCGTGTCCGTAGATGCCGAAAGCAGGCAGTCCCTTCTGTGCGTGGGCGGCAAGCACGGCAGCCAGGTATACGGCTCCGGGACGCTCGGTGCCATTGAAGCCCCATACGGCCTTGGGCCAGTGGGGGTGCATGTCCATGGTCTCTGAACCGTAGCACCAACAGGAGGTGACGCTGATGGTAGCGCCTACGCCCTCGCGCTCGAACTTGGCTTGGCAGGCAGCCGTCTCGGCCACACGGCCTATGGTACCATCGGCGATGACGCACTCTACAGGCGAGCCGTCGGGGTTGCGCAGGTTGGCTGTTATCAATTCGGCCACGGCGTGGGCCAGGCTCATGGTCTTCTCTTCGAGGCTCTCACGCACACCACCCTGACGACCGTCAATAGTGGGGCGGATGCCGATTTTAGGATAGTTTTTCATGGTTTTTTCTTGTTTAGTGTTTAGAATTTATTGTTTAGAGAGTCTTTTGCCACTCTCGTGGTGTCGCAACTTATCTGATGAAGCCGCTCGACGAGCGAGTCGCATACGATGCGGAAGTTGGCCTTGTTGGCCTCGCTGATGGGCTTCTTGGGCTGCGACTTGATGGTGAGCGGATTGATGGGCTTGCCATTCTCGTATACGCGGAAGTCGAGGTGAGGCCCTGTGGAGAGGCCGGTGGAACCCACGTATCCGATAACCTCCTTCTGTGCCACATGGTCGCCTACCTGGAGGCCCTTGGCAAAGCGGGAGAGATGCATGTAGGTGGTGGTGTAGGTGTTGTTGTGGCGTATCTTGACGTAATTGCCGCCACCATTGGCCTGGTAACCCTTGGCTATGACCTTGCCACTACCGATGGCATACACGGGAGTGCCCGTAGGGGCTGCATAGTCCACGCCATGATGAGCACGATAGCGCTTGAGTACGGGGTGATAGCGGCTATTGGTGAAGCGCGACGAGATGCGGTAATAGTCGAGCGGAGCCTTCAGGAAGGCTCCTTCGAGGCTGTTCCCCTTTTCATTGTAATAGAGCTCCTCGCCGTCCTGGACAAAGGGAATGGCGTAGTACATGCTGTCGGAAGCACAGAAGGATGCTGCACGTATGCGGAAGTTGTTCAGCGGGCGCTCCTCCACGTATTCCTGCTCGTAGATGAGGGAGAAATGGTCTCCTTTTTGTATGCCGAAGAAGTCGATGGTCCACCCGAAGATGTGGGAGAGCTGGACGGCAAGCTGGGGCGAGGTGCCTCCATCGAGCATGGCGTTCCACAGCGATGACTCCACAGTGCCTTGTGTGCTGCGCTCGTGCCACGATGTGGGGAGCGTGCCGCGTGTCACACTTTCATCGGTGAGGTCAAACACGACGTACTCTTTGGCACTGGCCTCATAAATGAAGTAGCGCGGTGTGGCTGTAGTGGAATCCGGCTCGGATAGCAGTATGCAGGGCTGGCCTGCACGTACCTTGCGCACATCGAAAACCGTGTCGGGGCACTGGGTGGTGAGGTTGTATATCTTCTGTGCCGATAGCCCATAAGCCATAAGTACCTCGGCCAATGTCTGGCGAGGGCGTATGGTATCGTACTTCGCTGCGAACAGCTCAATGGGTAGTCCGTAGCGGTATAGGGTGTCGCGTTTTGTTGCTGTGCTGTCAGATGCTGTGCAATCTCCTGCGGGGGCTGTGTTGCAACGTAGTAAGATGACGCTGAGTATGGCTACAAGCAGGAAGATGCCAGCGGATATCAGTTTCTTCATTCTTTATGTTCTATCAAGTGTAGAGCCGCCTCCTCATCGGCTGGACTCACAAGGATACACATATCGCCACCAATGCCACTGTAGTGCGATGTCAGTGCCGATAGCGAATGGTCTTCAAGGATGCAACGGATACCATTGGCCTCAAGCAACCCCTTTACTACTTCAGTCTCGAATGCTGCGCCAGAGAAAACCTTTACCCAAGCGCCATTGTCTGTTGTTGTCATAGTCAGTCCTCCTTATGTTTAGTTGGTGAGACGTTACTTTGTCTGCAATATTAGCAAAATAACGCGAATAATGCAAGATTCGTTCAGCTTTTTTGAAGTCAAACCAATAAAATATGAGACATTCGTATGTATATAATTAAAAAAGCACTAAATTTACACACTGAAATGAAAGGAATCGAGAGATACAGCATCAAGCAGTTGCTTGTGTGGATATGGCGTGCCTCGCAGGGTGCCCGTATGCAGGCATTGCTGTGTGCCCTCATCGGTGTGGTGTCAGTAGCCTGCTCGCTCGGATTCGTGTTTCTCAGCAAGGAGGCTATCGATATAGCAACAGGTGTGCGTGACGGTCATCTGATGCACTATGCTATAGGTATGGGGGGGCTTATGCTGTGTGAGATATTGCTTCACGCAGCCGATAACTGGATTGTCAATACACTGGGAGTCAAGACCCAAAACCGCCTTCGGGCACGCCTCTTCGCCCAACTGATGCAGGGGGAGTGGCAAGGCAAAGACCGCCACTCGGGCGATGTACTCAACCGCCTCGTCAGCGACCTGGGCACCATAGTCTCCGTAGTGACCAGTACGTTACCCTTCCTGGTCATCACGGCGGTGCAGTTCGTAGCTTCGTTCTGTTTCCTCTTCTCTATGGATCATGCATTGGCTATCATGCTTGTGGTCATACTCCCCTTCTTTGCCCTTCTCAGTCGCATCTATGTGCGCCGTATGCGTCGTATGACCAAGGCGGTGCGTGAGAGCGACAGCCGCATACATGCCGTGATGCAAGAGAGCCTGCAGCATAAAACTGTGGTAAAGTCGCTGGAGCAGACCGACGAAATGGCACACAAACTTGATGGCCTGCACACCCAGCTCCACACCGAGGTGGTGCAGCGCACCCGTTTCAGCGTGCTCTCCCGCTCCTTGGTCTCAGCCGGCTTCTCTGCCGGCTATCTCACCGCTTTCCTCTGGGGGGTATTCCGCATACAGGGTGGACTTATCTCGTTTGGCGTTATGACTGCATTCCTGCAACTTGTTGGCCGCATACAGCGCCCTCTGTCTGACCTTGCCCGCCTTATCCCCACACTTGTTGGTGCCCTTACCTCGGCCGAGCGGCTTATGGAGTTGGAGGAACAGCCCCTTGAGGAGCAGGGCGAGCCTGTTCTATTGCCGTCGCCTGCAGGTATACGCTTGGAGAATGTGGACTTTACCTATTCTGATGGCAATGAGGCAGTTCTTGAGAACCTCACGGCCGACTTCCCCCCTGGTTCAATGACCGCTATTCTTGGCGAGACGGGAGCCGGAAAGACTACCCTCATACGCCTTATCCTGGCTCTTGTGCGTCCCACTTCCGGGCACGTAGTCCTCTATCACGGCGAACAGTCTGCAGAGGCTTCGCCCCGCACCAGGGCCAATCTCGTATATGTGCCGCAGGGCAACACCCTCTTCAGTGGCACCATCCGCGAAAACCTCCTCTTGGGCTGCCCTGACGCTACCGATGATGAGCTGTGGCGTGTGCTGCGTATAGCATGTGCCGACTTCGTGGAGCAGCTCCCGCAAGGGCTCGACACGCCTTGCGGAGAACAGGGTGGTGGACTCAGCGAAGGTCAGGCGCAACGCATTGCCATTGCTCGCTCGTTGCTACGCCCCGGATCCATACTTCTGCTCGATGAGGCTACCAGTGCCCTCGATCCCGATACCGAGCGCCGTTTCCTCCAGCATATTTCTACCGAGATTGGCAATCGTACCCTGCTGTTTATCACTCACCGTACCTCGGTGCTCGAGTATTGCGACCGTGTGCTCAGGGTCGACTGAGAGTAAGCTATGAATAAATCAATGCTCCGATTATAGCAAGCAAGCTTTCTTAACCGAAGCGTTGTTTATTCGCTCGTTTATTTGTATCTTTATGACTTCGTCAAGAAGATACTCTCGCTCGCTGTAAATAAATCAATGCTCCGATTATAGCAAGCAAGCTTTCTTAACCGAAGCATTGTTTATTCGCTCGTTTATTCGTATCTTTATGACTTCGTCAAGAAGATACTCTCGCTCGCTGTAAATAAATCAATGCTCCGGTTATAGCAAGCAAGCTTTCTTAACCGAAGCGTTGTTTATTCGCTCGTTTATTACTATCTTTGCATTTTAATAAGCGAATAATTGTACAATTATGATACTATCGATGACTGGCTATGGCAAGGCCACAGCTATTTACGGCAGCAAAAAGATATGTGCCGAAATAAAGTCGCTCAACAGCAAAGCACTTGACCTCTCTACACGCATTGCTCCACTTTACCGGGAGAAGGAGATGGAGGTGCGTACGCTCATTGCTCAGCAACTCGAGCGTGGTAAGGTTGACTTCAACCTTTGGATTGAAGAGGATGCCGCCCAACAGGGCGCTCCCATCAATCGGGCTATCATAGAGAATTATCACGCACAGATCAAGGTTATCAGTGAGGCTACGGGAATCCCAGAACCTGCCGACTGGTATGCCACACTGCTGCGTATGCCTGATGTGCTCACCCGTACTGAGGTTAAGGAACTCAGCGATGAGGAGTGGATGGTGGCACGTACTGCTGTCGAGGGAGCTATAGAGCAGCTCATGGAGTTCCGTCGTCAAGAGGGGGCTGCGTTGGAGCGTAAGTTCAGCGAGAAGCTCGACAATATAGAGAACCTCCTGCATAGCATTGCACCCTACGAGCAGGAGCGCACAGACAAGATACGTGAGCGCATTCTCGATAGCCTGCAGAAGAACCTTGGCGTAGAGTACGACAAGAACCGTTTCGAGCAGGAACTCATCTACTACATCGAGAAACTCGACATCAACGAAGAGAAGCAACGCCTCACCAACCACCTCAGTTATTTCCGTGAGACCATGCGCGAGGGCCACGGACAAGGCAAGAAGCTCGGATTCATTGCTCAGGAAATGGGCCGCGAAATAAATACCACAGGCAGTAAGAGCAACCATGCCGAGATGCAGAATATCGTGGTGAGGATGAAGGACGAGTTGGAGCAAATCAAAGAACAAGTGTTGAATGTAATGTAGTATATTATGTCTGGCAAACTGATTATCTTCTCTGCCCCCTCGGGGTCTGGCAAGTCCACTATCATCAACTATTTGATGCAGCAGGGTTTGGGTCTCGCCTTTTCCATCTCTGCCACGAGCCGTGCCCCGCGTGGCACCGAGCAGCATGGGGTGGAATACTTCTTCCTCACTCCTGAGGAGTTTCGTGCACGTATTGCTGCAGGCGAGTTCCTTGAATATGAGGAGGTATACCCTGACCGCTTCTACGGCACCCTCAAAGCGCAGATAGAGCATCAGCTTGAGGCGGGTCAGCATGTGGTGTTCGATGTGGATGTCGTAGGTGGCTGTAACATCAAGGAGTACTACGGACACCGTGCCCTCTCCGTATTCATACAGCCCCCCTCGGTAGAGGAGTTGCGCCGTCGTCTCGAGGGGCGTGGTACCGATGCTCCCGAAGTGATACAGCAACGACTCGACAAGGCGGTTTATGAACTCGGTTTCGCTCCTCGCTTCGATAAGATTATCGTCAACGATGACCTTGACACAGCGAAAGCCGAGGCATTGGACATCATCAAGAAGTTTCTGGAAGAGTAAGACCGCTTTTCTTTTCATCGTTATCGTTGTCGTAAAATGCTTCGTACTGGAATCTTCGGGGGATCCTTCAACCCCATCCATCTTGGGCATACCGCTCTTGCTGCATCTGTCTGCGAACAAGGACTGGTCGATGAGGTGTGGCTGATGGTGAGCCCTCAGAACCCCTTGAAGCAGAACTTGGAACTTCTCGATGAGGATATGCGCCTTGCTATGGCTCGCCTCGCTGTCGCGCCTTATCCTATGTTGCATGCCTGCGACTTTGAGTTTCACTTGCCCCGTCCGTCCTACACCTACCACACGCTACAGGCTTTGCGTAAGGCTTATCCCGACCGCGTGTTCAGCCTCATTATCGGTGAGGACAATTGGGATAACTTTCACCGCTGGTATCGCAGCGACGATATCTTGCGCGAGACTCCTATCATCGTATATCCTCGAGGGGAAGATTCGCAGATTGTAAATCACAACCCGTCATCACCTTTAGCTACGTCGGGCAGCGAACAACATTTGGATATTCAAGTGTTGGACTTTCCGCTTCTCCCCTACAGCTCTACAGAAATACGTACTCTCCTCGCTGCAGGAGAGGATGCCGACTATATGCTCCATCCAACTGTGGCGCAATACATCCGCCAACATAACCTTTATAAGCAATGAACCGAACTTTCCTTACTTCTCTGCTCTTCACTGCCATCTGCTCTCTAAGCGCGCAGAGCCTTCCTGCACCCTATCAACTTGCTCCCGACTATATGCATCAGATGCTTTCCCGCATCATTGCCTCTGACTGCCGTGTGATGCAGCTTAGCGATGGCGGTGGACATTACTTAGGACATTCGCGCGACAATGTTTTCTTTGGATGGGGCAGCTACCATGCTGACGGTGGAAATCGTTGGGTGGGGCAATGGGCCGATGGAAAGTGTCTCTTCGGTATCCTTATAAAGGGTAGCGAGGGGCGTGTGGGTGCCGATAGCCACCATATCGTCTATGACCTCACTCACGGACTTCCCTTGCGTATCATATCTGATGCCGAGACCCATACCTTCACTCCCACCGAAGCAGCGGTCTACCCTTGTCGTTTCCTCCGTCTCGAGTACGAGGGGGGCGACTATTACATTGGTGAAACTCTCGACGGACTTCCCCACGGACAGGGTATCTATTATTGGGGTAACGGCAACTACTGGTATGGCACATTCTCCCACGGTTACCGCCAAGGTTATGGAGCTCTCTTCCGCATCGAAGGTACTGTTGACTACGGCCTATGGCTGGGTAATGACAAACAATAGACGCAACAAATTGCTTGCCACAAATTCTACAGCAAAATGCTCTTCATGGCATTGGCTTTCACCAAATAAAAAAAGGAGGATTGTTCCTCCTTTTTTATTGTATGTGATCAGATATCCTGCTATTTGTCAACTTGATAGCCTGCATATGTGGCACTATTCATAAAGGTCAGTGCTGTGCCTACAAGCAGCGTTTCGCCATAGGAACGCACATGCAATGAACCGCCATCAAGCGTCAAACTGCCATCAGTTTCGATACCGTGGGAGCGAGAGTCGAGCGCATTATGCTTATGGTTAGCACCCGAAGCTACCACAGTCACGGTGCTGTTTTTCAACGTCACATTGCCAATATTGTTGATACCCTTGCCGCCAGTACCAGTACTCTTAAGGCCGACAATCATATTCTCCATTTTCAGCGTACCTTTACTGCGGATTGCTGCGGCAGAAGAGAGTTCCTGAGTATCTGCCTCGTAGAGTGCATTGCCCTCGGTGAATGCAGTAAGCTTGCCGCCTGTGAGCAACATATTTCCCTCGCTCATTACCGCTTTGGCACCAGCGCCCTTGGCCGTAGTCTGCACGATACCTCCCGTCATGCTAAGGCTCGACATGGCACGCACTGCATGACCCTTCTCACCTGTAGTGGTAATCTTGATGAGGCCGCCTTTGATATCTATATATGGAGTGATTAACGGGTCAATATTGCCGGCATCATCGCCTTCATAAGAGGCTGTGATACCTTCGTCAATGGCATTGACTATGAGCTTGCCGCCACCAATCTCGACGTAGCCTTTACCTATATCGAGGCCGTCCTGCTGAGCTGTCACATTGACCGTGCCACCGTACATGATGAAGCAGTCGTTGGTGTTGATGCCATCACGAACAGAATTCACTGTGATGTTACCGTTACGCATACGTACATAGTCGTCGCTCACGATGCCGTGGCCTCCTACGCTCTGCACAGCGAGCGAACCGTTACCACTGAATATGAGCTGACCTTCGCTGAAGAAGGTGCCCTTCTGGTCTTCACCGGTAGTCATGGTGTAGGTGGTGCCATCGGCGAGTTTATTGGTGGTGCCGTCGGCAAGCTCCACCATGATGGTCTTGCCCGACTGGATATTGATGGCGGCTCCCGTAGGATTGGTGATATCTACACCGTCCATCGTTATAAGCGTCTTATAGTCGGAATAGAGCTTGAAAGAACCGTTCGTGGTAGTGCCCTTCAAGGTATAAGCGATGTTCTTCTTGGTGGAATACACTGCAACATGAGCACCATTAGGTATTACTGTTACACCATTTATTTTACCACTTACCGAGGCCTTATCCTCATCATAGGTAATTGTGATACGGTTCATCGGAGTATAGTTCTCGATGAAGTCGCCATAGTCGGCATGACCCGCATCGGTGATAACCTCCTCGGATACCTCAGTGTATGAGGTGTCATCGGTGGGGTCGATGGTGACGTCGACATAAGGTTCATCTAACGAACCACCACCTGCTGGTTCATTCGGCTCGAGAAAGTCTATTGACTCTATTCCCTCAACAGCATAACTTGCAGCAAAATTTAGCTGAGGATTAGAAATAAACAAAACTGCGCCCCCAGCATCAAACGACATTTCCGTATAATTGCCTAAGAATCTCAATGTGGAACCATCCTTGAGTTTCACTACAAAATCTGCAGGGTCAGTAGTTTCAGCCCACGACATTATAGTAGCCAGTAGAGTGAATGAAAGAAGTATCAATCGTTTCATTGCTTCACGAATTTAAGGGTTTCACGTCCGATAGTTGCCACATAGACACCAGCAGGCAAATGAGCCACACTGATAGTAGAATTCGCGATTGTCTGTGACTGCGAAAGCACACGAGTACCATCCAGCTGATAGACAAATACCACTCCAAAGGAGGCATTGACACGCAACTCTTCTGCTGCAGGAGAATAGGCTATCACCTGTTCACCCTGCATGGCATCAATGGCACTCGTCTCATAAAAATAGATACGGCTTATATCCTTTATTTTGTGGGTGCCAATCACCTTTCCATCCTGATGAAAAAGCATCTTACCATCAGCAAAGGTAATCTTACCCGAAGTGTAAGGGCGATGTGCATACTCTGTCGTACCTTCAGCCGTCACCACAGCCATCTGCTGTGCTTTCACTTGCACTACCCCTAAAAGCAGCAATGCAAGGATGTAATAAATATTCCGTTTCATAATCATAGTCATTCTTAGAACTCAAAGGCATAGCCGATACCCAATACGTGACCGCTCACCTCATCAATATCGGCATAGTCTTGATAGCGGTAGAAGAGCTTCAACTTGTGCTCCTTGTTGATTTTATACTCCGTACCCACGGTGTAGCGTATCTTGTCGTAGGCAAAGGCGTTGTCGAGTTGATTGTACAGTTCGACCTCCACATAGGGCTCAAAAGGACACTTCTTGATATCATAGCTTATCTGAAGACGACTGCGCAGTTTGTGGTCGCTCTTGGCTTTCTTTTCATCGACCATATAACTATACTCCTCACTGTTGGGGTCTTCATCCAGATAATACTCCGGTGCTCCTGTTATTTGATGATACGTATCATAATACCAACGTGTACGGTTGCACTGCGCTGGCATACGGTAGGTATACTGGTAACGCTCACGTAGCGAGAACTTAAAACGATTCCACTTGAAAGAACCTGTCAGCGATGCGGTTGCACGATGACGCGCCGTCCAATAGGCTGCATCCACATTCTTATGCTTGGGCACATCAGTCAATACGCCATTATCATCTTCCTTGAACTTTATCTCCGTCTCTGCCGGATAATTCATGTACATAAAGGTATAGCCCACATCAGCCTTGAGGAAGGGAATGGCCTTGTTTTTGTAGGATAGGTTAACGGCTCCCGATGCACGTTCAGTCATGGTAGACATGTCCTGTGTCCGGTATTCGCCTTCGATAGAGAGTTCCAGCTGTTTGTTCAGCTTGGTAGAACCCTCAATACTTGTCCATACTCCAAAGTCACTCTGCGCCCAAGCAGTACTTGCAGCCAGTAGCAGGCATCCGATGCCTAAAATTCGATTTCTTTTATTCATAGCTGTTTAATGTTTTCGCAGCAAAATTAGGTCACAATTCTGAAAAGATTCTGAAAAATCAACTCATTTTTGGCAAACGACCTACGTGATCCACACTGTTTATCTCATTAGTCAGCGGTTCGTAATACACCTTCACCATAGCAGTGTCTCTGGAGAAATCGATGGCTCCTACTTCTACGCGCAAGATATTTAGTCCTGTACGTTTCTTGAGATCCTCTATCAGCTCTGCCTCATTCTCGGGTGTAATGAGGTGGATATTATCGTACTGCACTAGTTTGCTTGCCACATGCTTCACCCAACGGTTGCTTTCAAGCGCCCATATAGAGATAATGAAGAGCAGGTTGGTAGCCAGCAGTTCTACATAACTGATGCTGGTAGCCAAACCGTTGATGGCGCTCACGGCAATGATGAGGAAAAGGTAAGTCATCTCACGGATGGGTACCGACTCGGTTCGGTAGCGGATGATGCCAAAGATAGCAAACAGACCGAGAGCAAAACCGATCTTAAGTTTCACACCGCCCATGAGGAAGATGAGCAGGAACACACTGATAGATATCAGTATGAAGGTGAAGAAGTAGTCGCGACGTTTGCTCTTAGGATAGTAGAACACACGCACAATAAGCGCGATAACTGCCGTGTTGAGTACGAAGCGGATAAGCAACTCGGTCAAAGCACCCCAGTCGGCCCACATGGAGGTCATCAGCGCATCTGCCAACGGTTGCACATCCATATCCATCTCTTCGGCTGCCATGGCGAGAGCATTGGTCCCACCAGCAATAAGGTTTAACAGGTTTCCCATAGTTTAATGATTATTTAATAGTTTATTTATTCTTACAAATCGCGGTTTGAAGTTACCTTGCCTAAGCTCTGGCTTGGTAAGTGCCGAGCCTATGCAGTACTTGCTGAATCCTGAGGGCTTGATACGCAACTCGCGCAACATACTCTTCACAGGGGAATACACATTGCCGTCGCGCTTGAGTTCGATGATAACCAGACGGTCAAAGGTGCCTTCAATATCGGTCTCCCAGTGATGAAACTTTACATGGCAATCGATGGTTAGGCGTTCGGTTTTTGCCATATTGACCAGCGTGATGCGCTCAAAGCGGTTCTCTACCTTGGGCACAAGATCGTTGAGCGAGTAGTTGGCATGCTTGGTCAGCAGGGTGTCACCCCCATCTTCGTGCAGGGAATGTATGCTGCCCACGGTCATACGCTTTTTCTTGGTACGCCCGTGATTGTTCTTGTTCTTTACCTCCAGGAAAGTATCACCCGAATCGAGATAGGTACGCACACGCACCTTCTGACGTACGATACGGCCGTTATGATGCATCGTGTACATTTCCTCATCGGGAGTGTCTAAGTAAATGGTGTGGTAGCGGTTATATCGTTTGCCTTCTATCTGCTGCACCATATATTTGCCTTGCGCCATAGCGAGCAGTTGCTGCAACTGGTCTATCGTAGCGAGATACTTCTTGTCGATACGGTTCATCAGCTTTATATCCTTCATCTCGGAAAGCGAGATGGGTGGCAGTTTATCGAGCAGTTGCAATATCTGTTGTTCCATAGTATATAGCCATACAAGACGAATTTATGCAAATGTAGCAACTTATCCCAAACTCTGAAACAAAATTGACAAAAAAACGTGTATTTTACCTTTATTTATTTATATATAGCAAAAAACTGTTGCAAAAAAAGAAAAAACCGACTACCTTTGGCTACGGAAAACTTAGAAACAAACAAATTAAAAAACTCAAATATTATGCAGGAATATCTGAACGAAGCACAGGAGATGATGGAAATGGCCATCCTCCACGTTGAAGACGAACTCGCCCGCATCCGTGCCGGCAAAGCCAACACCCGTATCCTTGATGGCATCCGTGTAGACTCTTACGGTACTATGGTACCCTTGACTGGTGTCGCCTCCATCACCACCCCCGATGCACGCACCATTGCCATCAAGCCTTGGGACAAAAACATGTTCCGCGTTATCGAGAAGGCCATCATTGACTCTCCCGTAGGTATCACTCCCGAGAACAACGGCGAAATCATCCGTCTCGGCATACCTCCTCTCACAGAGGAACGTCGTAAACAGCTGGCCAAGCAATGTAAGGAAGTTGCGGAAAATGCCAAGATAAGCGTCCGCAATGCTCGTCGTGACTGCATCGACTCACTGAAGAAGGCCGTTAAGGACGGCATGCCCGAAGATGTTCAGAAGGACGGTGAAGAGAAGCTCCAGAAACTGCACGACAAGTACATCAAGAAGGTGGACGAACTCTATGCAGACAAGGAGAAGGAAATCATGACCGTATAATGCTTGGGCTTGTAATCAAGAATACCGGAAGCCAATACATTGTGAAGACCGATGAGGGGAGCTTCATCGACTGTCGCGTCAAAGGTAACTTCCGACTCAAAGGTATCCGCAGCACCAATCCTGTGGCCGTCGGCGATCGGGTGACAATTAATACACCCACCGACGGCACAGCTTATATCACCGACATCGAAGAACGTCGCAACTACATCATACGCCGTGCTTCGAACCTCTCCAAGCAGTCACACATCCTTGCAGCCAATGTCGATATGTGCTTGCTCATCGTCACCATCAACTATCCTGAGACCTCTACTGTCTTCATCGATCGCTTCCTCGCCACTGCCGAGGCCTACCGCATACCCGTACACATCGTGTTCAACAAGGTGGACCGCTACGATGAAGCCGAGCATCACTACCTCGAAGCCATCGTGCACCTCTACCGCACCATCGGCTACGAATGTTCCTGTGTGTCGGCTCTCAATGGTGAAGGGCTCGATGCCGTGCGAGGCTCGCTCACAGGCAAGACCACCCTGCTCTCGGGAAACTCTGGCGTAGGCAAGAGCACTCTTATTAATGCCTTGCTGCCCGACCTCCACCTGCGCACAGCAGAAATCTCCGAGTACCACAACAAGGGTATGCACACCACCACCTTCTCCGAGATGTTCCCCTTCGGCGATAGCGGTTGGCTCATCGACACTCCCGGTGTGAAGGGCTTCGGCACCTTCGACATGGAGGAGGAGGAAATCAGTCATTACTTCCGCGAGATATTCGCCGAGTCGACTCACTGCCGCTATGGCAACTGTACCCACACCCACGAACCTCATTGTGCTGTGCGCCAAGCCGTAGAGGAGTGCCGCATCAGTCAGTCACGTTATGCTTCTTACCTCAGCATGCTCGACGACAAGGAAGAGGGCAAGTACCGTGAGGGGTATTAGTTCTATTTAATATAAAAGCAATGCTTTGAGAGAAGCCTGCCAACTTTCATCAAAAACATAAAACCGACATGCCTACTATCCGAGCAGCCCTCTTCGACCTCGATGGAGTCATCATCGACACCGAGAGCCAGTATTCTGGATTCTGGGGAGCCATCGGGCGTGAGTTCCGTCCAGATGTACCCGACTTTGCCGAACGCATCAAAGGCACCACGCTTGAGAGTATCTATAATAATTGGTTCACTCACCTACAGGACGAACTGCCTGAGATAACTCGCCGCCTCAACGACTTTGAGCGGCAGATGCAGTATCCCTATATTAATGGCGCATGCAACTTCATCAAGACATTGCGCAAAGTAGGCATCAAAACGGCCATCGTCACTGCCAGCAATGACCTGAAGATGCAGGGAGTGCACCGTGCGCACCCCGAACTGACCAGTCTTTTTGACCGCATACTCACTTCCGAGGACTATGCTACCGGTAAGCCGGCTCCAGATTGCTACTTGGAAGGTGCCCGTGGATTTGGTCTGTCTCCTGAAGAGTGTGTGGTGTTTGAAGACAGTATCAACGGTCTGCGTGCCGGGTGCGAATCTGGCGCTTACGTCGTGGCGCTCACCACCACGAATCCCCTTGAAGCAGTGGCTCCGTTGGCCCATACGGTTGTAAAGGACTTTGAAGAACTTACATTAGATACGATGCTGCGATCGTTTACTGCTTAATAGTACCCCAGACGGACAATGCCACTGTTCTACATATTCAATCATGGTCGCCTGCTCGTACAGCATACGGGCGACTCCTATAATATATATAGTGGGATGGAGTGTCCTGCATTCATTCAATGCTGCGAGCCGCATCTTTTTGAGCAAACGCCCCATACTGCATGTTACGTATGCTACACCGAGGAGGAACACTTGCCCGATGGCTATGAGTGGGTCGACCTACGTGCCACCTATTACCAGCTCCCATCACATATATACCGGCAAGCGGGCAAGGCGGCCGAAATTCTCTATTTTAACACTCACCATCGCTATTGCGGAATATGTGGTGGATCGATGGAGTGGCATACTCCTATCAGCAAACGATGTGCAGACTGCGGGGAAGAGGTGTGGCCACAACTCAGTACCGCGATTATCGTTTTGGTGCAGCGTGGCGATGAGGCACTACTGGTGAAGGCAAAGAGCTTTCGGCGAGACTTCTACGGTCTGGTGGCTGGCTTCGTCGAGACGGGCGAGTCGCTCGAAGAGTGTGTTCGACGCGAAGTGCGCGAAGAAACAGGGTTAGAGATTACGGACATACGCTACTTCGGAAGTCAGCCGTGGCCCTATCCGATGGGGCTGATGGTGGGTTTTCACGCTAACTATGTGAGTGGCGATATCACTCTTGCCGATGGCGAACTGCGTGAGGCGGCCTTCTTTACCCGTGACAACCTACCCACTATCCCTGAAAAGCTGAGCATGGCACGAATGCTCATTGACGATTGGGTGGGGGAGAGCAGAAGTTAGGTTGCACCTCAGAATTTCTTAAATAAATTTGGAATTTTATTCGGTTTGCACTACCTTTGCAGCCGATTTCTAAAAATACAATTATTAATTAACAAAAACAGAGTATGAATCAGTACGAAACCGTTTTCATTTTGACTCCCGTTTTATCTGATGTTCAGGTAAAGGAAGCGGTCGAAAAGTTCAAGGATATTCTTTCCGCTGCAGGCGCTGAGATTATCAATGAAGAGAATTGGGGTATGAAGAAATTGGCATACCAGATTGAGAAGAAGTCAACAGGCTTCTACCAGTTGCTTGAGTTCAAGGCTGAGCCCTCAGTAATTGAGAAGTTGGAGTTGAACTTCCGTCGTGACGAACGCGTAATCCGCTACATCACTGTCAAGCTTGACAAGTATGCAGCTGAGTATGCAGCTAAGAGAAGAAGTGTTAAACAAGCTAAAGCAGAGGAGGCATAATCATGGCACAGCAGAATGGTGAAATCCGTTACTTAACTCCCCCTACCGTAGATGTTAAGAAGAAGAAATACTGCCGTTTCAAGAAGAGCGGTATCAAGTATGTAGACTACAAGGATCCCGAGTTCCTGAAGAAGTTCTTGAACGAGCAGGGTAAGATTCTTCCCCGCCGTATCACCGGTACTTCTCTGAAGTTTCAGCGTCGTGTGGCTCAGGCTGTAAAGCGTGCCCGCCACTTGGCTCTGCTCCCATTTGTAACTGATATGATGAAATAATTAAAAGGAGGAATTTAGCATGGAACTTATTTTAATTGAAGACGTAGCAGGTTTGGGCTACAAGAACGACATCGTTTCAGTGAAGAAAGGTTATGGCCGTAATTATTTGATTCCTCAGGGTAAGGCTGTCATCGCATCAGAAAGCGCCCGCAAGGTGTTGGCTGAGAACTTGAAGCAGCGTGCTCACAAGTTGGCTAAGATCAAGGCCGATGCCGAAGAGTTGGCTGCAAAGCTCGCTCCTGTGTCATTGACCATCGCTACCAAGGTAAGTGCTACTGGTACTATCTTTGGTGCTGTAGGCAACATCCAGATTGCCGAGGCTTTGGCTAAGCTTGGTTTCGAAATCGACCGCAAGACTATCGTAGTTAAGGATACAGTGAAGGAAGTTGGTTCTTACACCGCTACCGTAAAGCTCCACAAGGAGGTTTCTGTAGAGATTCCTTTCGAGGTTGTTGCTGAGGAGGCTTAATTAGCCGCGAGGTACTATAAAAGAACAAGAGAGGGGATGTCACAGACATCCCCTCTCTTGTTCTTTTATATCCCGAACTTACCTGATATATAATTCGCATGATTGATGATGAATGACATCGGTCGGGTCTACTGACTGTCACTGTCCGTCGTTGAACTGGGATACAGTGTGCTGTCCTGTATTAGCTCGATGGGCTTGATGGGCTCTTCATTACTAATCATTTCGCCCTCTATATATATGCGTATGGGCGACTGGCGTCCGTTGTTGTGGATGGTGATGCTCTTGCGGAACACACCGGGACGACGTCCCTTGCCGTTGTACGTAACGGTAATCTTTCCTTTTTCGCCTGGTTGGATAGGTTCAAGTGTATACTCGGGTACGGTGCATCCGCACGATGCATTGGCCTGATGGATGATAAGTGGTGCTTTGCCCACATTGGTGAATACAAACTCGTGGGTCACTACCGCCGTGTCTGCGGCAAATACTCCAAAGTTGTGGCGAGTCTTCTCGAACTTCATCTCGCCCTTGTTCTTCGGCTTCACCTCTTCTTGGGAAAAACCGGCAACTGCTACGAGTAGCATTGCTGCCATTAAAATGTGCTTCTTCATCATATAATCAGTTTCTGTTTACTTGTTTCACTCCTTTCACCGTACGCAACTTCTTCACTAAGGCCTGCAGACGGGCATTCTCCTCAATCATTACGGTGAGCGTGCCAGAGAAGAGGCCGTCGTGCGAGTTGATGCTGATGCCCCGTAGTTGTATGTTCTCATCCTTCGAGATGATGGAGGTGATGTTGTTCACGATGCCGATGTCGTCGTGCCCGATGACGGTGAGCGTGATGGGGTAGAGCGATCCCTTGCTCTTGCCTGCCCAGCGGGCCTTCACCACACGGTAGCCAAAGCGCGAGCGCAGGTCGGGAGCGTTGGGGCAGTCGCAACGGTGTATCTTGATCCCGCCTCCAGTGGTGACAAAGCCGAATACCTCGTCGCCGTAGATGGGGTTGCAGCAGCCGGCCAGTTTGAAGTCGATACCCTTGAGGTTCTGGTCTATCACGAGCACGTCGCCCGAGAAGCTTTGCTTGAGCTGCTCGTCCTGCTGCATGCTGTAGCCCTCGGCACTGCGCACGGTTACTTCGTGTGGTTCGGTCACCTGCTCTATGGCCTGCACGTAGCGGTCGATAAACTGGTTCACGTCGAGCGAGCCATCGGCAATCTTCTGATAAAATTCTGTCACCTGCTTGTAGCCCATCTGGCGGATAAGGCGCATCATCGTGGGCTCATCGTATTCTATCTTGCGGTTCTTGAACTTGCGTTCTATGGTCTCGCGGGCAAAGGCTGCCTGGCGTGACTCTATTTCCTTGAGGCTCTGGCGTATTTTGGTGCGTGCCTTCGAGGTGGTGACAATGTCGAGCCAGCCCTGCTTGGGTGTCTGTGTGCTCGAGGTGAGTATTTCCACCTGGTCGCCATTGCTGAGCACGTGTCGCAGTTGAGCGTGCTTGCCGTTGACCTTCGCGCCTGTGCAGCGGCTGCCTACATTGGTGTGTATATGGAAGGCGAAGTCGAGCACCGTGGCTCCGTGGGGCAGCTTGAAGAGGTCGCCCTTGGGGGTGAACACAAATACATCGTCCTTGTAGAGATCCATCTTGAACTGGTCCATCAGTTCCAGCCCGTCATCGTCTGTGTGCTCCAGTGCTTCGCGTATGCTTGTGAGCCATTCGTCGAGTCCTGTCTCGCTCTTCACGCCCTTGTAGCGCCAGTGGGCAGCCAGTCCGCGCTCGGCAATCTCGTCCATGCGCTCGGTACGTATCTGCACCTCTACCCACTTGCCTTCAGGACCCATCACTGTGGTGTGCAGCGACTCGTAGCCGTTGCTCTTGGGTATGGAGAGCCAGTCGCGCAGGCGCTTGGGGTTGGGCTGATACATGTCGGTCACGATGGAGTAGGCCTGCCAGCACTCTTGCTTCTCTTTCTCGTACTCCGAGTCCAGAATGATGCGTATGGCAAAGAGGTCGTAGATACCCTCGAAGTTGGTTTTCTGCTTCTTCATCTTCTGGCTGATGGAGTGGATGCTCTTCGTGCGACCCTTGATATGATATTTGAGTCCCGCTGCGGCCAGCTTCTTGTCTATAGGCTCGATGAATGCAGCAATGTACCTGTCGCGGGCAGCCTTGGTGGCGTTGAGCTTCTCTTTGATATGGTAGTACATGTCGTGCTGCGTGTACTTGAGAGAGAGGTCCTCCAGTTCCGACTTTAGCTTATACAGGCCTAGCTTATGCGCTAATGGAGCATATAGGTAGGCTGCCTCATTAGCCACTTGCAGGCGTGCCTCGTCGTTGTCGCTATCCTTGATTTGGCGCATCGTGTTCACGCGGTCGGCAATCATAATGAGTATCACGCGCATGTCTTCGGCAAAGGAGAGCAGTAGATTGCGGAAGTTCTCCGATTCTATGGAGGGGTTCTTCTCGTACAAGCTGGCTGTGCGTACCAGTCCGCGCAGTATACCTGCCACGTCAGAGCCAAACTGTGTAGCCACCTCCTCAAAGGTGATAAAGTCTGCCTTCACGATATCGTGGAGCAGGATACTGATAATGGCTGCTCGGCGCATGCCCATCTCGTCGGCCACGATGATGGCCGTCTGCAGGTCGGTGATGATAGGGTTGAGCCCGAAGCTGTCGCGTCGGAGACACCCCTCACCAATAGCTGCGGTGAGGAGTGTGGCCATACGCTCCTTGTCCTCGGGATGCAAGCAGTCGCCCGAGAGCTCCTGTAGCCGCCCCTTCAGTTCCTCTAACTGGCTCTGCTCGTTCGGAGTGAAGAATGCTATATCTCTTGTCTCGCTCATAGCTTCTATGCTTAATTTAATAACAGCAGTCTGCCTTTTGTTTTACAATACAAAGATACGAATAAACGAGCGAGAAATATCAAGCTTGCTTGAATATTTATCACTGCGAGTGAAAGTATCTTCGAGGTTTGCCTCAAAGGTACGCATTTTTCTACAAATGGCATCTGCCATATCGTATATCTTAATATCTATTGATGTTTTTTATCTTAACTTATGCTTCGGTTTATCGTAAGTTAAGACTTCGGCTTATCGCAACTTACGCTTCGGCTTATCGCAACTTACGCTTCGTCTTATCGTAAGTTATGCTTCGGCTAATCTTAACTTACGCTTCAGCGTACCGTGAGTTAATGCCGCACCTGCGGCAACAGGCGGGCACGCCTGTGACAATATGTTTTTTCTGCACGACATATTTTATATCCCAAGGTTTGGTATATACGTACCAAGCCTTGGGATGTACGTACCAAAGCTTGGGATATACATACCAAGCTT
>JAFXEF010000047.1 GCA_017520935.1 Bacteroidaceae bacterium | reverse complement strand
CGCCTTAAACGACAACTAACTAATAACATTAACCACGAGTTGAAAACCCCCGTAGCATCCATTCAAGTATGCCTTGAAACACTGCTCTCGGGTATTAGCCTTAGCGAAGAGAAGCGTCAGGAACTCATCGAGCGATGCTATGCTCACAACGACCGCCTTCGCCGACTACTTAACGATGTGTCGCTTATTACCCGAATGGAGGATGGCAGTGCCTTGATTGGCAAGGAGAGAGTTGTAATCAACGATATAATTGATGAGGTGGCTAAGGAGTTGGAGATGTTACCCGAAGATGAACGCTTGCTGCTCCATACCGATTTTAGCAACGAGGTTATCATTGATGGCAACCCATCGTTAATTGGCTCCATCTTCCGCAATTTGACTGAGAATGCCATTGCCTATTCTGAGGGTAAAAATATCTATATATCACTGCTCGAAAACAACGAGCAACTGTGCCGCATCCGCTTTGAGGATGATGGCAAAGGTGTTGAGCTGAAACACCTGCCACACCTTTTCGAGCGATTCTATCGCGTGGACAAGGGTCGCTCCCGCCAAAAGGGTGGCACAGGACTCGGTCTTGCCATCGTAAAACACGCCGTCCAATTCCACGGAGGCACCATCACCGCCACAAATAGACCTAATGGTGGTCTGAGGTTTGAGTTTACCATAAAAAAACACGATGTGTCGTAAGTCATAATATAATAATGGCGACCACTTGATGCGGTCGCCATTGTTGTTACAGTTTCATCCCTCTGCTTTTCTTTTGCTGAATAGGCTGTCGGATTGATTGTCGGAGTTTGTCGTATTGCTCGCAGAACCATTGGCTGAGAGGTTTTCGATTTGCGGTTAAGGTTAGTCGCTTGTCGTTATCTCGCAGAATCTGTAAGGGGTATTATCCGTAGTAAACCATCGGTTATGCTCTGAGGAGAATAGTCGCCCTGTAAAGTCCACAATCTTACCCTTAATCAGTTCAGCGAATTCCATAGCCGAAAGTCCGATTTGCTTGTCGAGGCGTTCCAATCTTAGGAGATTGGCAAAATCGGGATACCAACGATGAGCGGTGTTGATTATTGAATTGAGGATGTTGGTCTCCTCCTTATGCTCGGCCTCTTTTGCTTCAAGAGCCTTGCGATGCTCATTGTCCTTATTCACCATTGCCCTGCTATCTCCCACCTCCATTTGTTTGATGTTGGATTGCAGTTGCTCAATGGTCTCATCTCGGATTGCTATCTCGTCCCGTAAATCCTCATTCTTGCGTTCCAACGATTTCATCTTACCACTGCCGAAAAGAGAACTGACACCGCTTGCAAGGGCTGTGGCTGCATCGGTGGCTACACTTTTGAGTTTGTCGGTACGTATCTCCGATTTTACTTGTTTTAGTTCTTGCTCGGCAATATCTATCTGGTGTTCCTTGTGTTGCCGTTCAGCCTCGATGCGTTCAAGTTCTGCACGCTGCTTCTCGATGATAAAGTCGTTTCGCTCCTGACACTCCTCGCCAAATCTGCGAACATCCTCCAATGTGGTTTCGGACTTGATGAGTAGCACTCACGAATGGGTGAGCACCCTGCCAACCGCATTATGCGTTTGAGCACCTTATGGCAACGGTAGAAGCTCTGCTCGGTATCAACATAGAGAATCTTGCGTTTCTCCTGTGGCAGATATGCCGAGTATTGCAATACCTCACTATTTCGTAACGCTGCTGCCTCGATAGCCGAGATATTAAATGTCTTTTTACTCTTCGCCTTGCCTGTCGAGGCACTGAAATTACCCAATCTCCCAATGGTCGAGCCATTCACCCAGAGTGTTTCGGGCGGTGTATCGTATGTGTCTTGCTCGTTACGCTCGGCATCGGCAACCTTAGCTCTGACAGCAGCATTGACCGTAACGGTTGCACAGCGTCCTAAACGAATGCTGAGCAGGTCGAAACCAAACTCTCCTCGCTCGGCAAGGGATCCCACTTGGCTCTTGATGATAGAAAAACTATTTTCTACACTTGATCGAATCTCCGAAAATCTGCTACTCTTGCTCTCGGCAAGGTTCGCCCAATCCTCCTTGGAGAGTTCCTGCCCCGTAGAGTAGTATTTCTGCTTGCGGTCGTAGATGACCTATATTCGCCCTCGTTGGTCGGCGTTTCGCCGAATGTTTGCGCACCGAATGGCACATACAAGCGATAGCGATGTATGCTTGCTCTTCCCTTCGGCCAGCGACCTAAAGGTTCTGTGCAAGTCTGTGGAGTCTGTGTGAGGCCGAAAAGCTTGTGTAACAAGAAAGGGTAGCCCCACGGGGCTACCCTTTAGTTATAAGCATCCGGTTAGGGGATTACTTCTTGATAACGCGCTTCTTACCATCTACGATATAGATACCGGTAGCGGCAGGAGCCTCGATACGGCGACCGAAGAGGTCGAAGATACCCTTCACGGCAGGAGCTACATATTCGTCAGCACCCTCCTCAATCTGAGTGAAGTCGAGGTCGGCAAGGTAAGCCTCAGATTCGGCAATTCTCCATGCAGAAGCTGTGCCAAGACCTGATGCCCAATAAACGATGTTGTTGCCCTTACCAGAACCACCGCCGTGGCCATTAGCGTGGATACGCTTAGAAGTCTCACCGTTACCATCAAGAGCTACGACAGTTCCTTGAAGCTGAGTGATTGCGTAAGAGATAGCACCGTCCTTATCGGCAACCAATGCAGAGGTACCATCGCCAAAGTAGCTACCTGTAGCAACGTTAGAGATATAGTACATAAGAGTGTCTGACTTAGCTGTCTCTGGGTCGAGCTCGAACTTCCACAAGCGGTTGGGGTTGTCAACATTCTCGTACATCCATCTGGGCTCACCATCATTGGTAGCGTAGAGCATCATTCTCACGCCATGGGTCTCCTCGAAAGCGTCAAGAGCACTAACGATGAAGTAGGTCTTGTCAGGATCGGGCATGTTGGGAGTAAGTTCAGCAACAGCCTTCTCGAGAGCTGCAATAGCTGCTGCAATCTGCTCGTCTGTACCACCTGAAGCCAAGAGAGCCTCTGCAGCCTTGATGGCAGCGTTGTAGTCCTTCAAGCCTGCCTCAGAATATTGCATAACCTCGTTACCTACCTCGGGAGCTAAAGCAACAGTAGCATCGTATGCTGTCTGCAACTCAGAGAGCTTAGAGATGTTACCGTTAACAACGAGTGATGTTACACCCTCGTTGTTCTTGAAGGTGAGTGAGAATGACTCGATGCCGAGTGTGTCGAGCATCAAGGTAGCAGAGTTGCCGGATACGTTGACATCTGCAGCGATTACGTTACCCCAGAGGTCATATACGGTGAGGTCTGTGAATGCGCAAGCCTTGTCGGCAGTCAGGTTCAGTGTGTTCACACCTGAGTAGAGGTGGAATGTCTCAGAGCGATAGTCGGCACCGGCTACAGCAGCAGTGTAAGGCAGTGCGTGCATTTCGCGAACAAACCATGCAGAAGCTGAGTTGAAAGCACCAGGATAGAAACAGAGACCAGACTCAGTACCATAGATACCACCATAAGCACCAGCCGCAGAGCTGGGTGCTCCACTGTTGTGGTCACCGGCGTGAATTGCGCTGCCATCTGTTGCCTGCAGGTTGAAGGCGCCGGCACCGAGCGAAACGAGCTTCACTGTGTCAGCCTCAGCCTTGTCGGCAGTCAGAGCTACGTGGTTAGCTTCTGTATCGAGCACGAGGTAACGGTTGGTGTGTACGTTGAGCACCTTATAGATAGGTGTCTCGTCTTCCATCTTGCCGATAGATTCGAGTACAAACTCCTGACCGATGCTGGTGACATCGGCAGTCTGCCACCATACTAAAGAGTCGCCACGGGCATAGAGTGCCTTCTGCACACCCTGCTTGGCATAGAAGCCGTCATAACCGATAACCAAATGATACTTCTTGTCGGCAGCAGGCAGGTTAACCTGCATTTCATCAACAAGACCCTGCTGAGTCTCAAGTTCACCGATAGCAGCATACATCTCTTCGTCTGTACCGCCATTCTCGAGCACAGCCTCAGCAGCAGCAATAGCGTTCCAGAAAGCAGAGAGGTCGGCATTGTAGAAACCAGGATCGGTACCTGCAAATGCGTTCATCTGCTTAGCAGTCTGAACAGCGCTCTCAAGCATAGAAGAAGCCTCAGAAACGCTTGATATTACTACGGTCTTCGGTATCACCTGCTTGTCATAACGTGTCTTCCAACCAAAGCTTAATGAGGTCAAGTCAAGTCCGTCAGGAAGTTGCACCTCAAGATAGTGGTGTTCTGTTACCTTAGCCGACCATGTAGAATGCCAGAATGTACCCAAGTCACCATCACAAATGTTTACCATAGGACCTTCTGAAGTCTCTTGAGCATTGGTTCTGAAGTTTTCTTCAGAAAGATCTATTGGATTACCTTCTCCGTCGTATACATAGAACTCAGCAATAGCCACTGAGGGGAATCCTGAGTTATCACCTGCAGCTCCATTGGTGTTATGGTTGTCCATGAAAGTGAAACGGATGTTGGTCACAGGGAATGCGAATGTATAGGTCTTAGAGGTAAACTCGAAACGACCATCAACACGATTGGCAATAGTACCGTCGGCTTCACCGATAGTGAAGGGGAATGCATCTACGCTATTGGGATTGTCAAGGATGTACTGAATAGCTACAAACAAGCTATCGTAGATGTGACGGGTGCGCAAAGCGGTTTCATCACCGGCATAAGCGGCATCCACTGCTGCACGAGCAGTACCGAGGAGATCGATAAGCTGGTTAATCTTTGTATCCGAATATTCACCCAACTCATCGCTGGGGTCCAAAGAGTTTACATACTCATCCAATCCGTCCAACACATCATAGCAAGTGTCGAGAGTTACCAAAGCTGTAGCTTCGCGCAAAGCGGCCTTCTGTACGTCAAGCTCGGGACGGCCTGCTGCTGCATCGGCGTATGTCTTCTTTGCTGCAGCAAGCGCTTCATTTAAGGCTGCCAACTCATTTGCAATTGCTGAAGACCATTCACCTGCAGCAGCCTTCTCGGCAGCTACGATGGCGTTGTTGAAGCTGCGGTAGTCAGAAACTGACTTTGTAGCCTTGTTGATAGCCCAATAGAGATCCTCATTGGTCTGCCACAACTGGTCGGCAGTAGCGAGCGCATTGGCTGCAGTGATACCCTCATTGAGCAGAGCCAATGTGTCTGCATTCATCTTGTGATTATTAACGATGAAAGTATCGGCGATAGCACGGGTAGCTGCTATATCGATCTTGGCCATCTCGTTGAGAGCCTCAGCCTCGCTCATGTTACCGAAATAGTAGAGTGTAGCGTTGTCCCAAACAACGTAGTTGGCAGTAGTAGCCTTGATGTCAATACCTACGTTGAGCGAACCCTCGGTTACCTTAGCAGCTACGTTGAACTTACCTGCATGTCCCCACTTCTCCTGACGGCCCTTGTCGGGGTTGTCGGTAGCTACAGGTACGCCTGCCTCATTGGCAAACAAGGTAACACCTTCCACTGCATCCTTGTTTGACTCATCGGTTCCCTGCAGAGACGCACCGATGTAAGCACCGAACACGTATGTACCGGAAGGCAACTCACGTACGGTCTGCGAGATGGAGTTGTCCTTGAGAGCATTTCCGTTGCCATTCCAGTTCTCGAGTACTCCGTCTTTCATACCATGATAGCCACCACCATTCTTCTTGTTTTTACCAAAGATGTTGGCCTCGCCATCGACACCCCAGCCTTTAATGCCTTGTTCCATGTCGGCATTTCTGAGTTTGGAGGTCACATTCTCAGCCTGGGCAAAGCCTGCAGTAAAAGTAGCGGCTGCAAGACCCAAGCACAACAATCGTAAATTCTTCTTCATGTTTTTTTGAGACTTAAAAATGTTAATACTAAATTGTTTTGTTGTTTTTTCTCTCTTTTGTTAATAAAAGATGTGTTTTTCGGTTTATTACTTACGAATCTTATACCAGCTGCTGCCGTAAAGCAGAATTACGAGGAAGCAGGGCACGCATACCCAGTAGCTCATCTGGAACGAACCGGTAAGTCCCTCAACCCAAGCACGCACGAGCGGCATCACTGCACCACCGGCCATAGCCATGGTGAGGAGGGCCGAACCCTTCTTGGTGAACTTGCCGAGGTCGGCCATTGCCAAGGGCCACAGAGCCGGCCACATGAGCGAGCAGCCGAGAGCCATCAGGAAGATGCAGTAGATAGAGTACTCGCCGGGAAGTACGGCTACGAGCACAGAGCCTACGAGAGCTACCCAGGCACAGATGCGCATGGCCTTGTCCTGACTGAGATACTTGGGAATGAAGAGGATGCCACAGATGTAGCCAAGCACCATACCTACTGAGGGGATGTAGCCGAGCAGCTCGGTAGAAGCGCCCAAAGCAACGCCCTCTTTCGTAAGGCTGGTGGCATAGTCGGCCACTGTTGCCAACGAGATGGTCTCGACACCTACGTAGAAGAAGAGTGTCAAGCAGCCGAGCAACAGGTGGGGGAACTGCATGATAGAGGTCTTACCCTCGGCGTATGGGCATGCAGCAGCATCGTCCTCATCCTCACCGGCAGCCTTCACTTCGGGCAGCGGAGCGAGCACGGCAATGATGCCGAGCAGCACGAATATACCTATAATAATATAGAAGGGCAAGAAGAGGTCTGACATGCCAATCTGGTCGATTGACTTGCCGATAACCAGAGTCATGAACACGGTAGTGGTGGGCCAAGCGAGCTTGTTGCAGATACCCATGATAGAGGTGCGCTTAGCGGCACTCTCGAGCGGGCCAAGGATGGTGATGTAGGGGTTCACACAAGCCTGCAGCACGGCATTGGCAGCACCGCTTATGAAGCATGCGGTGAGGAAGAATGCCAAAGACTCGTTCTTGGCAGCAGGGATGAACAGCGCGAATGCGATGGCAAACAGCGCAAACGACACGGCCATAGTGGCCTTGTAGCCAATCTTTTCAATACACCATGTGGCAGGCATACCGAAAATCAAGAAGGGAACGAAGTTGAATGCAATCAAGAGGTTGGCCACTACGGGAGTGATGTCCAACGCGCCTTTGAGCACGGGTGTCAAGAATCCGTTGATACCCAAGGCAAAGCCGATGGCGAAGAAGAACAGACCGCATATCGCGAGTGCAATGCCTGTTTTGTTTTGTTTCTGACTCATAATTTATTCTTGTTTTGGTTAATGCTTTTTTACTTCACTGCCTCACGTACAATCTGCTGCATGCGCTCGTACTGCTCTTCCATGCTGGTGAGCAACTTGTACTGAGCGTGGGTGCGTACGAGGTTGTGACCGTCGTAGCGTACCTTGTAGTAGTTGTCGCCATCGATGTAGTCCATGAGGAAGCGGAGTACCTGCTCGTAGGTGATATAGATACCGGAGAAGGCCAGCCAGTCTATCTCGCTCTGGGTCATAGATGCCTTGCGCTCTGAGAGGTAGCCCTTGATGTAGCCTTCGAACATGTTGATATCCATAGACACGCGGTTGAGGTCCTGGTCGTCCTCAGCACCGGTGTTGGTGTAAGAGCGGAGAGCATCGCCCACGTCGTTGAGTGAGGTGCTGCTCATACAGGTGTCGAGGTCGATAACGCAGAGCACATCGCCATTCTGGTTGAAGAGGATGTTGCTGAGCTTGGTGTCGTTGTGTGTGACACGCATGGGGAGCACGCCCTCCTCTACCATCTTCCAGAAGTTGAGCATCTGCTCGCGGCGGCTCTCGATCCAGGAGATTTCCTCCTTGAGCTCGGCTACGCGACCCATGGGATCCTTGGCAAGGGTCTCGTCCCACTGCTGGAAGCGCCAACGGATATTGTGGAAGCCCTTGATGGTCTCTACAAGCGGAGTGGTGAAGTCGGCCAGCTGTGCCTGGAAGCGTCCGATGCCCTGACCGCCTTTGTAAGCGAGCTCGGGAGTGTCGGCACGGTCATAAGTTACGGAGCCTTCAATGAATTCACAAACAGCCCAATAGTTGCCATCGGTATCCTGCCAATAGTATTTGCCGTCAGTCGTGGGAGTCACGGTGAGTGCCTCGCGACGGGGATCGCCACCGGCAGCGGCAATCTTCTCCTTGAGGTGTGTGGTCACCTTGACGATGTTGTCCATCATGCCAGGTACATCGGGGAAGATGGCATGGTTCTTGCGTTGGAGGATGTAGTTAGGGGTATTCCCTATGGTCTTTACAACAAATGTGTCGTTGATAAAACCTTCACCAAGAGGTTTGATGATTTCGATATCGCCTTCGATTGCAAAGTGCGAAGCGATGTTAAGCATTCTTTCGTCCATTTTTCTATATTGGTATTAGCGTTAATACTCTAAAAATCGTACAAATATATTGTAAAAATGCGATACGCACAATAAAAACACAAAAAAATCATCAAAAATCGGGTATGCCCCTCAGAGCGAGAAAAGATTTGATTACTTTTGTACTGAATTGTAAACCCTAAAAGGCAAAATGGCGTGAAACGACTGATTGACAAACTACAGTTTTCGCTCTCGGAGAGGTACGAAGGGCACGAACTCGCGGCCATCGTACGCACCGTCTGTTGCGATATATTGGGTATCGGTGCTACGGCCTATTACCTCAGGGAAAGCGTGGTGCTGACGGCCGGGCAGGAGGCTCTGCTCTGCGATGTCATCGGCCGCCTGCAACAGGGCGAGCCGCTGCAATACATCGAGGGCCGGGCACCATTCTGCGGGATGGACTTCACGGTAGGTCTGGGTGTGCTCATCCCACGCCCCGAGACCGCCGAATTGGTCGATTGGGTTGTTTGTGACAATAAAGGGAAACGCCCACATATACTGGATCTTGGCACGGGTAGCGGTTGCATAGCCGTTGCGCTGGCCCGTCAGCTCCCTGAAGCCACCATCGATGCCTGCGACATATCGCCCGAAGCGCTGGCGATAGCCAAAGGGAACGGCGAGGCGAACGGGGTGCGGGTGACATTCTTCGAGCATGACATGCTGGGCACTGCCGGTTCCCTGCCACGCTCCTATGACATATTGGTGAGCAACCCGCCCTACATACGGCAGAGCGAGGCGGCTGAGATGGAGGCACACGTCACTGATTGGGAGCCGCATACTGCGCTTTTTGTCCCCGACGATGATGCCTTGCGCTTCTACCGTGCCATTGCCGAAATCGGGCAGACGGAGGCTTTGCGCCCCGGCGGATGTGTTTATGTGGAAATCAATCAGGCATTAGGTGAAGAGACTGTTGCCCTATTCGAGGCGTACGGGTACCGGGAGGTGACGCTTCGCAAAGACATTTATGAAAACAACCGAATGATTAGATGCAAGAAATAACACGTTCTCACACAAATACTTTGACTCATACAGATGTTCCCTCTCACATGGATTTTTATCCCACACAGATCTCACGAATCTCACGAAATGAGCTGCATCGCAAGAAATGCTTGCAGCTTGTCGGCATTCGCCGAGTGTTGGCGGCCGGATGGCACATACGAGCGATAGCGATGTATGCTTTCGTGAGATCTGTGTGAGATAAAAATATAAGATAAGAAATCTGCGTGAAATAATAAAACGTTCTGGGAGAAAAGGCTTTCGTGAGAATTGTGAAACAAAATCCGCGTGCGACAAGAAAACAGAAATAGCAAATAATAGGAATTAAAAGGATATGAAGAGTAGAGATCCATTATCATATAGAGTGATAGGTTGCGCAATGGAGGTATACAACACATTGGGTCCTGGGTTGTTAGAGGCCGCTTATGAGAAAGCATTGATTCATGAAATGCAACTGAATGGTCTGTCTGTGGTTTCGCAGGTTCCCATAGAGATGAGCTATAAAGGAGTCAATTTGGGAGAAGGGTTACGATTGGATCTGCTTGTCGAGAATTCATTGATTATAGAATTGAAATCTGTAGAAGAACTCAAGCCTGTTCATTACAAGCAACTGCTCACCTATCTCAAATTGACCAATAAACGAACTGGGTTGCTTATAAATTTTAATGTAAATGACTTTCGAGATGGTATTAAACGAGTCATCAACGGATATTGAACAAACTGTATTGAATGACCACAGACGAGGTATTGTATAAATTGGCGGCACGCTGCTCTGCGAGTGAACTGTGCCTGGCCGATGTTGAGGCCAAACTGAGCCGCTACGACTTGACGGAGGAGGAGCGCACACACATCTTGCGGCATCTTGTGGAGGAGAGGTATGTAGATGACAGCCGCTATGCCGAGGCGTTCGTCAGGGACAAATACCGCTTCAACAAGTGGGGACGCATCAAGATAGGCCAAGGACTTCGCATGAAGGGTATTGACAGTGAGACGATAAAGGTAGCCATGGAGGCTATTGACGAAGAGGAGTATATGGATATCCTCCGTGCCCTCATCGAGGCCAAGCGCAAGAGTGTCAAAGGACGGAACGACTACGAAGTCAATGCCAAGCTCATCCGCTTCGCCACCGGCCGCGGATTCGAGTACGAAGCGATAAAGAGGTGCTTGGGGAACGATGTTGAGGATGATTGTTGGGATTAGGAGGCGAATAATATAGCAACTAAAACAAACAGGATGACACCCTTCGGTAAAAACCTTATGAAATGGCTTGGCGACCTCAAAGAACTGTTCTTTCCCCGCTACTGCAAGGTATGCGGGCAACGCCTTACGCATAGTGAGCAGCACCTTTGTGTCGGCTGCCTGTTGGAACTGCCACGCACGCACTATGAGCATGACCCCAACAATCTGCTGATGCAGCATTTCATGGAGTGGCCCGCCGTGTTGCGTGCCACGGCATACTTCTACTACAACAAGGAGGGAGAATACAGCAGCCTTATCCGCCACCTCAAATATTACGATCATCCTGAGACGGGATTCTACCTTGGATATATAGCTGCTGCAGAGCTGCAGGAGAGCCATTTCTTCGAAGGCATAGAGCTCATTGTCCCCGTCCCTCTATCCAAGAAGAAACGCCGTAAGCGCGGTTACAACCAATGCGACTATATAGCGAAAGGTGTGAGCAAGGCTACAGGCATCCCCGTGTGCGCCCATTGCATCGAGCGTGTGACCGACACCGATACGCAAACCCATAAAAGCCGCACGGAGCGCTGGAAGAATACTGAGGGTATATTCCGCGTGACGGATGCCCGGGTGCTGAGCGGCAAGCACGTCCTGGTGATAGATGATGTAGCTACTACCGGTGCTACCCTGCATGCCTGCATATCGTCTCTGCTCACTGTACCCGATGTGCGTATTAGTATATTTGCATTGGCCAAGACTGTGTAGGCGTATTGGGCTGGTGTGATTGGTATGCTATGCATGTAATGACCGACTTGCTAAATCCGTAACTATAAATCCCGTTTTTTGAGTCGCACCGGGCAGTCGGAGAAAACCGCTAAGGGAGCCGAATTTTGTTTCATCGCGATGAAACAAAATTTTTATCGCGTAGAAACAAAATTTTCTTCGTGATGCCTTGATTTACCATAGTGTTGATGCGGTAAGTTAAAAATGTTAAATAAAAAATAGGAGCCTCTACGCGGAAGCTCCTATTTTTTTATAATTGTCAATTGCTCTTATCCCTGGATAGCAGCTACGCCGGGGAGTACCTTGCCTTCGATAGCCTCGAGCAGCGCACCACCACCGGTAGAGATGTATGATACCTGATCGGCCAATCCGAACTTGTTGACGCAAGCAACCGAGTCGCCACCACCGATAAGTGAGAAGGCACCCTCAGCAGTAGCCTTGGCAATAGCCTCACCGATAGCGCGTGAACCTGCGGTAAAGGCATCGCACTCAAATACGCCGGCAGGACCGTTCCAGAGGATGGTCTTGGCACCTTCGATGGCCGCTGCAAATGCCTTCTGGCTCTCTACACCGGCATCAACGCCCTCATAACCTGCGGGAACCGCGTTGGAAGGGCAGGTGATGATTTCGGCACCCTCCTTCACACTCATTGTGCCGAAGTCAAGGCCATTGGTAGCTGTGCAGTCTGTGCCAAGCACCAGCTCTACGCCATTCTTCTTGGCCAACTCCTCAACGCCCAAAGCAACATCCAGCTTGTCCATCTCGACGATTGAATCGCCAATTTCGCCACCGTGAGCCTTGGAGAAGGTGTAGGTCATACCTCCGCAGAGGATGAGCTTGTCTACCTTGCCCAACAAGTTCTCGATGATACCAATCTTGGAAGATACCTTTGAACCGCCCATGATGGCAACGAAAGGACGCTTGATGTTTGACAGAACGTTGTCGACGGCCTGTACCTCCTTCTGCATGAGGTAGCCGAGCATCTTATGGTCGGCATCGAAGTAGTCGGCGATAACGGCGGTAGAGGCATGCTTGCGGTGAGCGGTACCGAAAGCGTCGTTGATGTAGCAGTCGGCATACGAAGCGAGTGTCTTGGCAAACTCCTTCTGTGAAGCCTTCATGGCCTTCTTTGCATCCTCGTATGCAGGATCTGCCTTGTCGATACCTACGGGCTTGCCCTCCTCTTCGGGGTAGAAACGGAGGTTCTCGAGCATGAGCACTTCGCCGGGCTTCAGTGCGGCGGCAGCCTCGGCTGCCTTGGCACAATCGGGAGCGAACTGTACGGGTACGCCGAGCTTCTCAGATACGGCGTCAACAATCTGGCTGAGCGAGAACTTGGCGTTCACCTTGCCTTTGGGCTTGCCCATGTGTGACATGATGATGAGTGCACCACCATCGGCCAATACCTTCTTCAGTGTGGGGAGAGCACCGCGGATACGGGTGTCGTCAGTAATCTTACCTTCTTCGTTCAAGGGTACGTTGAAGTCCACGCGAACAATTGCCTTCTTGCCGGCAAAGCTGAAATTGTCAATGTTTTGCATAATACTTGTATGTTAATAAGTTGTGGTTGAAATTTGCTGTTTAGAGATTTCCTGTTTCCTATTAAGTGGCTTAATCTCTGCAAAGTTAGCAAAAGGTTTGTTAACTTGTGCACAAAAGGTGATAAATCTTGCCGGGTTCTTGGTTTTTTCTTCAATCCTCGCCTACGGGCTTGTCTATGGGGCTCATCTTCTTGTAATGCCTGCATAGCATCTTCAGTCCGCACTCCCCACATTTCGGTTTGCGGGCTATGCAGGTGTAGCGTCCGTGCAGGATGAGCCAGTGGTGGGCGATGGGGATGAGCTCGTCGGGGATATGGCGTGTGAGTTCCTTCTCTACGCTGTAGGGGGTGGTACAGCGTGCAGGCACCAATCCTATGCGGTGGCTCACCCGGAACACGTGCGTGTCTACGGCGAAGGCTGCCTTGCCCCATACTACGGCCTGGATGACGTTGGCGGTCTTGCGCCCCACACCGGGCAGTCGTACCAGCTCCTCCAACGTGGATGGCACCTCACCTCCGAAGTCTCTCATGAGCATCTGTGCCATGCCCACCAGGTGCCTGGCCTTGTTGTTGGGGTACGACACGCTTTTGATGTACTCGAAAATCACCTCGGGTGTGGCCAGTGCCATGGCCTCGGCTGTTGGGTAGTCGTGCATGAGGTGTGGTGTCACCATATTGACTCGCTTGTCGGTGCACTGGGCCGACAATATCACCGCCACCAGCAGACTGAACGGCGAGTCGTAGTGCAGCTCTGTCTCAGCTACCGGCATTGCCTCCTTGAAGTAGGCAATGGTGCGGTCGTATAGCTCTTGTTTCTTCATCGCTGCAAATATAGCGCATTGTGATGAGAAAATTAAATTATCGCTGAAAAGTTATTAACAAAATTGGGGAGTTATCCACATTTTTAGAAAGTTTAGGACGTTTTTTAGGGATATTACGCAGATTATTGCTTATTTCGCGGTCGAAAACAAAAGCAAGTATTAGAAAATGGGAAAGATTATCGCATTGGCCAACCAAAAAGGAGGTGTGGGCAAGACCACTACTGCCATCAACCTTGCTGCATCGTTGGCTACGTTGGAGAAGAAAGTGCTGCTCATTGATGCCGACCCGCAAGCAAATGCCTCGTCGGGCCTCGGGGTAGACATACGCAATGTGGACTGCTCTATCTACGAATGCCTTATCGACGGGCGCGACCCGCGCGAAGCCATATACACAACTGATATTGAAGGTTTGGAAGTGATAGCCTCGCACATTGACCTCGTGGGAGCCGAGATTGAAATGCTCAACCTCGAAAATCGTGAGACTGTGCTCAAGCGCATGCTCGAACCCTTCGAAAAGGAATATGACTACATACTCATTGACTGTTCACCCTCGCTGGGTCTCATCACCGTGAACGCACTCACTGCCGCCCACTCGGTGATAATACCCGTGCAGTGCGAGTACTTTGCCTTGGAGGGTATCAGCAAGCTGCTCAATACCATCAAGATTATCAAATCGAAGCTCAATCCCGCACTCAACATCGAGGGTTTCCTGCTCACGATGTACGACTCGCGTCTGCGCTTGAGCAACCAGGTGCTCGACGAGGTGCGCCGTCACTTCCAGGAGCTGGTGTTCGACACCGTCATCCAACGCAACGTGCGCTTGAGCGAAGCCCCCAGCCACGGCATCCCCGTTATCCTCTACGATGCCGAGTCGAAGGGTGCACAGAACTACTTGGCTTTAGCACAAGAGATAATAAAAAAGAGTTGAAACTCGGTAATATGGCACAAAAGAAATACCCCTCATTAGGCCGTGGGCTCGATGCCCTCATCTCCACCGATACGGTGCAGACCGAAGGCTCATCATCCATCAGCGAGATAGCCATCGCCCAAATCAAGGCCAACCCCAACCAACCACGCCGTGAGTTTGACCCCGAGGCACTGCAAGAGTTGGCCGACTCTATCAAGGAGATTGGTATCATACAACCCATCACCCTGCGCAAGATGGACGACGGCACCTACCAGATTATTGCCGGCGAACGTCGCTTCCGTGCATCGCAGCTGGCCGGACTCACCACCGTGCCTGCCTACATACGTACAGCCGACGACGAGAACGTGATGGAGATGGCGCTCATCGAGAACATACAGCGCGAGGACCTCAACTCCATGGAAATAGCTCTCGCCTATCAGCACCTGCTCGAAGAGTACGACCTCACCCAAGAGCGCCTGAGCGAGCGCGTGGGCAAGAAGCGCACCACTATCGCCAACTACCTGCGACTGCTCAAGTTGCCGGCACAGATACAGATGGCGCTCAAGAACCGCGAACTTGATATGGGTCACGCCCGTGCACTGCTCGCATTGGACAATCCCGTAGAGCAGATACAGCTGTTCCAGGATATACAAATCTTCGGCTATTCAGTGCGCAAGGTGGAAGACATTGTCAAGAAGAAAAAGGAAAAGGCTGCAGCCAAGAAGGACGAGAAGAAGACTGCCAGCGACTATGACATACTGAAGAAGCATCTGGCCAATTTCTTCCAGACCGACGTGCAGCTCACCTGCAGTGCCAAGGGAAAAGGCAAGATTGCCATCAGCTTCAAGAACGAGGAGGAGCTGGAACGCATCATCGGACTATTAGACAAACTGAAAGCCTAATGAAGTGTTGCCGTAGCATATTGGCTCTATGGGTGGCACTATGCCTGCCTTCCCTGCTGTCTGCACAGACCGACAGCCGGCTCATTGTGGGCGATACTATACCTGCCCTCACTCCGCGAGAGGCACGGGCCGTAATGCTCAGCGACTCGCTACATCGCGTGGCATCAGCAGAGCTGGGGATATCCTCTGAGGATTCCGAGGGCTCTGAGTCCTCCGATACCACGAAAGCCACGAAGGCCTCCTCGCAACGTCGCGAGCTGCGTAAGCAGAAGATAGCTTCCTTCGCTCCCGACCCCGGCAAGGCTACATGGGCAGGTGTCGTGTTCCCTGGAGGCGGACAGATATACAACCACAAATACTGGAAGCTACCGATTGTCTACGGCGGTTTCCTCGGCTGTGCCTATGCCCTCAACTGGAACAACCAGATGTATAGCGACTACTCGCAAGCCTACCTCGACATTATGGACGACGACCCCGGCACTGCCAGCTATGAAGACTTCCTTCCCCCGCGTTACGACGTGGAGGCTAACCGTGCTTATTTAGAACGTGTGTTCAAGAACCGCAAGGACAACTACCGTCGCCAGCGCGACCTCAGCATATTCTGCTTCATTGGCGTGTACCTCATCTCTGTCATCGATGCCTACGTCGATGCCGAGCTGTCCAACTTTGACATTTCCGAAGACCTCAGCGTGCAGGTACGTCCCAGCGTGATCGACAACAGGCAAAACAACAGTACACTACGCCACACCCAGTCGTACGGGTTGCAGTGTAGCTTCAGCTTCTGAGCAGGGACAATGTCCCATATCGTATGTGAAGATCGTATTCTCTCCTGAGGATATGGTCTTCTTGCATCTTATAGCGCGATTCAAGTAATGTGTGAAATAACCTATCTCTACACATTGCTAAAGATTCTTAATGAAGGGATTTTGAACATTTTTGTACTAAAATTTATTATCTTATATCGAAGTAGGCATCCTAACTTTGCCCCGAAAGATAATAACCAAGCAATCCTTATATTTATGAAACAAGAACAATCTAAACGCATTCAGACCTCTGTGCTCAACGCTGCCGAGAAGAAGGTGCTCGTATGGTTGGCCGAGCGACAACCCCGGTGGGTGACCTCGGATATGCTCACCGGCATCGGTGTGGTGGGCTCGCTTGTGGTGGCTCTTGGCTACTTCCTCTCCAACTATTCCGTAGGGTGGCTGTGGCTGGCCTCGCTGGGCTTCGTCATCAACTGGTATGGTGACTCGCTTGACGGCACGCTGGCACGGGTGCGCAAGACCCAACGACCCATTTATGGCTTCTACCTCGACCACAATATTGATGGCATCACGATGGCCATCATGTGTGTGGGAGCCGGACTGAGCGACCTGCTCAACCTCTATATCGCTATGGCCGTACTTGCCGTATACCTGCTGCTCTCCATTTCGGTGTATATCAATGCTCACCTCAAGGGGGAGTTCAAGCTCACCTATGCCGGCATGGGACCAACGGAGTTTCGCTTGATAATGATACTCGTCAATACGCTGTTTATCGCTGTGGCTCCCCTGCGCGAGTGGAGTGTCGCTTTCCAAGTGGCAGGCGTGAGTGTCACCTTCGGCGCGTTCGACTTTATCGGACTGGCTATTTTAGTGATACTGGTACTCATCTATCTGAACAACTTCAAGGAGGATGCCAAAGAGTATGCCGAGATTGACCCTGTAAAACCATTCTGACCTCGTCGTGGACAAGCTGCGTCATTACTCGAACAAGGTTTTTCGCTTCATCCTCTCCAATTCGTTGGGGACGGTGGTCGACACGCTTGTCCTGTGGCTCTGCTCGCATTATCTGTTCTTCAGCTACGGCTATACGGGTCAGTATTTAGTGTCGCCACTCATCTCCTTTGAGTGTGCCGTGCTCACCAACTACCTCTGCTCGTGGTACTTCATCTGGGGCGACAGGGTTCGACGCTATCCACGTGCGGCCTTTGCCCGCAAGTACCTGCTTTACAATCTCTCGGCAACTGGTGCCTTCCTGCTCAAGATGGCTTTCCTGCTATTGTTCGAACGGCTCTTCGGGTGGAATGTGGTGGTGTGCAACTTGGCTGCATTGTGTATATCGGGCGTAATGAATTTCGCCATGGGCGAGTGGGTGATATTCAAGGGAGTGAAGAGGGAAGAGCGAAGCGAAAACTACTGAGCTGCTGAACTCCAGAAAGTTGAGCTTGCGAAACTTAAATTAACATTTAATTCATAATTTTCAAGTGCCTCTACTGACATTGCATGAACTGGAACAGATGAGTCCCCTCTTTCGCGGCCGGATGGGAAATGGCCTTGGTCGTGGACTGATGAGGCTGCTGGCTGTAGACAAGATGAATGCGCTGTATGACCGTAATGCCCATCTTGCGGGGCCGGACTTTGCCCGCAGCGTGCTCGACGACCTTGGCGTACGCTACGAGGTGACGGGAACAGACTCTTCTCTCTTCGTTCCTCCCTCTTCTCCCTTCATCACCCTCAGTAACCACCCCTATGGCAGTATTGACGGCATCATTCTTGCCGATCTCTTCGGGCATCTCTGTCCCAGCTATAAGATTATGGTAAACAAGATACTGGGACGTGTGGAGGCACTGTCTCCCTCGTTCATCTCCGTCACTCCTACCGGTGTGGAGCGCACCACGCCCACCACCGAGAGTATTATCGGCATACGTCGTGCGCTGGGTCAGCTTCGTTCGGGTGGAGCTTTGGGACTCTTTCCGTCGGGTGCGGTGAGCGACCTTAGCCTGCGCGACCTTAGCCTGCGCGACCGTTGCGTGCGCGACCGTGAGTGGCAGCATCCCATTGTCCGCCTCATAGCCAAGGCGTCTGTACCCATACTCCCTGTACATTTTCTCGACGGGAACTCTCGCTTCTACTACCTCTTGGGTCTTATCGATTGGCGCGTGCGCCTCTTGCGCCTGCCTGCTGAGTTGTTCAACAAGCGTGGTCGCCCCGTACGTATAGCCATCGGAGAGGTCATCAGTGTAGAGGAGCAGCAAGCCTACCTGTCCACCCACACTGTCGAGGAGTTTGGCTTGTGGCTACGTGGCAGGGTGTATGGAACCGGAAACCGGCGATAGTAGCCTCACTCACCCTCTCTCTCCTTTCGCTTGGCCTCATCCCACAAGGCATCCATCTCCTCAAGTGTCATTTCCTTGAGGTTACGGCCTTGGGCGATGGCGTTCTCCTCCACATAGTTGAAGCGGCGGATAAACTTCTGATTCGTGCGCTCCAGTGCATTGTCGGGGCTCAGACCGTTCATGCGGGCCACGTTGATGGTGGCAAAGAGCAGGTCACCCAGCTCAGCCTCGGCAAGGTCGTGGTTCTCGCGTTCGAGTTCCACCTTCAGCTCGTCAATCTCTTCGAGCAGTTTATCCCACGCACCTGAGGCATCGTCCCACTCGAAGCCCACGTTGCGTGCCTTCTCCTGTATGCGGTATGCCTTGACGATGGAGGGTAGTCCCGAAGGCACTCCACTGAGCACGCGCTTGTTGCCACCCTTCTCCTTGAGCTTCAGCTGCTCCCAGTTTTCCGAAACTTGCGTGGCCGTAGTAACTTTCTCGAGTTGAAGGTTGACAGATGAAAGAGGAGAGTTATTGCCATCCGGACGGCAACTTTCATCTTTCATCTTTACACTTTCCTCTTTAGGTGGGAACACATGGGGATGGCGGAAGATGAGCTTGTCGCACAAGCGGTCGCACACATCCTTCATGTCAAACTGTCCCTTCTCCGAAGCTATCTTGGCATAGAATGCCACGTGGAGCAACACATCGCCCAGTTCCTTGCAGATATTGGTCTCATCCTCATTGATGAGCGCATCGCACAGTTCATATACTTCCTCTATTGTGTTGGGACGCAGACTCTCGTTGGTCTGCTTGCGGTCCCACGGACATTTCTCTCGCAGCTCGTCGAGCACGTCAAGAAAGCGTCCGAAGGCCTCCATTTGTTCTTGTCTTGTACTCATTGTGTCTATTTTTGTGGCAAAAGTAACAATTAATTGTCAATTTATTCGTAATTTTGCAGGCAAATCAAAATCAAAGTGCAATTTATGGAATTAGCAAGCAAGTACAACCCTACGGATGTTGAGGGTAAATGGTATCAATACTGGTTAGACAATAAACTCTTTCACTCTGAGCCTGATGGCCGCGAACCTTACACGGTGGTAATACCGCCCCCTAACGTGACGGGTGTGCTCCACATGGGTCACATGCTCAACAATACGATCCAGGATATTTTGGTACGCCGTGCACGTATGTTGGGCAAGAACGCTTGCTGGGTTCCGGGTACAGACCATGCCTCTATTGCCACCGAAGCGAAGGTGGTGAAGAAGCTTGCCGAGCAGGGCATCAAGAAGAGCGACCTCACCCGTGAGGAGTTCCTCAAGCATGCTTGGGAGTGGACCGATGAGCACGGTGGCATCATTCTGAAACAGTTGCGTAAGTTGGGTGCTTCGTGCGACTGGGACCGCACGGCCTTCACCATGGACGAGAAACGTAGCAAGAGCGTTATCAAGGTGTTCGTAGACCTTTACAACAAGGGGCTCATCTATCGCGGCCTCCGCATGGTAAACTGGGATCCCAAGGCACAGACAGCCCTTTCGAACGAGGAGGTTATCTACAAGGAGGAGAAGAGCAAACTGTATTACCTGAAGTATTATGTCTCAACCTTGGAGAACTCAGAGATCTCCGAGAACTCCGAGGGTATGATTGTACACAAGGACGACCGCGGCTACTATGCTGTAGTGGCTACCACCCGTCCCGAGACTATCATGGGCGATACCGCCATGTGTATCAACCCCAAGGATCCCAAGAACACTTGGCTCAAGGGGCAGAAGGTTATCGTACCCCTCGTAGGCCGTGAGATACCTGTCATCGAGGACCGCTACGTAGACATCGAGTTCGGTACCGGATGCTTGAAGGTGACTCCTGCCCACGATACCAATGACTACATGTTAGGAAAGAAGCACAACTTAGAGACTATCGACATCTTCAACCCCGACGGCACACTGAGCGAGGAGGCCGGCATGTATGTCGGTATGGATCGCGTGGAGGTGCGCAAACTCATCGCCAAAGACCTCGAAGCCGCAGGCTTGCTGGAAAAGGTGGAGGACTATGACAACAAGGTGGGCTATTCGGAGCGTAATGCCGATACGGCCGTAGAGCCCCGTTTGTGCATGCAATGGTTCCTCCGTATGCAGCACTTTGCAGACATAGCCCTGCCGCCCGTAATGAACGACGAACTGAAGTTCTATCCCGCCAAATACAAGACCACTTACAATAACTGGTTGGAGAACATACAGGACTGGTGCATCAGCCGCCAGCTTTGGTGGGGACACCGTATACCAGCCTACTTCCTGCCCACATCGGAGGGTGCTGAGGAGGCTTTCGTAGTAGCCGAGAGCATAGAGGAAGCCGTTGAGTTGGCCCGCAAGATGGAAGGATACGAGAATATCACAGCTGCCGAGCTGCGTCAGGACGAGGATGCCCTTGATACCTGGTTCTCGTCGTGGCTGTGGCCCATCTCTCTGTTTGATGGAATCAACGACCCCGACAATGCCGAGCTCAACTACTACTATCCCACTTCAGACTTAGTGACCGGTCCGGATATCATCTTCTTCTGGGTAGCCCGTATGATTATGGCTGGTTACGAGTATAGGGGAGACATGCCTTTCAAGAATGTATACTTCACCGGTATCGTACGCGATAAGCTGGGTCGCAAGATGTCGAAGAGCCTCGGCAATTCGCCTGATCCGCTTGACCTCATCGCCCAATATGGTGCCGATGGTGTGCGTATGGGTATGATGCTCTGCGCCCCTGCCGGTAACGATATCCTCTTCGATGATGCACTGTGCGAGCAGGGCCGTAACTTCAACAATAAGATATGGAATGCCTTCCGCCTTGTCAAGGGATGGAACGTAGATGCTACCATCGCCCAGCCCGAGGCAGCACGCTTGGCTTGCCAATGGTTTGATGCCATGCTTACTAAGACTGCCATTGAGGTGGATGACCTGATGAGCAAGTACCGCTTGAGTGAAGCCCTGATGGCCGTATACCGCCTGTTCTGGGACGAGTTCTCCAGCTGGTACCTCGAGATTGTGAAGCCCGCTTACGGCTGTGCTATCGACAAGCAGACATACGATGCTACACTCCACTACTTCGATGCCCTGTTGCGCCTGCTCCACCCCTTCATGCCCTTCATCACCGAAGAGCTGTGGCAAGCTATCGAGGAACGCAAGCCCGGCGAAAGCATCATGACGCAAAGCATCAAGATCTTTGCCGACAAGTATGACGAGCAACTCATCGCCGATGTGGAGACCGCCAAGAGCATCATCAGTGGTGTGCGCACTATCCGTCTGCAGAAGAATATCGCACAGAAGGAGGCGTTGAACCTCGAAGTGGTAGGCACACATGACGTAGCCGTGTACAATGCCATTATAGCGAAGATGGGTAACCTCGAGGCTATCAATGTGGTTGAGGCTAAGAGTGATGGCACCTCTTCATTCATGGTAGGCACTACCGAGTATGCTGTTCCTCTGGGTAGCTTGATCGATGTAGAGGCCGAGGTGGCTAAGCTGCAAGCCGAGCTCACCTACCTTGAAGGCTTCCTCAGTTCGGTAATGAAGAAGCTCTCCAACGAGCGCTTCGTGAGCAATGCCCCCGAAGCCGTAGTGGCAGCCGAGCGCAAGAAGCTGGCCGATGCCGAGAGCAAGATTGCTGCGATAAAGGAAACTCTGGAGAACTTGAAATAAGAGGCCTCCCCCTATCCCCCTCCCAGAGAGGGGGACATTAGAAATCTGTAAATTGTTAGTATTGTAAATGAATTCAGAAAATAAGACAACTCGCGATGTCCGCAGTTCTTCTCCTCTTTGGGGAAAGTTGGGTGTAGGGCTTCTTGCCCTTGCCGTGCTCCTCGTCGGTGCCTTGGTGTTCTTAGGCATCCGCCTCAGTCAAGCCAACAAAGCCAACGAGGAGATGGTGCAACTGTTTGAGCTGGAGAAGCAGGAGATGGAGAACGAGTATAGCACCTTTGCCACCCAATATGACGAGATGCAGATACTCCTCACCAACGACTCGCTCGTGGCTCAACTGGAGCGTGAGAAGCTGCGTACCCAGCAGTTGCTCGAAGAACTGCGTGCCACCAAGGCCAGCAATGCTGCCGAGATAGCCCGTCTGAAGAAAGAGTTGAAAACCGTGCGTGCCGTGATGCGTAGTTACGTGATGCAGATAGACTCGCTTAACCAAGCTAATGAGAAACTCTCGAAAGAGAATAAGCGCGTGCGCACCCAATATGTGGAGGCGACTAAAAAGGTTGAGGTGTTGCAGGAAGAGGCCAAGAACCTCAGCGACAAGGTGACCCTTGCTTCACAGCTCGATGCCACGGGCATTGCTATCCATCCGCGCAACAAACGTGGCAAGGAGACAAATAATGTGAAGAATATCGTCAAGTTTGCCATTGACTTCACTATCGTGAAGAACATTACGGCACCCACTGGCGAGCGCACCATTTACGTGCGCATCACCAAGCCCGACGGTAGCGTACTCACAAAGAATAGCGGAGCCACCTTCGCCTACGAAAATACCAAACTCGAATACAGCATCAAGAAACTCATTGAGTACACCGGCGAAGAGCAGAGTGTCACCGTGTATTGGGACGTGGAGGAATTCCTCAACCCCGGAGAGTATACCGTATACCTCTTCTCCGACGGTGTGATGATAGGGGAACGTAGCTTCGTGCTTGAGTAAGCCGGAGCTACCGCTTCTTCTGTATGAGATAGTGGCACGAGGTGCTGAAGTAGTCGCGCACGTAGGGGAGCTTAGCTATTATGCTCCATAGCACCCGTGGCTTTAGTCCGAACTTCTTCTCATAGTGGGGGTTGATGAAGTATAGCCTTCTGTCAATCAGCTCGAAGTCCGTATCGGCACTCAGCTTTTGGAAGGCCTGTATGGTCATGCGCGTACTTTTAATGTTCAGGAAATCCTTTATCACTCCTTCGGGTTCACCCAAGCGGCGTAGTAGCCATACGAACACTCTACGCGGAAGCAGGTGGATGAAGGGACAACGCGATACGAACTTTGTACGTGCCACCTGCTGATGCCCACCGAAAGGCATACGCCAGGCGGGGAAGGCAATATATAACACGCCATCATCGGTCAGCAGTTCATGCAGACGAAGCATCAGACTCTTCTTCTCGGGGATATGCTCTATCGCATCGTGCAACATGATCAGATGATAACGCTCGTCGTCACCATACTGGTGGATGTCGGCACACGTAATCTTGGCCTCAAGTTGCTGTTGCGCAAAGATCCTTTGTGCCCAGTCTATTGACAGCGGATCTATATCGACCCCACTCACCTGACATCCCATCCGTGCAAAAGGAGCTACATTGCCTCCTATGCCACAGCCTACCTCAAGCACCTTGAGGTGGGCATCGAACGTCAAGTCTGTATGTTGCTTTATGTAGGGAAGATAATACTTCTGGCACGATTCTTCACTCTCCGCAAAGTATCTTTCGTAATCTTTATGGCGTTCCTGCATGGCACATCCGTTTTAGTTGCTGTTTTGCTTGGTTTTCACGATGTGGGTAGCCTCTTGGGTGGCATTGCGCACAGCAACCTGACGCACTACGGCCTCGGCCAGTTCCCGGAAAGCCGCCCCTGTCATCGTGTCATCGTTCAGCGCTACGGGATGTCCGTGGTCGCCACCCTCGCAGATGCTTTGCACCACAGGTATCTGCCCTAACAGAGGTACTCCCATCTCTTCGGCCAAGCGCTTGCAGCCCTCGCGGCCAAAGATATAATACCTGTTGTCGGGTAGTTCGGCAGGGGTGAACCATGCCATGTTCTCTACCAGTCCGAGGATGGGGACATTCACCTTGTCGTTGGTGAACATGTCGATGCCCTTGCGTGCATCGGCCAGAGCTACCTCTTGCGGAGTGCTCACGATGACAGCCCCTGTGATAGCCACGGTTTGGAAAGTGGTGAGGTGTATGTCGCTTGTGCCAGGCGGCAGGTCGATGAGGAAGTAGTCGAGGTCACCCCACGCGGCATCGCCGATGAGTTGCTTGAGCGCGTTGCTCGCCATGCCTCCACGCCAGATGGTGGCTTGGTTAGGGGCTACGAAGAAACCTATCGAGAGTACCTTGACACCATAGCTCTCGATGGGGATGATGAGGTCGCGCCCGTCGATTCGCTCGGCATAGGGACGCGCGTCCTCTACTTGGAACATCTTGGGGATAGACGGACCGAAGATGTCGGCATCGAGCAGTCCCACCTTATAGCCCAACTTGGCTAATGCTACAGCGAGATTGGCCGCTATGGTGCTCTTGCCTACACCGCCCTTGCCACTCGATACGGCAATGATGTTCTTTACCTGCGGCAGAAGTTTCTCTACTTCGGGGCGTGCCTGCTGTATGGTTTTTACGGAGATATTGACCTCTACCTCGGCACCAGCTGCGAGTTTGATAGCTGCTTCAGCACTTTTGAGGATGGACTTCATGAAGGGGTCGGTGGGTTTCTCGAAGATAAGGGAGAACGATACCTTTTGTCCGTCGATACGGAGGTTGTCCTCCACCATCTCTGCCTCCACCAGATTTTTACCCGTGCCAGGGTAGCGTACGGTGGCCAACGCATCAAGGATAAGCTTAGGATATAAAGTCATTGGGGGTTACAATTTACCATTTACGATTGATTTACCATTTACCGACTTGTTTGTAGTCCGCTCCGTTTGCTACGGTTATAGCTGCGGTAGTCATCGAGCTCTATCTCGATATCAGGTTCCTGTAATGTTGTGCCTTGGAGAAGGTGGAACTTGAGATACTTGATTGTTAAGCCGCGGTCGAGCCACTGCTGCTCGTAATAGGTGCGGATGTCTAATTCTGAATTCTGGATTCTGAATTCTTCGCTGCTGCCATAGATGTCAGTGCTATTCACCTCTACAGGTAGGTCATTGACTTTCACCAGCGCATCAGTATAGGTGTAGAGGAAGTTGCTGTCGGTCTTGAGGTGTATGATTCCATCAGGCTTGAGGAATGAGGCATAGCGTTGGAGAAAGGCCGTAGAGGTGAGGCGCTTGGTCACCTTTTTCATCTGCGGGTCGGGGAAGGTAATCCATATCTCGTCCACCTCGCCGGGACCGAAGAAGCGGTCAATAATCTCGATGTTCGTGCGCAAGAAAGCCACATTGCTCATTTCTTCACGGAGCGAGTCTGTTGCTCCCGTCCACATACGTGCCCCCTTGATATCTACTCCGATAAAGTTCTTTTCGGGATACATACGTCCCAATCCTACGGTATACTCACCACGTCCACATCCCAACTCCAGCACGATAGGGTTGTCATTCTTGAAGAATTGCTCGTGCCAGTGTCTCCTCATCTCGAAGGGCACCTGCTCGGCTACCGAGTGAGGGTACTCAAACACATGCGGATACGATGCCATGTCAGCGAACTTTGCCAATTTTCCTTTTCCCATTTTTTAGGCTATTTTATTTTCTCCGCAAATTTACGAATAAAACATCATTCAGCAAAGAAGTATTTGCAGAAGTATCATGTCTGGTAAACGTTAAGTGACTTATACTATGAAATCCTGTTTGTTCTATAATCCGCTGTGAGGTCGGTCGATACGATGACGATAGGTGCTTTTCATGAAAGGACACAAATGTTTGGAATATTTTACTTGAGTGATACAGTTTGATTACTTAAGTGATACGATTTTATCACAATAGTAATACTACCGTCTCATTGCAGTGATACAATCTATTCATCGGAGTTTCTGCATGTGGGGGATAAGGGGCAATTAAAAAGGAGGAAAACAGTTGTTCTCCTCCTTCCTTTATGGTATCGTGCGATGTGTGTTACTTGATGCCGAGCTTCTTACGGATAGCCTTGGGCACAGCGTCCTTGTGTACCACGATGTTCATGGTCTTGTAGCGGGCAAATGCCTTTGAAGCATACCAGATGCCTTTGTAGGTGCCGCTCTCACCCCAAGAGTTCTTTACCATATAATACTCGTTGCCCATCTGGTCCTTGGCGATACCGTAGATTACCATGCCGTGGTCGTCTGTGGTCTCCCAATTGTCGTAAGCAATCTGACGTTCCTCCTGTGTGCACCATTTCTGGGGCTGGGGTTTGTCGTTGAGCTTCTTCTCGGCGGGAGAGAGCTTGAGCCAGTGTGCCATGTCTGAACCGCTGAGCTCCTGAGCCTTCTCGGCATCGGGCATTACAGCTACACCGTTGCGGGTGAAGCCTGCCTCGCTCACGTCGCTACCCCATGCAATGGTGTAGCCCTCCATGATGGCATTGTCAAACACCTCCATCAGTTCGTCGATGGGGAGGTTGTATGACTGTGCCCAACGCCAGTTGTCCTGAATCTCAAGGACGAACGACTCGTAGAAGGGGTGGTGTGTGTAAGAGGTGAGTGACACGTAGTCGTCGGCATTAAGTCCGGTAGACTCATAGTATGACTTCGGGGTATACTCCTTGCCGTCTACGGTGAATGTTTCGGGACGTACGCCGAGGTAGATGTCATGGATAGCCTCGATAGTCTTCTTCCACAGCGGAGTGCCGTTCTCGTCGGTCTGCAGACTACGATGATTGCCTTTGGCGATAGCAGCTACTACAGCATCGCTCACGGCTGAGAGCTCGGTGTGGTTGCTCAGTGTGTCACCGTACATTACGCCGGGACGCATCTCAGATTCGGGTACGAGACCGAAAGTCTTCATGCCGTAAAGCACGTCGTAGAACGAACCTCCCTGTGAGAAGGAGATGTCGCCGTGGGTGCGTACTGCCTTGTCGGCACGGTCGAGATAGGTGTTGTGTACGATGTACATCTCTGAGAAGTCATACTCGCCCTTACCCATGCGGAGCAACTCGGCTTCGAGGAACGAGAGGGTAGAGTAGCACCAGCATGTACCGGCACGGTTCTGGTTCTTGATTGAGGTGATGGGGTTCTCCTTCACGGTGGTGAATACGAAACCCTCGTCATTCTTCGCATCTTGTGCGAAAGCACCGAAGGTTGCTAAACCTGCGAGTGCGATAGATAAAAAGCGTTTTGTCATAATTGTGATATTAATAATGGTGAGTGTATTGTTTTTGGGGTGTTTGTGCTGGAGTTATCGCTCTGAATACATGCGTTCGTAGTAGTGCTGATAATCGCCGTTAGTGACCTCCTCGACCCATTCCTGGTGGTTGAGGTACCACTCGATGGTCTTCACAATGCCTACTTCGAAGCAGGTTTCGGGATACCATCCCAGTTCCTCCTTGATTTTTGTGGGATCGATGGCATAGCGCTGGTCGTGCCCGAGGCGGTCCTTGACGAAAGTGATGAGCTCGTCATTGATCCAGTCTATCGTGGGAAGTCCATCTTCACCCTTCACGACCTTCTTCAGCACCTTGCGGTATTCGGGCTGTTCTGTCATGAGGCGGTGTATGGTGCTGATGGTGAGGCGCACGATGTCGATATTGGTTTTCTCATTGTGCCCGCCTACGTTATATACTTGTCCTGGACGGCCTCTGCGTACGACCATCTCGATGGCCTTGCAGTGATCCTCTACGTAGAGCCAGTCGCGCACGTTGGAACCATCGCCATATACGGGGAGCTTCTTGCCTTCGAGGATATTCTTGATGATGAGTGGGATGAGCTTCTCGGGGAAGTGGTAGGGGCCGTAGTTGTTTGAGCAACGGGTGATGGTCACGGGCATGTGGAAGGTGTCGTGGTAGGCCATCACGAAGAGGTCGGCACTGGTCTTAGAGGCGCTGTAGGGGCTGTGGGGGCACAAGGGTGTCTCTTCTGTGAAGTAGCCCTCGGCACCCAAACTTCCGTATACCTCATCTGTCGATACTTGATGATAGCGTACTCCTTCACGCCAAGTGGGGTATCCTTGTTCGTCCTTGCCGGTCACCCATGCCTTGCGTGCGGCATCGAGGATGTTTTGTGTTCCCAGAATATTGGTTTCAAGGAAGAGCTGTGGGTTCTCGATGCTGCGATCTACATGACTCTCAGCGGCAAAGTTGACCACGATATCAAACTTATATTGTGCAAAAAGGCTGTCAACAAACGCTCTGTCACCGATGTTGCCACGGTGGAAGGTGCAGCGGTCATTGTCGATATCCTTGGCTATGGTTCCCAAATTGCCTGCATAGGTCAACAAATCCAGTATGACAATCTTTACATCTTCGTAGTTCTTCAACAAATATTTGATATAGTTGGCACCAATGAACCCGGCGGCACCTGTAACTAAGTAGATTCTCATTAATTGAAAATTAAAGGTTAAAACTAAGGAATGTCTTCGTCCGTCACATTGCTGCCAGGTCAAGCAGATACTGGCCATAGGCGGTCTTTTCTTGCTGTTTGCCGAGGACGGCAAGCTGGTTGCTGTCAATCCACCCATTGCGCCAAGCGATCTCTTCGATACAGCTCACATAGAATCCTTGGCGGTTCTGTATGGTGGCCACGAAGTTTGATGCTTCGAGCAGGCTGTCGCAGTTGCCCGTGTCGAGCCAGGCGAATCCGCGTCCGAAGAGTTCCATGCGGAGCCTCCCCTCTTCGAGGTACAGGCGGTTAAGGTCAGTAATTTCATATTCGCCGCGTGCCGAGGGCTTCAGTGCGAGAGCCTTCTCGGTGACGGTACTGTCGTAGAAATAGAGTCCCGGTACGGCGTAGTTACTCTTGGGGATGGCAGGCTTCTCCTCCAGGGTGATGACCTTGCCCGTTTCGTCAAACTCGGCTACACCATAGGCGCGCGGATCTTTCACATAATAGCCGAAGATGCAGGCACCCTCCTTGGTGGCAGCGGCACGCTTGAGCATAGCGCTGAAGCCTTGTCCGTAGAAAAGGTTGTCGCCCAATATCAGGCATCCGGGACCACTGTCAAGGAAGTCGGCACCCAGCACGAAGGCTTGTGCCAATCCGTTGGCCACCTCCTGCACCTTGTATTCAAGACGCATGCCCAACTGCTTGCCAGTACCCAGCAGCTCGCGGAACATCGGCAGGTCTCTTGGCGTGCTGATGATGAGCACTTCGCGTATGCCTGCAAGCATCAGGGTTGACAAGGGATAGTATATCATCGGCTTGTCATATACCGGCATTATCTGTTTGCTGATGGCTTGGGATAACGGATAGAGGCGTGTAGCGGTGCCTCCAGCAAGAATGATTCCTTTCATACGGCATGAATTCTATTTCACCACAAAGAAACGACAAAGTTTTGGATTTTCCAAGTATTCTGTCTGCTTGTCGTGTTTTGTGTTGTTTTTTTAGATAATAATGCGTAAGTTTGCAACCGATATTTGTAATTCCCTATGATACTATAAAAATGCAAGCATGAAAAAAACAATCTTGACCGCATTCGCCGCTTCGGCGCTTGCCCTCTCGGTAACCGCTCAGAACCATGAGCTCACCGTTGAAATGAAGAAGAATGGTGCACCCATTCAGAAGACTATGTACGGTTTGTTTATCGAAGACATCAACTACGCTGCCGATGGCGGTCTGTATGCCGAGTTGGTGAAGAACCGCTCTTTCGACTTTCCTTACGCCTTCACGGGCTGGCAGGTTGCCGGCAATGTGGAGGTAAGGAACGACGGCCCCTTCGACCGTAACCCCAACTATGTGCGTCTGAAGAGCTCAGGCCATGGTCACAAGTGGACAGCCCTTCTCAATGAAGGCTTCTTCGGCATCGGTGTGGAGAAGGATAAGGAGTACCGCTTCACCTTCTATGCCCGTGTTCCCGAAGGGAAACAGAATGCCCGCATCCGCATGGAACTGGCCCAGCCCGTCACCAACCGTGAGGGGCAAGACTTCCTCAGCCGTGAGATTAACATTGCAGGTGATGAGTGGAAGCAGTACGAGATTGTCGTGAAGTCGCCCATGACTGAGCCTAAGGCACAGCTCCGTATCTTCCTCTTGGGCAACAATGCCGTAGACCTCGAGCACATCTCACTCTTCCCGGTTGATACATGGAAGGGTCGTAAGGGCGGTTTGCGTAAGGACCTCATGGAGGCATTGGCCGATATGAAACCCGGTTGCTTCCGTTTCCCCGGTGGCTGTATTGTTGAGGGTACCGACCTTGACACACGCTACAACTGGAAGAACACGCTCGGTCCCGTAGAGAACCGTCCGCTCAATGAGAACCGCTGGCACTACACCTTCCGCCACCGTTTCTTCCCCGACTATTTCCAGACCTATGGTCTCGGCTTCTATGAATACTTCCTCCTCTCTGAGGAGATTGGTGCTGAGCCTCTGCCCGTGCTCAATGTAGGCCTCTCTTGTCAGTATCAGAACAATGGTGAGCACGCCCATGTGGCAGTTGATGACCTCGACCCCTATATCCAGGATGCTCTTGACCTCATCGAGTTTGCCAATGGCGACACCACCACAGAGTATGGTAAGATTCGCGCCCAGATGGGTCACCCCGAACCCTTCAATATGAAGTATATCGGTATAGGTAACGAGCAGTGGGGCTCTGAGTACGTAGTACGCCTTGAGAAGTTTGTGGAGCGTCTGCGCAAGGCTCATCCCGAGATTGAGATTATCGGTTCGTCGGGTCCCAACTCCGAGGGCCGTGACTTCGACTACCTGTGGCCCGAGATGAAGCGCATCAAGGTAGACCTTGTTGACGAGCACTTCTACCGTCCCGAGAACTGGTTCCTCAGTCAGGGCAACCGCTATGATAACTACGACCGCAAAGGTCCCAAGGTGTTTGCAGGTGAGTATGCATGCCACGGTGCCAACGGCCGCAAGTGGAACCATTTTAACGCTTCGCTCCTCGAAGCAGCCTTCATGACCAACCTCGAGCGCAATGCCGACATCGTGCACATGGCTACCTACGCCCCCCTCTTCGCCCACGTTGACGGCTGGCAGTGGCGTCCTGACCTTATTTGGTACGATAACCTCCGCTCAGTACGCTCTTGCTCATACTACGTGCAGCAGATGTATGCCCACAATACCGGTACCCACGTGCTGAAAGCAACAGAGAAGGGTGTGGCTCTTGCGGGCAATGAAGGTCAGGATGGTCTCTTCGCCAGTGCCGTATGGGATGCCAATAAGCATGAGGTGATTGTGAAGGTTATCAACGTTTCGGATCAGCCGCAGGATGTGAAGCTCACCTTCACTGGTCTCAAGAAGAGTCAGAAGCCTCAGTTGGTAGATATCACCACCTACCACTCTGATGATCTATATGCAGACAATACCCTCGACAACCCCACTGCCATTGTGCCTCAGGTAATGGCTGCCGAAGACGTTGCGCTTGATGTGGCTAACGTGCCGGCCAAGACCTTTGCGATGTACCGCTTCAAGGTAGAGGGTCGCAAGTAGCTGTTCTCACCCTTGGGTTGCGGCAGGCATGCGCCCCTCCTCAGCCGGCAAGGGTATAAAACGAACGATAAAGACGAGAGGAGCTTGGTTCCTCTCGTCTCCTTTTAAACTATAGTAGGTGATTGTACGTATTCTTAGAAGCTGTTTGGACGAGTTCATCTCTTGTCTCCTATTATATATATGGATGTATGAGTGCATATATGCAATGTGCTGTGTGTGTAAGAAAGCGGTGTGTTGTGGTGCGTGTAACTTGTCCTATCCATATCCGTCCTTTTCGCTTCAGGAACATGTTTTGTAACATAAATATGGCAAATTCTGCAAAAAGCTCAAATCTTGGTTCTTGATGTTAGTGTTGATAATCAGTATTTTGTGATTTTTCTTAAAATTTCTTTCAAAAAAAGTTGG
>JAFXEF010000046.1 GCA_017520935.1 Bacteroidaceae bacterium | reverse complement strand
GACACTGATAAAATACAAAAATGGATGAAACAATCGCTACGTGTAAACTTTATTAAAGTAGAAAATTCAGAAATAGACAACATCGAAGACTCTTTAATAAAGAAGTACACACCACTTGTAAACATCAGCAAGAATCCAAAAGCCAGTGAAGAACTAAAAAAAGCACGACAACGCTGTGTTGATTATGCAAAAAGTTTGTGACACAGCATTGATTACAAATGAATATTATTAATAAGATTGAATATGAAACAAAAGAACACAAACCACATAGAGTTTTTGAAAGAAAGTGTAGAAAAAGAATTGGTTAGTCGAAATTTAAAAAGCAATGTCCGTTTTACTCAACTAAATAAAGTTGTATCATTCATTAAAGAATATTATGGAACAAATATATCATGTATACCAAATGACAAAAATGTACTAAAATCAAACTATGAGACATACAAAGGCAAATGTTTGAACTCGGCAGAAAAAAGCGCTATTAACGAATTATACAATCAATTAAACAATCTTTGAGAACCAATGCCCACCGAAACGCTACAATTGAACGAACATAACAAGGCGGAGTACCCGCCAATGCATACGGCAGAGCACATACTGAACCAGACGATGATGCGCACCTTCGGATGCAACCGTTCGCGCATCAACCACATAGAGCGCAAGAAGAGCAAGTGCAACTACGACCTCCCCACCTGCCCCACCGAGGAGCAGATACGCGAGGTAGAGGCTACGGTAAACCGCATCATTGCCGCTGACCTCGAGGTGAGCGAGCGCTACGTCACCCGTGACGAGGTGCCTGAGGGCATCGACCTGAGCAAGCTTCCCGAAGATGCCAGCGAGACGCTGCGATTGGTCTATGTGGGTGATTACGATGTATGCCCCTGCCTCGGTGCCCACGTAAGACGCACCGGCGAGATAGGCCAGTTCCGCATCAGCAGCACTAACTACAACGAAGGGAACTTCCGCATCGTCTTCCGCGTAGCTGCACAATAAGATTCTGTTAAATAGGATAAATGCCGTCGGTCGTGAGCAAACAATCGACGGCCTTTGGGCATTATAGTTGGACAAAAGTTTTTTGTTTAACCCATTAAAAACAAGTTCAACTATGACTCCAATGAAAAGAATGTACCGCCAAGAGTGGGTACCCAGCATCTTCAATGACTTTTTTGACACCAACTGGATGGGCCGTGCCAAGGCTACCGCCCCGGCCATCAATGTCATTGAGAAGAAAGACGAATACAAGGTGCAAGTGGCAGCCCCGGGTATGACCAAAGACGACTTCCACATCCATCTCGACGAGGCGGGCGACCTGGTCATCACGATGGAAAAATGCTGCAACTGCGACGAGAAGGAAAAGGCTGAAAAGGAAGCCGAGTGTTGCGATGAAAAGGAATGCAAATACCTGCGTCGCGAGTTCTCATACGCCAAGTTCGAGCAAACCTTAGTGTTGCCCGACGATGTAGACAAGGCCGCCATCAAGGCCAAAGTGAAACATGGTGTGCTACACATCAAACTTCCTCGCAAGAAAGACGAAGAGAAGCCACAATTGCATCAGACCATTGCCATTGAATAGCCCCACCAATGCGGTCTACCACCACGGCCGAATATATATATGTACGCGCGAGGAATGCCTCGCGCGTATTTTATTCACATATACTATTCCGTTTCTCGACAATTATCCTTACATTTGCCGTGATTTGTAACACACACAGACACCACTATGAAGAGAACCCTGCTCAGCACCCTCCTGCTCCTATGCGCCATAGGCAGCTTTGCCCAGCCTTCGGGCACCTCCACAGACAGTCAGCAACAACAGCCCAAACCACGATGGCCAAGGTTTGACCCGCGCCACCCCGACGTACACGATCCCGTAATGGCACGGGGCGAAGACGGGCGTTACTACCTGTTTGCCACCGGCATGGGCGTAAGCGTAATGTCGAGCGCCGACAGGCAGGAGTGGCAGTTTGAGGCTCCTGTGCTAAGTCCCATCCCTGCTTGGGCTACAGACACCGTGCGCGGATACCGCGGCCACACCTGGGCACCCGACATCTGCTATGCCAACGGGCTGTGGCACCTCTACTACTCGTGCTCCACCTTCGGCAAAAACGGCAGTGCCATAGGCCATGCCGTGAACAAGACCCTCGACCCACGGTCGCCTCACTTCGGATGGGAAGACAAGGGCATGGTCATCGCATCGCACCGGGGTAAGGAAAACTGGAACGCCATAGACCCCAACCTTATCGTCGACAGGAAGGGCAATCCCTACCTCTCCTTCGGCTCGTTCTGGGACGGCATACAGCTCATACGTCTCGCCAAAGAGGACTACCAGACACCCGTGAGCGAGCCCGTCACTATAGCACGCCGCTACGGCAAACGCTACGTGAACGGCAAGAACATCAACTTCACCATCGAGGGGCGCGACACTATCGAAGCTGGTGAAAACGCCATCGAAGCTCCCTTCATATACAAGCATGGCAAGTACTACTATCTGTTTGTGAGCCACGACTATTGTTGCCGGGGCGACAACTCGACCTACAAGACCGTATATGGCCGCTCAACCGATATAGAGGGTCCTTACTACGACCGCGACGGCCGCTGTATGGACGAGGGGGGTGGAAGCCCGCTCTTCGGACCCAATATCATCTACTACGGCGTAGGGCACTGTGCCGTATACGATATCGACGGACAGACTCTTTTCATAGCCCATGCCTACGAGAAGGCTCGTGGCGGCAGAGCCAAGCTGTTTGTGAGACCACTATACTTCAATAGCCAAGGATGGATAGTGCCGGAGCCGTAAGCACATGTCACGTATCACATCACAATACAGAAGAAGGCGAGCCGTCCGGCTCGCCTTCTTGGCTATGGTAATGATATGCATTGCTACATCGTCAGATACCCAATGACTTCTTCATGGCCTCAATCTTAGCTGCCGCCTTAGCGTCAGCCTCAGCATAGTCTGCACGGCTGGCCATGGCACCCTTTGCCTCCATATAGAACTTGATTTTGGGTTCTGTACCGGAAGGACGCACTGAAACCTTATCACCCTCTGCAGTGAAGTATTGCAACACGTTGGATGTCTCAGGCATATCAAGCTTGGTCACGTTGCCTTCAGCATCGCGGGCTTCGAGTGTCTTGTAGTCCTTGCTGCATACGATGGGGATGCCGGCCATCTCACGAGGAGGATTGGCACGGAAGTTCTCCATCATCTGCTTGATCTCATCGGCACCGGTCTTGCCGGGCTTCACCACGCTCACGGCAACCTCCTTAGAGAATCCGTACTCTACGTAGATGTCCATCAGCAGTTCATAGAGAGTCTTGCCATTGTCCTTGGCCCATGCAGCGACCTCGGCAATGAGGCAGCAGGCCGATACGGCATCCTTGTCGCGGCAGAAGTCCTCGGCGAGGAATCCGTAGCTCTCCTCACCACCACCGATATAGGTCTGCTTACCTTCACGCAGACGAATCTCGCGAGCAATCCACTTGAATCCTGTGTAGCAGTCGAGCATTTCGAGATTGTTCTTCTCGGCAATCTGCTTGATGACTTCGGTGGTTACGATGGTCTTCACCACGAACTCGTTGCCGGTCATCTTGCCTAACTTGGTATATTGGGTGATGATGTAGTAGAGATACATCATACAGGTCTGGTTACCATTGATGAGTACCCACTCGCCCTTGTCGTCCTTGCAGGCGATACCTACACGGTCAGCATCGGGGTCAGAAGCCATCACGAGGTCGGCATCAAGCTGCTTGGCCAGGTTAAGTGCCATGGTGAGCGCCTCGGGGTTCTCGGGGTTGGGCGAGATTACGGTGGGGAAGTTACCGTCCTTGACCATCTGCTCGGGCACACAATTCACGTTGGTAAAGCCCCAATCGGCCAATGCCGAGGGGATGAGCACGCGACCGCAACCGTGAATGGGAGTGTATACGATTTTGAGATCGGCATGACGCTTCACTACCTCAGGGTCAATCATTACGGTATGTATAGCATCGAGGAATACCTTATCGACATCCTCACCGATGATTTGAATGAGGTCCTTGTTGCCCTGGAACTTGATGTCGGCAGCCTTCACCTTGTTCACCTCGTCAATGATGCCCTTGTCGTGTGGAGCAAGCACCTGCGCGCCATCGTCCCAGTATGCCTTGTAGCCGTTATACTCGCGGGGATTGTGGCTGGCAGTAATATTGACACCGCTCTGACAACCTAAATGACGGATGGCAAATGAAATTTCGGGAGTGGGACGAAGGTCCTCGAAGAGGTACACCTTGATGCCGTTGGCCGAGAAGATGTCGGCTACGGTCTCGGCAAACAAACGACTATTGTTACGACAGTCGTGTCCTACAACGACAGAAATCTGCTCCATACCAGCAAAGTTCTTGTTGAGATAGTTGGCAAGACCCTGTGTGGCCGCACCTACAGTGTAGATATTCATACGATTGCTGCCTACGCCCATGATACCGCGCAAACCGCCGGTACCGAACTCGAGATCCTGATAGAAGGAGTCTATCAGCTCTGTCTTGTCATCCTTCTCGAGCAAAGCCTTCACTTCTGCCTGAGTGGCAGCATCATAAGCCGGAGAGAGCCATTCGTTGGCCTTCGCGGTCACCTGTTTCAAAAGTTCCTGATCCATTGTTTTGATTATTTAGAGTGTGAAACGTTCTTGTTGTACATAAAAGTAACCACAAAGATAGTAATTAGTTTTGTTTTACGAAAACATATAAAACCTTTTTATGATGAGGGGAAGGATTATTCACGCGATGTGGGGCATAATACAAAACTATTGAGTACCTTTGTCTTAAAAATAACAAAGACAAGCATGAAAACCATCCAATGCGAACTATGTGCCTACTCCGTGGAGGCATGCCGAACGGCTGCCCGCTTGGGGGTAGACCGCGTAGAACTGTGTGCCTCACCTACGGAAGGCGGCATCACCCCTTCCATTGCTGCTATCGAACAGGTGAGTGCCATCGGAGGCATCGATGTGAGTGTGATGATTCGCCCCCGAGGTGGCGACTTCCTATATACCAACGATGAAGTGCAGACGATGTTACGCGACATTGCCCACGCCAAGGATGCAGGAGCCACGGGCGTGGTGATAGGCATACTCACGGCCGACGGGCGGGTCGATGTAGCGCGCACACGGCTCCTTGTAGAGGCAGCTCACGGTATGGAGATCACCTTCCACCGGGCCGTTGACATGACCGCCGACTACCCACAGGCCATACGCGACATCATAGACACGGGATGCACCCGCATACTCACCTCGGGCGGCTATGACAAAGCAACGGAAGGAATCGGCAATATCACTCATGCCGTAAACCTTGCAGCTGGCCGTATTGAAATCATGGCAGGAAGCGGAGTTGCCTCCAGTAATGCCCTGCAGCTTGCCAGGATGGGTATCGATGCCCTGCATTTTAGTGCCAAAAAGACTATACCCAGCAGCATGAAGTTCCGTAATCCCCGTATCTCGATGGGTGGTACGGAGACTGTTGACGAGTTTGCCCTGCGCACTGTTGATGAAGAAGAAGTAAAAAAGATTCTTGGCATTGTAAGAGAACAAACCCGATGAACCCATATCATATCCATTAGAAGTCAAACAATCATAAGAACATAACACATGAAGAAGAACCTCATCTTAGCGATCATCCTCATTGCAATGACAGTAGCCGTATTCATTGCAACAACCCAACTAAATGCCGCCTCATCCTCCAACCCCGAGCTCAACGAAGCCATAACATCGTCTACACGTCCCGAGGCCTTACAGAAACTACTAAAACAGACCGACAAGAAATACCGCGACGAGCTGGCATACCTCATCGCCCACATGCCCGCTGCTGACCGCGACACCATGTCGCTCGCTCTACTCGCAGAGAACGTACGCCTGGCTCATCTGGTGCGCGAGCAGTACCCATGGGCACAGGCTTTGCCTGAAGAGGTGTACCTCACCGATGTGCTCCCCTACTATGTGGTGGACGAAGTGCGCGATGCATGGCGAGAGGAGCTGTACACCCTCTTTGCACCGGCCGTAGACACCTGCTCTACACTGGAAGAGGCGATACGCGCAGTCAACAGCCACATACCCGCACTGACAGGGGTCCACTACAACACGCTGAGAGAGAAAACCAACCAGAGCCCGCGCGAGTCGATGCGCCAAGGTATGGCATCGTGTACGGGGCTGTCAATCCTCCTCGTCGACGCCTACCGCTCCGTTGGCATTCCTGCCCGCTTTGTAGGTACTGCCTCATGGCACGACAACCGTGGCAACCACAGCTGGACAGAGGTATGGCTCGATGGTCAGTGGCGTGTCACCGAGTACTATTTCCCCTCACAGCTCGATCACCTGTGGTTCATGGCCGATGCCGCACAGGCCAACCCTGCCGACCGCCGCTATGCCATCTACGCCACCAGGTTCGGCAAGGCAACGGACTGGTTCCCCATGGTATGGTGCGGCGAGGACAGTACGGCCATAGAAGACCTTCCCAGACACATAGGAGCTGAGAATGTGACACAGCACTACATAGACCTTGCACGCGAGCAACAGAAAACCCGAATAGAAGCCGGCACGCACACCCATCTGCGCATAGTGGGCTATGCCAAGCGAGGAGCTACCACCCAGTCGGCCGACCGCGTGGCTATGGGGGTAGACATCTTCCATGGCACAGAGCAGATGGGCGGTGGACTCACCGCAGGCCCTCACCGCGACATGAACGACTATTTCTCTCTGCTGCTACCCAAGAATGCCACCTATGAACTTCGCTACTACGATACGGCAGGCAAACTCAAGACGGAAGCCGTGACACTCGGCGAGGAGCCCATGACAGTAGCGATATATCAGGAATAATCCGAGTCAGCACATATAAAACATGAAAGCCGCAACAGCTCATGCTGTTGCGGCTTTCATGTTTTATGATGCTATAGAAAGACTACTTCATCAGGTAGCGGTCGCCCGTCTCCTTCACCACACGGCGGTTGAAATCCTCGGGATAGCCGGGGCGCACGGGAGCAGCTCCGTAGCCAGTCTCGGTGCGCTTGAAGGCGCCGCCATCTTCAGTGGGCTTCACCACCATATCGTTGTGCTTCACGATAAGGAACTTGGCCAGGTTGCCCCATACATCCATAGCAGTCTGAGCCATCGAGGCGGTATACTTGGTGAGCATGGCCACGGCCTTGGGAGGATTGTCGTTGTAGAGTTCCACGGCCTTAGCCTCCACGGTGGGCTGACCAGCAGCAAAACTATCTTCAAGGCTTTGCTGAGCATTCTTCAAGTCACCTATGAGAGCCGAGTAGCGGGGATATACCATGTTTGACACCATATTGAAAAGCCAGAACGACGACTTCTCCGAGAAGGTAACGGCATCGGCAGTTTCCACATCGTAGCACTCGGGCACTTCGTTGGTGCAGCAGTATACGGGCGTGAAGACTGCCATGTTGGCATCGTCGGTACCGAACCAGAGCACCCCACCTACGGGGTTGGGCAACCAGTTACGCATCTGCGACACGAAGGTGAAGGCTGTCTGCTGCGTAGAGATGGGGCGCTCGTTGAAATACTCCACGCCATCTACCTTGAAGCTCAGGGGCGAGGGGCGATAAGGCATGCTCCAGGGGCCTGCACCGAGGTCACCGGTAATGTCCATCGGAGTGCCTTCATAATGGTCGCGCATGGCAGCCTGCACGTCGCGTACAGACACCTTCTGCTTGGGCTTCACGAAGAGAGGCATCGGAGTAGCCGAAGCATCGCCCATAGCCCATGGAAGGTATTGGCTCATGTCAAGGTCGGCATACATATTGAAGTAGCTCCATACACGGGCATCGCAGTAGCGTAGGCCACCGAAGTCGGCAGGGCAATAGGCTGCAGCAAAGTCAAAGTCCTTGTCCTTGCCATCGAAGTAACCCATCTCGCGGGCAAACTTGATGACATCCTTCGCATAAATACAGTTCTCCTTGTCCTTCAAGGGGAACTGGCGGATGCGTGCCTGGTTGGCATGAGCCGAGATGCAGTCGTCGGGAACGCGGATAGCCACCCATACAGCACCCTTACGGCCAGGGCCCTTACCTATCATCTCCATAATCCACACCTCACCGGGGTCGGCAATGGTGAAGCTCTCGCCACTGCTGTAGTAGCCATACTCCTCCACGAGTGAGGTCATCACGTCGATAGCCTCGCGAGCGGTCTTCGAGCGTTGCAGGGCGATGTAGATAAGGCTACCATAGTCGATGATGCCCTCAGGGTTTACCAACTCCTCACGCCCACCGAAAGTAGTCTCGGCGATAGTAACCTGATGCTCGTTGATGTTGCCCACCACATTATAGGTCTGCGGAGCCTCGGGAATACGTCCCAGGAACTGGCCCGAGTCCCAGTCATACACCTCACGCACCGTACCCTCGGCATGTACGCCGGCAGGATAGTGGCAGAGGTAACCGAACATGCCGTACGAGTCGGCCGAATAGCTCACGATCACCGACCCGTCGGCCGATGCGGCCTTACCCACGATAAGGTTCGTGCAGGCCATGCCGCTCGTGATGGCGGCAAGCAGTGTCACTGCTGTCAAGAATAACTTTTTCATTGTTTGTGCATTTTTTATCCTCCGCAAAGATAATGCAAGCGAGTGAACAACAAGCATCGCTTATCTTCGCTTTTCTTTGCAAAGGTAGTAAATTCTTGCATAGGAAAGGTTATTCACTCAAACTTTTTGCTTACTGCATACCCGGCAATAGCAGCCCGGCTATCCTGCATGACGCTATCCGGAGGGCATGCCACACATGAAAAAGCAACACACAAATAGCATATCGGCAGTTTGCACCCCGAGAAAATCGTTATTTGGAAGAATTTTCACAACATTTGTCAGAAAGAGCCATCGTTCTCCCTGTTTCGTGCTATATAATTGCCTAATTTTGCGATCCAGAATAGAACAGAATAATTTTACAACAAGACATGAACAAGCGTTTATCCCTATCTCTGCTGGCAACAATCCTTCTTGCGGCTTTCGCTCCGGCGCAAGGTCTTCAGACAATCGGGAAAGAGAAAAACAAGTTTGCCATCAAGGCACAACCATTCACAGGCACATATCTCGACCAGAACCACCACTTCGACAAGTTCAGGGAAAAGGGTTCTTTTGTCCCCACGGGCATCCATCTCGGCCTCGAGTTCCCCTCAATGCAGCAACGTCCCTGGCAGCAGTATCTCAACAACGCCACTTTCGGGGTAGGCATGTCGCTCATCGATTTCGGCAATGACATCGTGGGCAAGTCTGTGGCCGCATATCCCTACCTGCTCATTCCGGCCATACGGCTCAAGCATTTCGAACTGGACTTCAAGGTGGCTACAGGTCTCGGTGTGGTGACCGAGCATTGGTATACCGGGAATGTGTCTCCCGACAACTATGACTACTCCTCACCGGAGGTCAGCACCATCTTCGGATGCTATCTCAACGCCTACCTCAACGCCGGTGTCAATGTGAACATCCCCATTACCCGCAACGTGGCACTCAACAGCGAGTTCGGCTACTTCCACATGAGCAATGGACGCACCTGCATGCCAAACGTAGGCTTGAATGCCATCTACGCCGGTGTGGGAGTCGTCAAGACCTTCAATGCCGATGCCGAGAAGAGCCCCGTCCGGTTTCCAGACCTTCCCTACAAGTGGAGCCTGAACATCACGGGGGCGGCAGGAGCACACCGGGCATGGATGTACCACCCCCTATACCTGATCTCTTCGTTTCATACTGGTGCCGTATACAACGTGACCAACTGGTATGCCGTGGGGGTGGGAGCCGATGTCTTCTACAACGGAGCCATCGACAAGGGCACCGGCCGTTCCCTGTATTGCCAGGACAGAGACTACACCACGGCCGACAAGATACGTGCAGGCATCGCGCTCAACAACGAGTTCCGCTTTGGCCTGGTCACAGCCATCGTCGACTGGGGCGTATATCTCTACAATCCCTCGCGCAACTACTACTACGACAGCCATGTAGAATATGGTCACGACCACAAGCACCCGCTTTTCTATAAATCCATGGGAGCAGGTTCGGAGGAGGCATTCCACTACATCCGTTTCGGTCTGAAGACCCGCGTCTGGGACAACCTCTACCTGCAAGCAACAGCCAAGACCCATCTCCATGTCGCCGAATATGTGGAGTTTGGCCTCGGCTATCAGATACCGTTCCTCAAAAAAGACAGGCGCAACAAGGGAGAAGGCATCATCCATCACCAAAGCAAGAACTGGTGGAAATGAAGCGCCCCTCACCACCCTTATGTAAACATAAATCATAACTGTTATGATTTGACTTTACATCCGTCACGACGGTATTTCTTATCCACCGTCCCTGAGTATCGACCGCAATTTCTTCATTTTTGGCACACAGATGACACTGATGCTACAGACGACCACTGATAATAATCAATCAGTCACAGCTCACAGCTCATAGCTCAAAGCCCATAGCTCAAGGCCCAAAGCTTAAGACTCATAGCTCAAGGCTCATAGCTCAAAGCTCATAGCTCAAAGCTCACCACCCTCACGTTTCCCCTCATATCGGTCACCCTGATCTCCACCTGGTGACGGCCGGGGCCGATGCCTTCGGCGCGGAGGTCGCAGGTGAGGCGAGCATTCTTGCTGCTGTACTTGAAGAGTACCCAGCGGCCGTCTATCGTGCCGCGGTAGTCGCGGATGCCAGTCTCGCCATCGGCGATGCGGCACACTACCCTCCCCTGCTTGCGCCACGAGGTGCTGCCTATGGGGGTTATCCTGGGCGCTACGGTATCGGCACATACGGTGTAGGAGCCCAGTTCGGTGACGTTGGCCGTGATGCGGCCATACCGGTAGGTGCCTCCGCAATAGATACGGCGTTTGCCGTCGACACGGGCCACGTAGAGCTTGGAGCCATCGACAGACTCGCCCTTGTGGGTAGGCAGGGTGATCTCGGCTGCCCGGCGCAGAGGGATGCGCATGGTAGCGAGCTGGTAGATATCGGCCTGGTCGCTCTCGGAGGGCAACACGGCATAGTCCAGCTCCACATCGTCGAACAGTGTGCCCTGGGGCATCCATAGTTCGAATCCCTGGGTATAGAAGCGGCTATCGCGCGAGGCATCCATGAGGTAATGGTAGCGGGGCAGGCGAGAAGGTATCTCCATGCGCTTGCCACGCACCACGAAGCGGTAGGTGGAGCGGTTACCATGGAGATCCTCCAGCTCGTAGCGGAAGTGGTAGTCGCGCTCCTCGTCGATGATGACCCACCCGCGATTGTCATCGGCACGTAGCATGCGCAAGTCATTGTTCTCGGCTATGGAGGCGCGCATATACCAGCGTCCCGTAGTGCGCTGCTCGGCATAGTCGGTCCATGAGTTGATGAGGCGGTTCTCATCGAAAGAGAAGCGACCCACATCGCTGCTGCTCACCAAGCGGTCGTCCACATAGAGGCGCACGTAGCGTACACCGTAGTTGTTGTGGGTACCGTTCATATAGTCGTTGGCAGAGATGGCGGTGGAGATGCGACCCCAAGCGAGAAGAGGAGTATCGCGCAGTTGTTGAGGTCTCAGAGTTATCGGAGTACTCAGAGAACTCTGAGAAATCGAAGTGTTCACGCATCCATATACCATAATGCGAGTGGCGCGCGGAGCGATGTTGTCCGTTATCTTGTCCTTGTAGAACTGTAGCGGGTCGATGGGCTCATTCGTGGCGGTCTCGCGTATCTCCATGTGCAGATGCGGGCCGAAGGAGTAGCCGGTATTGCCGGCATAGGCCACCACCTCGCCCTGGCGGAAGCGAAACTCATCGGGAGCAAACTCGAGGGTGACGGCAAAGGCTTGCTCGTCGTATTGTTTCTTATGCACTAACTCGGCAATCTCAGGGAGGAAACGGTCGAGGTGACCATGCACGGAGGTGTAGCCATTGTCGTGGGTGAGGTAGAGGGCATTGCCATAGCCGCCGGACGTGACGGTGACCTTGGAGATGTAACCGTCGGCAATGGCTAGGAGCGACTTGCCCACCACGCCCTGCGTCTTGAAATCGAGCCCGCCGTGGAAGTGGTTGGAGCGCAATTCGCCGAAGTTACCGCTCAGGTAGAGCGGAAAGTCGAACGGCACGCCGAAATGTGGCTGGGAGGCTTGTGCCATCAGCGACATCACACCGGTCCACACACCTATTATACATATAAGGAACAGACGCTTCATCGCTCACCCCCTCCTTTTCAGTTTTACCAACAGGCGATGGATGAGGTCGGTATTCCTGTACAGGAAGCGAAGGGAGAACATCGCCGACCAGGCCATCACCACCACACCCAAGAGCACATATACCCAGCCATCGGCAAGGAGGCAGACAAGCAGCATGGCCACCAACATGGGGAACTGCATGGAGAGCAATGTCCACACACGGCGACTATAACGGAAGCCGTAGCGCAACACGGAGATGAGCCATACGGATAGCCAGTCGAAGCTCCCCGACAGGAGAATGCCCACACCCAAGCCCTTGAGGCCATAATACCTGAAACCACCTATCATCACCACAGCCATGAAGGTGTATGAGAGTGCCTCCTGCAGGAGGAAGATGCGCGACTCGCCCTTCGAGAGCGAGAGGTAGGCAGGCGGTAGCATCAGGGCCTTGAAGAAGAGGCTCACCACTCCCCACTGGGCCATCGTGACGAGTGGCATAAACTCGGCATCGATAAGCAAGCGGGGCACCAGAGGCAGGCAAACGGCAAAACAGACGAGAAGTGGGGTGACGAGCACCATAAGCATCTCGACCTGACTGTTGACCAAGCGGTTGGATTGCAGCCTGTCCTTATTCACCGCCGAAAGGCGAGAGAAGAACTCGCTGTCAAGCGCGGCAAACACGAGCATGCTCAGATAGGATATCAGCAGATTGCCATATGAGTAACAACCTAACTCACCCTCGTTGCCCCGAGTGAACAGATAGATGGACACGAGATAGTAGGCACCCGAGTTGAGGAGGCCGGCAATGGTGTAGTTGATGCCCTGACGGATGATATACAAGCCGTCGGCAATGACACGCCTGGAGAAAAGCGCCACGCGATAGGGAAACACCCGGAACGAGTGCCAGCAGGCCACAGCCAACATGCCTACGGCACTGAGCAACAAGCCCGGCACGATACCTCCAAAGCCCCAGAAATAGTAGCAGGGAACCACCACGGCAAGCATCACCACGGCACTGAGCAACTGATACCAAGCCACCCGACCCAACATACGGCCGCCCTTGAGCACGGCCAGCTCGCCCATCATCAGGGCCGAACAACCTACGGAGAGTGACAGCAGGCGAAACATCGTGATATAGGCAGCATTGCCATCGAAGCTCCAGCGGCTCAGCAAGGGAGCCGACAGGCAAAAGAGCAACGTGCCGAAAATGGCCAGCCAAAGCGACCACGAGCGCACTACCTTGATGGCATACTCCATCGTGGTGCCTCCCGCGCTCTCGCCACGCCGTTCAGAGATGGCCTGCACGGCACTATAGGAGATACCCAGATCGGTGGCTTTCTTGCCTAACTCGATGGAGCGGTTATACACATCAAGGATACCCACACCCACATTTCCAAGCAGGCGCGACACGATACTCACTTTGAGCAAGGTAATCAGGCAGACAACCCCCTGGACACCACCGAATATGCCCGTGTACTTCAAGATACCGTTGTATCCCGAGTCTTTGCCCGTAGTATTGTCTTGCCCTTGCTTCACGTGCGTAGTTCATTATAGAAAACACAAAAATAGTGCAAGCCGAGCGGAAAAGCAAATTTATTTGCATTTTCCCGAGGCGCAGCCTATTTTCTACGATGCAGTCGCTAAAAATAGTGCAAAATTTCGATTTAGCGAAATTTTGCTGTATCTTTGCGAAAGTTGAGATACCGGCCATGACCCTAAGCATCATCGTACCCGTATATAATGTAGAGAAGCACCTTGAGCGATGCATAAAATCTATCATAGCGCAAGGTCTGACTGACTACGAGCTTATACTCGTAGACGATGGCTCGACCGACCATAGCGGGGCACTATGCGATGAGTTGCAGAGGGAGCATAGCTGTATCAGTGTGATACACCAAGCCAATGGCGGCCTCAGCGCAGCTCGCAACACGGGGATCGTAGTGGCAAAGGGAAGATACATCACCTTCGTGGACTCTGACGACGAGCTATGCCAACACACTCTGAAGGAGAACCTGGAATACCTCACCTGCCATCCCGAGATAGATATGCTGGAATACCCCGTCGAGGTTCACGCCGATAGTCCCCAGGCCTACCGACTGAGCTTCCCCAACGAAACACAGGCCACCGACATCTTTGCCGACTGGATACGCCGCGAAGGATACGCACATTGCTATGCCTGGAACAAGATTTACCGCACCGAGGTATGGAGCGGCACCTGCTTCCCCGTCGGTGCCTACTACGAAGACACGGCCGTGATGCCCGATATCGTGCGCCGATGCCGTAGCATACACTACTCAAGCCACGGATGCTACCGCTACATCAAGCATCCTGGTAGCATCACCACGAGCTACCGATACGACAAGCAGCGCCAACTCTTCGAGAACAACCACAGACTATACATCGCCATCAAAGACGATGCCACACTGTACACCGAAGCCATGCGCCTGTGGATAAGCTGCCTCAACCAACTGATAGACCTCGGCCGATGCTCCGATGCCGACCAAAGCGACTATGCCGCCATTGTCGAGGAGGCCGAGAGACACCACCCTGCATACAAGGCCCTTATCAAGGCCGCACCCAACGCTGCCACACGAGTCAAGTTGCTACCACTCCCCGTAGTGGGACTATCGGCCTATTGCCGTGCATACATCGCCCTCACCAAACCGCTACAGCCATGATAACATTCATCGTCACCACATACAATCTGGAGGACTGCCTCCTGCGCCGATGCCTTGAGAGCATCGTGACACAAGGCATCGATGACTATGAAATCATCGTGGTAGACGATGAAAGCACCGTGAGCCCTGGGCATATCGTGGATGAGTTTGCCCAAAGAGCACACATTGCCCTATACATACAGAAGCACGCCCGCCAAGGTGCCGCACGCAACCTCGCCCTGTATCATGCCCAAGGCGAATGGGTGCAGTTTGTCGATGGCGACGACTATCTCTTCCCAGGCGCCGTAGCCCCCGTACTGAAAGCCGCCGAGGAGAATGGGCTGGACCTGCTCACTTATGGATTCCGCGAGGTAGGAGACCAACCGGAGGGCAATACCAGCCGATTCTCAAGTTCTAATTTTCAATTCGTAGGAAGTGGTGATAACTACATGCTCCACCACAACCTCTTCGGCAGTTGTTGTACCCTACTCTTCCGCCGCACATTGCTCGACGACGCCCGCTACGGAGCTCCCCTGCGCTTCACCGGGAACATCTATATAGAGGACGAGGAGTTCGTCACCAAACTCGTGTGGCGTGCCCGGCGCATGGCCACTACCGATGCCGTAGTGTACGCCTACTATCAGCGCCCCGGCTCCACCGTACACAACCGTAGCCAAGAGCATACTGACGAGCTCTTCCGCAATTACTTCATCGTGCTACGCAGCCTAATAGATTTCGAGAGAGAGGTAGCTGCCGCCCCCCACGACGGACTCACCCGCAAGATACGCTTCCTTGCCGTAGACATCCTGCGCCGTGCACTACGCGAACCCGACTGGAAAGAACGCTGGTATCAATCGGCCATGCAATTGCTCGGCCTCAACCTCTACCCTATCCCACCAGCCCGATACTCATGGAAACACCGTCTCTTCCGCCTCCTGGCACAGAGAAGCCCCGGGAGGTACATTCTGAGGAGATTAGAGAAGAGGTAGATAGTCCTTGAGATACCGCGCGGTATAGCTCTCGGGGCACCGAGCTATTTCCTCGGGGGTACCTGCCATGAGCAGACGACCTCCCCCCCGGCCTCCTTCGGGTCCCATATCAATGAGGTAGTCGGCCATCTTGATGACATCGAGGTTGTGTTCGATAACGATGACGGTGTTGCCCTTGTCGACGAGGCGCTGTAGGACGTTCATCAACACGCGGATATCCTCGAAGTGAAGCCCTGTGGTTGGCTCGTCCAATATATACAAGGTGTTGCCCGTGTCGCGTTTGGAGAGCTCGGTGGCGAGCTTCACACGCTGGCTCTCACCACCCGAGAGAGTAGTGGAGGGCTGCCCTAACTTGATGTAGCCAAGACCCACCTCTTGCAGCACCTTTATCTTGTTCAAGATAGCAGGTACATTTTCGAAGAACTCCACGGCGCGGTTGATGGTCATGTCGAGTACATCGGCTATGCTCTTGCCCTTGAAACGCACCTCAAGTGTCTCGTGGTTGTAGCGCTTGCCCTGACACACCTCGCAGGGGACGAGCACGTTGGGCAGGAAATTCATCTCCACATTCTTGTACCCGTTGCCACCGCACGCCTCACATCGCCCCCCACTGACGTTGAAGGAGAAGCGACCGGGCTTGTAGCCGCGTATCTTGGCCTCGGGAAGCGAGACGAAGAGGCTGCGGATGTCGCTGAACACACCGGTGTAGGTGGCAGGATTGGAGCGGGGCGTACGGCCTAAGGGCGACTGGTCTACACCCACCACCTTGTCGATATGCTCAAGACCCTCGATAGCGATATAGGGCAACGGCTCACGCAGGGAGCGGTAGAAATGCTTGGAGAGGATGGGCTGCAGGGTATCATTGATGAGTGACGACTTGCCCGAGCCACTGACTCCCGTGACGCAGATGAGCGTACCGAGAGGGAAGTCCACATCGACACCTTTGAGGTTATTACCCGTAGCTCCTGTGAGACGCAACACATGACCGTTACCCTTGCGGCGCACGGCAGGCACCTCAATCTTCATCTCGCCATTGAGGTATTGTGAGGTGAGCGTGTGGGTACGCAACATCTCTTCGGGCGTACCCATGAACACCACCTCACCACCGCGACGGCCGGCATAAGGGCCGAGATCGATGACGTGGTCGGCAGCAAGCATCATATCCTTGTCATGCTCGACAACGATGACGGTGTTGCCTATATCGCGAAGCGACTTGAGCGAGTCGATGAGCCGCTGGTTGTCGCGCTGATGGAGTCCGATGCTGGGTTCGTCGAGGATATACAGCACGTTGACGAGCTGCGAGCCAATCTGTGTGGCAAGGCGTATGCGCTGGCTCTCACCACCCGAAAGAGTCATTGAAGAGCGCGAGAGCGACAGGTAATCGAGTCCCACATCGAGGAGAAAGCGCAGACGGGTATTGATCTCCTTGAGTATCTCCACAGCAATCTTCTGCTGGTTACCTTCGAGGCACGACACTGCCGATGAGGTCCACTCGTAGAGGTCGCTGATATCCATCGTAGCCAGTTCGTGGATGTTCTTGTCGAGAATGCGGTAGTGCAGGGCCTCGCGGTTGAGCCGCGCACCGTGACACTCGGGGCATACGGTGGTGGCCGAAAACTGATCTATCCACTTCTGTTGCGCCGCCGTAGGCTCCACATCGTGTTCGCTGAGAAAGTACTTGACCAATCCGTCGTAGGAGACAAACATTTCGGACTCCTCGAGAATGGTGGTCTTCACCTTGATGCGCTCGGGGCAACCGTAGAAGACCTCTTCGAGGACGCTCTCTTCGATCTCCTCCACGGGAGTCTTGAGCGTGTATTCGTAACGGGCCAGCAGAGCCTCAATCTCACGGAAAATGAGCGTATTCTTGTAGTTGCCGAGCGGCACGATAGCACCTTTATAGATAGAGAGGCTCTTGTCGGGGATGAGCTTGTCGATATCCAACTGCGTCACCTGCCCCAGTCCCTTACACTTGGGACAGGCACCCTGTGGGGAATTGAAGGAAAAATTGTGCGGAGCAGGCTCCTTATAGGAAAGACCTGTGACGGGACACATGAGACGCTTACTGTAGTGGCGCACTTCCCCGGTCTTCTTGTCCATGATCATGATGAGTCCGTCGCCCTGTGTCATAGCACTCGCCACGCTCTCGCGCAGGCGCTTGTCGTCCTTATCGTCGGGGACGAGCTTGTCCACCACCACCTCTATATCGTGGTTCTTGTAGCGGTCGAGGCGCATGCCATGCATCACCTCACGCACCTCACCATCGACTCTCACATAAAGGAACCCCTTGCGGCGTACCTGCTCAAAGAGCTCGCGGTAGTGTCCCTTGCGAGCCTTGACGAGTGGAGCCAATATGAAGATGGGCATACCCTTATAATCCTTTAATATAAGGTCGATAATCTGCTCCTCGGTATACTTGACCATCTTCTCGCCAGACTTGTAGGAATAGGCCTCACCGGCTCGGGCAAAGAGCAGGCGCAGGTAGTCGTACACCTCGGTGATGGTACCTACGGTAGAGCGCGGATTCTTGTTGGTGGTCTTCTGCTCTATGGAGATGACAGGCGACAAGCCTGTCACCTTGTCCACATCGGGACGCTGCATGCCACCGAGGAAGTTACGGGCATAGGCTGAGAAAGTCTCTATATAGCGGCGTTGTCCTTCGGCAAAGAGAGTGTCGAACGCCAATGACGACTTACCGCTTCCGCTCAAGCCCGTAATCACAGTGAGCGAACCATGAGGTATGGTGGCATCGATGTTTTTCAGGTTATGCTCGCGGGCACCGTAGACCTCGATGGAAGCTCCCTTCCGTTCTCCAGACAGTTCATTCATTCCTGTTCCTCCTTTCTTGACCGAGTGAGCACATTGATATCGCCTCGACGCACATACTTGATACCATCAGACCCCTCGGCTTCAACAAGGATGAAGTAGACCCCATCCTCCACCTTACTTCCGTGGTACGTACCGTCCCAACATATATAATAGGTATAATTGTCTTCGTATACCGTGGGCAGACTGCCTTGGTCGCCCGAGACAATTTCCTGCCCCCAACGGTTAAATATTTTCATACGGAACGAAAGCAGCGATTGCGTCTTCACGCGATACACATCATTGGTGCCATCGCCATTGGGCGAGAAGGCATTGTACAGATGCACCGACGACCCGCGCAGCGAAAAAGTAAGAAGTGTGCCCTCCCCCTCGCCCGTAATTGTCTTATTTTCACGATAGGTATAGGTAATGTATAGCTCTATGCGATAGGTTACATCCGCGCCACCTTCAATAAAAGTAAAAACCGTAGCCTCCTCATTGCGTTTGGCAAGCAGGGTCTCCTTGTTGTTTTTAATCTGAATGATATTCCACTCATACAGCACATCGTAACCGGCTGTATCGGTAGGGTTAGCCAAGAAAGTCACCTCCAACGGAGCATCATACGATCCGCCGACCTCAAGTTCCTCCACCTCGCCCTCATGGTTGACAAACGTAGCCGAACATTCATCTACTATAGGATATCTATCGGGAACAGCTTGTCCCCTTACGCCTAACCATAGAAACAACAGCGAAACAACAATTATACACCTCTTCATAAAAGCACTTACAAACGTTTTGACTTACAAAATTAGCGCAAGGCGAGAGAAAAACAAAACTTGTTTTGACTTTTTTCCGAGCCGTAACCTAATTTCTGCAACGGAAACACCGATAAAGTCAGGAGAGAGGAAGTTTGCTTTCATTGCCGTTGCCTACAGCATATAATATTATTCTTGCATCTTCCCCTGTGTTTTTCAAAAACTTTATTATACCTTTGCAGAAAACATGTACAAACCCGTATTAAAACCAACAATCTATGCGTATAGCAATTTATGGTGCCGGTTCATTGGGCACAATCCTCGGAGCATATATCAGCAAGGCCGGTGTGGCCATTGAACTCATCAACCGCAACAAGGCTCATATAGAAGCCCTGAAGACAAAAGGGGCACAGGTAGTGGGTACAGTACAATTCGTACAACCCATCATAGCCTATACCCCCGATGAGATGAGTGGACTGTACGATATCCTATTTCTGATGACCAAACAGCAAAACAACCACGAGGTGGTAGAAATGCTCAAGAGCTATCTTGCACCCGATGGCGTACTGGTAACATTCCAAAACGGACTGCCCGAAATGCAAATTGCAGAAATCCTGGGCGAAGAACACGTACTGGGATGCACGGTGGCTTGGGGTGCCACATTGCAATCGCCCGGTGTATGCGAACTGACGAGCGAGCCCGATGCCCTATCATTCTCATTAGGGGCTATCTCGGCTCACCGCAGCAAACATTTCAACAAAGTAAAGGAGTTGCTTGAATTGATGGGTACCGTAGATGTGGAAGAGAACTTCATAGGAACCCGCTGGAGCAAGTTGCTCATCAATGCCTCATTCTCAGGCATGAGTGCTGTGTTGGGTTGCACCTTTGGCGAAGCAGCCAAGCCACGCGCATCACGACGCATCGTACAAGCATTAATAAAGGAATGCATCGACGTCTGCCAAGCCGGAGGCATCCGCATCGAACCTGTACAGGGTAAGGACATCGTCAAGCTGCTCAACTATGCGAATCCAATAAAAAAAGCCTTCTCATATTTCATCATACCCATCGCAATCCGCAAGCACGCCAAATTGAAGGCCAGCATGCTCCAAGACCTTGAGAAAGGCAAACAGACAGAGGTAGACGCCATCAATGGCGCAGTATCAAGCTATGGAAGAAAAGTCGGATGCCCCACTCCTATGAACGACCGTGTAGTGGAGATTATCCACAGTATAGAACAGGGCAAACTAAAACCAGGATTCGATAATTTAAGACTATTCTAAGACAAATGGGGAAGACTAGAGTAAACACACCACTCAATCTTCCCCATCTTTATATTAAACAAGCCTCAACACTCAAGCAAGCGACCATAATGTGACGGCAACGCAACCTCCTCGAACTTATATCCAAGGCGTTTGAGTTCCAAGGCCGCACCTATGCGATACATTACCTTGATGGCACGCGCAAACACATGAAAAGCCATCGGACTCTGCGGTTCTATCTGTTCGCGACGAATCAGCGTGACGGAAGCTTGCGCACAGCTGCGTATCACACTCTCTATCTTTTCTGATTCACGGCTATCAAGCGATAGACCGAGAATATGCTCTATGATATGCTCGTCCATATCATCAAACCCCTGGCTACCATAATATGCCTTATAGGGAGTCTTCAGACACTCCTGCCAGTTCTTATCCCAACCACACGCCACTGCCAAGCCCAAATAACCCGCCCAGGCAACCGACACGGTGGGATAGTCGGCAATCTGCCCTACAGCATCGGCTACATATTCGGGAGCCAACGTGTCCCAATGACCATTAATATCATCTGTAGCCAACAACACTCCTTCGAGCATACCGTGCGATGTACATATGCGCAACAGTTCGTTCTGTATCTTTTCTTCGAACCGATTGAGAAATCCTATATCCATACCAAACCTATAATATTAAGAAAGCCCCACAACAGAGGTTGCAGGGCTTCGCTATACGTATTGTAATGTCTTATTACTTCTTGAGGTACTCTTGTACTTTCTCTGAAGGCACCATCTGCTCATCGAAGATATAAGCGCCAGTCTTCGGAGACTTCACCATCTTAATTACTTTAGAGTAAGAGCTTGACTTACCCGTCTGAAGAGATGCAACCGCTTTCTTTGCCATAGTCTATACTATTTATATAATAAGGGTTATTACTTAATTTCCTTGTGAACTGTTACTCGCTTCAAGATGGGGTTATACTTCTTCAACTCCAATCTCTCAGTTGTATTCTTTCTGTTCTTTGTGGTGATATAACGAGATGTACCCGGCATACCGCTCTCCTTGTGCTCTGTGCACTCGAGGATAACTTGAACTCTGTTACCTTTTACTTTCTTTGCCATAATTAATTAGTCTCTCCTTTACGCAATTACTTTAATGTCGTTCGGAGTGCAGTGACCCTCAGCAAAAGCTTGCTTCAAAGCAGCGTCCAAACCTTTCTTGTTAATCAAACGAAGACCAGCGGCGCTCAAGCGCAACTGAATCCAACAATTCTCTTCTACATAGAAGAATTTCTTTCTAAACAAGTTCACCTCAAATGTACGCTTTGTTCTACGCTTAGAGTGTGAAACGTTGTTGCCAATCATGGCTTTCTTACCGGTAATTTGACAAATCTTCGACATTTCTATCTAATTTTGATGTTTATTTTGCTCTGCATTCAAATTTCAGCGTGCAAAGTAACAACTTTTTTATGTAACAGCCAAATAATTCAGCTATTAATTTTGTATCAAAGCTTGTTTTATTCTTTTTCTACCAACTCCTATAGCAGTTCAAGCGCAACGAATATCCCATCTCACAAAGTTACACTTCCGCAACGAGAAAAAGTTTTATCCCGACATGCTTAATATTCCCACGTTGGGAATAAATATTGTCACCGTGGGAATAAATATTGCCACCGTGGGAATATAGAATGGCTCCCGCAAAAATTTTAGAGGAACACTGCACTTATCGATTGACTCTTCACATAAAATCAACACAGATTATTGATTCTATTACAGAAAAATATTATATCTTTGCAAGACTACAAGAAACCACATTATACAATATTTAAATAACTATTATGAAAAGAATCCGTCTATTATCTCTGCTACTCGGCATCCCCATGCTTGTGATGGCCGAAGACCTACATGTGAGTAGTCCCGATGGTAATCTCAAGGTAACCCTGTCGGACAACGATGGTAAACTAACGTATGCTGTCACCTACAAAGAGCACAGTATCATCGAGTCGTCACCGCTCGGTCTCATGACCAATGTGGGCGACTACACAAAAGATGCCAAACTCGTGAACCACGGGACAAGCATCAGAGATGAGCATTACACGCTTAACCGTGCCAAGGTAAGCAATGTGCACTATGTGGCCAATGGTTTGTGGGCCCTTTACGAATACCCTGGCGGACGCATGATGAGACTCACATTCTACGTGAGCGACAACAACATCGCTTTCATGTACACCTTAAGACCCATTGGCGAGACCACCTGCGCGGTGATTAACAATGAGGCTACAGGTTTCGACTTCCCCGAGGGCACTACCACTTTCCTCACCCCACAATCTGACCCCATGGTGGGATGGAAACGCACAAAACCGAGCTACGAAGAAGAGTATGTGGCCGACGAACCCATGGGCACCCCCTCAAAATATGGACGTGGTTACACCTTCCCCGCGCTCTTCCATATCGGTGACTGCTGGGCACTCGTTTCTGAAACAGGTGTAGGCGGCGACTACTGCGGTGCACACCTCAGCGATGGCACTAAGGATGGCCTCTACACCATCGCCTACCCCATGGAGGGCGAGAACAATGGTTTCGGCAGCACAGGTGCACAGATTGCCCTAACCGGTGGCACTCCCTGGCGCACCATCACCGTGGGCGACAACCTCAAGCCTATCGTGGAGACCACCATACCCTTCGACGTGGTAAAACCCCGCTACGAGCCCTCTATTGACTACAAGTTTGGCCGCTGTTCATGGCACTGGATGATATGGGACGACGCTTCGTGCAACTACGACGACGTGAAAAAGTTTATAGATCTCTCGGCAGCTATGGGCTGGGAATATACCCTCATCGATGGCTTGTGGGACAAGCAGATTGGCTACAAGAAGGTAGAGGAGCTAATCAACTATGCCAAAAATAAGGGCGTAGAGGTATTCCTATGGTACAATTCCAACGGTGCCTGGAACGATGCGCCACAAGGGCCACACGACCGCATGTCGAACCCCATCGCCCGCAAGAAGGAGATGAAATGGATGCAGAAGATGGGCGTGAAGGGTATCAAGGTGGACTTCTGGGCTGGCGACAAGCAGGAGACCATGCGCCTCTACGAGCAGGTTCTCTCTGATGCCAACGACTATGGCATCATGTGTGACTTCCATGGCTGCACCCTCCCCCGCGGCTGGGAGCGCATGTACCCCAACTATATCGGTAGCGAGGCCGTATTGGCATCAGAGAACCTCAAGTTCAACCAATACTGGGACGACAACGAGGCCTACAACGCATCGCTCCACCCCTTCATCCGCAACGCAGTGGGCTGCATGGAGTTTGGCGGCACCATCCTCAACAAGCGCCTCAACCGCGGCAACGACGGTGGCACCACACGCCGCACCAGCGACAACTTCCAGCTCGCCACAGCCATTCTCTTCCAGAATCCCGTACAGATGTTCGGCCTCTGCCCCAACAACCTGGAAGATGCTCCAGCTGAGGCTATGGACTTCATGCGCGCTGTACCCACCACATGGGACGACACCCGCTTCATCGACGGCTACCCCGGCAAGTACATCATCCTGGCACGCCGTCATGGGGGGCAATGGTACGTAGCAGCCATCAACAATACGGGCGAGCCCCTCAAGGTCGAGGTTGACCTCAGCTTCTTCAATGGTTCATCGGCCAAGTATTACTACGATGAAAAGGATCTCGCTTTCGCCGTTAAGGACATCAAGTTTAAAAAGGACAAGAAAGCAAAGATCAACGTACCCCACAACGGCGGTTGCGTCATCGTAGAGAACAAGGAGTATAGCGGCAATCCCATCCTACCCGGATTCCATGCCGACCCCGAGGTTATGTACTCTAACAAAACTGGGCGCTACTACATTTACACCACCACCGACGGACAGCCCGGCTGGGGTGGCTGGTACTACACCTGCTTCTCGTCAGACAACCTCGTGGACTGGCTGTACGAGGGCATCAACTTTGACGTACGCAAGCAAACATCCTGGGCAGGTGGCAACGCTTGGGCTCCTGCCTGCATAGAAAAGAAAGTCAACTACGAATACAAGTACTACTTCTACTTCAGCGGCGATGCAGGCCGCGAGAAGGGTAAGGCCATCGGCGTAGCCGTGGCCGACAACCCCGAAGGCCCCTACACCGATGCACTGGGCAAACCTCTCGTGGACTTCCGTCCCGAAGGCCAGCACCACGGCCAACAGATTGACGTGGACGTATTCACCGACCCCGACACCGGCATCAGCTATCTCTACTGGGGCAACGGCTATATGGCCGGTGCCGAACTCAACAACGACATGACAAGTATCAAAGAGGGCAGTGTGACACTGATGACCCCGAAGGGCGGCACCCTGCAAGACTACGCCTTCCGCGAGGCACCCTACGTATTCAAGCGTAACGGACTATACTATTTCCTATGGAGTGTCGATGACACCGGTTCACCCAACTACCACGTAGCTTACGGCACCTCCACCTCGCCCCTCGGCCCCATCGAGGTGGCTAACGAACCGGTCATCCTCATCCAGCGCCCTGAAGAGGAGATTTACGGGCCTGCCCACAACAGCGTACTGCAAATTCCCGGTAAGGACGAGTGGTACATCGTATACCACCGCATCAACAAGAACTACATCGAAGGGCACAAGGGGCCAGGATGGCACCGCGAAACCTGTATTGACAAGATGGAGTTCCTGCCCGACGGACGCATCAAACCTGTAGTGCCCACCCATCAGGGCGTGAAGGCTATAAAATAAGAGAGCACTACAAACATAACAAACTGCAGCCGATGGTCGTATGACTGTCGGCTGTAGTCGGATATGTACCTTTTCTCCGACCAGCAAGAAACCACCAAATAAAAAAAGGTTCTGAAATCTCTTTCAGAACCTTGGTACACCCTCAGGGACTCGAACCCTGGACCCATTGATTAAGAGTCAATTGCTCTACCAACTGAGCTAAGAGTGCATCTCCTTTTCAATTGCGATGCAAAGATACGGGTTTATTTTGAATCAGCAAAATATTTTGAACTTTTTTTTCAAAAAATCTTCATTTTCCATCATCGCAAAAAATCGGCCAAAACACCAACGAAAAGCAGAAAAGATACAAATCATTCAAATTCAAACAATTCAGAAGGAGTAGTCCGCTTTAATGCTGCCAGATACAAATCTTTACCAGGAATGATGCCTACGCCACGAAGTTCCCACTCTACGGTTTTATATGCCAGTTCCGGATGATTGTTTTCACGGCTCAGATGGCAAAGCCATATATATTTGAGGTCTTCAGTCAGGTTATTGGCCAAAAACTTGGCTGTGGTCTTATTGCTAAGATGTCCATTAGGTCCTGATATACGCTCTTTCAGATATTGCGGATAAGGGCCATGAACAAGCATTTCTTCATCATAATTAGCCTCTATCACCAGATAGTGAGCACGGGTAATATAAGAAGCCACGGTATCAGTGATGTGACCAAGATCGGTGATAAAGCAGAAGCACTTGCCATCGCACTCAATAAAATAGCCCACATTGTCATTCCCATCATGAGGAACCTCAAAGGGAGTAATATGGAAGTCACGAAAACGGAGTGCTTCTTCTTTCTCCACATATCGCATGCAAGAGACCAGTTTCTGGGTCATACAATAATTCTTGTTGATACCCACATGAGTAGCACGGGTTGCGTAGATGGGGATATTGTATTTCTCACCCAGAGTACCAAGTGATTTTATATGATCAGCATGATCATGAGTAACAAAGACTCCCATAATACGTTCAAAATCCAAACCAACATCCTTGAGTGCCGCTTTAATTGCACGTACAGGAATACCGGCATCTATAAGGAAGCCATATTCCTCAGTGCCCAAATAGAAACAATTGCCACTGCTTCCACTTGCCAAACAAATAAACTTCAATTTCATATATATATTCTTTTATTTTCAAACCTGTAATACTTCTTCTTAGAATGGGTATCCGACCGCAAAAAGCAATGCAAAATCACGGTTAAGTTTAGGATTGGCTATAGGATAACGCAACGGCCCGTCTAAATAGGCAGGATTGATGGCTTTCATGGCAGCATCCAAACGAAGCACCAAGAAATTAAGATCCAAACGAAGTCCCACGCCATACGCTACTGCGATTTGCTTGTAGAAGCTATTCCACCGGAACATGCCATCAGGCTGATCATCATAATCATAAATAGTCCAAATATTACCCGCATCCACAAAGAGTGCTCCATTGAACTTCCAAAAGAGAGCCATTCGGTATTCCAGACTAAGGTCCAGCTTGATATCACCCGACTGATTGATATAATCAATAGTACCATCCCTACTCACATAACTACCAGGTCCCAATCCACGTATCGACCATCCACGCACACTATTGGCACCACCTGCATAATAGCGTTTCTCAAACGGCAACATCCGAGCATTACCATAAGGGAAAGCGACACCTGTTTCCACATGAAAGAAGAGCGCATTGCGACGGTCGAAGTTCATATTCATAGTCCAAGCCACATCACCCTTCAAGTATTGGGCATAAGCGATATCAAGGACACGAAATTGCCCCAAGGAGTCCCGACGCATCTGAAGCGCATTAGACAGTAAATAAAGCATGTTTCCAGAAGCCTCAACAGCTGCACGCACCGAATGGGATATATCAAAATAGTTTTTCGTCAGTCCTGCATTAGGAGAGGTGTAGTAGAAATCATACCCCGTACGGAAGATAAAGAGGTCTTCATAATTGAACTTCATAATGGAGTTACGGCTATTGTACTGATCCAAGTAGTTATCGATAAAGGCCTGCTCTTTCCGTGGCACCGACACGAAGTTGATTCCCAAGAGATCAAAACGATGTTTTACCTGACGATTGGTATTCCATAGGTAGCTCCATGAAGCCGAAAACACATCTCGGGTGAACTCCGGACGTTTCTGTGCATTATACTGAAACTCAAGTTGTGTAATGGCCTTACTGCGCCGCTGCACTTCGTCGCTTACAAAAGGTACGATAAAACGCGGGAAATTGAGGCTCACATCGGCACCATATTCAATGTAATGCTTCGATGCATAGTCCGTCAAGTGGGTAATATTCTCATAAGCTCCACGCAACTTGAGCGAAAGCACCTCCGAACCACGAAAAAGATTCCGATTGGTAAATGCCAAAGCTGCCGACACGCCAAAATCGCCCGCAGTATTGGTCAAATCAAGTTCCGTACCTACAGACACCTTTTTCGACGGATACATTACAATATTGCAGTCAAGTGTACTGTCGCTCGTCTCCGTAAAATTTACATTCGTATATTTCAACGCCCCCAACCGACCATACGACACATACGAATCTTTTATCTTCGCCGCATCATACATGGCTCCAGGGTGTAGCACCGAGGTGTTGCGAAGCACTTGCGGACGCAAGGGTATTTGTCCGTCATACATAAAGCCACACCCATCGTAATGCAACGTATCACTGAACGTAAAGCCTCGCTGATAGGTATGCGATGCTGGGTAGAGCAAATAGTTGATATTTTCTATACGATAGGGTTTGAAAGTAGAGAGCACACGCCGTTCATCGTCCACTTGTGTGAAAAGGCCTGTACGAATACGGATTGTCAGATTCACATCAGTCGAATTCCGCGCCGTATCGGCAAGATAGGTTATGTAATCCTTCTTAAAGCCATAATAGCCATTGTTCTGCAAGAGTGCAGTCAGCCTCGATCGCTCATCATTCAATCGGTTCACATCCAATGGCATTCCCACTCTAAGCATCGAGTGAGCCGTGTCAGCATACACACAAGCCATCAGCGTACTATCATGAGCTTGATAGCGAATGGACGAAACATGATAGCATTTTTGCAGGCTCACATAGTAATCGGCTAACACCTTATGCTTGCGGACAACAGTATCCACTATCACTTCAGCATTCAAATAGCCTTGATTTACCAACGTTTGCTTCAATATATCACAACTTCTCTTGGCCAATTCAGCATCGTACACACAAGGAGCCTCGCCCACCTTCTTGAGCAGACGATTGACCATATTATCCTCGGTACCAGCCAAACAATACACACGAAGAGGCCATCGGAAAAGACCCAGAAAACGTGTATTGGGTTTCTGCCTAACTTTTGACTTGAGCGATGAAGCCAAAGCTTGATCCTCTTCTGAAAGCACCCTAACCTTATCCAACAGATAGGCATCCTCCGGGAGATGACGCGACACTGAACATGAGGATAATGTCGCCATCATTATCCCAATAAGAAACCATATCGTTTTATAGTTCTTTCGAGCCATCTCTCTTATCATTCAACTATAACAAAACACAAAGCCATCCCAGCATAAAAATCAGACAGTAATGAAATAGCACGGTCTTTGCTCAATTTAATCTTGCAAAGATATAAAATAAATAAAAAAACTTCGTAGATTTGCATCGTTTTTTGAAGGTTTATCATTCATAAAGTACACAAGCCATGTTAAGCAAAGCCAAAATAAAACTCATCCAATCATTGGAACAAAAGAAAAAGCGCAGAGAAGAGCACTTATTCGTAGCCGAAGGTCCTAAAGTGGTAGGCGACCTAATGCCTATCTTCACTTGTCGCCTGATTGTTGCCACTACTACCTGGCTTAAAAAACATTCTCAAATAAAAGCCATTGAGACCATAGAGGTAACCCACGAGGAACTATGCAAAGCCAGTTTCCTTAAAACGCCACAAGAGGTGCTGGCGATTTTCAAGCTCCCCCACCCTACACTTCCTGCAAACATCGCAGAAAAGGAACTTTGCCTAGCTCTTGACGACATTCAAGATCCAGGAAATTTGGGTACTATCATACGCATTGCCGATTGGTTTGGCATCAAGCACCTAATATGCTCCATCGGAACCGTAGATGCATTCAACCCCAAAACCGTGCAAGCGTCAATGGGAGCAGTGGCTCGAGTAAACGTTTATTACACCAACCTTCAGGAGTATTTAGCTAATTTACGAACTGAGAACGCCCAAGTGCCCATCTACGGCACTTTCTTGGAAGGGAACAACATCTATAAGGAACCTTTGTCAACCAATGGAATCATAGTGATGGGCAATGAAGGTAACGGGATTAGCTTGCTCACCCAACAATTCATCACACACAGATTGTTTATCCCCAACTATCCTGAGGGAAGCCTCACTTCAGAGTCTCTTAATGTAGCCATCGCCACAGCCATTACTTGTTCTGAGTTTCGCCGCCGTTAAATTCTTGTAGCCACAAAACGTTCGCCAGCACACGAAGAGCAAGGTGTCAAAAAATAAGCATACAGCATTGTATCAGCAACAACATTGTCGTGCAATGCCCAGGTCAATTGGCTCAACGACACCGTCTTGCCAGCTAAATCTTTTCGGTAGCTCAGCAAGATGGGCTTGTCGACATACACGGTGGAGTGAACCTCACCCACAAAAGGATAATATGAGACTTCACCTCCGTTGAGTTCTACTACGAAGTCTTCCAATCGACTTTCATCGGGCAGAATGATAAGATGAGAAAAATAACGTGCCATAGCGAATTTAACGATTATCTGCCTCCATTTTATTTGGTTCCATTTTTAATTCCGCTTTATCCAAAACCTCAGCAGGTATAATAGTATCTGTCAGCAAAGAGTCGGGAAGCATGTTTGCATGATAGCGCATCAGACGAGGTGACACAAACAACAAACGGCTGATAGCATCAGCATTCTTCAGATACGCAGCTCCATCAACACTCTTAATTGCCCATCTCGAAGTATCCGCAACTTCCAACAGATAGCTACCCGAGGCATACATGAGCGTATCAACTTGGAGCAAAGAGTCATTTGCAAACTTCACCTGTAGGCTCATATATAGATAATGGCTGATTGAGTCGGCCACCTCATCAAGGAACAACACATCGCCACCCCACACAATCTTATCTCCAGTTTTGAAGTTCGTATCAGCTGGCACAGTAAAAGCATATCTATTCTCTATCGGAGAGGAGGTCAGCTGTATAAGCTTTGCATCGTACCAGAGGTCTGCCGTATCGCCACTGACGGGCATTGCCTCACGCTTGACCCATTCAGCTCCCTCTTCTTCAATACGCTCCTGTTCTCTTTCCAACCGACTGGACATATTGGCATAGATGAGTGAGAGATCTTTAGGGTAACGTGCATAATACACCAATGACGAGTCTATCTGCTCTTCAGTAACTCCATGCTTATCATATACATAGGAAAAATACAGTTCCTTCTTATATCGTTCCGAAGATGGCAAATCACTGACCATAACCTGCGCTAAGTGATAGTCGTATAATATAGCCTCCAGTTTCTCTGGAGGAAGCACATCGGCGCGCACCTTTTCTTCACACGAAGCACAAAGGATCCAGACAGCCGACACCACTAACAGACTATTTCGCAGTACCCTCTTCATCGGTAATACAGAGGGGACCTTCCAATCCCCAATTCATACATTTACTATAGAACAGCAATACAGCTATCACAGCACAACTGATGCAGGCATCGGCAAAGTTGAAGATAGGGCTGAAGAAGATGAAGTGCTCACCACCAATGAAAGGTAGCCAATCGGGCCAGTTCCACTCTACCAACGGAAAATAAAACATATCCACCACCTTGCCTTTCAGCATCGGAGCATAACCATCGCCCCACGGCACCATCTCAGAAACAGCATAAGGCGTACTCTCCGAGAAAAGGGGGCCATAGAACACACAGTCAAAAATGTTACCTGCTGCACCAGCAATAATTAAAGCCACACAAGCGATATAACCTCGTGGGAAGCCTTTACCGCGTATCCTGTAAAGATAATATACAAAACAACCTACGGCAATGATGCGGAAGAGTGTCAGAAAAATCTTCCCGAATATCTCCATACCGAACGCCATGCCTGGGTTCTCAGTAAAATAGATATAAAACCAATCGGTAATGTGAATACTTTCATGCAAACGCATGTTAAGCTTCACCGTCAATTTGATAACTTGATCTAAAATAAGGCAGATGGCCACAATAAACGCGGCCATTCGCCCTTCGGATAGTTTTAGCTTCATCAATCTTATGCTCAATTTGACAATTTATAATTTACAATTTGGCAATCAACATATACCTATATGCCAAACCGGAAAATCTATCCTATGTACATAAATGGTAATTTGCAAATTGCCAAATTGCAAATCGAGTTATTTCTTTCCCTGCTTAGCCTCAATACTCAGCGTAGCATGAGGCACAGCACGGAGTCGACCAGCAGGGATGAGCTTACCCGTCTCGCGACAGATGCCATACGTTTTGTTCTCAATACGTACGAGCGCGGCCTGCAGACTCTGGATAAACTTCATCTGACGCTGAGCCAGCCGCATCGTCTCTTCCTTAGAGAGTGTATTGGCACCCTCCTCCAATATTTTATAAGTAGGAGCCGTGTCGTTGTCTGTATTGTTGTCACGGTTGCTCAACGAACCCTTCAAGTTATCGTAGTCGCGTTGAGCCAACTCCAGTTTCTCTAAAATGATGACGCGAAACTCTTCCAGTTCCTCATCGGTGTAACGTGTTTTTTCTGCCATAGTTCTTTAGTTTTTAATGGGATTAGGGCCGAAGCCCTAACCTATATATTAATATTAAATCTTTTCTACAGATGCCATGAGTGTAAATCCATCAAACTCGAGCACTGTGCCAACGGCCACCTCGCCGATGGTAAGACTATCGGCAAGCACCTGGTTACAGATGTATGCCTTATGCTCCTCGATGGCTGCATCGCTCTGCTCATCTGACGTCAGTGTCACGGCTATGCGATCAACTATCTCGAAACCACTGCTCTTGCGGATGTTCTGAATCTTGCTCACGAGTTCGCGGGCAATACCCTCACGACGCAGGGCATCAGTCACAGTTACATCAAGAGCCACAGTGAGCACACCTTCGTTGGCCACTACCCAGCCAGGGATATCTTCGCTATAGATTTCCACCTCACCAGCTTCAATTACAGCAGGGGTATCACCCAAATAGAGCGTCAGGCTACCAGCAGTTTCCAATGTAGCAATTTGTTCCTGAGTCATAGCTGTCACAGCAGCAGCCACCTGTTTCATCAGCGAACCAAACTTTTTACCCAAAATCTTGAAGTTGCACTTCACCTTCTTCACAAGGATGTCTGATGCACCCTCCACAAAGTCAATCTCCTTCACGTTCACCTCATTCATGATGAGTGGCTTCACGGCCTCAAGGCGTGCTTTCAGCTCAGCATCTACGGGAATCATCAGCTTCTGCAAAGGCTGCTTCACGATGATGTTCACCTTCTTGCGCAATGCCAAGCCCATAGAGGACACCTTTTGTGCCAACTCCATACGCATCTCAAGTTCTTTATCCACAAGCGAGTCATCGCATACGGGGAACTGTGCCAAGTGTACAGAGTCCACGGTATCGCGACCTGTAGTATACACGAGGTCCATATACAGTTTGTCTGCATAGAACGGAGCAATGGGAGCCATCAGTTTGGCCACGGTCTCCAAGCACACATATAGTGTCTGATAAGCAGCCAACTTATCCTCGGTGTAGCCCGCTCCCCAGAAACGCTTGCGACAGAGGCGCACATACCAATTGGAGAGATTATCATTGACAAAGTCGTTGATGAGACGGCCAGCACGAGTAGGTTCGTAATCTGCATAGCAGGCATCCACATTCTTTATCAAGGTATTGAGTTCAGAAATAATCCAACGATCAATCTCGGGACGCTCAGCCACAGGTATCTCGGCTTCGCCGTAATGGAAACCGTCGAGGTTGGCATACGGAGCAAAGAACTTATAGGTATTGTGCAGTGTGCCGAAGAACTTGCGGGTCACCTCCACTACACCCTCTTCATCAAATTTGAGGTTATCCCAAGGCGAAGAGTTGGTAATCATATACCAACGCAACGGGTCACTACCATATTTCTCGATAGCGCCGAAAGGATCTACGGCATTGCCCAGACGCTTCGACATCTTATTTCCGTTCTTGTCGAGCACGAGACCGTTGGAGATTACGGCCTTATAGGACACGCTGTCGAATACCATCGTAGCGATGGCGTGGAGTGTGAAGAACCAGCCACGAGTCTGGTCTACACCCTCGGCGATGAAGTCGGCAGGATAGTATGTGCGGTTATCCACAATCTCCTTGTTCTCGAACGGATAGTGCAGCTGTGCATAAGGCATAGCACCCGAGTCGAACCATACGTCAATGAGGTCGAGCTCGCGCTTCATTGGCTTGCCACTCTCCGAAACGAGGGTAATATCATCCACGTACGGACGATGCAGATCTATCTTGTCGTAGTTTTCCTTATTATATACACCGGGCACAAATCCCATCTCCTTATACGGATTGGTGGTCATAAAGCCTGCAGCAATAGATTTTTCTATTTCATTATAGAGTTCCTCTACACTACCGATGCAGTGCTCCTCTCCTTCCTCACTGCGCCAGATAGGTAGCGGAGTACCCCAGTAGCGTGAACGGCTGAGGTTCCAATCGTTGAGGTTTTCGAGCCATTTACCAAAACGGCCGGTACCGGTGCTTTCAGGTTTCCAGTTAATGGCCTTATTGAGTTCCATCATACGCTCCTTGACTGCTGTCGAGCGAATAAACCATGAATCGAGGGGATAGTAGAGTACGGGCTTGTCAGTACGCCAGCAGTGCGGATAGTTGTGCACGTGCTTCTCTATCTTGAATGCCTTATTGTCGGCCTTCATGTTGAGACAGATGAAAATGTCGAGTGACTCGGCAGCTGCGGCGGCCTTCTCGTCGTAGCGGCCATCGACCATAAACTGCGGATCATAAGCGTTCTTCACCCAACGACCTTCATAGTTCTTGTAAAGTTCCTTATCCACACAAGCATCGAGGAAGTTCTCGTCCAGTTCCTCCATCAGGTAGAACTTACCGGTGAGATCCACCATCGGACGAGTCTCCCCTTTCTTATTTATCATAAAAAGCGAGGGAATGCCTGCCGCACGTGCCACGAAGGCGTCATCGGCACCGAAGGTAGGTGCAATATGCACGATACCCGTACCATCCTCTGTAGTCACATAGTCACCAGGGATAACGCGGAACGCCTTGTCCGAAGCGTCATACCAGTTGCCTCCCTCATCTATACTTACGGGCTTCACCCATGGGAGCAACTGCTCGTATTCCATACCCACAAGGTCAGAACCTTTATACTCGCCCACCACCTTATAGGGAATGAGTTTGTCGCCTGACTTGTAGTCTTCGAGTGCCAGTTCTGCAGCCTTAGGATTGAAGTGCATGCCGAGCAATGCCTTGGCGAGCACCACGGTCATTTTCTCCCCTGTATATCCGTTGTAGGTCTGCACTGCTACATAGTCAATCTTGGGACCTACACAGAGCGCAGTGTTCGAGGGCAATGTCCACGGAGTTGTTGTCCAGGCGATAAAGTACGGTGTACCCCACTCCGTCATTTCGGGCTTCGGGTTCTTCATTCGGAACTGTCCAATGACGGTCGTATCCTTCACGTCACGGTAGCAACCCGGTTGGTTCAGTTCATGCGAACTGAGCCCCGTACCTGCTGCAGGAGAATAGGGCTGTATGGTATATCCCTTATACAGGAGTCCCTTGTTGTAGAGTTGCTTGAGCAGCCACCACAAGGTCTCGATATAGCGGTTGTCATAGGTTATATAGGGATCATCAAGATCCACCCAATAACCCATTCTATGTGTCAAGTCGGTCCACTCCTTGGTAAATTTCATCACATCCTTACGGCATGCAGCGTTATAGTCGGCCACAGAGATGGTTTTGCCGATATCCTCCTTGGTGATACCCAATGCCTTCTCCACCCCCAGTTCTACGGGCAGTCCGTGGGTATCCCATCCTGCCTTGCGCTTCACTTGGAATCCCTTCATCGTCTTGTAACGGCAGAAAATATCCTTGATAGCGCGAGCCATCACGTGGTGGATACCCGGCATACCGTTTGCTGAGGGGGGACCCTCATAGAACACAAACGAAGGGCATCCTTCGCGTTCGGTCATACTCTTGCTGAACACATCCTTATCGTCCCATCGGCCCAGCACCTCTTTGTTCACCTCCGAGAGATTAAGCTGGCCATATTCGGTAAATTTCTTGTCCATATATTCCGTGTATATTATATACCTATTTTAATTAAGGGGACAAAGATACAACAAGCCGAGCGAAATGCCAAATTTCAACGAGCGAATGTGGAGAAAAGGCTTATATATTTCCTACTGAGCAAGGCTAAAATTCAACAAAATTAAAATTATTTGAACATCTGTCTTTCCTTATGCCCAACAATGTAGATGATGTATAGAGGTCATTGGAGCAACACAGCGTCTATCTGTGCCAATTCCTCTGCTGTAAACTGTTGGTTCTCTCGCGCACGGAGGTTCTTCTTCAGCTGTTCCACCGAGCTGGCACCAATAATAACCGAAGTAACACGTTCATCACGCAACAGCCATGCCAACGCCATCTCAGCCAATGTCTGGCCACGTCGGGCTGCAATCACATTGAGCGCACGCAACTTGCCCACAAGTTCGCCGGTGAGCGCTTCGGGACGAAGAAAGCTACTTGTTGTCATGCGCGACCCTTCAGGAATACCCTGTAGATAGCGGTCGGTGAGCAAGCCTTGTGCCAATGGAGAGAATGCGATAAATCCTACCCCATGCTTATGTGCTTGCGGGATGATAACCTCTTCGGGCTGACGGGTGAGCATATTGTAGCGTCCTTGATAAAGGATACAATGCACATCGTGCGCATCAAGGTAGGCGTATGCCTTGCGAGCCACCTCCTCCGGGTATTTCGACAGGCCTACGTACAATGCTTTGCCCGAACGCACGATATCGACCAATGCCTGCATAGTCTCTTCAAGTGGAGTATTCGGGTCGTGGCGGTGGGTATAGTAGATATCCACATAGTCAAGGTTCATACGACGGAGACTTTGGTCGAGACTGGCAACAAGGCTCTTGCGCGATCCCCAATCACCATAGGGACCCGACCACATAGGATGACCAGCTTTAGTGGCGATGAACATCTCATCGCGATGCGTGTACATTGACCGCTTCATATAGCGTCCGAAACGCTCCTCGGCCGCACCATTGGGAGGTCCGTAGTTGTTGGCCAAGTCAAAGTGGCAGATTCCATGATCAAAAGCGTAGTGCACAATTTCAAGTCCACGTGCCTCATCGTGATTCTCACCAAAGTTGTGCCAGAAACCGAGCGAAATCTCGGGAAGCAGAACTCCGCTTTTGCCGGCACGACGATAACCCATCACCTCGTAACGGTCGGGCTGAGGTATATAAGTTACATTATCCATAACATGTTGCATTATTAGGTTATTGCATTGTAAACATAACAGGAAACGACATAATGGCAGTCTCCATCACTCATCCCAGCACTCTGAACCGGGCAAACTTCAACAGCAGTTGTTTATCGCCTGCATTCTCGAATCGAATGAGTGCCTTGGTATTCTCGCCTGTACCTTCCACCTTTAGCACCTCACCTACCCCGAAGCGTTCATGCTCGATATGCTGCCCAGGAGTGAGCTGAGCCACACGGGTAGCACCGCCACTGGCATTAGCAGAAACCAAACGACGTGAGGGAGCCTCTCGTTCCATTCTCTTCCAAGGAGAGGTAGTTTCAGACTTCGCTGAGATAATGTTTCTTCTTGGGGCTTGCTGTATGGTTTGATTACTCAGAATTCTCGATTCCGTCCGCATGGTACAGCTATTCATAAGTCGCGGAGTGTCTGATGCGCCCCACATAGTAGATTGAGGCTGGGTTCTTCTCCTATTGGGGGAGTTAGAGGGGGGGTCCATATACCCAGCATCGATATCCTTCAGAAAACGGCTGGGCATGCCATACTCCACCTTGCCATAGCGGAAACGGCTCTTGGCATACGAGAGTATACAGCGTTTCTCGGCACGTGTGATGGCCACGTAGAGCAAGCGGCGTTCCTCCTCCATCTGACGGATACTGTCGTAAGCCATCATCGAGGGAAAGAGCTGTTCCTCCATACCTACTATAAACACGGTATCAAACTCCAGTCCCTTGGCTGCATGTACAGTCATGAGCGTCACCTTGTCGGAATCGTCATCGTCGCTATCCTGATCGGTGAGCAATGCCACATCGCTGAGGAAATCAGATAAGCCGATAGCCTCATCGCCCTCCTCCTGACGTGAGCGCACAAAATCGTGCATACCATCCATCAGTTCCTGCACATTCTCCAATCGGCTACGCCCCTCCACAGTAGTGTCTTGCATGAGGTCGGTCATGATACCCGCACCCTGTACTACCATACGAGCCAGTTCGTAAGCATCTGCCCTACTCACCTGCTCCATAAAGCCGCTCACAAGATTATAGAAGTTGGTCAATTTAGTTATCGTCCCCTTGTTGACAATCAAATTATAGGCCGCAGGATCACCAATCACAGTCCATAGGCTCACGCTGTGATCCGAAGCTGCCGCCATAATCTTACCCACCGTTGTGTCGCCTATACCACGGGCAGGGTAGTTGATGACGCGCTTGAAGGCCTCCTCATCATGCGGGTTCACTGCCATGCGGAAATAGGCTATTACATCCTTCACCTCCTTGCGTTGGTAGAAAGAGAGGCCTCCATATATACGGTATGGAATGGTATTCTTGCGCAACACCTCCTCGAACACACGCGACTGGGCATTGGTGCGGTAGAGTATGGCAAAACTGTCGTTCGACAAATCCTCACGGCGCTTGAGTGTTAGTATGCGGCGTACCACCATCTCCCCCTCCTCCACATCGGAGTAGGCTTCTATGAGTTGTAGCGGTGCACCCACCTCCTGACGCGAATACACCTCCTTGTGTATTTGCTCACTGTTCTTATCTATCAGGCTGTTTGCCGCCCCCACAATCATCTGCGTAGAGCGGTAGTTCTCCTCCAGTTTGAAGACACGTGCATCGCTGTACTGTCGGGTAAATCCCAAAATATTGTCGATGTTGGCTCCACGGAACGAGTAGATGCTCTGCGCATCATCCCCCACCACACAAACCCGTTGACGACTCTGCGTGAGCTGCCACACGATACAGTGCTGTGCATAGTTAGTATCCTGATATTCATCGACCAGCACGTAGGCAAACTGTTCGGCATAGCGCTCCAACACCTCTGGATGCTGCTTGAAAAGCAGATAAGTATAAAGCAGGATATCATCGAAGTCCATCGCCCCCGCTTGTCGACAGCGCTCCTGATAGCGCAAATATATATCGCGTGTCGCAGGTACCTTAGCTTGTCGGTCATCGGCCACAGCAAGCGCATCAGCAGCATACATCTGAGCTGTCATCAGCCGATTCTTGGCATTCGATATGCGGCACTGCACCACATTGGGCTTATACGTCTTATCGTCGAGCTGCATCTCCTTGATGATACTCTTGAGCAGGCTCTTCGAGTCAGTCTGGTCGTAGATGGTAAAGTTGGGCGGAAATCCTATATACTCGGCCTCGGCGCGCAGTATGCGCAAAAACATGCTATGGAATGTACCCATCCATAGGTAACGTGCACGATGCTCTCCCACCCGTTTGCCTATACGATCACGCATCTCACGAGCCGCCTTATTGGTAAATGTCAGTGCCAATATACGCCAAGGCTCCAGTCCCTGCTCCATGAGATGAGCAACCTTATAGGTGAGCACGCGGGTCTTGCCCGACCCTGCGCCGGCAATCACCAGCGATGGCCCCTCATTGTATAGCACAGCAGCCAGCTGGCTCTCATTAAGTTCGTTACTTATATCGGCTTGCACAGTCTTGTTTTCAAGTTATCAACGAATAATTAAACAACACAGAAACCTGACAAAGTAATACAGTTCCAACTTAAGCCCACACATTGCAGGTTTTTAACCTGTAAACATTACTCGTAGTGGAAGTCGCCAAACTCGCTGTGTATGTCGAGCTGTTTCTTGTCGCTGGCCTCTACGCGACCCACGATCTGCGCATCAATGCCAAAGCTCTGGCTGATTTCGATGATGCGCTGTGCCTTGTCGGCAGGCAGGTAGATTTCCATACGATGTCCCATATTGAACACCTTGTACATCTCTGCCCAGTCGGTGTGGCTCTCTTCGTGAATGGTTCTAAAGAGGGGAGGAACAGGGAACATGTTGTCTTTAATGATGTGGAGTTTGTCGATAAAGTGCAGGATCTTGGTCTGTGCACCGCCCGAACAGTGTACCATACCATGAATATCGTGGCGCATCTCATTAAGGATTTGCTTGATAACGGGAGCATAAGTACGTGTCGGTGACAATACGAGCTTGCCTGCATCGAGCGGACTTCCCTCGATAGCATCGGTCAAATGCTTGGTACCAGAGTATACGAGCTCGTCGGGTACAGCACGGTCATAGCTTTCAGGATATTTCTCGGCCAGATACTTGGCAAACACGTCGTGGCGAGCACTGGTAAGTCCGTTGCTGCCCATACCACCATTATACTCCTTTTCATAGGTAGCCTGACCGTATGAGGCGAGACCTACAATCACGTCACCAGCCTGTATGTTACCGTTGTCTATAACATCGCTGCGCTTCATACGGCAGGTTACAGTGCTGTCAACGATAATGGTACGCACGAGATCACCCACATCGGCAGTCTCGCCACCAGTGGCATATACGCCCACGCCCATCTCGCGCAGTTCGGCCAGCAGTTCGTCGGTGCCGTTGATGATGGCCGAGATCACTTCGCCCGGAATCAACAGCTTGTTACGCCCAATGGTCGATGACACCAGGATGTTATCCGTGGCACCTACACACAGCAGGTCGTCGATGTTCATGATCAGCGCATCCTGTGCGATGCCCTTCCACACACCGAGGTCGCCAGTCTCCTTCCAGTAGAGATAGGCAAGCGAAGACTTGGTGCCTGCACCGTCGGCATGCATAATATTGCAATACTCCTCATCGCCACCCAGCAGGTCGGGGATAATTTTACAGAATGCCTTAGGGAATATACCCTTATCGATATTCTTGATGGCGTTGTGCACATCTTCTTTAGAGGCCGATACGCCGCGCATCATATAACGTTGGTTGCTCATATCGTTATCTTTTTTTATTTTTCTGCAAAATTAGTGCAAGGCGAGAGAAAACGCAAATTTTTATTCGCCATTCTTTGATTTTTCCTTACTACATTAACGTCAAGTCTCGGGCACTTTGCGGGTAACTGAATCCCCACGGTTTTTGCAGCCCAACTGGGAAACATTTGCTGCCTACTTGGTGTGCAGATTTTCGGCCTTAAATCACAGTCGGTCATTTTTCGGCAGGTCAACTCGGTAAACTCGGTCAACTCACCTG